>CAYUJD010000030.1:0-38486 GCA_964444975.1 uncultured Chitinophaga sp. | reverse complement strand
GAATTACCGGATGATGTCCCGATACCTATCGGGAGGAGCGTCGCAAGGGGACATTGACCAGAATTACCAAAAGCCGGTGACATAAAAATCTTTACAATAAATTTTGCCGGTTGCAAACCTTTTTTGAGTGAACGGCCGTATATTTTGATTGGATAAAAATCGCTTTCCTGTCTGCATGCAACCTGATTACGAACAGCCATTCATCTGATGAAAATCAAACGGTAAAATGACAGTGCAATGACAGAGATTTTAGGAGTCTGAAATTACCGAAAGTATTTTTGCGGTGACGAATAAAGCATGGTATGAACGGCACCGGACCAAAAGATATTTCAGGATTTTTCGTAACAGGAATTAACTATCGCAAATCGGATGCGGAAACAAGAGGACGCTTTGCCATCAGTCAGGAAAAATATTCACGCCTGCTGCAGGCAGCGCCTGCTTACGGCATTTCCGAATTTTTCATTGTATCTACCTGCAACCGTACCGAAATCTATGGTTTTGCTGAAAATGCTGAACAGCTGATGCGGTTGCTCTGTTCACAAACCGAAGGCCCGCAGGATTTGTTTGCCTCGCTGGCTTACACCAGGCAGGGCGCCGCAGCTGTTGAGCATTTCTTTTATGTTGGCGCCGGGCTGGATTCGCAGATTCTTGGTGATTATGAAATTATCGGTCAGATAAAACTTGCCGCAAAATTTGCCAAACAATACGACCGCATGGATGCATTTACCGAACGGATGGTAAACTGCATGCTGCAATCATCCAAAGCTGTGAAAAACCGGACGACGCTGAGCAGTGGCACCGTGTCGGTTTCGTTTGCCGCCATACAATACATCCGCCGGCATGTAAAAAATATTAAGAGTAAAAAAATTCTTTTGCTGGGCACAGGCAAAATCGGTCGTAATACCTGCAAGAACCTGGTTGATTATCTTGGCACAAAAAAAATAACTCTCATTAACCGCACCGAAGAAAAAGCAGCCACGCTTGCCGCAGAGTTGGGTTTGCAATCGGCAAAGATGGATGAGTTGCTGCAGCAGATTGCCGAAGCCGATATCATACTTGTTGCCACCAATGCCGGCAATGCGGTGATTACCTGTCCACATCTTGCCGGTTTGAACAAAAAACTCATCATTGATTTTTCCATTCCCTATAATGTGGATGCCATGGCACGGCAACTGCCCCATATAACGCTGGTAAATGTGGACGATCTGTCAAAGATGAAAGATGAAACGCTTGCCATGCGCCAGGCCGAAGTGCCGAAAGCAAACGCCATCATTGCAGAACATATTGACGAATTTATTGACTGGTACAACATGCGCAGGCATGTGCCGGTGCTGAGGGCGGTCAAGAGCAAGCTCAAGGAAATTCATACTTCCCCATTATTCATACCTTTAGTTCAACATCAAAATCCCGATAAAAAAATTCAGCGGGTAATTGACGGCATGGCTTCCAAGATGAAGGAGCAGGACCAGAAAGGTTGTTATTATATCGAAGCCATCAATGAATTTCTTGCCACCGGCGCATAAACAGAAATGGGAAGAATTATCCGAATCGGAACCAGGGAAAGCCAGTTGGCCACCTGGCAGGCTTTGCAGGTAAAAGATTTGCTTGCGCAAAATGGCTTTGCTTCCGAATTGGTGTATATCAAAAGCGAAGGCGATATTGATTTGAAAACCCCATTGTATGAAATGGGTGTGCAGGGCGTGTTTACCAGAAGTCTTGATGCTGCATTGCTGAGCGATAGAATTGATGTGGCCGTTCATTCGATGAAAGATGTGCCGACGCAACTGGCAAAGGGAATAGTGCAGGCGGCTGTGCTGAAGAGGGGGTCCTTTAAAGATTTGCTGGTGTGCAGAAATGAGTTATCAGTGATAAGTGATGAGCTGGGGTTCGAGAATGGTCAATGGTCAATGGTCATTTCTTCACTTATTACTCACCACTCCCCGCTTACAATAGCCACCAGTTCCATTCGCCGAAAAGCACAATGGCTTCACCGCTACCCGCATCACAAAATGGAAAATCTCAGGGGCAATGTAAATACAAGATTGAAAAAGCTGAACGAAAGCAACTGGCATGGGGCCATCTTTGCCGCGGCCGGGCTGGAAAGAATCAATCTGCGACCTGAAAATTCGATTGAGCTTGACTGGATGTTGCCGGCACCGGCACAGGGCGCCATTATGGTGGTATGCAGGGAAAACGATGATTATGCTTTTGAAAGCTGTCATATACTCAATGATGAAGACACGGCTTTGTGCACAAAAATTGAAAGAGATTTTTTGAGAACCCTCCTTGGCGGTTGCTCCACTCCTGTCAGCGCCCTGGCTACAATTGAAAATGGCGAAACCCATTTTAAAGGAAATGTTTTGTCGCCGGATGGCAAAGAAATAGCAGAATGTGAAATGTCGAAATGGCCAAAGGATGCAAAAGATTTGGGAATGAAAGCAGCCCAGCAATTGCTTGTGCAGGGCGGTGAAGCAATTGTAAAAAAAATGCGGAATGCAGATAAGTAAACCCGATAAGGTTTGCAGCGCAGTCACCAGCCCGGCAAACCTTATAGGTATAATCAGAATTATAAAAATGCCGAAAAACGAAATCAGCATATTATCAACAAGGCCATTAGCTCCGTCGCTCATTGAAGAAGCGGAAGCGACATGTATCAGTATTGATGTGATTTCGTTTATTGAAACAGTGCCGATACAGTCGGTGGAAGTGCAACAGGAAATTGAAAATGCTTACATGCAATCGGCCACGGTTGTGTTTACCAGCATGAATGCGGTGGAAGCCGTGGCAGCCGGGCAGGAAGGCCAGCAGCCGGACTGGAAAATTTATTGCATTGGCCATGCCACAAAGCAACTGGTAAAAAAATATTTTGGTGAAGAATCCATTGCTGGCACAGCGGATAATGCCGCGGAACTGGCTGAGCTGATTGCTGAAGAAAATGAGTCGGAGGAAATTATTTTCTTTTGCGGTGACCGGCGCAGAGATGAATTGCCCGGGATTTTAAGAAACCATGATATAGAAGTAAATGAAATCGTCGTATATGAAACAATTGGGGTGCCGCATAAAATCAAAAAAGAGTATTACGGCATCTTGTTTTTCAGTCCCAGTGCGGTGGAAAGTTTTTTTAAGCACAACAAAGTAAATAAGCGGACGATTTTGTTTGCCATAGGCAACAGCACTGCGAACGAAATAAAAAAATACAGCAATAACAAAATCATCATCAGTGATGCGCCGGGCAAAGAGAGTTTGGTGAGGAAGATGATAGAGATAGTAACCCCCAGCCCCTAAAGGGGGTAAGGAAATGCAGCAACTCATCATCCAACTCATTAATGATAAACAAAAATTATGACCCAACTAAAAAATGATTTACTATTAAAAGCTCTTCGTGGAGAAAAAGTGGAGCGGCCCCCGGTGTGGATGATGCGGCAGGCCGGGAGATATTTGCCGGATTATATAAAGCTGCGGGAGAAATATGATTTCTTCACCCGTGTGCGGACACCGGAGCTGGCCTGCGAAATCACTTTGCAGCCCGTTGACCAGATTGGCGTGGATGCTGCCATTATTTTTTCCGACATACTGGTTATACCCCAGGCGATGGGTGTGGACGTATTGCTGGAAGACGGCAAAGGTCCTTTTTTACCCAAAACAATTTTATCAAAAAAAGATATTGACTCATTAATCACGGATGGTGCAGAGGAGAGTTTAAGCTATGTGATGGATGCATTGCGGCTGACAAAAAAAGAACTCAACGGCCGTGTGCCATTGATTGGTTTCGCCGGTGCGCCATGGACCATACTGTGTTATTTGATAGAAGGCAAAGGCAGCAAGACATGGGAGAAAGCAAAACAGTTCGCTTACACCGAGCCGCAACTGGCTCATTTATTACTTCAAAAAATAACGGACATCACTATTGACTATTTAAAAGCGCAGGCAGCGGCCGGCGCTGATACGGTACAGGTATTCGACAGTTGGGCCGGTTCTTTGTCGCCGGAAGATTTTAAAACTTTTGCCCAGCCTTATTTGATACAGATTACCGACGCACTGAAAGATGATGCGCCGGTCATTTTATTTCCGAAAGGAAGCTGGTATGCGCTGAAGGATTTAAGCAACAGCGGCGCTGCCGGCATTGGCATTGACTGGACCATCGCACCGAAATTTGCCAGAGAGCTGACAGAAAATAATATCACATTGCAGGGTAATTTTGACCCGGCAAAACTTCTGGCACCAGTTCCGCAGATAAAAAAATGGGTGAACGAAATGATAGCAGCATTCGGCACACAGCGATATATTGCCAACTTAGGCCATGGCATTACACCCAATGTACCGGTGGAAAATGCAAAAGCATTTGTGGAGGCGGTGAAGGAATGGGCAGTAGTGATGAGTGATGGGAAATGAGTGAAATAATTATAAATATGAACGTAAAGGAAGGGTGGGTAAAGTTTATTCATGACCTGCAGGATAAAATATGCGCTGCGCTGGAAAATGAAGATGGTAAAGCAAAATTTGAGGAAGACCAGTGGCAACGATCTGAGGGTGGCGGCGGCAAGACAAGAGTGATTGTAAACGGAAATGTGTTTGAGAAAGGTGGTGTAAACACTTCGGTTGTTCATGGTGATGTGACCGACGCAATGCGAGCACAACTTAGGATTAATGGCGCGAAATGGTTTGCCTGCGGATTGAGCCTGGTTATTCATCCGCAAAATCCCTTCGTACCAACAATTCATTGCAATTACCGCATGTTCGAACTGTATAATGAAAAAGATGAAGTGATTGACCGGTGGTTTGGTGGAGGGACAGATTTAACTCCCTATTATTTGTTCGAAGACGATGCCCGTCATTTTCATCAAACGTATAAAAATGTGTGTGACGAATTTGACACTTCGTTTTATCCCAAATTCAAAGAAGAATGTGATAACTATTTTGTGAACCGGCACCGTGATGCGGAGCGAAGAGGTATAGGAGGAATTTTTTATGACTACCAAAGACCCGATGAAATCCATGATGTGAATTTCTGGGTAAACTTTGGAAAGAGTTGCGGTGAAGTATTTGTCCATGCCTACCTTCCCATTGTTGAAAAAAGAAAGAACATGCCTTACAATGCCGCACATAAGCACTGGCAGGAAGTAAGAAGGGGGCGGTATGTTGAATTTAATTTAATACACGACCGGGGGACGTTGTTTGGATTAAAAACAAAGGGAAGAATTGAGAGTATTCTGATGAGCCTGCCGCCAACCGTGAGATTTGAATATAATTATCATCCGGAACCAGGAAGCGAAGAAGATAAGCTGTTGCAGGTGTGTTTGAACCCGAAAGACTGGCTAAATCAATGATAAGTCTTTTACTCATCACTGATTACTCATTACTCATAAATGAATCTTATGTATTTACAAAGACGAAACCGAATCTTAAGACTGTCCGCTGCCATCCGTTCTTTAGTTGCTGAAACCAAACTGTCGCCTGACAATTTTATTGTGCCTTTATTTATTGATGAAAGTACAAACAGCAAAACGGAAATTGCTTCCATGCCCGGTTATTACCGCAATAGTCTTGATATAACCGTGAAAGAAGTAAAAGAACTCTGGACCATGGGCCTGAAAAGTGTGCTGCTGTTTATCAAATGCAAAGACGGGCTGAAAGATAATACCGGTAAAGAAGCATGGAACAAAGACGGGCTGATGCAGCGCAGTATTCGTGCTATTAAAGATGCCGTACCGGAAATGTATGTGATGACAGATGTGGCGCTCGACCCTTATTCATCTTACGGCCATGATGGAATAGTGAAGGACGGAAAGATTGTAAATGATGAAACAGTGGAGGCGCTGGTGAAAATGAGCATCAGTCATGCTGAAGCCGGTGCGGATATGGTGGCGCCCAGCGATATGATGGATGGACGCATTGGCGCCATCCGGAAAGGACTGGAAGAAAATAATTTTACCAATGTGGGCATTATGGCATACAGCGCCAAATATGCTTCCTGCTTTTACGGACCATTCCGCGATGCGCTGGATTCCGCTCCCGGTTTTGGCGATAAAAAAACTTATCAGATGGACTATTCCAATCGCATTGAAGCAATAAAAGAGACTATGATGGATGTGGAAGAAGGAGCAGATATTGTGATGGTAAAACCTGCATTAAGTTATTTGGATATTATCCGTGAAGTAAAGAATGCAGTAAACGTTCCGGTAAGCGCCTACAACATCAGCGGCGAATATGCGATGATCAAAGCGGCGGCAGAAAAAGGCTGGATCAATGAAGATAAAGCAATCATGGAAGTACTGACGTCTATTAAAAGAGCCGGTGCTGATTTGATCGCAACTTATTTTGCAAAAGATGCAGTACGGCTGATTAGTTAATTTGATGATTCAAAGCAAATGATTATAAGATTATGTCAATAGAAAAAAGTAAGGCATTATTTGAAAGAGCACAAAAAACTATTCCTGGCGGAGTAAACTCCCCTGTGCGGGCATTTAAAAGTGTGGGCGGCACACCCCTGTTTATAAAATATGCAAAAGGCGCTTACCTGTTTGATGCTGATGGCAACCGTTACATTGATTATATCGCTTCATGGGGTCCAATGATTTTGGGTCATGCATACGAACCAGTAGTAAAAGCGATACAGGAAAAAGCATTGGGTTCAACTTCTTTTGGTGCACCCACAGAACTGGAAATTGAAATGGCTGAGCTCATCATCAGTATGACGGGTGTGGATATGATCCGCATGGTGAGCAGTGGTACAGAGGCATGCATGAGTGCTATCCGTTTAGCAAGAGGATACACAGGAAAAAATAAAATCATCAAGTTTGAAGGGCATTATCATGGTCATGCTGATTCATTTTTGGTAAAAGCAGGAAGCGGTGTAGCAACTTTTAATATTCAAACCGTGCCCGGTGTGACTGCCGGCGTAGCGAATGATACATTGACGGCGGCATATAATAATCTGGATGCTGTAAAAAAACTATCCCGGCAACATAAGGGAGAAATTGCAGCCATCATTGTTGAACCTGTTGCCGGAAATATGGGTTGTATTTTACCTCAGCCAGGATTTTTGGAAGGAATAAGAAACTTGTGTGATGAAGAAGGAATCGTATTCATTTTGGATGAAGTGATGACGGGTTTTCGTTTAGCGCCGGGTGGTGCCCAGGAAAAATTAAACATCAAAGCCGATCTGGTTACTTATGGAAAAGTAATTGGCGGCGGAATGCCCGTTGGAGCATTCGGTGGTAAAAAAGAAATTATGCAGCACATTGCACCGCTTGGGAATGTGTACCAGGCCGGAACATTAAGTGGTAATCCTATTGCAATGATTGCGGGTTACACCGTGCTGAAAGAATTAAAAAACAACCCGGCTATTTATAAAGAACTGGAAGAAAAATCTATTTACCTGAAGAATGGCCTGGATGAAGTATTGAAAGCATGGGGACAGCCTTATGTGATCAATCAGTTTGGCTCCATGATCAGCATTCATTTCAGCGATCATCCGGTTACTGATTTTGCATCGGCCGCATCTGCCAATAATGAATCATTTAAAATATTTTTTCATGCTATGCTGAACAGGGGTGTTTATCTCCCGCCATCTGCATTTGAAAGCTGGTTTCTCAATAATGCGCTGACAAAAGATGACCTGGATAAAACAATTGAAGCAACTAAAGAAGCCATTCAGTATTTATAGAAATAATCCCTTCGCACCTGCCGGTTTTTTTAATAAACGAAAACTTTTATTGAATTGCCTGGCTGCCCTTTTCTTGTAAACCGGAAAATATAAAGTCCTTTACTTAGGCGGCCCGATGGTATTGATGTTACCGTATTTTCTATAACATACTCCGCTAATTTGTTACCCTGTGAATTGTATATAAGCAACCGGGTTTCTTCCTGCGAATCAGAGGCCAATATATTTATCGGTTGATTTTGCTGCACAGGATTAGGAAAAACTATAAAATCATTACCTCGTAAATAATACACCGTTTCCTGTTGGGAATAAATAACGCCTCCCCCCGTAAGTTCTAATTTAATACGACAAATATTCAGTCCTTTTTTTAATGAAGCATCTTCGGCAAAAATTACTCCCGGCGCCGGTAACACTTTTGACAGCAATTCCTCAACAGTAACCCGGATTTCAAAGAAGGAAAATGATGCATAATCATTTATTTTCTTTTCGCCTGCATTTAAGGCTTTGATTTCGCCAGGCAAAACTTTCCCGGAAATTGTGATTATAAATGTTGATTTGCCGGTAAATACCCCTGAATTAATTTTTTTCAATAACCCCGGGGAGATTTTATAAAGCGGCCATTTTTCCTGTGAAAATGCAGATTGGTGAATAAGAAACCAAAGCATTATGAACAGCAGCTTTCTCAAAACAAAAAAATTATTCCTCGTATAATTACGACTCATAGGGCTGTTTTTATAGTTCATCCTGATTTGTCATAAAAATGTAAACCACAACTGAGCTCTCCATAATAACCTGGCAAAATCAAAAAAAATGTGAATAATAGATAAAACAATTTAAAATATTGTTTTTATCTTTTCCTCCACAAAATACCGAAAGGTATATCTCATCACCAAACAAAATCAAACTCATGAGACACTTGATGAAAACACTAACACTTGTCATGATTGTAAGTTTTACAATCACTGCTTGTAAAAAGGAAGCAAAAGAAACTGCACAGGAAGAAATTTCACAGGAAACGATGACCAAGATTTCAAATCTTGGATTCAACACTTCTAATGTGCAGATAACAGAGGGTGGTTACCTTGTAGAAGGTGACATATTCCTTTCTGAAGCCAGTTTAAATGAAAGACCCACTTCGCCAAAACTCAGAATTGCAGGCGAAGAACAGTACCGAACTTTCAACCTGGTAACCGGACTCCCCAGAACAATTACTGTAAGCGTAAGCGGCACTATCAATTCTGGTTTTTCAGCAGCTATTGATCATGCTATTGCCCGTTACAATGCAGAGGGTCTGGCACTCACTTTTCAGCGGGTAAGCAGTGGTGGCAACATTAATATCAGGATTGTAAATACCGGGCAGTATATAGCTTCTGCAGGATTCCCCACCAGCGGTGGCGATCCTTATAATGAAATTAAGTATGCTAAAAAATATACTACTTACAGTGATGGTTTCATGACAACCGTACTGGCACATGAAATGGGTCATTGCATTGGGTTCCGTCATACAGACTATATGAACCGTAGTTATAGCTGTGGTACGGGTGGTAATGAAGGACAGGAAACTACTGGTGTAGGCGCTGTACATATACCCGGCACACCTACCGGTCCCGATGCTGCATCCTGGATGCTGGCCTGCCTGAGCAGCACTACAGACCGTCCATTCAACAGCAATGATAAAGTGGCATTGAATTATTTGTATTAAGATTTTATTTTTAAAAAAAACCGTCCTGCCAGAGGTGGGATGGTTTTTTTAAACCAGTATAACCCAGAGGTTTTTGTATCATGAAAAAGTCATATTTAACTGTAACATTGTTTAATACAATTTTTATTGATAACCTTTATCAGAAAACTGATTAATAATTAATGCAAAGATTCTTTACCTTTTTTTTAATTCTATTAAGCCATAATTCATTTACACAAAACACCGGAAATACAGATACAGTAAACCTTGCCCGTAACCTGGCATATGAGAAAAAATTTGATGAGGCCAATAACCTGCTCACTCTTTATAATTCTCACCATACAGATGTAAATGCTTTTCGGCTGCAGGCCCTTGTATTATTCTGGATGAAGAAATTTGATGAGGCAACTGCTGTTTATGAAAAAACTTTGAATTTATTTCCCGATGTGGCTGCTGTTAAACTGGATTATGGCAGCTTGTTGTATCAACTCAATAAATTTTCAAAAGCCCGCCAATTGCTCAAAGATTATTTAATCTTTGACAGCAACCACCAGGAGACAAATAAGATGCTTGCCTATATTGATCTTTGGACAGGCCATATAGCGGCTGCTAAAAAAAAAGCAGCCTTACTTGAACGGCTTCATCCCGGCAGTGCAGATGCAGATTATATTCTTCAGCAAATTGCTGATTATACTGCACCTTATATAAAACTGCAGGGAGCAGCCTATACTGATGACCAGCCTTTACAAAGACAGAGTTTTGAACCAGAAGCAGGAGTTTACAAATCATGGTTATTCTCTCCGTATATTAAAGCCAGCCTTTATAGTTTTGATGCTGATCAGATTTATAAAACTTCGTGGATAGAGGCCGGCAATAAAATTTCTTTAGCTTCTTCCAAAACTGATCTTGAGTTTTCTGCAGGTTATTTCCAGGCAAGTAATTACAACGGCGAAATGAGTTGGAAAGCGAAACTGGTTCAAAAAATCTCTCCTTCTTTTTCTCTCGATGCAGTTACCCACAAAAAACCGTATCAATATACTTTAGCCAGTATAAAAAATCCATTTATGTACCAGGTAGGTGAATTGGGATTGGGTTTTGACAGGAAAAGCCGTTGGCTGGGAAGAGCAGCATATCAGTACCAGGATTTTAAAGACGGAAATAACGCCTATACTGCCTACCTCTGGTTATTGGCTCCGGTCATTCATAAAAATGATTTTTCTTTTAAGGCAGGTTATGCTTTTTCTTATGCCGATGCAAAGCAAAATACTTTTCAACCTAAAAATTCTCAACCCATACCCCCTGTATTGAATGCCGAAATAGAAGGGATCTATGCTCCTTATTTTACACCGGCTGAACAAAGTATTCATTCATTGCTGGTTTCACTTCAGATTCCTTTTTCAAAATATGCCCGTTTTTCTTCCAATCTGAATATTGGTGTAGCGGCTCAAGCCAGCCAGCCCTCATTATTTGTTGATAACAATGGAATAGGCTCATTTTTCGTCAATAAAAAATTTGAACCTTATAGTTATACACCGGTAGAGTTTTCCGGCGAACTGCACTTTACCTTGTCACGTCATTTCTATATTAATGGAAATTATATTTACCAAAGTTTAATTTTCTTTAAAAGCCATACGGCGAGTATTCAATTAAAATATCTTTTTATTAATGATAAAAAGAAAAAATAACCTTTGGCAATACAGGAGAGCTGCGCCATTTACCCGCCTGTATAAACTCATTCTTTCATCTCTTGTGATAGCTGGTGTGCTTTGTATATTTAACCTTTTTAACTGGTGGTTTAAAGAAGATCATGTAGCCTCACTGCCCTTGTACCTGCTGCTCACTTTTATTTTATGGTGGGGAATTTTCAGGATGGTATTATTATGGATCAGCTATTTGAAAATAAAAATTCCCGAACCGATCCCTGCTCCACCCGGGTTAAAAGTGGCCATTTTCACCACCAGTTCTCCGGGAGAACCGTTAAGCATGTTTGAAAAAACACTGGAAGCCTGTTCAAAAATAAAATATCCGCATACCACATATTTGCTTGATGATACACAGGATATCCGTTTTAAAGAGGTGGCCGAAAAACATGGAGCAGTGTGGCTGGAGCTGGTTGGCTATCCCGGCGCCAAGGCAGGTAAAATCAATGCAGCATTAGCGATGACCACTGAAGATTTTATTCTGGTACTCGATCCGGATCATATTCCCTTTCCAAATTTTTTTGATGAAGTGCTGGGATATTTTACCAATGAAAAAACAGGATTTGTGCAGGTAGCCCAAACTTATTACAACCAAAACAGATCTTTTACTGCAAAAGGAGCCGCAGAACAAACTTATGGTTTTTATGGCCCCACGCAAATGGGATTGAACGGAATAAACTGTTCGGTGGCAATTGGCGCCAACTGCACTTTCAGAAGAAAAGCTTTGGAAACTGCCGGCGGGCATGGTATAGGACTGGCCGAAGACATGGTAACCTCAATCCGCATACATGCCCAGGGATGGGAATCGGTTTATGTGCCTGTGGTGGTAAGCCGCGGCCTGGTACCCGAAGACATGGGATCTTTTTGCAAACAACAATTGAAATGGGCAAGAGGAGTGCATGAAGTGTTGTTTGCAGAACTTCCACGATGCTGGAAGAAATTATCCGGTTGGCAGCGTTTATCCTATAGCACTATTGGTACCTATTATTTTTCCGGTGTCTCCATGTTTTTCTTTATCCTGTTTCCCTATTTATTTTTATGGACGGGTAAATTACCGGCTTACATGGATCTGACTGAATTTTTACAACACTGGCTGCCCGTCGTCATCATAGCAGTTGCTATATATTTATATATGCAAAAATGGCTTTGCCATCCGGCCGCTGAAAGGGGGCTTCATTTAAGAGGCATGTTTTTGAAATTTGCCTGCTGGCCTGTTTTTGCTTTTGGTTTTCTGTTATCGCTGTGGAATGGAAAGATTCCCTATATCCCCACAGCCAAACAAGCCGTAAAAGGGTTTACACCCTTTGTACGTCCGTTGATAATCCAGCAACTTATTTTTCTTATCACTTTTACAGTAGTTGTTATTTTACGTAAATATTATACGCCGGAAGCCCGGCTTCAATTAACCAGTGGAATGATCTGGGGCATGGTAGCATTTTCAATTATTTCCTTTATAATGACCTTTGGTGGTTTATATGCGGCTTTTGAATCGCGGAAACTGCCAGCTGAAGAACCCTGGAAAGAAATTGATATCAATAAAATCCAATACGCATCTTCAATATCTGAATTAAATGAAAAGTAAATCGGGTTTTAAAAATTCAAAGTTGTTTGCCTTCTTAGTTAGGTTCGGGCTGTTTCTTTCAGCCATGGCAATTGGTGTGTCTGTTTTTTTGTTACTGACATGGGCCGGCAAAAAAAATAAAGGGCCTTTAGATGACCTGCTGAGGAATGCAGATTTCAGAATTTCTCAGCTGGAAAAAAATGTATTGGGGAAAGACGAAAGAAAAACAAGGTCTGCATCACTGCAATGGCTTTATAAATACCGCACCAATAAATCCATGTTCAATAGCTTAGACACCCTCCTTTTTGGAGCATACGACGATAACACGGCAGAATCGTATGAGAGTATTATCGAACTGGAAGATTCCATTCAAACAAAACTTTCCATTATTTCCATTTATACAGCATGGGGTAGTAAAAAAATACAGGTGTTTCCCCAATTAAGGGTACAGGCTATTTCAGATCTTGGCTCCATTCCAATGGTCACCTGGGAGCCCTGGCTGAATGATTTTAATGAAGAAGAATTTCCCTTTTTAAAAAATAAAAAAGATAAGAACTATGAAGGGATGAAAGAAATAACCGCCGGGAAATTTGACAGCTATATTGACAAATGGGCCAATGCCGCAAAACAGTTTGGAACTCCCTTACTATTACGTTTTGGCCATGAGATGAATGATCCGTTCCGCTATCCCTGGGGGCCGCAGAATAATAAACCGGAAGATTTTATTGCTGCCTGGCATCATGTGGTTGACCGGTTTAAAGCTATTGGCGCCAATAATGTAATCTGGATCTGGTCGCCGCATCCGGCCTATATCACTTATCCGCAATTTTATCCGGGCCATGATTATGTTGACTGGATTGGTGTGACAGCACTGAACTACGGCACGGTAGCTACCTGGAGCCAGTGGTGGACTTTTAAAGAAATATTCGGCAAGTTTTATGATTCTGTTTCATTATACAAAAAGCCAATGATGATTACAGAATTTGGTTCGCTACCCGTGGGCGGTGATCGTGCCGTCTGGTTCAAACAGGCGTTGGATTCCATTCCATTAACATATCCAGCATTGAAAGGAATTGTATTTTTTCATGCTACCAGCGATAATACAACTACTTACAAATCGCTGGATTGGTCATTTAAAAATGATAAACATGTTACGGAAGCTGTAATAAAATCAATCCGGAACTGGGAGAAAATTAAAAAGGGTGAATGATGAACAGGATGGTTCAATTGTTATATCTGACACTGCATTGAACCACCTGCCTTCCTGTAGTAATTCATTTATTTAATAGCATGATGTTGTTGATAACCACAATAAAAAATCCAACAGGTGATATAGGTTTTTGTTTTGAATTTATCACGGTAATAATATTATCAAGCCATCCTTATAACTCCGCTGAGTTTTCACTATAAAGAAACCCTACAGTCATTTTTATCAGAATTTCGCCCCTACACTCACAAAAAATGTTCTTCCATCGGCGGGCAGGGCGCCAGGTCCCGGATAACCTCCCGCACGGCGGGTGAAATACCTTTCATCAAACAGGTTATTGATGCCTGCTTTTATATTTAAACCTTTTGAGAATTTATATGTAGCCGTTAAATCGGTAACAGTATAAGACGGAATCAACCCGTTGTTGCCGTTGGCGGTCGGTGTCTCGGTGTTGTTGGCATCGCTGTAGGTTTCTCCCACATAACTGAGCTGCGCCGTGAGCAGGATGCCTTTGTAGCCGGTCGTAATACCGCCGCGGAAAATATGCTCCGGTGCATTTTCCACTTTCTTGCCTTTGGTATTGGCATCTTTATGGTCGCTGGCGTAGCGGGCACGGGTGTAGCCGTAAGAGCCAAATACAATCAGGTCGGTCTTTGTATTTTTTGTAAATGCACGAACCGGGTTAAACTCCACATAGCTCTCAATACCTTTGCTGGTGCTGTTGCCCACATTGGTTATTACACGCCTGCTGCCAATGGTAACTGTGCCGATACGGTTGTTGTATTGCAGGTAATAGGCGCTTACATCAAACTGCAAAAAGTCTTTCATCTTGCCGCGGTAGCCAAAATCTATATTGTATCCTTTTGAATCTTCCAGGTACTGGTCCACCGAATCGGTTGTGGGCGGCGCCTGCAGGTTGGCAAACTGGATGGGGCGGTATGCCTGCGTAATGTTTCCGTAAAACTCTGTGTTACCAATATGATATTCGGTACCGATGCCGCCCAGCATAAAACTGCGGCTGCGGCTGATGTTTTGCAAATAAACAGGCTGGCCGCTGCTGTACCCGTTGATGCCGGAAGCAGCACCTTCAAGCCACTCATAACGGATGCCCGGCACAAGGAGAAACTTATCAGAGAAACGGAAAATATTTTCAACAAATACGGCGGCATTCTTTGAATCAAATTCAATATCTCTCGGGTAATTGCCAATCACGGTTACATCATATCCGCTGCCGGTGGTTCCTTTGCCATCGGCACGGCGGTGCGTGGTGCCCGAATAAAGACGGATACCTGCAGACAATGAGTTATCCATTTTACCCAATGCATAATCGGTAAGAATGCGGCTCTCCATTCCATAATTCCGGTAGTTGTCAATCTGCACGGTGCGGTTATTGAATTCACCTGTGGCAGGATTGATACTGTCTTTAATAGTTATGGATTGCAAAAAGCCTACGCTGTTGCGGTTGCCAATGGTGGCAAAAAGTTTTGTATTCCACTTCGTGTTTTCATTTACCTGATAATTGGCAATGATGGCCGGCGTGGTCCAGGTAATATCAAACCAGTTGCGGCTGCGTACACTTTGCCGTGCATCGCTGTACAGTTGTGCATCGGTAAGTCCGCCGGGCTGCTGGCTGCGGATATGCGAATGCATGGTTTCGGCAGTCAACGAAAATTTTCCGGTAAAGCGGTAAGTGAATGTGCCGTAACCGGCATTGGTGAAATAGCGGCTGTTATTTCTCCAGCCATCTCCATTGCGGTGGTCGAAGAAAGTGTAGTAATGAACCTTCTTTGTTTCGCCGCCAATAGCGTTGTATGAATTGAACAGTGCCTTGCTGCCGATAGTTTGCTGTGTTTCAAATTCAAAAGGTTTGTTGATTTCGCTGCCATTTCGCAGAATATAATTTATCAGTCCGCCAAACTGAGGACCGTATTGCAACGAGCCCTGGCCTCGCACCACTTCAATGCGCTGCACGGCCTGTAGTTGCGGATTGTAATATGCCTCCGGATATCCGAAAGGGTCGGCGGCAATATCATAACCGTTCTGGCGCACATTGAACTCCCAGCTGCGGTTGGGACTGAGGCCCCTTGCTGCAATGCCGATTTGAATTCCGCTGGGGTCGCTTTCCCAGATGTGAATGCCGGGCACTTTGGCCATCACCTGGCGCATAGAATTGGTCACCACGTTGCCCTGCACATTGTCCAGCACGATGAGTGCATTTTTTTTACCGGCATAAATGCTGGTGCCCACCACTTCAGGCATCTGCTGGTAATCGCTTTTGCTGTAGCGGCCCACCACGGTAATATCGGGCAGGTATTTATGAACGGGTTTGGTGGAATCGTCATGAAAAATTTTAGCTTCATCAGTTTGGGCAAAGCCAGTCAATGAAACAATGGAAATTAGAGTAAAGAACAAAAACCTTTTCTTCATAGTGTTGATTTTTCGGGAGCAAATATCAATTACACAACTTAGCTGTATTTACGGTTTACGTAAAACGGTTTACGCAAAGTGGAAAAGCGTCTTGACGAAAGGACTGACAGAAATCAATCCGTCTTATGACTTTTTAAAACCGTATTTTCAGTGAAATTTTCAGTATGAAACAATTTGCCTGTCTTTGGCTGCTATGGCTGACAATAAAAGGATTCTCTCAGCAAAATATGGAGAGCCATTTCAAAATCTATGACACCCGCTCGAAGCAGCTCGTTTCTTTTGACAAAATTGTGACAGCCATGGCCAACGCCGATGTGCTGCTTTTTGGCGAAGAGCATAACGACAGCGTGGGGCATTACCTGGAGGCAGAAATTTTCAAAGCGCTGTTCATCCGTTACGGAAGCAAGATTGTTTTAAGCCTTGAAATGTTTGAAACCGACAACCAACTGGTGCTGGACGAATACCTTGCCGGATTTATTGATGAAAGCCGGTTGGCACGGGATGCCCGGCTCTGGAATAATTATAAAGATTACCGGCCGATGGTGGAGTTTGCGAAGCAAAATAAAATTCCGGTGATTGCCGCCAATCCGCCGCGCCGGTATGTGAATCTTGTAAGCCGGCGGGGAACGCAGTCGCTGGACAGTTTATCTAAGGATGCAAAGAAATTTTTACCCCCATTGCCCTACGACACACTGAGCGGCCGCTACCGCGAAAAGTTTTTTGAAGTGATGAAGGGAAGTCCCGGTGGCGATAATCCGAGGGTATATTACAGCCAGAGCCTGTGGGATGCGGGTATGGCTTACAGCATTTATAAATTTTTAAAAAAGAACAAGGGCAAAAAAATTTTTCATTGCGTGGGCGGCTTTCATACCGAAGAAAAACTGGGCACAGCTGCCCAGCTGCAATTGCGGAATAAAAGACTAAGAATTTTGAACATAGCCTGTTTAAGTAATTCCTTATTCAATATTGCTGACCCGATGCTGGCCGGGTGGGAAAAGGAAAGTTACCGCGGCGATTATATCATCGCCACCAATCCTGATTTGAAAAAAACATTTTGAACAGCCCTGCAAATCCGATGCAGCGGATTTCATTACCGGAAATAGTTGTAATTTTTAAGCTTAGAACAAAAAAGAAAAATAATCCCGTCAGTCGATGCCAGCATTCTTTGATACTAATTCTGCCGGTCAGCGGAAGCTGGCCGCCGTGATGTTTGCCGACATGACGGGCTATACAGCCATGATGCAGGAAGACGAAGCACATGCAAAACTTTTAAGAACCCGCCAGAAGAAAACACTCGAAACACTTATTCCGGCCCACAACGGAACCATTATCCAGTATTTTGGTGATGGCACCCTGAGCCTGTTTGGCAGTGCTGCCGATGCAGTGCGCTGCGGTATAGCCATCCAGCATGAATTGCAAAGAGAACCCAGAGTCAAATTAAGAATCGGTATTCACAGCGGCGATGTGGTGTACGATACCGAAGGTATTTATGGCGATTGTGTCAACATCGCCTCACGCATTGAATCACTCTCCATTCCCGGCGCCGTACTTTTTTCCGGCAAAGTATATGATGAAATAAAAAACCAGCGTGACATTAAAGCCAGCCTGCTGGGAAAGTATAATTTAAAAAATGTAAAACAACCTGTTGAAGTATATGCGGCAGCCAACGAAGGTATGGTGGTACCTCTGCCGCAGGAAATAAACGGAAAAACCGCTGCGGAAAATATTTCCCTGCCGGCTTTATTCAAAAAGAAATCAGTACAGATTGTTGCTTTGGCAATAGCCGTCATCATCCTTACACTGGCCATATTGTTGTTAACCCAACTTCCGGGAAAAAGCAGCACCCTGGATTCGATTGCTGTTTTACCATTGGAAAATCTTTCCGGTAATCCCGACCAGGAATATTTTGTTTCCGGCATGCATGAAACACTCATTACAGAACTTTCCAAAATAAGTGCTTTGAAGGTTATTTCCCGGACATCAACAGTACAATACAAAAACACAAAAAAGGCCTTGCGCCAGATTGCCAAAGAGCTGGGCGTAAAGGCGCTTATTGAAGGCTCTGTGATAAGAGAGGGCAATATGGTACGCATCACGGTACAGCTGATTGACGGCAATTTGGATAAGCATCTCTGGTCCGATGAATTCGACCGGGAATTACAAAACATTCTTGCCCTGTATAGCGAAGTGGCACAGAAAATTGCCGGTGCGATTAAAATCAAACTAACTCCCCAGGACCAGATGAGGCTGGTTACTTCACCAGAAGTGAATGCCCGTGCTTATGAATATTATTTAATTGGCCGCCATTTCTGGAATCAAAGAACTATAGAGAGTTATAAACGGGCCATTGAAAGTTTTAAGAAGGCGCTCGGGCAGGACACTGCTTATGCTCCGGCCTATGCGGCACTGGCTGATTGTTATATTCTGCTGGGCGAGCAGGGTGGTATGCCACAGCAGGAAGCCGGGGGACTTGCGAATGAAGCTATACAAAAAGCGCTGGCGTTAAACAACAAGCTGGCTGAAGCCTATTCTTCGCTGGGTGTATGGAAATTATCGTATGAATGGAACTGGGATGAATCAGAAAAAGCATTCCTGCGGGCCATTGAACTCAATCCGGGTTATGCCATCACTTATCAGTGGTATGGTCGAACGCTTGGATTTATCGGACGATTTGACGATGCAATTAAACACCTTGAAAAAGCACGGGAGCTTGACCCGCTTTCACCCGTCATTCTTGCTTACATAGGCCAAATTTATATTTATGCAAAACAATATACAAAAGCAGATGAGCAGTTGCAGCAGGCATTGAAGGTTCATCCCAATCACTCGTTGATACTTCATAATATCGGGGAGCTTTACATAGCGCAGGGGCGATATGCAGAAGCTATTGAACCGCTGAATCAATCAGCCATCATGTCGGTGTCAGCCCACTATGAAGCCATGCTGGGATACGCTTATGCCCGTGCCAACCAAAAGGAGGATGCAATGAAAATCCTGAACAATTTGATGAACCGGTCTGATTCTATTCTTGTTTCGGGGTTTAACCTGGCAGCCGTATATGTGGCATTGGGAGAAAAGGGAAAAGCGTTGATTCAGCTTGAAAAAGGGGTTGAACGGCATGATGTATGGATGAAAGAACTGAAAGCCTGGCCCTGGTTTGATTCATTGCAAAATGAACCGCGGTATAAAAACATTATGCGACGAATGAATTTTCCTGGTTAAATAAATTTTATTTTATGTGAGTACCCGGGCAAAGCGAATGATAAAGCGTTCTTATATTTGTATCCCTTTTTAAAATAAATTTTTATGCTGAGCAAATCAATCCAGGAAGCGCTGAACAAGCAGGTGCTGATGGAAGCGGAATCTTCGCAGGCCTACCTGGCCATGGCATCGTGGGCCGAAATACAACCCGGCCTGCAGGGTGTGACGGAATTTTTCTTCCGTCAATCGGATGAGGAAAGGGTGCACATGCTGAAGCTCATCCGTTTTATCAACGAGCGGGGCGGTTTTGCCATGGTTCCGGCGCTAGAGCAGCCGATGGTGACCTTTCAGTCATTGCGCAGAATGTTTGAAGAATTTCTGAAACATGAACTGAAAGTGAGCGACAGCATCAACGACCTGGTGAACCTGGCGCTGACGGAAAAAGATTATGCCACGCATAATTTCCTGCAGTGGTACGTAAACGAACAAATGGAAGAAGAACGGGTGGCCAGAACACTAAACGACAAACTGGAAATGATTGGCGACGACCGCAGCGGGCTGTATCTCTTTGACCGGGATATTATGAACTACCGGACACAGAAATGAGTATTAAATAATCAGTGAAGAGTTTCGTGAAAAATGTAATTTTCTTCCGGTAACAGGACAAGACACTCATTACTCATCACTCATCACTCATCACTCATTACTCACCACTCATAACCGCAGCTTCACTCCCCCATTTACCACAAAGCCGTCCAGCGGTGCATAAATGTCCCTGAAAAAAGGATTATCAAATGTGCCGGTGTAAATGGAATCAAACCTGGTTTGCCGTGTATCTGTAAAATTTTCGAAGTTTATATAGAGTGAAATTTGCTCCCATATTTTTTCTCCCATCAATCCCATAATCCAGTACGATTTCCCGGTACGGCCATCACTCAGTTTCTGTTTGCTGAAATAATATGCTTCCAAACCAACCTTCCACTTTTCCTCCGCTTCATACAGCAACACATTATTCAGCCGGTGGCGGGGTGTCAGGTAATTTTCGGTTTTCTGGCTTCCTTCATGCAAGTACGCCTTGGTGAAAGTATAACCTGTAAACAATTTGAGGTCACCGAAACCGAGCTTCACATTTGTTTCCATTCCCTTGCTGTCGAAATGCCCTTGGACATTGGTAAAAAAATAATTGCCCCCGGTCTCTCTTAACAGCAGCGGGTCGTGAATGCGGGTGTAAAAGAAAAGATGATTGATGCTGAAACTGAGCCGGCCGTCTGCCCACCTGGTTTTGTAATTAATATCCGCATTTACCCCATAACTTTTTTCAAGCCTGTTTGCATACTCATCCACCGGGTACACATTGCGAAACAGCAGCCTTTCGCTTTCTTCGGTAAAAATATTGGGTGTTTTATACCCCATGCCTCCGCCGATGCGGGATGAAAGGCTGGAGGTAAATTTAAACAACAAAGAAATCCTTGGCAGCAATGCCAGGCCGTAATCTACTATATAATCACCACGTAAGCCTGTCTCCATTCTAAAGAGCTCGGTTATCTTCATACTGTTTTGTACAAATGCCCCGGCCGTTGTTTGGGTATAATTCCGCAGGGCAATAGTGCTGAGCTTTTGTTCTTCAAAATGATCTGTAAGCAGGTTGAGCCCGGCAATCCATTCAGAGTTTTCCCGTCTTTGATAAAATGAGGCCTCGCTGTAGGTACCCAACTGCCTGCCAATAAAGGCGTAATTAACCAGGTTAATGTTTCGCCGGTAATAATTGATGCTGTTTTTAAAAGTAACCCGTTTGTTTTCATTGAAACGGTGTTCCATCAAAACCTGGGAAACAAAACGGTCGGTATTATTTCTTTCTGAATAACCCGAAGGCTTTTTCCCTTTGATAAAATCAATATCGCCTCCAACGCGGTTTTCATTCATCACCTGCCCGCCAATCATGAGTGTTGTTTTTTCTTTTATATAAAAGAAAAATTTAGGGTTTACCGAATAACGTTCAAATTTTGGAATGGCAGTGAAACCAACATCAGAAGGGTCGTAGGCCGGATTACTGTTGCGTGAAGCAAAAAGGGTCAGCCCGGTCTTTTTAAATTTTTTACCATAAAAGCCGCTTGTGTTCAATCCGCCGGCGCTGGTAATGTCGAAATGTAATTTCAATTCACCTTCTTCATCCGGCGTTTTGGAAATAAGGTTTACCAGTCCGGCAATGGCGCCGCCACCATACAAAGTGGATGAGGAGCCTTTGATGACTTCAAACTGTTTCAGGTCGAGCGGGGGTGTTTGCAATAAACCCAGCCCGCTGCTAAAGCCGGCATACAGAGGAAATCCGTCCCGCAGTACCTGGGTGTATCGTCCGTCAAGACCCTGGATGCGGATGGCCGCATTGGCAGAAATGGCGGAAGTTTGCTGCGTGGTAATGCCCGTGCTTTCATTCAGCACCATGCGGATATCGCCGGGTTTCATATTGGCTTTTTCATCCAGCTCCTCTCCGGCTACAAGTTCCACCCTGGTTGGAATATCACGGATGGTTCTTGTACTTCTGGTTGACAGAATGATGACTTCTTCTTCCTCCTCTTCAGAGATCATCAATTCAACTACCAACATTGTATCAATAGGAATTGTCACTTCCACAATTTGACTTTCATAACCGATATGGCTGATAGCAATTGTATTTTTTCCGGATGGAACGCTTACTTGAGCAAGACCTGTTGAATCTGCCGTTACACCATGCGGAACTCCTTTTGGTGAAACTGATGCATAACTCAATGGCTTTTTTGAAACCGCATCAAGCACTTTCACCTGTAATGTATACTGCCCGTATATTGTTGCAGCAAAGAGTAATGCAGCCACACTTAAACACATTTTGTTCATGATATAGTTTTAGATTAACGAATAATAGATCCCCATAATTCGTTAACCTACCTTAGGCGGCTGCCAGAAATCGTAATGCACATCAGTTATAGAAGAAAGAATAAACCCCGTGTACAAATGGCCGGGAACAAATGAAATCACTTCAATAACGGGAGTTTCGGAAGAAAGAGTAATACCTGCACAACCTGTACAGGTAAAAAAAGGAGAGCAATTACCACAATCCCCGTCGCCTTTATCATGATTGGCTGCCTGTTCAGTCTTTTCATCCGGGCAATTATCAAATGAACAACAGGGGACCGCAAAAAGAAAAATAAAATAGACAGATAATATGAAGGCAATTATTTTTTGCATTAAGCCCGGAGTAGTAGTTCGCAGGGTTTAAGCCCCGTATGCTTTTTAAACGCCGTAGAGAAATGCGAGATAGAGGAATACCCCAGCATCATGGACACTTCGGTTACACTCAGCCCTTTTTCATACAAAAGATATTTGGCATGCTCCATGCGCTGGCTCTGGTAAAAATCGAAAATGGTGGTGCCAAACATTTCCTTGAAACCTTTTTTGAGGTAACACTCGTTGATGGCTACTTTACGGCTCAACTCTTTTATTGTAATCGGCTCGCCGATATGCTGAATGAGTATTTCTCTTGCCCGGGTAATTTTTTCCCGGTCTGCTTCATTGGCAAGGAACTTACAATTAATGACATCAATCTCTTTTTCACCCAGCATACAGTCGAGGCTGTAGAGCAGCAGCATCTGGGTTTGCGCATTGATGTAAATATTTTCCAGGCTGTCGCTGTAAGTATGATTCACCAAACCGTCCAGCACCATTCTTGTTTTTCCGCACAGCGGAAGTATTTTGGTAAACGAAGAGCGGTGTTTGAATTTCAGCACATCATCGCTCAGTATTTCATTTCCCTTGCGGGAAACAAACTGCGAAAGGTGGGCCGGCGAAAACCGGAAGCTCATCACATCCACGCTTTCTACTCGTTCCATGCAGGTTTTCGAAGCGCTGAACTTGCACATATTGCACTCGATATCCTTCTGCCGGCAATACACATTGCCGGAAACACAGAACTTCAGCTCGAGGTAATTTTCCCGCGGGTTGCTTTTTTCATAATGATACACCAGCATGCCGGTATCTTCCATATTCCAGTTGCCGGTATTATGATATCTTTTAATGGTATACTGAACCGAACCGGGTATCAGCCTTACTCTTTCCTGCAGCAGTACAAACTGATCCTGCAGTAAGGCCTGCCTGTAAGCCAGCGATAATATGTCGGGAGGGTTATGCATGAGAAAGCAAATTTACGGCACAATTCCCAATTTCACTTAACCAATATCAAAGCTATTACTAACAAACGTCATAGTTAAACGACGGATTACCAGGAGGCAAAAAAAATTCTCTGTTTGCCATTAAAATATAACTTTGCGACGCTTTCCCCCGCCCAGGGCGGGGGTAGTTTTAATAGATGATTCATCCTCATACTTATATTCACCCCAACGCAAGGCTGGCAACCAATGTAAAAGTGGATCCTTTTACCGTCATTCACCAGGATGTGGAAATTGGCGAAGGCACCTGGATTGGGTCGAATGTAACGATTATGGAAGGGGCAAGAATCGGAAGAAACTGCCGTGTGTTTCCTGGGGCTGTCATTGCTGCCATACCCCAGGATATGAAATTCCAGGGTGAATACTCCCAGGTCATCATTGGCGACAACACGACCATCCGTGAATTTGTAACCATCAACCGCGGCACGGTGGACAGGGAAAAGACCTTAATCGGTAAAAATTGCCTCATTATGGCGTATTGCCATTTTGCACACGACTGTATTGTGGGCAATAACTGCATCTTCAGCAACAATACACAGGTGGCAGGTCATGTGGTCATTGGCGACTGGGCCATTCTGGGCGGTATGACGGCCGTGCACCAGTTTGTGCGTATAGGCCAGCATGCATTTCTCAGCGGCGGCTCGCTGGTAGGTAAAGATGTGCCTCCCTATATAAAAGCAGCCCGCAACCCACTGTCTTACGCCGGTATCAATTCTATCGGGCTGAAGCGCAGAGGCTACAGCCTGGAAAAAATCAATCATATCCTGGATATTTTCCGGGTTATTTATAATAAAGGGCTTAATACCACCCAGGCACTGGAATACCTGGAAGAAGAATTTGATGCCACAGATGAACGGGACGAGATTGTAACATTTATCCGCGAATCGAACCGCGGCATTATCAAACGCTTCACCAAAAACAGTGTGGATGAAGATATTGCTGACTGATGCGGGCAAACGCTTCAACCGCGACTGGATCTTTCGCCATCTTACTTACGAATTTTCTTCGGAACAATCTTATGCCATCACCGGGCCGAATGGCTCGGGAAAAAGTACGCTGCTGCAGGTTATGGCCGGTTCCATGCAATTGAACGAAGGGAAAATAGAATACCGGGCAGGGAACAAGGAACTTAATAATGATGAAGTGTTTGCATTCGTTTCCATCTGCGCTCCTTACCTGGAAGTAGTGGAGGAAATGACCCTGCTTGAGTTTTTTAAATTTCATACCCGCTTCAAACCCTTTCTTTCATCCGTTACTCCCGAACAAATTATTTCATTGATTGGTTTGGAAAATGCCGCTCACAAGCAAATCCGGTTTTACTCTTCCGGCATGAAGCAAAGAGTAAAACTGGCGCAGGCGATTTTTTCTGATGTGCCGGTGGTGCTGCTTGACGAGCCCTGTACCAACCTGGATGAGGCCGGTTTCAAACTTTATAATCAGCTGATGAATGATTATTGCCAAAAAAGAATGGTAATTGTCAGTTCAAACGATTACCATGAATATGCTTTTTGCAGCCACCGGCTTACTATTAACGAATGGAAATAAGTGCCGCTTTACTCTTTTTTCCTGTATGTATATACCCGCTTAGCAATCCGGGTTGCCTTGCCCTTATCATCCCAGGTGGTTCGCCGGGTCCAGTTGCCCATTTCATCATGTGCTTCGTAAGTATATTTTGTAACCTTGGTTACGGTAGAATCTTTGGTGATAGTGGTGTTTGACATTTCTGTCTGTTCGCCTTTATCATTATACTTATACGTACCGTACGATTTTATTTTTCCTGTGTTGTCTTTCACGCTAAAGCTTGTCTGCATAAACTTATCATAAACACTTTCGCCCGACTGACGGAATACGCTGTCCCTATCGTACTGTTTCCAGCCGGTTACATTGTCGTTTTCATCCTGGGTTATTGCCAGGTAATAAACATCCAGTTTGCCGTTGGAATCAAGTACCTCGGCCCAGTTGTATTTACCATTTTCATCCAGCCGGGTATCAATGTTGCCGGTGGTTTTTCCTTTTTCGGTAGTCACAGCGCTTTTGAATAAGCCATTGGCATGGCGGGTAATGACCGTTTCGGATGTGACGGTGCCCTTGCTGTCTTTGGATGTATTTTTTATTTCGTTTCCGTGCTCATCATATTCAGTAACTGAAATGCAGCAGGAATCCATTTCACCCATTTTTCCTGTGCTGTCGGTTTTATAGGGAGTTTCTTCATAAACAGAAATATCTCCCTTGAGGTATTCAGATACCAGGTCACTATTGACCATTTTTGCGGCGGTCTCTTCTTTATCGCCGCTGTTGCAGGCTGCCAGAAAAGCAAACCCTGCCAAAAGGATTGAACTCTTTTTCATGCCGGCTCGTTTTTTAAATATGAAGAATAGAAAGGGAGAATTTAAAAAAACTTTATAGGAAGGGGTAAGTGATAAAAGCAAGGACAATTAATTTCTGCCAAAAAAAATTACCGCTGGCTTGCAATCAGCAGGTTCAGATCCGTGTACTTCAAATCAAAACGCTGGCTCAGGTAAAAATTGGTAAGTGAGCCTTTGAAAAGATAAATGCCGCCCCGCAGGTGAATATGATGCCATACCAGGTTTTCAAATCCGCCCTCATCGCCGGCTTCCATCAGCAGCGGCATCAGCACATTGCTGATAGCCTGTGATGCTGTACGGGCAAAACCCGAGGGAATATTGGGCACGCAATAATGAATCACCCCGTATTTCAAAAACACCGGGTGCTCGTGGCTGGTAATTTCTGAAGTTTCGAAACAGCCGCCGCGGTCAATACTCACATCTATGATAACAGAGCCCGGCCGCATATTGCTTACCATTTCTTCTGTCACCACTACCGGTGTGCGGCCCGATTCGCTGCCCAGGGCGCCCACGGCCACTTCGCAGGTCTTTAGCTGTTTCGACAGCATTCGCGGTTCCAGCACCGATGTCCACAGCCGCTGCCCGATATTATTCTGCAGTCGTTTCAGACGGTAAACATTGTTGTCAAAAACTTTTACCGAGGCGCCTAAAGCAAGGGCAGCCCTTGCTGCATATTCACCCACAATGCCGGCGCCTATTACAATTACTTTTGTCGGTGCAATGCCACTGATGCCACCCAGCAATACACCTTTGCCATGATTGGCCGAACTCAGGTACTGAGCCGCAATCAGCATGACGGCGCTGCCGGCAATCTCACTCATGCTGCGAACAATGGGATAGGTACCGCTGTCGTCACGCAGGTTTTCAAATGAAATAGCGGTGATGCGTTTATCCATCATTTTCTGCAGCAGGTCGGCTTTCAGAATGGAAAGATGAATGGGCGAAATGATAACCTGGCTCAGTTGCAGCAGCGGAATATCCTCTTCAATCACGGGAGCACTTTTTACCAGTATCGGCGCTTTAAACACTTCGGCTCTTTCGTACACAATTTTTGCGCCTGCTTCACTGTAATCTTTATCGCGGAAGTGAGCGGCCTCACCGGCGTTATGTTCAATGGTCACTTCATGCCCGTTGCTCACCAGCACACTCACAGCATCGGGTGTAAGTGCAATCCGGTTTTCCTGGAAAGCAATCTCTTTGGGAATGCCTATGTGCAACCGGGCTCCCTTGGGTTTTATATCCAGGGTTTCTTCCAGTGTTTCGTAGCTGAACGAAGTGCTGATTTTCGGTTTCTGCTGGCTCATGTGCTGGTTGCTGGGTTTCAGGTTTCCAGTTGCCGGTTTATTTTATTACGGTTTTGTTCTCCGCTATCCCATCGGATGGGAATGCAGGAGAGGTATGGCTTTTTATGTACCCGGCCCGGGTACTACTATTTAGCTTCCGTTGCGTCGCTCCCGATAGCTATCGGGACTTCAGCGTTCCGAATACTATTGAGCAAAATAGAATGGGTGTTGTTGAACGGAGCGTCGCAAGGGACGATGAACAGAATTGCAAAAGCCCGTTACCAAAAATAACTAATTATCCTTTATAGTAAGGTGGCGGTTTTGTTCATCCATTACGTCAATAAAAACATGAACTGTACCCGGCGGCAGTATCCCGGCAGCTTTTTCGGGCCACTCCACCAGGCAGGTATGATCGCTGTAAAAACAATCCTCCACTCCCGCCCTTCTTGCTTCCTCTTCATCTTTTATCCTGTAAAGGTCAATGTGGTAAATCTTTCCGTTGTTGTTAACCGACGGAAAAACATATTCGTTGATGAGGGCAAATGTGGGGCTGCCTACTACATCTTTTACGCCTTTTACATCGCACAAGGCATGGATTAAGGTGGTTTTGCCAGAACCCATGCTGCCATGAAAAGCAATTATCTTTTTGCCTGCTGCCGCCTCCCATAACCGGCGGGCCGCTTCTTTAATTTCCTTCAGGTTAAAACTTATTTCCACCCGGCAAAGATATTTGGCATTTGCAACCTTGTATTGAAGATTATCAATTACTTAATTGGCCGCCCGGGCGGGAGCATGTATTTTTGCAACAGAATTTGCAACCTCGCCCCCTGACCCCCTCTCCCACAGGAGAGGGGGATGACTTACGGACACCCAAATTGAGGAGAAAATAACATGGAAACAATACAATGGAAAGTGGAAGGAATGGATTGCAGCAACTGTGCTCTCACCATTCACCGGTACCTGGAAAAACAGGGCCTGAAAAGAATTAAAGTGAATTCAGTAAGCGGTGATGTGAGCTTTGAAACAAATGGAAATTTTAAAGCTGAGAAACTTATTAAAGGTATAAAAGACCTTGGTTATGAAGTGGCCAGCATTGACAGTAAAACCTCAAACCTCAAACCCTTTCTCTCCACACACCTGCAGCGCTTTCTTTTCAGTCTTCCCTTAACTGTGCTGCTGATGCTGCACATGATTCCGGGATTACACGTGCATTGGCTGATGCGTCCCTGGGTGCAGTTTGCATTGACTATTCCTGTTTTTGCCCTGGGCATGAATTACTTTGGCAGGAGTGCCTGGAAGAGCCTGCGTAACGGGTTGCCTAATATGAATGTGCTAATTTCAATGGGGGCGCTGGCTGCATTTGTTTACAGCCTGTATGGTACACTTACCGGCCAGGCCGAAAAGTATATGTTTTACGAAACTGCCGCAGCTATCATCACACTGGTCTTTCTTGGCAATTATCTTGAAGATGCTTCCATACAATCTACACAGCGGGAACTGAACAAGCTGGTGAAATCGCAAAAGGTAATGGCCAACATGATTGCATTTGACGACAAATACCAGGAACATATTTTACCGGTGGAAAACACACAACTGAGAGTCGGTGATTTGATATTGATGAAAAGCGGGGAGCAGGTACCCATTGATTGTAAAATACTCTGGGGCGATGCCCATGTAAATGAAGCCATCATCACCGGCGAAAGCAGCCCGGTGCATAAATATGCAAAAGACAAACTGATTGGCGGCAGTGTGCTGACCGATGGCACGGTGAAGGCGCAGGTAACCGCCACAGGTAGTGAAACGGTGCTGGCCGGTATTATTAATATGGTAAAGCAGGCGCAGGGCGAAAAACCTCCCGTGCAGAAACTGGCTGATAAAATCAGTGCCGTATTTGTTCCGCTGGCTGTCGGGATTGCTGTCTTGGCCTTTATTGCCAACTGGATTTATCTTGAAAATTTCACTTCTGCCCTGATGCGCAGTATTGCCATTCTTGTCATTGCCTGCCCCTGCGCCATGGGACTGGCCACACCTGCTGCGATTGCTGTTGGGCTTGGCCGTGCGGCAAGGCAGGGAATCCTGTTTCGCAATGCCGGCAGTCTTGAAATGTTTAAAAACATACAGCAGGTTGTGTTTGACAAAACAGGAACACTGACGACGGGCAGGTTCCGGGTAACCGGTTTCAAGTTACTGGCTGGCGAAGAGCAAGACTTTAAGAAAATTATTTTTTCTCTTGAAAAATATTCAAACCACCCCATTGCGAAATGTATTACAGATGAATGGAAAACAAAAGATGAAATCCGCTGGGCTAAAATAGAAGACGTGAAAGGGCTGGGCATGAACGCTGTTGACAAGGATGGAAATGAATATTGGGCCGGGTCTTATAGAATAGCTGAGAAAATGACAACGGAGGACAATCACCATGTTTATGTTGTAAAAAATAATGAGCTGCTCGGCTGGATGGATGTACAGGATGAAATACGACCCGAAGCAAAGACCGTGATTGACTACCTGCACAGCAAGAACATCAAAACTATTTTGCTCAGCGGCGACCGTCGCAAAAAATGTGATGAGCTGGCAAAAAAACTGGGCATTGATGATGTGATTGCCGAACAAACTCCTGAGCAAAAGCTGCAGAAGATTGCGGAGCTGAATGCAACTATGCCGACAGCCATGGTTGGCGATGGTATTAATGATGCCCCGGCACTGGCCAAAGCAAGTCTTGGTATTTCCATGAGCGAAGCTTCGCAGCTTGCTGTGCAGAGTGCCCATGTGGTGCTGATGAACCAGGGGCTGAAAAAAATTCCAACAGCGCTTGGACTTGGCAGGCACACTTACCTTACCATCAAACAAAATCTTTTCTGGGCATTTGCTTACAACATTGTCGCTATCCCGGTAGCTGCATTCGGTTTCCTCACTCCTACCTTCGGCGCACTGGTGATGGGGTTGAGCGATGTGGTATTAGCAATAAATTCAGTGAGATTGTTTGTGAAGAAAGTTGAATGATATTTTGCCACGGAGGCACGAAGCAACACGGATATTATCCCTCTCCGATTTCCGTGTCTCCGTGGCAACTTTCTTTCTTAACTTCATCGTACAACATTTTTATTTTCTTGGCTGATATCCATAAAATATTAAAAGAATATTGGAGCTATGATTCATTCCGGCCGCTACAGCAGGAAGTGATAGAATCTGTTCTTGAAGGAAGGGACACACTGGCATTAATGCCTACCGGCGGGGGTAAATCCATTTGCTACCAGGTGCCGGCACTGGCAAAAGAAGGACTTTGTCTAGTTATCTCTCCGCTGATTGCCCTGATGAAAGACCAGGTGGAAAACCTGCGCAGAAAAAACATCACGGCCTTTGCTGTTTACTCCGGTATGAGCCGCAGCGAAGTGATAAATACACTGAAAGTGGCCGGGAACAGCAACTGCAAATTTCTTTACGTTTCTCCCGAACGGCTGGAAACAAATCTTTTCAAAGAATACCTGCCCGGCATGCATGTGAACCTGGTGGCCGTTGATGAAGCTCACTGCATTTCACAATGGGGTTATGATTTCCGTCCGCCGTATTTGCGCATTGCAGCTTTGCGGGAAGAATTGCCGGGCGTTCCGGTGCTGGCATTAACAGCTTCTGCCACCAAAGAAGTACAAGATGATATTTGTGACAAATTACACTTCAGGGAAAAAATAATTTTCCGCCAGTCATTTGAAAGAAAAAATTTATCGTACAGTGTATTTAAAGTTGATTCCAAAATCAACAAAGTGATAGAAGTGCTGGCTAAAGTGCCCGGCAGCGCCATCGTATATTGCAAAAGCAGGAAACGGACCAAAGAAATTGCTGAACTGCTGCAACTACAGGATATATCCGCTGATTTTTACCATGCCGGTTTGCCCCAGGATGAAAGAAATAAACGGCAGGAAGCGTGGATTCAAAACAAAACAAGAGTCATTGTTTGCACCAATGCCTTCGGCATGGGCATTGACAAACCCGATGTGCGGGCAGTGATTCATGCCGACGCTCCTGATTGCCTGGAAAATTATTACCAGGAAGCCGGCCGTGCCGGCAGAGACGGACAGAAGGCTTACGCTGTATTACTTTATGACGATAAAGACATTGCCGAACTGGAAAACATGGCAGCTATCCGCTACCCTTCGCTGAATGACATAAAGCATGTGTACCAATGCGCAGCTAACTATTTGCAAATCCCCGCCGGCAGCGGCGAAGGAAATTATTTTGATTTCGACATCAGCGATTTTATAAAAAAATTCAAACTCAGCAGTCACACGGCTGTGTATGCACTGAAAGCACTGGAGCAGGACGACTGGCTGGCAATGAACGAGCAGGTTTTCCTTCCGTCGAAAGTAAAGTTTACCACAACAAAAGAAGCTTTATATGAATTTGAAGAAGCGCATCCTGAACTGGAGCCGGCGATTAAAGCGCTGCTGCGTGCCTATGAAGGCATTTTTGATTTCCCCGCTTCCATTTCTGAAACGGTACTCATCCGCCTGCTGAAAAAAGACGTGGAAGAAATAAAAAAGGACCTGCTGCGGCTTCACCGGTTCGGCATCATACAATACGAACCGCAAAAGGACAGCCCGCAGCTTTACCTGTCGAAAAACCGGGTACGAACAGAAGATCTTTTTATCAATATGGATTTATTTAACCGCCGCAAAGAAAAATTTATTACCCGTGTAAAACAGATGATTCAGTATGTGCAGGAAGCGGGGGTATGCCGCAGCAAAATCATCGGTACCTATTTCGGTGATCACAAACTGCACATTTGCGGCGTGTGTGACAATTGCCTGCGGCTAAAAAAACTGCAGATTGATGAAAAGGAGTTTGAAAAAATCAGTCACCGCATTCAAACGGCGCTGGCTCCCCAGCCGCTGCCTTCAAAAGAACTGATGGATCAACTGGGCAACATAAAAAGAGAAAAAGCACGGAAAGTGCTTGAGTTCCTCCAGGCAGAAAATAAAATTGAAATGGATCATGCCGGCTGGGTGCGGCTGAAATAAATTACCTGCTTCGGATATCTTTTATTTCCATAATGCGTTGCGGCAACGGGTCAGCTTCAACAGCTTTTACCAGTGTAGTTATCATTTGCTCAATTGTCACCAATGCCTTGCTTCGGGCTTGGGCCCGCCACGATGGTACCAGTTCGGCCAATCCATAAAAAGGAAATAACAGCAGCGGCCACCAGTGCCCCGGGCCCAGCACATACCAGGGGCGGATAAATGTGCAGTTCATTTTTTTGCTTAAACAATATTCTTCACCTTCCCTTCTCACATCCTGGAATGTTTTCATCAAACCCGATGGTGCCATTGCCACGCTTACATAAATAAAATGCGAAACGCCGGCCTTTGCTGCTGCATCAGCCGATGCTTTCACACTTCTTAAATCAATTTCCCTGAACTGCTGCGCTTTCTTTGGCGATGGATGAGATACGCCAAGCAACTGAACAAACACAGCCCCAGCAGGAATGGCAGGTTCAAATGATTTTGCATCAAAGGGATTGGCCACAATTATTTCAGTACCATGCGGCACTTTCTGTTCACTGCCAAGCCTTACCAGGGCCATGACACGGTGATTTTTTTGGAGCAATTTTTTTATCAGCCGCCTGCCAATATAGCCCGTTCCCCCGGTGATGAAAACTGTTTTCAGTTTTTTGGGAAATACTTACGTAATGTCAACTAATACGGTTTTCATACTATCAAAACAGCGACCTTCTCCTTCTTCTTGTACTTCCGCCCAACCCTAAAACTCCAAGCAGTGACCGGGTAATGACACTGGCGGCCGTGCGGCCCATCTGCTTCACCATCGGGTTGTCGAAAATAGTTTCTTCTTTACGTGCCATACGTTTTATCTCTCTTTCTTCTTTCATTTCTTCGTTTCTATCAGCCGCCTCGCTCAGTTTTTCAGTCAGGAGCTCGTAGGCGCTTTGACTGTCAACGGCATTGTTGTACCTGGCAGCAATTTTTGATTTGCTTACCAGTGTTTCTATTTCATCATCCGATAAAATATCCATACGGCTTTGCGGCGGCCGAAGCATGCAATGCACCAGCGGCGTGGGAATGCCTTTTTCATTCAGCAGTGTAACCAGCGCTTCACCGATGCCAAGTTGTGTAATCAAATCTTCTGTTTTATAAAATTCCGTTTCGGGATAATTCTCCGCCGTTTGTTTTATCATCTTTCTGTCGGCTGCAGTAAATGCCCTGAGTGCATGCTGCACTTTCAATCCCAGTTGAGCCAATACTGATGCAGGCACATCCATTGGGTTCTGGGTACAGAAAAAAATGCCGATGCCTTTGGAGCGGATGAGCTTGATGATGGTTTCAACCTGCTGCTGCAGCGCATCGCTGGCTTCCTGGAAAATCAGGTGGGCCTCATCAATAAACATCACCAGTTTGGGTTTATCCAGGTCCCCTTCTTCGGGACAGGCGGCATACAATTCTGCCAGCAACTGGAGCATGAAGGTGGAAAACAATTTGGGTTTATCCTGTATGTCGGTAACCCGGATGACAGAAATCATTCCCCGGCCGTCGTCGCTGATGCGCATCAGGTCGTCCACATCAAAACTGGTTTCGCCAAAAAACAAATCAGCGCCCTGCTGCTGCAGTTCAATTACTTTTCGCAGAATCGTTCCAGTACTTGTAGTGGAAATTTTGCCATAGGTTTTTTCCAGCTCCGCTTTACCCTCATCACTGATATATTGAAGCACTTTGATAAAATCTTTCAGGTCAAGCAGGGGCAGTTTGTTATCGTCACAATATTTGAAGATGATTGCCACAAAGCCGCCCTGTGTATCATTCAGCCCGAGAATTTTTGAAAGCAGCACCGGGCCGAATTCACTTACCGTTGCTCTTAACCTTGTACCTTTTTGATTACTCAATGTGAGCAATTCGACCGGGTATGCAGCGGGTTTAAACTCGATACCAAGCTTCTGAACCCGTGCCATGATTTTTTCATTCATAGCTCCTGCCGCAGCAATACCGCTCAGGTCGCCTTTAATGTCCATCATAACGACCGGCACACTGGCATCACTGAGGATTTCACTCAGCACCTGCAGGGTTTTGGTTTTGCCCGTGCCGGTGGCGCCGGCAATCAGTCCGTGGCGGTTCATGGTTTTAAGCGGCAGAAAAACATCGGCGCCACTCACCACTTCGCCATCCAGCATGGCGCAGCCGATTTTGTAAGCTTCGCCATGGAAAGAATAGCCGGTCTTTACGGCTTCAGAAAAATTTGCTTTACCGGGCATAGAAAAGAATTTATGAAAGATAAAAAAAATACCGGCTTGCGCTACAAACCGGTAAATTCAAATCAAAAATTTAAAATCATAACTCCTCTTCCCTCTCCAGCATCAGGATGGCGCTTTGCGGCACGATGAAATATTTTTCGCTTTCATACATCACTTCGGTGGCGCCGCTTAGTAAAAAAATAGCCAGGTCACCTTCCTTTGCCTGCAGCGGCACATATTTCACCTGTTCTTCTTCACCCTTCCAGCTTTCTTCTTCCATCGGCATAGGTATCACATAACCCGGCCCGGTTTTGATAACGTAACCCTGCTGTACTTTTTCTTTTTCCTGTACGCCGGGCGGCAGGTACAGACCACTGGCTGTGCGTTCGTCGGGGCGGGTGGGTTTTATCAGTACCCGGTCGCCAATCACAATCAGTTTTTTCAGCCGGTTATCCGGCGTCAGATGCATGGCCATAACAGAAAGTTGATTGGCAAAAATAGCTTAGTTCCTGCGAGATTTATCCGGCAACCGTCACTTCTTTTAACAAAAAATTGAACGGCGGATCTTCAACCCCGGATTTGCTTTATCTTTATTTGCAGCCTCATCCCCTGCCCTTCTTCATGAATGGAGAAGGGGGATGCAAAAAAAATCAACCTAAACTAAATATCATGGAAGGGAAAAAACACAAAATCCTGCTGTGCGAAGATGACCAGAACCTGGGCACCGTTTTAAAAAATTATCTTGAGCTGAACGATTATGATGTGACACTTGAAAGGGACGGGCGTCTTGGCCTGGCGGCATTCCAACGTGAAAAATTTGAAATCTGCCTGCTGGATGTGATGATGCCGAACATGGACGGTTTTACGCTGGCCGAAGAAATCCGCGATGTGGACCCGGATATCCCGCTGTTTTTCATCAGCGCCAAAACGATGAAGGAAGATGTAATTCAGGGCTACAAGCTCGGCGCCGACGACTACATCACCAAACCTTTCGACAGTGAAGTGCTGCTGCTGAAAATAAAAGCCATCCTGAAACGCAATGAAGAAATAAATAAAGAAGCAGAAAACAGGGAATTTGACCTGGCCAGCTATCATTTCAATCCCCGGCTGCGCCAGCTTTCGCATGGCGGCATCACACAAACTTTATCGCCTAAAGAAAATGAACTGCTGAAAATGCTGGCCGAACACCTGAATGACCTGTTGCCGCGGGAGCAGGCATTGAAGAAAATCTGGGGCAGCGATACGTACTTCAACGGCCGCAGCATGGATGTATATATCGCCAAGCTGAGAAAATATTTAAAGAATGACCCGAAAATTGAGATTGTGAATATTCATGGCAATGGTTTCCGGCTGGTAGTGCAGTAGCCCCTATCCCCTAAAGGGGAGGATGAAACGGAGCTTCTCCTTTTTATTCATGAAAATAAAGTACCTGCCGCACCCGGTTTCATTTTTCCCAAATGCTCATACGCCTTTGCAGTAACCTCCCTCCCTCTGGGTGTACGCTGTATAAATCCTTCCTGTATTAAAAATGGTTCGTACACTTCTTCCAGCGTGCCGGCTTCTTCGCCCACAGCAGTAGCAATAGTGGTGATGCCCACGGGACCGCCTTTGAATTTTTCGATGATGACGGAAAGAATCCGGTTGTCCATATCATCCAGGCCATGCTCATCCACGTTTAGTGCCTTCAGGGCATGTTGAGTTATCCCGATATCTATTTCTCCATCATTTAGTACCTGTGCAAAATCTCTCACCCGTCTCAGCAAGCCGTTTGCAATTCGGGGGGTACCACGGCTGCGTCGGCTGATTTCATCCACCGCATCTTTTGAAATCTTGGCTCCAAGAATTTTGGATGAACGCTGAATGATTTTATTCAGCACATCAGCCGTGTAATACTCCAGCCTTGATTTGATGGCAAACCGTGAAAGCAGTGGCGCTGTGAGCAACCCGCTTCGTGTGGTAGCACCAATTAAAGTAAATGGATTGAGATTTATCTGCACGCTGCGGGCATTGGGCCCGCTGTCAATAATAATGTCAATTCGAAAATCTTCCATGGCGGCGTACAGGTATTCTTCCACTACTGTACTTAGCCGGTGAATTTCATCAATGAACAAAACATCGTTGGGCTCCAGGTTGGTGAGCAGTCCTGCCAGGTCGCCGGGTTTTTCAATTACCGGGCCGGAGGTTTCCCTGATGTTCACTCCCATTTCATTGGCCACAATTCTTGAAAGAGTTGTTTTACCCAAACCCGGCGGGCCATGAAATAAAATATGATCCAGCGCTTCGCTGCGGATTTTTGCCGCCTTGATAAAAATTTTCAGGTTTTCGATAATCTGTGCCTGTCCTGAAAACTCCTCAATATGCGCCGGCCGGATATTGTTTTCAAATTCTTTTTCTGCAGCGGTTAAAAATTCTTTCCGGCTGTTTAAATTAGGATTGGACATAAAATATTTTCCGTAATTTTTGTAAAACTAATTTATTAATTACAAAACCGTATGAAATGAAATTTGTAATTACCGGAGCGGCAGGTAATGTTTCCAGGCCACTCACTGAAAAATTGCTGCAGGCGGGTCATACTGTAACCGTAATTGGCCGTAATCCCGAACACCTCAAACCATTGACGGACCAGGGCGCCGAAGCTGCTATCGGCTCTTTTGAAGACCTGGAGTTCCTGAAAAAAACTTTTACCGGCGCCAATGCTGTTTATACCATGTTGTCTCCTTCGTTCAGTGCACAGGATATGAAAGCCTATATGGGACAAATCGGAAAAAACTATGCTGAAGCTATCAAAGCATCTGCCGTAAAATATATTGTGAACCTGAGCAGCGTGGGGGCGCATAATTCAGATGGTTGCGGACCGGTGAGCGGTCTTTACCGTGTAGAACAAACCCTGAATGAACTGAAAGATGTAAACATCAAACACCTGCGGCCAGTTTATTTTTTCAATAATTTTTTGCGCAGTGTGGCTATGGTGAAAAACATGAATATCATTGGCGCCAATTTCGGCGGGCCGGGTTTTAAAATGCCGCTGGTGAACCCGGCTGAAATTGCTGATTTTGCTTTTGCAGAATTATCAGCGCTGAAATTCTCCGGTTATTCTCACCGCTACATCGCAGGTGATGAAAGAACCACCGATGAAATTGCATCGGTGTTAGGAGCCGCTGTGGGTAAACCCCATCTGCCCTGGATAATATTCAGCGATGCACAGGCTTATGATGGCATGAAACAAATGGGTTTGCCTGAAGAGTTCGCAAAAAATTATGTTGAAATGGGCCATGCCATACATACGGGCAAACTGATGGAAGATTACTGGAAAAACCAGCCTGTTGTTTTCTGTAAAACCAAACTGGAAGATTTTGCCAAAACATTTGCTGCAGCATATTATGCGAATTAGTATAACCGTTTGCCGGAAACAACATTCCTGTTTACTTGTTATTGCACCTCTCCTGCGAAGAATAAAGCGACAAACCCCGGTAACTTGATTGTCTGTTATTACAAATTTTATCATCTTTAAAACAAGCGCATTGAACCCAGTAATCATCATTTGCACATTGGCATGTTTTTTCAGGAAGAAAGAAATGTGATAAAACGCCGTTGTATTTTTGATCATGACTTTTGAACAGTTCCATAAAAGTATTTCTGCAGCCTCTCCACCTGATTTTCTATCCGGTTATCTCCAGGCTTTATGGTATGATGCCAAAGGCTCTTGGGATAAGGCGCATACCATTATTCAGGATATTAACGATAAAAATGCGGCATGGATCCATGCTTACCTGCACCGGAAGGAAGGTGATACATGGAATGCAGATTACTGGTACAAGCGGGCAGGAAGAAAAAGACCTTCTGTGTCGCTGGAAAAGGAATGGGAAGAAATAGTGAAAGAGATGATTAGTTGATTGGTTACAGAGTTAAATTGTCAAATGGTTAAATGGTTTGATTGCTATTCAAATCATTTATTAACTTTCTC
>CAYUJD010000029.1:0-39651 GCA_964444975.1 uncultured Chitinophaga sp. | reverse complement strand
ACTTTGCTTTTTTACTCAACGGCAAACTGCTGAGTACAAAAATGAGCGGCGAGGCAGCTGATTTTTTGGATGCACTGGAGAGGGGGATGCCGTATTATTAAAGTTTTCCTCAACCTCAACCTTATTCTCAATCCTTCCTTCCCTCCAGCGTAAATCCCACCGTGGTTCCCACGCCTTCGGTGCTGCGCACATGAATGGTCTGGTCATGCGCTTCAATGATGTGTTTGCAGATGGCAAGACCCAGCCCGCTGCCGGTAACATCGCGGCTGCGGCCGCCTTCGGTGCGGTAAAACCGTTCAAAGATTCTGGGTAAATGTTTTTCAGGAATACCCATGCCATCATCACTTATTTCAACCAGAATATTTTTTTCATCTACCCGGTACATGCTGGCCACGCAATGGCCGCCCTGCTTTCCGTATTTGAGGGAGTTGTCAACAAGGTTGATCAGCACCTGCCTGATTTTTTCTTTGTCGGCAAACACCGTCAGCGGCGCTTCGCAGCCTTTCTTAATGCTGAAATTTATCTGCAGGCTTTCGGCTTTTATTAAAAGACTTTCGAAAACTTCCTTCACCAGTTCCTGTACCACAAAATTTGTTTTGGCCAGCAGCAGCTCGCCACGTTCCAGTTTTGAAATTTCATCGAGGTCGCTTACCAGGTTGGTCAGCCGCTCCACGTTCTTCGCCGTGTTTTCAAGAAAACGTTTGTTGACTTCAGGATTATGCATGCCGCCATCGAGCAGGCTTTCTACATAACCCTGGATGGCAAACACCGGGGTTTTAAATTCATGCGAAAGATTCTGCAAAAACTCCCGGCGAAACTGTTCGTTTCTTTTCAGCAGTTCCATTTCCTTTATGTTTTCTTCGGCCCATTTTTCCACATCTTCCCTCACTTCATCAATGCTTTTCTGCGGCAGGATGTATTTGTAATACATCTCTTCCTTTTTCGTGGCCTTGGTCTGGTAAATCAGTTTGTAAATGAGTTTTATTTTACGGTAAATAAAACGTTCCAGCATAAAGGTGACAAGCAGGTAGCTGCCGCCGAGAATTACAATAAAAGAAGCCAGGCCCCAGCGCCAGTCATTTTCAATCAAAAACACCAGCAGGCTGATGGGCACTGATAAAATCAAGGCAGTGAAAAATGAAAGCTGGCGGGGAGAAATGTTTTTGGGAGAAAGCATGGTACCCTAAATCCCTTAAGGGACTTTTAAGAAAGCAAGTTCGTTTTTTTTAATTTAATCCGGGATAAGAATGGAAGAGTGACCCTTCTCTTTATACATATAATTACGAACATATAGAGTTTATTCGGTCTAAGTTCCTCCGCCGCGGCGGAGACAGGGAGTTTTACAATTCAAATTTGTACCCCACCCCTTTTACCGTAGTGATGCAATCCACTCCGAGTTTCTGCCTTATTTTCCGGATGTGTACATCAATGGTGCGGTCGCCCACGATGACATTGGCCCCCCAAACCTGGCTCAGAATTTCGTTGCGTACAAAAACCCGCCCGGGTTTGGAAGCCAGCAGGTAGAGCAGTTCAAATTCTTTTTTTGCAAGCGCAATATCTTTTCCTTTGTATTGAACGATGAATTTTTCGGGGTCAATTACCAATCCATCAATGGCAATCACTTTGGCTTCGGTCTTTTGCAACCGGCGAAAGAGAGAATGCACTTTGCTCAGAAAAACTTTCGGGCTGATGGGCTTGCTGATATAATCATCGGCGCCGGTTTCCAGGCCGCGGATCTGTGTGCCTTCATCACTAAGCGCTGTGAGAAATAAAATGAGTGTATTTTTAAAAGCAGGCAATTGTCTCAGAATCTCACACACTTCCACACCGTTTTTTTTGGGCATCATAATGTCGAGCACTATCAGGTCGGGGTGAAACATTTTGGCCTTATCAATAGCATCATCACCATCTTTGGCCGTAGCCACCTGGTAGCCTTCCTGAACCAGGTTATACTTCAGAATCTCAAGAATATCCGGTTCATCGTCAGCAATCAGTACTTTTCGGGCCCTGATGTCCATGTGGTAATTTAATATTTCGGCAAACCTAATTGAAAATGTTTTTTACCCCGCAACCCATGCCGCTGCTAACACAGACTTAATGAAAAATTAATAATGCCTGCCCGGTTCGATATTTTCTGAATAATTTTAACATCTGAAAAACCGCTAACCGGGACCGGTTTTGGTCTTTATCAATAATCCGGGACTCAAAAAACTAAAAACTAATTTTGCACTATCCTTATGATTGCCACCCGACAATACACTTATTTCCTGTTAATTTTTCTGTCAGCCGTATTCCCTTCACTGGCACAAACTTCCTTTTCGCAGAAAGACCCCACCCTGAAACCCGAATTCAGCCGGGCGCTGTTTCATGATTATGTGGATGCCGAACAAAAAAAAGCCTTGCAGGCCGACGGTAAGGATGATAAAATATTTACCGTTTCGCAAAATGAAGATGTGAATATACATGTGACCAATGCACTGATAGGGAAAGTGAATGAGCTGCAGAAAAAGATTGAAAAGGATTCGGCCATGGGTGCGCAAACAAAAATTCTTTATATCCGCGGGCTGGAACGCCTGCTGCGTGACCTGAATGCCAACTGGAAAACCAATCGCTTTGTGGTTACTTACCTGCCGGCCATGCTCGACGCTTATGAAAGCTGCATGGAGCTTGACCGCCGCAACGAAAGCATCGAAAACCTCGTTGAGCAGCTGCATTACGATGTGGCAAGGCCGCTGCTCGACTGTACCGCCTTTGATAAAAATCCCGGTTTTAAAACTTCAAAAAATATTCTTGTAAGAAAATATTGCGCCCTTTATCCTGACCAGGTATTTGCCACTTTGCTGCGAACACTGCCGCAGCAGCCCGATCTTCCGTTTGCCGATAGCCTCATCACGGCAGCCGGACGCCGCAACCCGAAGCAACTCTATGATTATGCAGCTGCCAATAATGTGCTCGGCAACCGTATAAAAAAAGTGAATGACCCGCTGGTGCAGGTGATTTCGAAAATGGCTACAGGCGGAGGGCATGGCCAGCTTTATTTTCCTTTTCTTGACAACCTGGTAAAGGGAAAAATGACACTGGATGAAATTGATGCCGTGAAAAATGATTCGCTGCAGTACTATCGCCTGCTGGTAAAAACACATCTTGATTACACCGAACGGCTGATGCATAAAGACACGGCATTTGAATATGCTTCGCTTACGGCTATGCTGGGTAAAAAAGCAAGAGATGTATTTGTAAATACCATCAATGCCCTGCACGACCGGGAGGATGTCACCCGCTTTCGTATCATTCAGCCGCTGAGTGCCGAAGAATTGTATTACCTCGCCGTGATGAGCGACGGAATTATTTATACTTCCAGTTTTGTAAAAGGCGTTTTTCCGCTGATGATGAGCAAAGCGGGCAACCGCGGCGACTCGGTGCTGCGGCTGGTGATGTTTGACCGCTACCGCAAATTCATCAAGATGGCGGCAGGTTACAATACACTAAGCGCTTTTCTTGCCTCTTTCCCCGATAAAGAAAATGCCAGCGACCTGATGCGGGCCTTTGTAGGCGGGCTGGAGCGTTCCGCCACGCTTGAAGACGGGGTTGATGTGGCCGATTCCTATGCAAGCATTGCCGAAAACAACAGCCTGCTGGCCGATGAAATGCTTGTGAATGTAAAACTGAACTACGAACGCAACGTAAGCCGCAACAACAAAAAAGGAATGGTGATTTATAACCTGCTGGAAAAACTTTTTCTTTCGGCCGATACCACCAGAAATATTGACCTGACCCGCGAGCTGGGTATACCGCCAGTGTATAATGTCGGTTATTCTTCGCTGGCAAACGACACGGGCATGGTGGCCATGCAGGTATTCTTTTACGGCGATAAAGACGGGCAGAATATTTTCGGCGGTTTTCAGAAAATGTTTTCTTCTTCACTTTGGAAAATCACCCCTTCAAAACAATGGATTACCATCAGCTCGCTGAAAGGAAAGCCGGTGACCATTTATGCCAACCGGCCCCTGCCTGAAGAGACGGGTGAAGATGAAAAGGCGCAAAGAGCGCTGGATTCTTTTCTTGCGGCAAAAAAAATTCAGCCCGCCGTAGTCATTCACCGCGGGCACAGCTATTATGCTCCTTACACCATTGACCAGATAAAACCCAAGGCAAAAATTGTATTTATGGGCAGCTGCGGCGGGTATCATCTCATTCACGACATTCTGAAAAATGCACCGGATGCTCACATCATAGCCTCCAAGCAAATCGGTAAAACGGCCATCAACCGCCCCTTCTTCGAGCTGCTGATGGAAAAAGTGAGAAACGGCAGCAATATTGAATGGATAAATTTCTGGAAAGAGTTTCAGCAAAAAGTAAAAGTGGAAGGATTCGAAGATTACATCCCCCCGCATAAAAACCTCGGGGCACTTTTTATCAAGGCGTATAAAATTGCAATGGGAGAGACGGAGCAGGATCTGGCGGCAAGGAAATAGAGCTTCATTACTTAATTGTTTGCCTGTAAACAACCCGAAAATTTACCTGGTTCGAATAATGCCCCGTCAATTCAACCTTTTAGCAATTTAACCATCAAGCCATCTAACCATCAAACCATCTTTCTCCACTCCGTTCCTGTTCTTCTTTTTATTTTTGTTGATTAAAATTCTGCACGTGCCGGACGGAATCCGAAACCGCTTTTTTGATTTTGAGCTCCTGAAAAGAGTTATAAGTTTTGCTGCGCCATACAAAAGAAGGTTTTACCTGTCTGTTTTGCTGGCTGTCGTTCTTGCCATATTTACTCCCGTGCGGCCGATACTGATACAGGTGACGGTTGATCAATTCATCAGCGGACGCATATGGGAAATGGTGTTGCTGGTTACCATTATCCAGGTTGCTTTTCTTTTTATTGAAACAGGCCTTCGGTTTTATTTTTCCTACATCACCGCCTGGCTGGGGCAAAATGTGGTGAAAGATCTGCGGGTGAAAGTCTATAAAAAAGTTTTATCACTAAACCTTTCGCAGTTTGACAAAACACCCATCGGCACCCTGACTACAAGAACTGTTGACGACATTGAACGCATCAATGATGTTTTTGCAGACGGACTCATACCGATTATTGCCGACCTGCTTTCCATTTTATGTGTACTTGGTTATATGTTTTGGGCCGATTGGCAGCTTACTCTTATTGCGCTGGTTCCATTTCCTTTCCTGCTGCTGGCCACTTACTATTTTAAAGAAAGTGTCAACAAATCTTTTCACCGGGTACGGAATGCCGTGGCCAACCTGAATGCGTTTGTGCAGGAACACATCACCGGCATGCAGGTGGTGCAGGCTTTTGCGGCAGAAGAAAGAGAGTTTGAAAAATTTAAAAAGATAAACAAGGAACACCGCAATGCCAACATCCACGCCATCTGGGCTTATTCCGTTTTTTTCCCCGTGGTGGAAATTGTGCTGGCTGCATCCGTCGGGTTAATTGTGTGGTGGACATCGAAAGAAGCACTGAACCTGCAGCAAAGCCAGCAGGGCACGCTGATGGCATTTATTCTTTGCCTCAATCTCATTTTTCGTCCGCTGCGGGTGATTGCCGATAAATTCAACGTGCTGCAAATGGGTATGGTGGCCAGCGAAAGGGTATTTAAAGTGCTGGACAATGACGATTTTCTGCCCCCTTCGCCGATGAATGCGTACAAACCGCTGCACATACATGGTAAAATTGATTTTGAAAATGTAGTGTTTGGATATTCGCCGCTCAATCCTGTTTTAAAAAATGTTTCCTTTACCGTGCAACCCGGCGAAACGGTGGCCATAGCAGGCCACACGGGCAGCGGCAAAACCACCATTATCAACCTGCTCAACCGGCTCTATCACATTCAGCGGGGCGCCATAAAAATTGACGACATCAATATTGAAGATTATGATATTGATACTTTACGGAAAAATATCGGCGTGGTGCTGCAGGATGTTTTTCTTTTTTCCGGCTCTATCATTGACAACATCACGTTGCGCAATCCTGCTATTCCGCGGGAAAAGGTGATGGAGGCGGCAACGATGATTGACATGCATGATTTCATCATGCAATTGCCGGGGGGATATGATTTTAATGTGATGGAGCGTGGCGCCACGCTTTCGCTCGGCCAGCGGCAGCTGCTTTCTTTTATCCGTGCATTGCTTTACAATCCTTCCATCCTGATTCTTGATGAAGCCACCTCATCGGTGGATACGGAAAGTGAGATGCTGATTCAGCATGCCATTGATAAACTGATTGCCGGCCGCACTTCGATAGTAATTGCTCACCGGCTGAGCACCATCCGCAAGGCAAATAAAATAATTGTGCTTGACAAGGGCGAAGTAGTTGAAACCGGCACCCACGATGAGCTGCTTGCAAAGGAAGGCTTTTACCAGAAGCTTTACCAGCTGCAGTTTGTCCGCAAGGATTCCCCGGGGGAAAAGCATAAGTCAGTGGCGTAAGTAATATTATATTTCAACCATTACAGTTTGGAGATTTGAAAAGTTTATATATCTTGTTTAAAATTTAAATACCTAACCTTATGAAACAAATGAAACCAATTCCGACCCCGAGAAAATTAACATTTTCAACTCTCACACTTGTTTTAACTATGACAATCGCTTTACTGAGTTGTCAAAAAGAACTGAGCCATCAAAAGAATGCCCCCCCCCATACAGGTTCAAAAAACTAAGGTTCAGACTCAGGTTAAGACAAACCCTTTATCATTGAGGAATGTTGAAAAAGCGAAATCAACACTTGCGCTGAAAAATGGAGAGCATCTTTCCCGAATGACGGGTAAAGGAAATGAACCGGAGTTTGTTTATTTCAAATTCAATCCTCAGGAATTAAATCAGGAACAATTTTTGGCATTAGAAAATGACAGCACTGTCATGCTCATGGAAATTCCATTCGCAAACATGAGTATTTACAATAGTGATTTTGCTTTGGACGAATCAAGGGCTGAACAGTTAAAAGATGGAAATGTTTATGGTGTGACAACCATCACAAATACAAATATATTAACTGTACTTTCATCGAGAGCGGAAACACAAACACAATACCTCGATACTTTAGTGCAAATTGCAGAAGAAGATACGACATTACAGTTTCAGGCCATGCGGGAAGCCGGCTTGTCTGAAGAGGAGTTGGACAAATTCAGAATTTGTTTATTTAAAAAACCGCATGGCTATGTAAGATATTGGGACAATGATTTCAACAGGTTTGAACCTGTCAGAACAATAATGGTCTGGAGCTTATATTTTGGTATTCCAATTTACTCGTATACTGACGAAAACGGATATTATGAAATACCATGGAGGTATAGTATTGGAACTATTATGGGTACTAAAGCCAAAAATCCAAGGGTAACCGTAAAACCGCTTGACACACATTCCCCTTCTTTATTAATAGAAATACCAACTATCATTGCCCAGTTTATAGTTGGTTCGGTTCATGTTTATGGCTGGGTAACCCCTTGCCAAATGAAGGATGGAAAAGATTTTAACTACACAGGACATACACAGGTAAGGTACTGGAGCCAGATACTTAATGCATATTATTTTCATGACCAATATACCCGGGATGACAATATTCAATCTGTACCCGTTTCAGGCATGGTTTGCTATGCACATTGGGCTAAAACGGGCAATTTTATTGATTTCTTATGGCAGCCGGATTTCGGTCAAGCTTCTACCTGGATGCTTGGACACATTACTTTGACTGGTACATTAATAGAAGCTGCTCTTAACGGTCTTTTTGATGGCGAGATTAATTTAGCATCTGATGCACCTAATTTATTCCAGCTATTGTGGGCTATAAGACCTGATATGACTTTCAGAGTTCCTCAGGCTGCAGAGCCACAAAGATATAATGCCCGTTTTGCCCAAATAGCATTTCATGAATTAGGCCATGCTTCGCATTTTATGCAGGTAGGAAACCTGTGGTGGGCAAACCTCGGCCTTGGTGAAATTCCGAACAGGGCAGTTCCTGGTAATCCATATGGGGATGGTACATATCAAACTGCCGGGTATGTATCTCTTGCTGAGAGTTGGGCGGAATTTATTGGAATGAACTATCAGCAACGGCGGTATCCTGCCGCAGCTGCTTTTAGTAAATGTACCAGGGATAGAACTTATATTGATGGCACATCAGGTTCTAATCAGGTTATTCTGGATGATCATTTCTACCCGTCGTCGCAGTTAATCGAAAACCAGTTCTTCTTTTTCGGAGGTGGTGATTGGATACCTATGGGTTTGTATCATGACTTGATGGATAATACCAACGTTGCGCCAAACAATAACTCTGAATATTGGGACGCCGTACAGGGAGTAACTATAAGGCAAATGTATCAGGCATTTGGTCCCAATGTAAACAGCAGATGTGATTATTACAACAGCTTTGTTTCTCAAAATCCAGGTTTAAACCTGTCTGATGTTTTTAGAATATTCCAAAACCATAACGCAGAATGCCAATGAGATGAAAAAGTTTTTCTTAATTGCAATAATGCTGGTATGTATTATGTCTTGTGATCCTCCGCCGGGATTGCATGGCGACTACAGCAAAACAACAATCATTAGCGCTCAGATTGTAAACCCAAAAGATAGTATTGGGATAAATGATACTGTGCGGGTTCAGTTTGAAGTGCCTGATACAATATTTATTAATAGTGACTCCAGTAAACCTGTTTCTGTCATTATTACTGAAAAAGATGGGGCAAATTGTGGTGTGCATTTACGAATTATTGATACGAGCTTTTCAAGGTTGCAGATTCCATCAACAACCAGTATTGTTAAAGCAACCGTGGGTTATTTAAATCCTGTAAAGAATATTTTCTTTGAAAGAATAGGTAATAAGTTAAAAGCAGAATATATATTTATTCCTAAGGCCCGGGGTGTTTATTATTTAGAGCAAAATACATCTGGTTTTATGGATGTAAATAATGGAAGATATAAGCTAAGTTTCAAATGGAATTATGGCAATATAAACCGGAATTTTCAAATGCTTTCTGATAGCTCGACGGCCATGGGTCTCAATATGAACTGGCTTCAAGCCCTGATAAATCAGGGATATGACTATTATGGTTTCAGGGCAAATTGAAAATACAGTTTTATCATTATAGTTTCATTCCGGGTTGAGGAATAATATCTCAGCCCGGATTTTTTTATTTTATCCAGACAGTATTCATTAAATAAATATTCCCATTTACTCACAAAGATCAGCGGAACTGCCGAATATGGTTTGCAATAAATTAATCACAGCAAAGTTGTAACTTACTTCATGCTTTACCGGTTGCTGTTATTTGGTTTATTAACGCTTTCTTTTAGCCACCGGCATAGCAATAACCCCTTTCTTGTTGTGCTCGGTACCGCCCAGGATGCGGGTTATCCGCAGGCAGGTTGTGAAAAAGATTGCTGTAAAGAATATTGGGATAAGAAAATCGCCAAACAAAGAGTCAGTTGTCTTGCCCTCTTTGACCCGGTCACCAATCAAAAATGGCTGTTTGACGCCACACCTGATTTTACAGAACAATTGTATGCTGCAGATGAAATTCAGAGTGGAAATTTATCCGGAGTTTTTCTCACCCATGCACATATCGGGCACTACAGCGGCCTCATGTACCTGGGCAGAGAGGCAATGAATGCAAAAGAAACTCCCGTGTATGCCATGCCGCGGATGCTGGATTTTCTGAAAACAAACGGCCCGTGGAGCCAGCTGGTTAGTTTGAAAAATATTCAACTGCAAAAACTGAAAGCTGACAGTGCAGTAAAACTGACCAATGATATTTTCGTTACGCCAATTCCGGTTCCCCACCGCGATGAGTTTTCCGAAACAGTGGGCTTTTCAATCCGGGCCAAAAGCAAATCTGTTTTGTTTATTCCCGATATTGATAAGTGGGAAAAATGGGAGAAGGACATCATGCAAATGGTAAAGATGCATGATTATCTTTTTCTCGACGGCACTTTTTACAGCGCCGGCGAGCTGCCCGGTCGCCGTATGGCGGAAGTGCCACATCCCCTGGTGCAGGAAAGTATTTCAATTTTTAAAGACTTGCCGGAAACGGACAGAAAAAAAATATGGTTTATACATATTAATCATACCAACCCGGTGCTTGATAAAACAAGCAGGGAATACGCTGAAATAAAACAAAAAGGATTCGGAGTTGCTGAAGAAGGCTTAAAAATTATTTTGCATTAAAAAATGAAAGCCACCAGCAAGTGGCTTTCTTTTTTTCAACAGAAATTAATCTTTTCTGTCCCGGATTAAAGTGCCGTCTGCTTCATATAAAGCGCTCCATCTTTCAGTGCCCAAAAAATATTTTACTTTCCTGGTATTATTATCCTCAGCCTGCCTTTCCATGCGAGTGGCAGTGGGGTGTGCAGCGGTGAAAGTAATCAACACTGCTGCGGGCAGGTTGGACAGAGGAGGCACCACCGGGTCATCGGCGCCTCTGCGGCTGGCAATTTCTTCATTGATACCTGGAGAAACCGTTGATTTCTGGCAGGCTGTGAGTGAAATAACAGTTGCCGGCAGTAAAAAGAAAATGTTTTTCATGGCCAGCTTTTTTTTTGAATTAAGAAATCGGTTAACAGTATTAAGCAATGTGGCGTATTTGTTTTGTAACCATCGGTTTCATTTTTTTGTTCATTTCTGGTTTTTACCAACTGCCCCCTTATCTTTGCGCCAAATTTCAGGATGGGTATGACTTTCAGGCTATTGAAATCCTCTGCTGTAGCGGCTTTCATCGGTTTTTTGATGTTTTTTACCTTACCTGCTGCTGCCAGTGGCGGGGATGGGGAGAACGGCGATAAAGAGAAAAAAGGATTCAATGCACAAGAAGTCATCTTTGGCCACATTCTCGACGGCCACGAATTCCATTTTTTTGATATTGTAAAGAAAGATGGCAGCAAAACACCGGTGGGCATTCCACTGCCTGTGATTATTTATTCACCGCAACGGGGGCTGGATGTATTCATGTCATCCCATTTTCATCACGGGCATGAGGCCTACAAAGGTTACCGCATTATTGATGAACATTACCTGCATAAGCTGGAAGAAAAGGGAATTGATGTAAAAAAAGAAGGCATTGCGGCCGGCAATCTGATAGCCGTGGATGAAAGTGATAACTGGGATAAATCGGTAAAGTTTTTCGACCTGTCGCTTACCCGCAATGTGGTGCAGATGCTGATAGCTCTTACCATTCTGGTCTGGATTATGATTGCCATTGCCCGTCGCTACCAGAAAGGCGAAGGAGTGAATAGCGCCCCGAAAGGAATGCAAAACCTGCTGGAGCCGGTAATAACTTTTGTACGTGATGAAGTTGCTAAACCTAACCTTGGCGACAAATACGAAAAGTATTTGCCCTATATCCTCACCCTGTTCTTTTTTATTCTTATAAATAACCTGTTTGGACTGATACCCGGTTCAGCAAATGTCACCGGCAATATTGCATTCACATTTTTACTTGGCATTATTTCATTAATTGTAATAGTATTCAGTTCGAGAAAGTATTACTGGGGGCACATTCTGAATCCGCCCGGAGTTCCGGGCTGGGTAAAAGCCATCCTGGTGCCGGTTGAAATCCTGAGTTTCTTTATTAAGCCCACCGCACTCATCATCCGTCTTTTTGCCAATATGGTGGCAGGGCATATTATCATTATATGCCTCATTTCACTCATTTTTATTTTTGCAGGACTCAATCAATATGCCGGCTGGGGCACAACCATTTTCTCAGTGGCATTTACCATATTTATTTATTTCATCGAAATACTGGTGGCTTTTATCCAGGCTTTTATTTTCGCTATGCTTACGGCCGTATTTGTGGGCCAGGCTTTTGAAGAACCGCATCATGAAGAAGCACATGCGGCGCATTAATGAGTATTTTTTAATCATTATAAACAAACAACTATGGATTTAATGATGGTATTGTTGAGCGACATAGCAAATGCGAATGCAGGTGGCGCTATTGGCGCCGGTCTTGCCGCTATGGGCGCCGGCATTGGTGTGGGACAGATTGGAAAGGGAGCTGTGGAAGCCATTGCCCGACAGCCGGAAGCGCTGAACGATATCCGCAACAACATGATTCTTACTGCCGCCCTGGTGGAAGGAGCTGCGCTGTTTGCGATTATCGTCGGTTTTCTTGCTATGGTTCTTTAAGAGACAAACACTGCATCCGATGCACAGGGCGGAGGTTGCAGTGTTTAAAAAATCAAAAAACAAATTCCTGGTTCCCATATGGGATTTGTGATTTCTAAATTTGGAATTTATAAACTATGCATCCGCTTTTAACACCTGAATTTGGTTTGCTGGTATGGACACTGGTGGCTTTTCTTGTTGTGTTCTACATCCTGAAAAAATTTGCATGGCCGGCTATTGTAAAAGGGCTGAAAGACCGGGAGCAATCCATTGCCGGTGCCCTGGCCAGTGCCGAAAAAGTGAAGGCTGAAATGGCGCAAATGAAAAGTGAGCATGAAGCGCTGCTGGCCCAGGCCCGTGAAGAAAGAGCACAGATACTGAAAGAAGCAAGGGAAACAAAGGAAAAAATCATCAACGATTCGAAAGAAGTGGCGAAAAACGAAGCATCAAAAATAATTGCGGAAGCGCAGGCTGCCATTGAAGCACAAAAAATGGCTGCGCTGATTGATGTGAAAAACCAGGTGGGTAAAATGGTGATTGAAGTGAGCGAACAGATACTCAGAAGAGAATTAAAAACCAAAGAAGCACAGGAAGAGCATATAAAAGGATTGGTGGAGGAAGTGAAATTGAATTAACCCCCAATCCCCAAAAGGGGGGGGGTGGGAACAGTCTTCAGATTTATTAAAAAACTCCTCTTTTTGGAGGGGGGCTGTAAAGTATAAGTAATGTCGAACATCAGGTTAGCAACACGGTATGCCAAATCACTGCTGGGACTGGCCATTGAAAGAGGCGAGCTGGAAAAAGTGTTTGAAGACATGCAGTGGCTGCAGGCCGTATGCAAAAGCAACCGCGAATTTGTAAACATGCTGCGCAGCCCGGTGATAAAATCAGACGCCAAGGGAAAAATTGTAAAAGCAATAGCACAGACCCGCATTTGCCAGCTCACTGATGCATTCATTCATCTGTTGATTAATAAAGGAAGAGAAGGAGTGCTGCCCGAAATCACGCATTCATTTATTCAACAATACAAAGAACATAAGAAAATACACACGGTGAAGCTGACAACCGCCTGGCCGGTAAGCGAGGAACTGAAAAATGAAATCGTTCAGCATATAAAGTCCACTACCGAGATGCAGAACATTGAACTGGAAACAGCGGTAAAAGAAGAACTCATTGGCGGGTTTGTGCTGCAGACCGGCGATAAACTGGTGGATGCAAGCATTGCCTACGATCTGAAAGAGATTGCAAGACAGTTTGAGAACAATGATTTTATTTACAGGTTGAGATAACCAGGATTTGCAGGACTGAAAGGATTAAGAGGAAGTGGGAAAACAGATAGGAATTACAAGACGTTGAAGATTCACCGACGTTTCAGTCGGGATACCGACATATATCGACGGCATGCAACGCAATGGAAGCTAAATAACCGCACTGTAGCGGGGCTCATAATAAAGACGATAAACTAAAAACGATAAACGATAAACTCTTTCTATGGTACAGATAAAACCGGAAGAAATAAGTGCGATACTGCGCCAGCAGTTAAGCAACTTTAACGCCAGCGCCGACCTGGAAGAAGTGGGCACGGTATTGCAGGTGGGTGATGGTATTGCCCGTGTGTATGGGCTGGGCAATGTTCGCTACGGCGAACTGGTGGAATTTGAAAACGGCGTTCGGGCAATTGCATTGAACCTGGAAGAAGATAATGTGGGTGTGGTGCTGATGGGAGAAACCGGGGGCATACAGGAGGGTTCGAAAGTGCGACGCACAGGACAAATTGCTTCGATAAAAGTAGGAGAGGGTATGGTGGGCCGTGTAGTGAACACGCTGGGTGAACCAATTGATGGCAAAGGACCGATAACAGGCCAGCGTTATGAAATGCCGCTTGAAAGAAAAGCTCCCGGTGTAATTTACCGTGAGCCTGTGAAAGAACCGCTGCAAACAGGTATCAAAGCCATTGATGCGATGATTCCCATTGGCCGTGGTCAGCGGGAGTTGGTGATTGGCGACAGGCAAACGGGTAAGACAGCCATTTGCATTGACACGATTATAAATCAAAAAGAATTTTTTGCTGCCGGCAAACCTGTGTATTGCATTTATGTAGCCGTGGGTCAGAAAGCTTCTACCATCGCCGGTGTGATGAAGACCCTGCAGGATCATGGCGCCATGGATTACACCATTATTGTTGCCGCATCGGCAAGCGACCCGGCGCCTTTGCAATTTTATGCTCCTTTTGCCGGCGCTGCTATTGGCGAATTTTTCCGCGATACAGGCCGCCCCGCCCTGATTATTTACGATGATTTGTCGAAGCAGGCAGTTGCTTACCGTGAAGTGTCGTTGCTGCTTCGCCGCCCGCCCGGCCGTGAAGCATACCCGGGTGATGTATTCTACCTGCATAGCCGCTTGCTGGAAAGAGCGTCAAAAATAATAACCGACGATAATGTGGCTAAACAAATGAATGATGTACCCGAAAGCATCAGGCATATGGTAAAGGGGGGAGGTTCATTAACTGCATTACCAATTATCGAAACACAGGCGGGTGATGTATCTGCTTACATTCCGACAAACGTTATCTCCATCACCGACGGGCAGATATTTTTGGAAACAAACCTGTTCAACGCCGGTATCCGCCCGGCCATCAACGTAGGTATTTCCGTTAGCCGTGTGGGTGGCAATGCACAAATAAAATCGATGAAAAAAGTAGCCGGCACACTGAAGCTTGACCAGGCCCTGTACCGGGAGATGGAGGCCTTCTCAAAATTCGGCGGCGACCTGGATGTTGCCACCAAAAACGTTCTTGATAAAGGCGCAAGGAACGTAGAGATTTTGAAACAACCGCAATACACACCCTTCACCGTGGAAAAGCAGGTGGCAATTATTTATCTCGGTACAAATGGATTGATAAAGGATGTGCCGGTGCAAAGGGTGAAGGCTTTCGAAGATCATTTCCTTATGGAAATGGAACATAAGCTGCCTGAAGTGATGGCCGAGTTCAAAAAAGGAAATCTGCCGGAGGATGGAATCAGGAAAATGGTGGAGCTGGCCAATCAACTGATACCGCAATACAAGGCAAAATAATTAACTATCAAAACTTTAGCTAAAGCCCCTTAACCGGGGCTTTTTAATGAAAATTAAATTTGGTTTACATTATAAACTACTTTACGTTTGCGGTGAATTCGAAAAAAAAATATGAAACCATTTACCAGATACTCATTTCTGCTGCTGCTTACAACTCTTTATTTTTTTACAAATGCCCAAACGGTAATTTCAGGCAAAGTGACGGATAAAAAAAATCCATTGCCTGCCGTGAGCATCACTTTGAAAGATACATACGATGGAGCCACTTCTGATTCGGCAGGAAAATTTTCATTTAAAACGTTTGAAAAGGGAGAATACGTTCTGTCTGCCACATCCATCGGTTATAAACCCTTTGAGCAAAAAATAATTCTGGAAGGCAAGGGCAGCATTACAATAGATATTGTGCTGAAAGAAGAAGTAACTGAATTAGCTGCCGTGGTCATCAGCGCCGGCACGTTTGAAGCCAGCGACAGGAAAAGAGCTGCCGCTGTGTTGAACCCGATTGATATTGTAACTACTGCCAGCGCCAATGGCGATGTGACCGGCGCCTTGAAAACGTTGCCTGGCGCCCAGCAGGTGGGTGAGGCCGAAGGGCTTTTTGTAAGAGGCGGCACGGCCGGCGAAACAAAGATTTTTATTGATGGCACGCTGGTCAATAGTTTTTTCCAGAGCAGTACTCCCAACATTGCATCGTATGGCAGGTTCTCGCCTTTTTTGTTTAAAGGGACCATTTTCAGCACCGGCGGTTACTCAGCTTTGTACGGGCAGGCTTTGTCATCGGCACTCATACTTGAGTCAATTGATTTACCCGAAAGAACTTCTGCCAGTCTCGGATTATCCATCATTGGTGTGAACGGCGGTTACCAGGCCTTATCAAAAAATAAAAATTTTTCATGGGGAGCCACTTACAGCTATACCAATTTGGCACCAGCTTTTGAAGTTATCAAGCAAAAGCAGGATTATTCAAGGGTGCCGGTATTTCACAGCGGCGATGCTAATTTCAGAATAAAAACTTCTACAACAGGAATGATTAAATACTATGTTTACTTCAACAGCAGCCGGCTTGATTTTACCACACCCAGTATCGATTCATCAGGTTTCCTCGATAGGTTTGGGTTAAAAAATTTCAACCTGTATCATAATCTTTCCTGGAAGGAAACCCTGGGGAAAAAATGGAAGATGAATGCCGGTATTTCGTACACACTGAATGAAGATGTGATCAATGCCGGAATGCAGAATAAAAGCAAGCAGGATGTGCTGCTGGCAGGTCTTGAATTCAAAAATTTTGGTCTTGACCTGGATGCAAATTATTTCAATGCCAGGCTGGTGCTGGAAAGAAAATTCAAAGGGCTTTCGGCCATCCGCTTTGGCAGCGAATACAATTACAGCAATGAGAAATCAGTTTTCACCCTGCATAACGGCCAACCCTTTTCCGACCGGCTGAAGGAAAACATTAAATCAGTTTTTACCGAAAGCGATATTTACATCACCAACAATGTAGCCTTAAAAATCGGCGCCCGTGCCGAACAAGCAAGCCTGCTGGATAAAAAAAATATTGCGCCGCGGGTTTCGCTGGCTTACAAGCTGGGCAAACAAATGCAGGCTTCGCTGGCCTACGGAATTTTTTATCAGAACCCTGAAAGAAGATACCTGCCATCGCCCTACCAGCTCACGTTTATGAAAGCTACTCACTACGTGGCGCAGGTGATGAAAGTAACGCCGGTAAGAACTTTCCGCGCCGAAGTGTTTTATAAAAAATATGACAACCTGCTGAAGACCGGCAATGTAAACGGAAGAGAGGGAGTGGCCATCAGCAACGAAGGATTTGGTGATGCGAAGGGCTTTGAATTTTTCTGGCGTGATAAAAAGACAATCAAAAACGTGGATTACTGGATTTCGTATTCATTTCTTGACACCAGGAGAGATTTCCTGAATTTCCCCTCAGCTATCACCCCCAATTTTGCCGCAAAACATACCGCTTCGCTGGTGATAAAAAAGTTTGTGATGCCATGGAAAATCCAGTTTAACGGCGCATACAACTATGCCAGCAGCCGCCCTTACTATTTTATTGTGCCCGATGGAAATGGTAAATACAAGTTTGCCGACAAGGGCCTGGTGCAGGATTATCACAATTTCAGCTTTGCAGTGAATTACCTGCCAACTGTTGGCAAACAGGATGCAAAAAACTTTGTGGTGTATGTTCTTTCTATCAGTAATGTATTTAATATAAAACAGGTGTATGGATACCAGTATTCATTCAATGGGGCAAGAAAAGAACAGATTGTTCCGCCATCGAGAATATTTGTTTTCATCGGCGCCTTTTTCAGCTTTGGTATTGACCGATCGGAACATGCTATTAATGACCGCCTGTTCTGAATTCAGTTAACCTAAATAATTTTTTATGAACCATTATCGCCAACCACCGCCACCGGACAAGGACCCGCAACTGTGGTATGTCGCCCAGAAAAGAGCTTCGTTCAAATATCACCTGGCCACTTACCTGGTGATGAATGCCGGTTTCTGGATACTCTGGTATTTCAGCGGACAGCATCGTACCGATGAAGGATGGCCCTGGCCGGTATGGCCGCTGTTTGGCTGGGGTGTGGGCTTATTTTTTCACTGGATGGGCGCCTATGTTTTTACAAAGGATAGCCTGGTGGAAAGGGAATATGAGAAGTTAAAACAAAAACAGGGACATTAATTTTTCAACTTAAAAAAATATAAACAATGAAAAGGACATTTTTATTTCTGTTGATTTTGCTTGCCGGCAGTTTTGGTATTGCCCAGATGCCCGAAAAATTTGTGAAGGCGATGGAAGAAAGAATTGCTACGCTTGACACGACAAATAATGTTGAGGCACTAACTGACCTGGCCAATGCATTTGAGCGTATTGCCGAAGCTGAAAAAAACCAATGGCTGCCTTATTACTATGCGGCATTTTGTAATGCAAGTGCCGGGCTGATGGTGGGCAGCGGTGGTGATATGATGGCTGCCAAAGCCGACAAAACCGATCCGTATGCCGATAAGGCAGAAGAGCTGATAGGCAAAGCGGAAGAGCTGATGAAAAATAATTCTGAAATTTTTGTGGTAAAGAAAATGATTGCCACCCTGCGCATGATGGGCGACCCCATGAACCGGTTTATGATCTATGGCCCCGAAGCCCAGGCCATGCTGGATGAAGCCAAAAAACTGAATCCTGAAAATCCGAGAGTTTATATACTGGAAGGACAGGATAAATTTTTTACTCCCGAACAGTTTGGCGGCAGCAAAGCTGAAGCAAAGCTGTTGTTTGAAAAAGCACAGCAGCTTTTTGAAACGTTTAAGCCAGAAAGCAGCATTCATCCCAACTGGGGCAGGGGGCAGGTGACTTATTTTCTAAGCCAGGTGAAACAATGAGGAAAGCGACCCCTTCAAATTATATAAAAGAAATTTAAAACTCCTGAATTATGCAGGATGAAAAAAAATTATCAGAAAAAGAAAGCCTTGAACTGATTGCCATGATGATTAACAAGGCGAAGGAATCCTATCACGATACCGGGTTCAGCGCCATTATGTGGGGCGCCGTTATTGCTTTTTGTTCGCTGGTCAGGCTGTCGGAACTGCAGTTCAATTACAAACTTCCTTTCGATATCTACCTGCTGACTTTTGCGGCACTCATTGCGCAGGTTTATCTTTCAATAAAAGAAAAAAAGGAACGGAAAGTAAAATCGTATGATGATGTGTATATGGATTACCTGTGGCTGGCATTTGGCATTTGCATAGTTTTGCTGATAGTTATTGTAAACAATGTATTCCGTGACTGGGGTTCGTGGGTTGATGTTTACAGAAATGCAACAGGCAAATCACCGGGTTTCCGTTTTTCAGAATATGTACTGCCTTTATTCCTGATGTTGTACGGTATGCCCACTTTTGTTACCGGCGCAGCCTGCAAGTTCAAGCCCATGCTTTGGGGCGGAATTTTCTGTTGGGTATCCTGCATTGCTGCCATTTACACTCCGGCAAAAATTGACCTGCTGCTTACTGCCGCTTCGGCCATTTTCGCCTGGCTGATACCGGGCATTATCATGGAAAAAGATTATCGTTTATATAAAACCGGGCAAGCAAAACTGAATGTTCAAGGATCTTGACCCTATATTACACTCTCAATTGCGGCTGGCGGTCATGTCGCTTCTCATCAGCGTGAAGGAAGCGGAGTTTACTTTTTTAAAGGAGAAGACCAATGCCACGGCCGGCAACCTGAGTGTGCAGATTCAGAAGCTGAAAGAAGCGGGCTATATTGATGTCATCAAGCAATTCAATAATAATTATCCGCAAACCATTTGCAGAATCACTGTAACCGGTATCAGCGCCTTCGAGGAGTATGTAAAAAATCTGCAGACTTACCTGGCACGGCCACAATAAAAAAGGCCCTTTAGACAAAGGGCCCGTCTCCGTTGATACTCTAAGTGTAAGAAAAAGATAAGCTTGTTTATAACGAATGTTTTGAATTTGGTTGCAATTCCTTCTGTATGCGGTGGCAGGAAGATGGCTTGTTAATCGGTTTTATTGTTTTACAAATTTTGCTGTCAGGCGTTCGGTGCCATTGCTTACTTCCACTACATACATGCCCGGTACAAAGGCAGCATTTAAAGGAAGACTTAAAATATTATTTCCTTCGGGGCTGTTTATTTTTTGGCTCAGCATCACTTTGCCGGTCACATCATACACTTTCACCTGTACAGTTTGTGCGGCATCCGATACAAAGCTGAATGTAAGTTTATCGCTTACCGGGTTGCCGAAGATTTTAATGCCATTGGTGCCGGCCGTTTTTGCCTGGAATACCAGGATTTTTGAATAATCAATATCATGCCCCTTATCAAACATCTTCAGCCGGTACATCACTTTGTCTGTACCGTTGATGGTTTCGGCATACTGGTAATCTTCAATACCGGTTTTTTCTGAAGCAAATACAATGGCTGCCGTAGTAAAGTCTCTTCCGTTCAGGCTCTTTTCTACTTCAAAATGACTTACAGTTTCATTATCGGCAACCGTCCAGTTCAGGGTCACTTTATTATACCTGTTCAAATTGCCCTGGAACCGTAACAGGTGCACAGGCAGGGTTGATAAATTATTTTCAATTTTCAATACCTGGTCAAAGCAACCGGAAGGCGAAATCGCCACCAGCAACACCGGGTCGTTGCGGAAAGGAAGTGTCACCTCCTGGTCTCCGGATGTTGTGCTGTACAGAATACGGGTATCCACCAGTATATCGGCTGCATCCAGTTCGCCAACGATTCCGATATCCTGGTATACTTCTGCCGTTACCGGGAATGCTGACAGGGTGGATGAAGTAATATTATAAGTCAGCAATGATTTTTCGGGGTCACTGGGTATTTCGCTAATATACCCGGATATGGTCAGTTCCCCGCTTACATCCGTAGCAGAGCCGTTTGTTTTGCCTGGTGTGTGTTGGGTTTGGTTACTGCTTTTTCCCCATACACCACATTTGCCATCATTAATACGCATATACCCGTTATCATTACCAGCTGCTGAATTCACATATTCAAGTTGATTGTCATTAATGGAGGAAAACACGGCGGTAAAATCCGGCGAAGCGCCCAGCATATCAACCGGCAGATCCGGCATGGCTTTAATATAGGAAGGAACAATTGCAAAATTAGTTCCTGTGATAAGGCCATTGATGAGGTTACCGTTTTTATAAATAAACAGGTGATGTTTTGCTTCACTACTGCCTGTAATGGTAACTAAGAAATCATTCAGGTTAGCCGGTACAGCCACCTGCACATACCCGCTGCCATTATTTTCCCATTTGGTAAGGGCGCCGCCGGCCGGCATAGCATTCCAGTTGAAATCAGGTATAACGTTGGATTGTCCCTGCACGTTAAAAGGATTTGCTGAAGCCCCCACATAAAAACCTCTTGGAGCTATTGACTGATCGGGCAGGTCCATAACATAAAAGCCTGTTTTATTTCCTTCTTTATAATAAGAAATCAGGGTGTAATTATCCATATTTTCAGGAAACGGGAGCGAACTGGTATTGTAGAATTCAAAGAATTCATGATTGCCGCCTCCGGGATCGGTGTAAACCTCATTAAATACTACCTGGGCGTAGGATGAAATGCTGAATGTAGCAGCAACGAAACTTACACATAGGGTAAAAATTTTTTTCATTTTCTTAGGGTTGAATTAAACGGAACTTATTTTGATCCTTGCTGATGCTGCCGTAATGTTACCTGGATTATTCTTTTTAGGGGAGGTACCAGTACGGATTATACATCGTGATTCTTCCAGGATATCTGAGTAAGATTTACTACACAAACTTACTATGCGATTTTTACTGTTGCAAGCATTTACGAAAAAATATTTCTCATTCACTTATTTTTTTTATTGTCACTATGATTGTAAAAAAATTATTTTCAATTCATCGTACTATTACGCTTTATGCAGACGCTCATTCGCTGTTTTATAATATCAGGAAGAACAGAAAGCCCTATCTTATCCATGAGATTTATACGATTTTTCATTGGTAAAAAGTGAATTTTTGCATCCTATACACTCATTGACTTTCTCTTCCCGGATGGTAATAATACGGCTGCAAAAAAAAGGACCCTTTTACAAAGGGCCCCTATCCGTCGAAACTCCAGGATTGAAAAAAGTTGCTTTGAAAGTTGATAAAGGTTACTGCTTGTTATTATTGTTTGATGAATTTAGCTGTCTGGCGATCTGAACCGGTATTTACTTCCACGATATACATACCGGGTTTCAGTGTGGAATGGAGCGGCAGGCTCAGCATATTGCTGCCTTCAAGACTGTTTACTTTTTGATTCATCAGAATTCTGCCGGCCATATCATACACTCTTACTTCGGTAGTTTGTGCACTGGCTGAATTGTAGCTGAAGGTCAATTTATCATTTACCGGGTTGCCAAATACTTTAATGTTGCTGCCTTTTTCAGTTTTTGTCTGAAATACCAGTATTTTGGAGTAATCAATGTCCTGGTTTTTGTCAAACATCCTGAGGCGAAACATTACTTTATCATTATTGCTGAGGGTTTCGTAATAAACATAATCTTCGGTTCCGGTTTTATCGGTTGCAAATACCACGGCAACGGTTGTGAAATCTTTTCCGTTTGAACTTTTCTCCACTTCAAAATGACTTACTGTTTCATTATCGGCCACTTTCCAGTTCAGGGTCACTTTATTATTCCTGTTCATATTGCCATAGAAGCTGATCAGGTGTACGGGCAGTGAAGCGGGTTCAACCAGGCTGATAGTAACAGTGGCTGTATTAGAAGTCATCGGGGCATAGCCATCGTCAACAAGCTGGTAAGTAAATGAAGTGCTGATGCCTGAAAAATTAGCTTTGGGGGTAAAGGTGAAGCTTCCATCAGGATTCAGTACCACCGTGCCGTCGCTGGAAGTAGAAACCAACTGCGGTGTCATGTTTTCACCATCCGGATCGTTATCGTTAGGCAGCACATTTCCAAAAACCGTTGTGCCAATTATACCGGTGATATTATCATCTACTGCCAGCGGCGAACTGTTGCAGGTACCGTTGTTGCTGTATTTTGCATTGGCACTTACATACAGGTCATCATAAATAACACGGGTGTTGCCGTCGCCTGTGTTGCCGCCGGTTTTTATCACCAGTTTCTTTACACCGGGCACCACAGTAAAACTATTGCTGTAGCTCTGAACTGTAGTGGGTGAGTTTTTGTCAAGGGTAATTAAATCCAGCGAGGTGTAATTGTTATTAACATCCAGCAGGCCGATTTCAATGGTACGGGTGGCATTACCGCTTATCTTGCTGCTGAGTTTGTAATTAAAAGAAACTGTAAGAGAAGTGGAGGTAATGTTCAGGGCCGGTGTAAAATAGTCTCTTGTAGACGACCCGTTTACCGGCGGGTTACTGTACAGGCTGCCGGTACCGGTGATCACATCGCCGGGATTGTCGGTATACTCAATCTGGTTAAACTGCCAGCAGTTACTGGTAAGGCTGGTAATTCCATTATCAAAGTTGGCAGTGAACTGTGCTTTGGAAACAAGCGTTGTCAGGGCAGCAACTACGCAAAGAGTAAAAATCTTTTTCATTTTCTTAGGGTTGAATTTTGACGGATTTTCTTTTTTTCTGAAGCTGCCCGTAATGTTACCTGGGAATGAATTTTTAGAGGAGGTATCAGTACGGATCGCTTATCGTAGTTTTTCTCTGGATATCTGTGATTGTTCTACGACGATACAAACGTAATATGCGCAGCAAAACCCTGCAAGCTTTTCTTCGGAATTTTTTTTTGCCCGGAGTTCAAAATCTTCATTCTCAATAAAAAAATTTTTTTATTGATGCCGGCTCTCGTATTATTCCTATAGTAGATTTATGTGTTTCGTTCGTGAATCAACGAAGATTCTCACCCGAATTGATCCAGAGGCTACACGGAATAATACTTTGCGGCAAATAGAAATTCAGGTTTGTAATTCAGTATGGGCATGTGTTAAATCAGGGTAGACATCATTGATCTTTTATTCATTTTTTCAGTGCAAAGGAATTACAAAACATTTAATGGCCGGGCTTCACCAAAGTGATAAATACCTGCGAACCGACTTACAGCTTCATGAACTTTGCTGTTTTCCGGCTGCGGCCATCGTTCAGCTCAACCACATATATGCCGGGCACCACGTTTGTGCTGAGGCTGAGGCTGATCATATTATTGCCTTCAGGACAGTTGAGCTTTCGCAGCAAAACTATTTTACCGGTTGCATCATATACCGAAACAGCAGCAAGGGTATTAAAAGATGAAACGGAGCTGAAAGTCAGTTTATCGTTAACGGGGTTGCCGAATATTTTTAAGCCGTCAACGACGTCCGTATTATTTCTGAAGACAAGCGTCTTTGAATAAATATCCTTGTTTTCTTTATCTGTTATCCGGAGCCTGTACATTACCTTATCATCATTACCCTTGTTTTCATAATACTCATAGTCGGCATTGCTCATTTTTTCAGTTGCAGCAATCGTTGCAGCGGTTATGAATGCACCGTCATTAATGCTTTTTTCCACTTCAAACTTTTTTACCTGTTCATTCCCTGATACCGACCAGCTAAGAGTGACCATGTTATTTCTGTTCAAGGTGCCTCCGAAGCTGGTGAGCTGCACAGGCAGCGTTGTCAGGTATTGGTCCACGATAAGCACGGCATCATAACAACCGGCCGGAGACTTTATCACAATGATGGCGGTGATATTTGAACCGGGCATCACAATATCCTGCGGACCCGAAGGGGCATTATTGATAATTCTTATATCAATCAGCGTATCTGCCGCATCAAGTGAATCGGGCATGCCACGATCGAGGTAAACTTCTACCGTTACAGGAAAGGCAGCTGCCGGGCCATTCACGATTGTATAGGTAAGTAAAGATTTGGTGGGATCAGAAGCGTAAACGGATATCACGGCTGAAACCGATAACTCGCCCAACTGGTTGGATGCTGAGCCGTTTGTCTGCCCTGGTGTATGCTGGCCGGGAGCATCACTCTTTAACCAGGCGCCACATTTGCCATCAAATTCACGAAAGTAGCCGTTGTTGGTTCCAACAGCCATAGTTGTATATTCAATACTGTTGTCAGGAATAGTATTAAAGTCTACCGTAAAATCCGGGGAAGCGCCGCTCATATCAACAAACAGTGGCGGCATTGCTTCCAGGTAAGAGGGGATAGTTATTTCATTGGTGCCGCCGATAAATGCATTCACCAGGTTGCCATTTTTATAAACAAAGACGTGATATACGGCGCCATTGCCATTCTTTCTTACAAACAGGTCATTCAGGTTAGCTGGTACAGGAACGGAAGAGTATGATGAACCATTTCTTTCCCACTTTGAAATACTGCCGCCGGCCGGCATACTGTTCCAGCTAAAGTCCGCCGTAAGGTTGGGTTGACTCTGGATAGTGAATGGGTTGGCAGCAGCGCCTACATAATATCCTTTTGGCAGCACCGATTGATTAGGTAAATCGAGAATGTAAAATCCCGTTTTATTTCCCGGCTCTTCATAATAAGTGATAAGCGTGTAATTATCCATATTCTCCGGCAGGGGACCGGGACTGGTATTGTACAGCTCAAAAAACTCGTGGTAACCATTGCCTGGCTCCACGTATAATTCATTCAAAACAACCTGTGCGGGTGAAAATTTCACAGATAAGGCAAACACAGACAGGATAAGCGTCTTCTTCATTTTCGTAGGGTTGAATTGTTACGGAATTTTGTTTTTCCGAAGCATCCGTATTGTTACCGGGAAAATTTTCAGAAGGGAGCAGTAGCAGTACGGAGGGCTTTGCAAGGTTTTTCCCGGGATATCTGTGCTGGTAATACTATAGTACAAACCTACAATTCTGCTTTTTCTGTTACAAGCATTTTAAAGGATTTTTTAACCGGCAGCGGCAACATTTTTTCTGCCAAACTAATTTGAACCTAAATTTGTCATTCGTACTTATACTATATGTCTTCAGTTATTGAGGTTTCCGGCATCACAAAAATTTTCAATGAAATCATTGCTGTTGACCAGTTGTCTTTTGGTGTAAAAGAAAAAGAAGTGTATGGTTTCCTGGGTCAGAACGGTGCAGGTAAATCCACTACTATCCGTATGCTGCTGTCGCTGATAAGGCCGACAACTGGAGAAATAAAAATTTTCGGGTTGGATCTTTTTACGCATCGTAAAGAAATATTACGGCGCTCAGGCGCCATCATCGAAAAACCCGATGTATATAAATTTTTGACTGCTTTTGAAAACATGAAACTGTTTGCCACTTTAAGCGGAGTGAAACCTACACAGCAGCAGCTGATGGACCAGCTCGAAAAAGTGGGACTGGCCGAAAGAGCACATAGCAAAGTAAAAACCTATTCGCAGGGAATGAAACAGCGGCTGGGTATTGCGGTAGCGCTGGTGCATAACCCGGACCTGGTGATACTGGACGAGCCCATGAACGGCCTGGATCCGCAGGGTATGGCCGATGTAAGGAATCTTATTCACCACCTGAGCAAAGACCTTGGTAAAACCATTTTTATTTCATCGCACCTGCTTTCTGAAATGGAGCAGGTGGCCGATTCGCTGCTGATTATTCACCGGGGAAAAAAGATGGTGGAAGGGAACATGCAGGAATTGCTGAACCCGGAGTTGTCAAGTATTGAAATAGAAACCGATTCGGCCGATGAATTGAAACGACAGCTGCTGTCAGCAGGCTGGAATGGTTCCATTAATATCATCAACGGCCAAAAGCTGGCGCTTCGCCTGAAAAGAGATGAAGTGCCGGTGCTCATCCGCCGGGTGGGAGCGATGAATGTGCCGGTGTATTCCATCCGCAGAAAACATTCGCTGGAAGATTATTTTTTATCAGTTACTTCACCATGAGTATGATGAAACTGCTGCAGATAGAATTATTCAAAATTTTCCGCCGGCCGCGGACATTTATTGCTTTTGCTGTCATTACCGTAATCATACTTTTAATTCAGGCGGCCATGAAGTTTGGCGGCGAGGAATACGTGGGCCTGATGATGAGCGGACTGAACGAATCGTTTGAAGTGCCGGCCACACAAATACTGAATGGCTACCTGGTTTGCTTTATTATTTTAAACCTGCTGCTGATTCATGTTCCCATACTGGTGGCCCTGGTAGCCGGCGATGCCATAGCCGGCGAAGCCAATATGGGCACGCTAAGACTGCTGGCTTCAAAACCATTAAGCCGGCTGAAACTTTTACTGGTAAAGTTTATCGCTTCATCAGTTTATACCCTGCTGCTGCTTATTTGGGTGGCAGTGCTTGCATTGCTGCTCAGCATGCTGCTGTTTGGCACAAACGACCTGTTTGTTGCCAGGGAATTTGAATCCAATATTATAGCTGCCGGCGATGTGCTGTGGCGTTATATGGCTGCGTTTGTTTTTGCAGCCATCGGTCTTATTTGTATTGCCTCGCTGGCTTTTATGCTTTCTGTCTTTGCTGATAATTCCATCGGCCCCATCGTGGCAACCGTATGTGTGATTATTGTTTTTACTATTCTTACACAAATGCAGGTGCCGCTTTATGACGAAACCATCAAACCCTACCTGTTTACCACCCACATGCTTGGCTGGAAAGGATTTTTTTATGTGAAGGGAATGGATGGAGAAACTGTGAAGGGATCGGTTGAAAACCTGCCATCCGTACTGAAAAGCGGGGCCATACTGCTTTTATACACGGGGGGATTCCTGGCTGTTGCGGGTTGGTATTTTAATAAAAAAAATATATTAAGCTGAAAGTATGAAGAAGCTGCTATTAGTTATACCTGTTTCCCTGTTGTTTAGTAGCATAACAGCACAAACGGTGGAAGTGTTACTGAAAAACATTCGTGAAAAACTGGAAAAGGTAAACGATTACCAGGCAAAAGGCAAACTGAAAACCAATGTCACTTTCATAAAAGCGCCGGTGGCTGCCGTAAAAGTGTATTATAAAAAACCAGACAAGCTGAAAATAATAAATGAAAGCGGCATTTCATTTATCCCGAAAGGATCTGTCAATATCAATCTCAATAAATTTCTGTCAGGTACGGTTGCATATGAAGTAGTGGATGCAGGTAAAGATGCAGCGACAGGATGGCGGGTATTAAAATTGCTGCCGGCGGATGAAAATTCGGATATTGTATTATCCACGCTTTATATTGATGAAAAAACGGCGCTGATACGCAAAGCCAAAAACACGACAAAAGACAACGGTACCTATGAACTGGATATGGATTACGGAAACTATGCGGCATACGGCTTGCCGGACAAAGTGATTTTTACATTCAATACAAAGGATTACAAACTGCCCAAGGGAGTGACCCTGGATTATGACGATGGTACAAATAAGAAACCGGAAGAAACCCTGAAGAATAAAAAGGGGAAAGTGGAAATCACCTATTCGGAGTACACCATTAATAAAGGAGTGGATGATGCCGTTTTCAACCAGAAATGAGATACTGTTTTGCTGAAATGATCACCGGGTGCATACCGGCTGAACCTGCGTATTAGTACGTGGAATTTTTACTTCTCTTTGCTCCAGGATTGTTATCTTATATCTCAAATATCCGGTTTGTTTTTTCGTTTTTACAGAACCTGTTCATTGTTGAAAACGCATTTTGCCGGAAAGCGAATCCGGCAATTATCTTTGTAGCGTCAAATCCATTTCATGAAGAACCTTGCCTTCTTGTTTTTTATCGGGCTGCTTCCATGCATTGTAACTGCACAGCAAATCGGTTTTGTGAAAGGGAGACTGGCGGATACGGCTGCACGGCAACCCCTTGCAGGAGCCACCGTGGCCATACTGCTTGGCTCCGATTCTTCACTTGCTTCATTCACCCTCTCAGATAAAAAAGGAGAGTTTGAAATAAAAAATCTTGCTGCCGGCAAATACCTGCTGGTTGTTTCATTTACGGGATTTGAAGTTTTCAGCAAACCATTTTCTTTAACCACAGCTATGCCCGGTGCTTTATTTGGTGAAATCATCATGCAGCGTGAATACAAAACCATGACCGGCGTAGTGGTAAGCGATATCAGCCCCGTTAAGATTCATGGCGATACGATTTCATTCAAAGCGAATGCATTTAATACCAGGCCGGATGCTACAGTGGAAGATCTTTTGAAAAAATTGCCTGGAATACAGGTGCAGAAAGACGGCACCATCAAAGCCCTGGGCGAAACGGTGATGAAAGTATATGTTGACGGCAAAGAATTTTTTGGCAATGATCCTAAAATAGCCACAAAAAACCTCACTGCCGCCATGGTGGACCAGATACAGGTGTTTGAAGATATGAGCGAACAGGCCCGGTTTACAAAAATTGATGACGGCAGCCGGTCGAAGGCCATCAATATTAAGCTGAAAAAAGATAAAAAGAAAGGCGACTTTGGACGCCTTGGCGCAGGCGCTGGAACGGATGCACGGTACGAGGGCAGTCTTTCTTACAATCATTTTCGTGGCAACAGGCGCATATCGCTTGTGGGTTCTGCCAATAATACAAATAAGCTGAGTTATACTTTCAGCGATTACTCATCGGCACAGGGTGGCATGTCGCAGTTCAGCAGCGGAGGTTCGGGTTTTGGTAATGCGGGTATGGCAAATGCATCGGCAAGCACACCGGGCGGCATCAGCACGCCGCGGTCGGCCGGCATCAATTATAATGATCAGTGGGGCCCGAAAATTGATTTCAGAAGCAGTTATTTTTATGCCGATAACGAAAACCTGCTGCAGCAAAACAAATTCAGGAGAAATACCTTTCCCGGCGACTCTTCATCGGAAATCAGTTCAGCCGGTGATTTGCAAAACCGGAACAAAAATCACCGGGTAAACGGTCGCTGGGAATTCCTGGCTGATTCGGCAAACTCTATTTTGTACACGGCAAATCTCAGCATACAGCAAAATACGGTCAGCGCATCCGATACAAGTTTTACCCTGTCAAAAGCTTCCACAAGTTACCTGGCAGCCACAGCCCGGTCGGAAAAAAATGACAGCCGGGACGGGATGAATTACAGCGGTGAACTTTTATACCGCCACAAATTCAATCGCCCCGGTCGCACCTTTACATTCGGATGGAGGCATAGCAAAAGCGATAATAAAACCGATAGCCGCAACCGGTCGCCGGTAACAACTTTTTACAGCGATGGCAATCTGGCTGCATTCATCAACCTGCACCAGCAAAGCCTGCAGACGGCAGAGGCAGACGGCAACACCTTCAGTGCATCTTATACTGAACCCATCGGTCAAAATAAGCTGGTAGAAATAAATTATGCTTATTCAGGGGCTGAAAACATTTCAGATAAAAAAACCTATGACTTCAATCCCGGCTCCGGCAAGTACGATATCATGAATCTTCAGCTGACAAATTATTTTCAATATGACAATAACTCCAGCCGGATGGGCTTCAACTTCCGCCAACAGCAGAAGAAATACAATTATCAGTTGGGCCTGGCAGTGCAGTTCAGCCGCCTCGATAATAGGAACATTATTGCTGCTACCGGGAAAGACAGTACGATAAACCAGCGGTTTACCAATTTGTTTCCCAGCGCCAATTTTAATTATGCTTTTACCCGCAGCAAAAATATCAGGATACTTTACCGCGGAAGAACCAATGCACCTGGCGCCAGCCAGCTGCAGGATGTACCCGATGTAAGCAATCCGTTGCAGATAAAAACTGGCAACCCGGAACTGAAGCAGGAATTCATCAATAATATTAATATCAGCTACAATTCCTTTGCCCTGCAGTTTCAGCGGTTTTTTTCTGCCAACATCAATTTCACCATCACGGGCAATAAAATTGTCAACAGCATTGATTCGGCGGGCACAGCAGTTGTTGTTTACAAGCCGGAAAATCTCAGCGGCTCCTTTAATGGATCGTCCATGATTTCTCTTGGTTTTCCTGTTAAAAAAATAAAAGGACTGAATGTGAACCTGAACAACATGAGTTATTTCAGCAGGGATGCAAGCCTGGTGTACCGGAAAAAGATCTTTACCACCATCCTGCAGGTTAACCAGGCTGTCGGTATCAGTTATGGCCGGGATGAATTTGATATTGCCGTAAGCGGGGGCGCCGTGTACACCCATGTGTTGTACGACCTGCAGCAGAACAGCGATACGCGGTACCTGAACCAGGCCTGGTCGGCCGATTTCAGCTACCGGTTCAAGCATCGCTTTTTCTTTCTTGCCGATTTGGATTATTTCATCAGCACCGGCCGCACCGAAGGTTATAACCAGAATATACTCCTCTGGAATGTAGCTTTTGCCAAAAAGTTTTTGAAAAACAATGCGGGTGAAATAAAATTCACCTTGTACGACATCCTGAAACAAAACAACGGCCTGAACCGCATCATCGGCGAAAATTATTACGAAGACATCCGCGCCAATGTGGTTCCCCGGTTCTTCCTGCTCAGTATTAATTTCAATATTAACCGTATTGGAGGAAAAAAGCAGGCTAAAGATGAGCCTCAACAGCCCATGATGATTTTCAAATAAAGCAGAATAAAAAAATCATCCCGGTTACTGCCAGGATGATTTTTTTTATTATTTCATTGCAAACTCACTTCCTGATAACGAACTTCAGGTATTGCAGTTTTTCACCTTCCCTGTACCGGATGAAGTAAAGCCCGTTGGGAAGATGCGACAGGTTGAGCCTTTTATTATTCTTTACAGTGGTTTCATTCACCAGATGGCGGCCATTTATATCAAACACGCTGATGCTTTGTTTTTCATCCGATACCGGCAATCGTATTTCAAAGATGCCTGTACCCGGGTTGGGATAGATGGCAAGACCATCAGCCGGGTATTGTTCGGTTTTTTCAACTTCGGTATTTAAGTCGCCGCTGCTTTTGGTAATCACGCCACCTGGAGTCGTCACAGCCAGGTTGTTGAAGGTGGCAGTATGCAATACGGTTGATGAACCACTGGTTACCACCAGTCCCGCAGTGACGTTGGAAGCCAATGTCACTTTTTGTTTTCCGATGTATGTCCACTGTGTACCGTTGCTTGAATAATAGCCATAATAATTTCCGCCGGATGCTTTTACAATTTTCAGCCACCGGGGCACTGCGCCCACATTATTTACGGTAATGCTGCTGATGTTTCCATTGGTGCTTGAACGTTTTTGAAATTCCAGTTTGTTATTTGACGGGTTAACAAACAAACTCACCCGCTTGGAACCGGTGTTGGAAGTTTCGGCAATGGAAATACCGGCACGGGCATTGGCGCCGGTATTCTGGTCGGTAAGCACCTGTGCTTTTATTTCAGTAACACCGGTGGCAGTAGCCAGCTTCATCATATGGCATTTATCGCTGCTGCTGTTTACACCCGTGCCGGATCCATTAATGGTGTAAACACCATTTGAATAACATGACGAACCAGCGAGCCCCGGGTTGCCTATATCTACCGCTGTCCATGATGGAGGAATACTAAAGCAGCCATTGGGGCTATATTCAAAACTAAAAGGAACATTGTAGGTGCAGCCTTCGCTGTTGGTGGTTATCAGGTTTCCATTCAGTGTGCCGCTGGTTGCATTGCTGTTGAAAGAAATATTTTTAGTCACTGTTAAGGTAGCATCCATTGCCAATCCGTTCAGGCTGATGGGGGAGTTGTCATACGATTGAACACGGCTGTCGCTGATGGAAAGCTGAACGGTTTCAATAGTTCCAACAGCATTGCCATAATTGGTAGTGCTGATTGGAAGACTGTAGGAATAGCCGCTTACATAATTATCGGCCGGTGTTCTTGGTTTAATGTAACGGTCTGCCGCCCATGCGATGGAGATATTCATATCGAGCACACTTTCACAAATTGGAATGATCTGGCTTTGCACAGGCCAGAATCCTTCCGTTTCGGGCCCCAGTTCCGGGATAAAGCTGATGATATTCCGGGCCCCGTACATCCAGTCATCGCTGGTACCATTCGCGGTATAACCGAGCATTTGCATTACCCTTCCGTAAGGAAATTTATTTTCATAAGTAAGCAGGGAAGCAACATTCGTGTAATGTGCATCAATTGGTGTAGGGGAATCATTATACGAAAAAGGTAAAATCAATTTATTGCTGTAGGTGTGGTAATTAAGCCCTGTGGTTAGCTGGAGGCTTGTAATATAGTTCTGGAAAGCTGCTATTTCAGGCTCTGATGCCGGCGCTGTGCCGCGGTAAATTTCTGAGCTCGTTGTCGGGCTGCTTCCCGAATTATCATATCCCCACTGATAACTGAAATTCCTGTTCAGGTCAACACCGTAAGTGCCATCGCCGTTATTCCGCCGGTTTTTGCGCCAATACCCACCGCCATTGGGATTGGTAGTTTGGTTGTAAACGTAGCCATCGGGATTGAGGCAGGGGATAAAATACAGTTCCCGGTTGTTAATAAGGCAGGTGATTTCCGGATCGGTGCCATATTGCGACAGGATGTATTGCATGAAATAAACCAGGCTTACCATGGAGAGCGGCTCACGGGCATGCGTCAGGCCTGAATATACTACTCCCTGTTCCGCCGGTTCTTCCATGTCGGGATTATCAGAAATTTTTACCATCCACAGCGGCCGCCCTTCCAGGCTGCTGCCAATACTGGTTTTTACAGTAATCAGGTTGGGGTACATGGTTTTTAATTCATCCAGCTCGGCCACCATTTCATCATAAGTAAGATATCCGCCCATTGAGCCATAGGAGAAACCGGGAGGGGTTCCACCGGTGCGGGCCATCGCCTCAGCTGATTCCTTTGCTGCCTTATTTCTTTTTAAAAAATCTTCTGTCAAATCGTCGATAAGAAATTCCACACGTACCCCCGCTTGTTTTATCAGGGTTATTTCTGTTGCTGAAAAGTCACCAATAAAATATGTAGCGGTTTTTGCAGCCAGCTCATCCAGTGCAATGCCTTTTGCAGCCAGTTGCCTGTACTGTTCGCTGCCTGCATAAACTTTTATCCTGGAATATTTTTCAACTGGCTGACCTGAAGCGGTGAAAAAATTGAAATAAACGAAATACAAGATTAGTGTCAACGGAGCAAGAATTCTTTTCATGATGGTGGCTTTTTTAAGGTAATAGATTTTATTAAGCAGAATTCATTTCGGTATAACAGGACACAATTATAATAATTATTACTTAAAATGCCTACTGCTTAACGCTTAAAAAAATTTTTTTCCCGGACAGATGCAATACCTGAAAAGATTTTCCCGCAGCTTGTAAATACAATCGCAGACAACTGGAATGAATAAAAAAGCCGGCTGCGTGCCGGCATGGAAGTTTTTTAATATGAATAAATGTATTTACTACCTGCGTCAGCGGGTAATAGTTATACGGGCCACATGGGTTTTCAGATGTGTATTAAGCTCGACAATATAAAGGCCAATGTTTAACCCGGTGATATCAATCGGCATTTGGTTTTCGCCTTGTTTGATGTTTACAGTCCGACTCAGCATCACTTGTCCTGTAACCGACCTTATTTTGAGTGTAGCTGTTTCATTTATTGCCGATGTATAGGCTACCGTCGTATTATATTTTGCGGGGTTAGGGAAAATTTTAATACTGTTTTTCGGTTGATCCACCAGCATCCATCTTACCGTGCTGTATTTTGACGAGCCGGTTTTTTCAACCATCTTCAGGCGATAATAGGATCGGCCTTCAAGAGGTTGCTGATCGGTATAGCTGTAATCAGGGTTATAATCGGCGTTTATTGCAACGGTGGCAATGGTTGTCCAGCTTTCCTGGTCCCTGCTTCTTTCAATTTCAAACCCGGCAGCATCTTCATCGGCCATGGCTTTCCAGGTAAGCAGCACATTTTTATCGCGGGTCAGCACGGCATTGAAGTCGAGTAGTTGTATGGTCAGCGGAGTTGCTGAAGAAATAACCGGGTAATCTTCCACTTCTCCATCGCTGTACCACCCGGTAGCATTGCTGGTAGTAAGTGAACCAGTGCCTGATACAAGGCGTATTCGTAAGAATGAATTGGGTGTGCCTACAGCAACGGTGATATTATTCCATGCCAGGTTTATTGTTTGTGGCGAAGCGCTGCTTGAAACTGTAACTATCATTCCTTCCGAAGCCTCAAACACACCATCAGCATCATAATCGAGCCAGCCGCCCAATGTGGCATCAGAACCGGTATTGTTCAGCACCGTCACTTCCTGCACATGATTATATGGTGTGCCGTCAGATACCATGGTCGTTACCGTACTCACACCATCTTCATCGCTATCATCACCAGAGGCATCGGCTGATGTATTTTTATCCCATTCCCTGTCCCAGACCGAACCAAGACGCAATGTGGAATTATTGCAGGCCTGTTGATGTGCTGCAGGTGAAAGCGCCACCGGGTCGTAGGTTGAAGGAGCATCGCCAAAATCCTGTTTGGGTCTGAACGGGTCTGAAGCATCACCTGCGTTACCTGACCATGCCTGCGAACATGATGTAACAAAAACCGATGTCAGGGAACCAATCGTTCCATCATTATTATACAACGCAATTGAATTTTTAATCCGGTAAACGTTCCCGTTGTAAGTCATGCCCAATTGTCCTGCCGTTTCTGCATTACCTGTATAGGTAGTGGTGGTATTGTTTTGCATGGCCACATGGATATAATGATTTTGCGATGTGTTGGTAGTGGTGGCATGGGTAATGATAGTGCCATCCTTGACCACAAAATCACCCCAGTCGTGCAGCACGGTGCCGCTGCCGTTATCGCCCGGCGTGGCGAACACCTGGCTGGCGCGGGTAGGTGTGCCCGATCCGTCAAAATCAATGCGCCAGATTACTGATTCGGCATTGGTGCTGTAAGTAAAACCATCGCTGCCTTCTACACCCAGGTAAAGCGAGCCATTGTAAAATGCGGCACCGGCATATTCAACACCTTGTTCAAAAGTGGGGACAAGCAACGTTCGGATATCGGCTAATACTGTGCTGATGGTTTCTGTACTGAAATCATATTTTTTTAATGTCCAGTTACCGGGCGGCCCATTCGGCAAGGGCGCATTATCCATTACATAATAAAGCCAGTGATTTACCGGGTCATAAGCCAGTGAATTCATTTTGGTGCCGCCGGTGCCGGGATCGGAAAAAATATAATCGGCTTCAGCCGTGCTGGCATTTACCATATACACGTGCAGGTTTTGCGGGTTGGCCAGAAAATAAGCCGGCTGACCTGTATAAGGTTCCGTGTAAGAATAATGATAGCTGGTAGGAAATCCAGGATCGGCAACGCAGGCCGTAATGTCGGATAAAAAGAATTCTGCATTGCTGCCGATAATAGAATCTTTTATCACCACAGTTTTTACCGTACCGGGAATGGATATGGTAACCCCACCGGTATTGGCTGTATAACCCGGGTTAGTATTTGTTGCGGTAAATCTTCTCCAGGTAGAGGTTCCACCCGCTGTAAGAATAGTGGAAGCATATAAAGTATAGTTTATCGTTTGAAGCGTTCCCGAGTTATCTGTGGCATAAATTGTAAAAATGGCACTGCGGTCAATGTCATTTATCGTGAAGCCTACATTTTGTACTTCGTTCTGGAAAGTGAGTGTGATGGTTTGACCTGCAGAAGTGGGAATAAAATGTACATCGGCGCCGGTAAAACCGCCGGCATCGCCGGTATGCGTGGTCACATCGCCTGATAATGCACCCCCGTTATTTGTGGGGATCACCGTGGCAACCGAAACGCTGTTTGTACCAATGGCAAAAGTTTGTGTTTGCTTCATGGCAGAGCTTACGTACGGTGAACCTGTCACGGGGTTATTGGTACCATAATAACCATTGCTGTGAAAATAATCGAGGTTATCCCAGTTGACCGTGGCACTGGTATAACCGGCGCTACACTGTGAATAGGAAGAATAGGAAAACGAAAAAAGAAACAATCCGAATAGAAGAAGGTTCCGGGGTTGCTTATTTCTTTTCAAAATTAGTATGGGTACAGGTAAAAATTTTTTCATCGGGCGGATTCAGTTTTTCGAAGGATGTTTGCGTCATACAAAATAAATAAAAACCCTTAAAACCAAATAGCATATAAACTGTTTTTTGAGAATTATAGTATTCCTGTTTGCTCAAAAAACTTTTATCGTAAGAATCCTTCGTATCGGCCCGTCGTATTCTTTCTTCCGGAAAAAAGAAACAGTAATCAAATGAATTTATATGCCTTTACTTTGAATGCGCAAACAAACCTCTGATTAAAAAAGGTTGCCGTTTCCATAGCAACCTTTCTGATAATTTTTTACTGGTCCGGTTTAATCAAGTTTACGGGTATACACTCCTGTAAAGTAGTACACATTACAGCCGGTTCTGCCACCGCCGGTTTTGATATAGCACTTAGCCCAGGGACTTGCATCAAAATCGTCGCTGAAAGTAACCCGGTAGTAAGTAGGGGCGGTACCAACAGTACCCACATCAAACTTTAATACATCAACCGATGTGCAGGCACGGATTGACACATCCCTGTCAACATTCAGGGGAATGCTGTACCAGGTGATGCCGTCAAAGCTGTATTCGGCAGATACCAGTGCAGCTTCTGCTTCAGCAGTCAGTGGCATGCTTAAGTGGCTTACATCCTGCAGTGTCCCGTCATCGCCGTTACCGGGATTCGGGTTGGCAAGTACCCACGTCCATTGTTCGCAGGTGCCTACCATGCATTTGCTCGCCAGCTGAATTGAATAGCTGTCTGCTGCCGTATTTTTTTCTTTTTTCCCTTCTGCAAAGGATGACAAAACAAGAGTTCCCGCAGTGATAGCCGCTGCCACCAGAGTTAGTTTGAAAAAATGCTTCATGGTTTTTGTTTTTTAAGGGTGATTAAATTTGAATATGATTACTCAGTTTAAATTCATGCTGATAAATATTTACCGCTATCAGAATAAGCTCATTACTTATTCAGATTTCTACACTGAGTTATCAACCGATTTTTATAGGAGATTCCGTTACGGGTACACTGCGGAGTATGATTGAAGAAGTGACATACCCGGGTACTGGATTAATAGTAACAGGATGTAAAAATAATTTTCACTTTTGGTTTCTCATAACTTTTCTAAGAAAAATTTCTAAGTAAGGATAACTTTTATCGCAGGTAGTAATTCTACTTTCGTCAGCACACGATATACGAAAATATACGAATGACAAATTGAACAGGAAGTAAAAAAACAAACTGGCTATGAAAATTTTTAAACAAACTGAATGCAGCTTCCGTATCAGCAAATTAAAAAAGGCTGCCTGCAGGCAGCCTGTAAAAAAAATTATTTACGGAAAAATAATTAGTCGTTTCTTGGCGCAGTAGACAATTCGTAACAACCCACACCCGGGTAGATATACACATTACAACCTTTGATGCCGCCGCCGGTTTTGATATAAGATACAGCCATCGGGTCTACTGTAAAAGATTTGTTGAATGTAAGCCTGTAATAAGTAAGCGAAGTACCGGTGGTGCCCGCTTCAAATTTCAACACATCGTTGGATGTGCATGTTCTTATTGATGGGTCCCGGTCCATAGTGGCGCCAACCGTGAACCATGTGTTCCCGTCGTAACTGTATTGAGCCGACACCAGGGCTGCTTCTGCTGCCGGGCATAACGGCAAGCTCCAGTGACTGATATCCTGCAGCGTTCCGTTTTCACCATTGCCAGGGCTTGGATTATATACCGTCCAGGTCCATACCTGATTGGCGCCGGCAGTTTCGGTACTTACCAGGGTAATGACATAAGCAGCGGCAGGGGTAGTAACATTTTTGCCGGTAAATGAAGTTTGTGTGAGGATAAGTAATAACAAGGAAAGAACACCAAGAGCTTTGTAAAGATTTTTCATAGTACAGTTTTTTAGGGTAAAGAATTAATGACTTACGTGGTAGTAAATTTAAAACACGGACTACATTATTTATATTTTTTAATCATGATAATATACATGGTAAATTACAGATTAGCTGTATGGTAAAAAGTGCAGTAAAATTTTTAACTGAATGGGAAATACACTCATTCCCAACAGCCGGATCAGATTTAAAATAAAAAAGGCTGCGTAAACCGCAGCCATTTAATTCATTTTGGTACTGATGTATTAATCAAGCCTCGAACCCATACCGGAAAAATAATACAGGTTGCAACCCTGCAAACCACCACCGGTTTTAACCCATGATTTGGCAAATGGATTTACCACAAAATCCTGGCTGAAAGTTGCCCGGTAATAAGTAGGGGCGCTGCCGGTAGTTCCCATATCATACTTGAGCACATCCACAGTTGTGCAGGCCCTGATGCTGGGATCCCGGTCAACACTGGTATTTACAGCATACCAGGTAACTCCATCGAAACTGTACTGTGCCGATACCAGGGCAGCTTCTGCATCGGCATTCAGGGGCACACTCCAGTGACTGATGTCCTGCAGCGTTCCGTCTTGTCCATTACCAGGATTGGGGTTGGTAATTTGCCAGGTCCATTCTGTGTTGGTACCCGCGGTGATTTTTGTGCAAAGAGTGATTGTGTAAGCATCGGTAACAGCTGTTTCGGCTTTTTTGTCGGCCAGGAAAGATGAAAGTGTAACAAAAGAAGCGGCAATTACAACTGCCACGACTGCCGTCTTGAAAAGGTGTTTCATTTTTTTTGAATTTTAAGGTTATTAATCAGGATATTTCAGATGATGATAAAAAAAATTTTTTCCGAAACAATAGTTTCATGATAGCCTACACCATTGATTTACCTGTTGAAATGAATAAAAAAAGAGGGAACTTACCTGTTAATCGACATAGTCCAGATAGCCTGGTAAAGCGCAGGTGGCATTTCATAAAATACATGATTTCTACTAATCAGCGGTAAATATAATACCTCAATTTCGTACCTGCAATGTTTTTGAAGATTTTTTCCCTGGAATGAAAAAGAGATGTCACGCAGAAAAGGTAGGAATTCTCAAATTAAAAATTTGTATCGGCAAACCAACTGACTGTGCTGCGGGGACGTACAGGGGATATATAGATTTTTGCCCCAGGATTTATTTTGTATTAA
>CAYUJD010000028.1:21286-39902 GCA_964444975.1 uncultured Chitinophaga sp. | reverse complement strand
TTTCTTTTCATAATGAGGTTTCCAATATAAATGTTAATGAAATTGTTCAATATTTTGATTTGAATTTCTGGACTCCAATTACTCTTGACGAGGAAGGATATTTATTGGATGGACAGCATAGGCTGGAAGCTGCAAAAAGAATGGGCTTGAAATATATTGATGTAGTAATTCAGAATACAACGCTTTTATCATCTTAGTTATGCATAAAGGAACAAAAGCGAATATCACAGGGAATCAGCTCGAAGTAACATTACAGACAGTTTTATTGGGAAAAGGGTTTGAAATTGTCAATTATAGTACCTGGAAAAAGAACCCAGCTAAATTTGGTAAAGAACTACTACTTAAAAACGTTCCTTTCAAATCTATTTACAAACATGATGCTTATACTGAATTTCTTCTTCGTTCTGAGAAGTATTTCTTAGAGATGCGGATCGAATGCAAATGGCAACAGCTCAGTGGATCTGTTGATGAAAAACTTCCTTATTTGTATTTGAATACTATAGAAGCCATGCCAGAAATAACGATTATGGTTCTCATTGACGGCGACGGCTGGAAACGCGGTGCAATAAAATGGTTGAGAGAAGCAGCAAAAAAGAAAAAATATACTACAAAAACAAGCAAGCGGAAACAAATTATGATTTTCAATATGACAGAATTTTTTACCTGGGCAAATAACACGTTTGTATAATTGTCAATAATGCGCAATCACATCCGCCACGCCATCCGGGTCATTTTTCGCCGTGCCTGAACTGCTGATATTGTTTCCCTTCAGCAACAACAAACCTGCCACATGCGGCGCCGCCATCGAAGTGCCGCTTGCATACGCATAGCGGTTATTAATCCAGCAGGACAAAATGCGGACACCCGGCGCTGCAACATCCACCACGTCATTACCGTAATTGGAAAAAGAAGCAAAGCGGTCAAGACTATCAACTGCTGTAACAGTATAAATATTGGCACCATTGGTACGTCCGGGTGAATAGTTGCCGGCCGGCTCCCCCTCGTTGCCGGCGGCAATGGCTATAAAAATACCTTGGGCAGCCGTATTACGCACCTGCTGGTCCAGTATTTCGGAAGCAGCTTCGCCACCCACGCTCATGTTTACTACATCGCCTGCTTTTGCATGGGTGTTTACATACGATAAAGCAAGTACTATTGCCGACAGGGTTCCTTCGCCGTCTTTATCCAGCACTTTCAGGGCGACCAATGTTGCTTCCGATGCCACACCCAACACGCCGAATGTATTGTTCTTTGCACCAATGATGCCGGCCACATGCGTGCCATGGCCGTTTTCATCATCAGCGTTAGTGCTGCGGATGAAGGAGCGGCTTCGTGCAGCATCTACATTCAGATCAGGATGGTCAAAGTCAATACCCGTATCAATCACCCAGGCTGTCTTGCCGCGTCCATCGCCATAACCCACGCGGTTGACGTTCCAGGTAATCAGCCGGGGCGCTGCCACCGTGAAGCAATGATTAAGAGTAATTATCCTGTCCTGTTCAATCATCGCTACCGCAACATCCTTCTTTAAAGTTTCCGCTTCCTCCTTTGCCAGTTTTGCAATAAAGCCTGAAAGTTTGCCGGTAAATGTTTGCCGCAGCGATTGAGGATTGATTTTATTTCTTGCCAGCACATCGCCTGCCGATTGTTCAACAGCTCTTGATGAAGCTGAAGATTGTGAACCGGAAAACGCTACGATGTATTGCCCTTCGATACTGTCGCCGGCATGGGCAGCGCTTACCGTTGCACAATCATGATCGGGTTTATCAATCGCCGCATTGTCATTTTCTTTTTTGCAGGCTGTTAACAGCAGGCATGCCAGCGCTGCCGGTATGAGTTGTTTCAGCATGTACTGATGTTTATCAACTGAACAACGCAGCCAATGCGGCTGTAGTTTACTGCAAAGGTTTTTTAACAAGCTTTTACGGCAGGAGCAAAAATTTAGTCAAACAGTTTTTTCAGAAACTCATCCGTGCACAAGGTATCAGAAAGGTAATAATAGAGACCATGTTCTTCCGACTTGATTTTTTTACCGTATCGGCTGTAATCAACAGGCCATAAAATTTGTCTCACATCGGCAGCGCTGTACCCGTTTTGCAGCAAGGCTTTTTCTGTCTGCTGCATCTCCGGTTTTCCCCTGTGTACTTTATTGCAGCCAAGTGAAGTGGAGCCGAAATACCTGGCCATATCTACCCTGAACAGCCGCTTGGTGACAGCAAAATCATTTACATTGTAGCCCACCACAACCCTGCTGATATTATTCTGCTCCGGAGTAATCTCCGGATTTCTTTTATTGAAATCAATAAAACTGTTGTAGCCGGGAATTGCCGGCGCAATCAGGCCCAGTCTGCACTCCTGACGCGGTGTCGGAATGGAACGAAGCGAATCAAAAAAATTCATCTCATACTCATAACCCAGTTTTTTCCCCACATTTTTAAAACCCCGTTTAGTCCATTTTGATTCCGTATTAAACAAAGCGCCTGTGCCCACACTGGCACCCAGGCTATGCGTAATGATAACGATTTTTATGTCTGGGTCAAGTAAAGTAAGCAATCGCCGCAGGCCCAGTGAGGTATAGGCTGAATTCTGCAATGCCTTTTTCCAAATACCTTCAAAAACAGGATTGCCCTGGTTGGCCGTAAGGCCATCCCAATAAACTTCCAGGTAAACAAAATCTCCTTTGTCATGCCCTTGTTTCCGTACAGTAGTTCGTACCATCTGGTAGTCGCCGGTGGGATTGGGTGAATTGAAACCATGAATCATCAGCACCAGTATTTTTTCTTTTGACGTCGCAAATGCTTTTTTCAAATCATGTGCATGCTTTTTACGGATAAAATACTGAACTGCGTAAAACGAATCCCTGGCTGACACCGCTGCCATGGCAGCAGGACACCAGTGGAGGAATAATTTTTTCAAAGCAGCGGTGTGGCTGGTAAAATAAGTTTCCAGGTTGGCTGTTAAAGGTTTTTCTTTAAAAGTATTTTTTGCCGCCAGCGGGTCAAAAAAGTTTTTGGCCGGTATAAAATCTTCCGTACCGGGATAAAGATTGCCCTGCTTGTCAAAATAAACCCGTACTACCTTTTCTTTATCTGCCAGGTGGGTTTGTTGCAGCGGGCCCAGCCACACCTGCCGCTGCCGGTTGGTAATGCAGGATGAAAAATACAGGCAAAGTAACAGCAGCAGCAAATTTTTCATCCGATAAATATAGCAGGAAATAAAACAGAAAAACCGGGTCGGTTCTGGCCAAAATAAAAAAAAGCGGATGCTTCATCCGCCGGGCTCAGTTTTTCCCAATCAAAAACCAGAAGGTTTTCAGCCGGTGCCTGTAAAAAATGCTTTTCAGAAATTCTGGATTCCTGGTAATGTAATTTCGCCTTACCAGCTCATGTGTTTTTGCAAATACGCCGGGAGATTCGGCCTGCTGAAGAATCACATCCAGATCGCACAATTCCTTTTCAAGCGCCTTTTCACTCAAAAGACTTGTTTTAGAAAGCAACACTATCTCTCTTTCCCTCTTTGGCATTTACGTTTCAAATATTTTTTAATAACCCACCATGCCTTTTTTGGCGGGGCACCCGCAATCATTGCCTTTTGCCTTGCTGGTATAGTAATTTCTCTGGCAACCTGCAGCCACTACTGCTGCCACTAAAATAAAAACCAAAGCCATCTTCTTTACTCTTGTCATAACCGGATTTCTAAATTAAACTATTTTACGGGCAATTTAGTATATCCCGGCAGAAATGATACCCAACATTAACATGACCCGGCTGGCAGGCAGAAAGCTGCTTGTGGCCCCGCTCGACTGGGGGCTGGGTCATGCCACCCGCTGCGTGCCGGTAATCAGAGCTTTACTTGACAAACACTGTGAAGTGTGGCTGGCCGGCGAAGGTGCCCAGGAAAAATTACTTAGGGAAGAATTTCCCCTGCTGCCTTTTTTACCATTGCGTGGTTACCGGGTAAACTATGCACAACGGGGTTTAGCCGGTAAAATCTTTTCGCAGATTCCCTCCATCCTTCAATCTATAAAAGGGGAAAACAAATGGCTGAAAGAACAGGTGAACAAACAGGGTTTTGAAGCTGTGATTTCTGATAATCGCTATGGGCTTTATCATGAAAAAATTTTTTCCATCCTTATCACCCACCAGCTTACTATCAAAAGCCCGTTTGGGAAATGGAGTGAAAAAATTTTACAGCGTTGGAATTATAAACTCATCCATCGCTTTAGTGAATGCTGGGTACCGGATGAAGCCGGTGAAAATAACCTGGCCGGCGAACTGTCCCATCCTGCCAGGCTCCCCGCAGTTCCTTTACAATATATCGGCCTGTTGTCAAGACTTGAAAAAATAATTTTAAATGAAATAAAAAATAATTTGCTCATTATTCTTTCCGGCCCCGAACCGCAGCGCAGCCTGCTGGAAGATAAAATCATCAGCCAGCTATTCTCTTATCCCGGCATAGCTACGGTAGTAAGAGGATTGCCTTCGGCAGAAAAAAATCTTCCCTCAACCGACCATATTCATTTTTATAATCACCTGCCGGCAAAGGAGCTGGGCGCCAAAGCAGCCAAAGCGGAGTTCATCATCAGCCGCAGCGGGTACAGCACCGTTATGGATATTGCCGCCATGAAAAAGAAAAGCATTCTTATTCCCACACCCGGCCAAACCGAGCAGGAATACCTTGCCGGTTACCTCATGAAAAAACATTTTGCTTACAGCGTCAGGCAAAAAGATTTTTCTTTGCAGCGGGCGCTGGAGCAAGCAAGAAATTTTGATTACCGCCTGCTTTAATTTTTTGTTTTTGAATTCGTCAGCCAAAGCACATATCGCCGTTTTAAGTACCAATCTCTTTTTTGCTGTCAACTTCAGCCTGGTGAAATACGTTTCCCCGGTTTTAGTAAAACCCTATGCCATCAATATCCTTCGTGTGGGTATGAGCTTTCTTCTTTTCTGGTTGTTGTGGGCCCTGGGCAGCACCCGGCCACACATTAAACGGGAGCACTGGCCGCGGTTTTTGCTTTGCGGCCTCACCGGTATTGCCATCAACCAGATGTTTTTTATAAAAGGACTCACTTACACCACAGCTATTCATGCATCGCTGCTGATACTTCTCACACCGCTGCTCATTACCGTGTTTGCGTTTTGGGTATTAAAAGAAAACTTTACACCGGCAAAAGCGGCTGGTCTTGCATTGGGTATCGGCGGTTCGGCCTTGCTCATTTTTTCCAAAGAACAGTCCGCTTCTGCCAGCAATTACCTGCTTGGCGATTTGCTGATAATCATTAATGCCATTTCTTACACCGTTTATTTTATCATTGTAAAACCACTGATGCTTGCCTACCCGCCGCTACATGTCATTCGCTGGGTGTTTACCTTCGGGCTAATAATGATTCTGCCGTTCGGCTGGCAGGAGTTTACGGTTATTCCCTGGGAAAAAATGGAGGGGTCGCATTATCTCTCTCTCCTCTTCATTGTGGTGGCGGGCACTTTCCTTGCTTATTACTTTAATATTTACGGCATTCGGCATCTCGGCGCCGGTGTTACAGGTTCTTACATTTATACACAACCCCTGTTTGCTGCGCTTATTGCCGTATTTTTTTTCAATGAAGATTTAACGCCTGCAAAAAGTCTTGCCGGGCTGATGATTTTCGCCGGTGTATTCCTGGTGAGCATTAAAAAAAATTCATTGAACAAGAGCCTTGGGGTAATCGAAGAATAAGAATTTCTTTTTTGCATCCCTGAACCTGCTCCATTTCTTTGCTTCAATGGAAACGGCAAAGATGCCGCAGGTGGGAATATTATCCGTCCGCCTATCAGTGAGGCTGTTGGCAAATTCGGTGATGCCGGGGTTGTGAGAAAAAACGGCCACACAGTCATAATCGTCATCCAGCCTGCTGATAACTTCATTGAATGCTTCATCGCCGGCCATGTAGAGTTCCGTTTTTAGTATCAGATCATCCTTATCTTTCTTATATCGCTTGGCAAATTGTTCGGCTGTCTTTCTTGCCCGGCGTGCCGGGCTGCTGATAAATGCATCAATCCTGATGCCCCTGTCATGAAGCCGCTCGGCCATTGCCGGCGCATCTTTTTTGCCGCGTTCATTCAGCGGTCGTTCAAAATCGCTCAGCCCGGGATCATCCCAGCTGCTCTTGGCGTGGCGAATAAGTAAGAGCGTCTTCAAAATTCTCCTGGGTTTAGTAAAATAAAATTACAGATTCCGGCAACCAATTTCCAAATAAATTCCAAATGACAAATTCCCGCTTGGAGATACCGGTTTTTATTCAGTGCCTGTGATAAATACTATGGATTTTTTCCCGGTTACCGGAATTAATAGCCGCGAATATTCTTCCCTTCCATATAATTCATGAATGCTTTGTTTACTACTTTATTGCCGCCGGGTGTAGGATAGTTGCCGGTGAAGTACCAGTCGCCAAGATTGTTGGGACAGGCACTGTGAAGATTTTCTATAGTCTGGTAAATCACCTGTACAGGAATGGCCAGGTTTTTAGGGGTTATAAGCTCTGCAATCTTATGGGTTATTTCTTCGATGCTGAACATTTTGTAAATGCGTTTCACCATATTTTCCGTATGCAGCCGGTTGCTGCGCTGCATTTCCTTGCATTGCTCATAAATCTCCAGCAGGCATTTTTCTTTTTTTCTTTCTTTCAGTAACGCGGCCACCGCCTGGAATGCCACAAACTCACCCATCTTGCTCATGTCAATGCCGTAACAATCGGGGTAGCGAATCTGCGGCGAAGAGGAAACAATGATAATCTTTTTCGGTTCCAGCCTGGCCAGTATCCGGATAATGCTTTCCCGCAAGGTAGTGCCGCGAACTATTGAATCGTCAATTACCACCAGCGTGTCCTGTCCTTTTTGTACCGTGCCGTAGGTAATGTCATACACATGCTGCACCATCTCGCTGCGGCTGGCATCTTCAGTAATAAAGGTGCGCATCTTCACATCTTTGATGGCCACCTTTTCAATGCGGATGCGGCGGTTAATCAGTTCAGCCAGCTTTTCGCTGTCTATTTTATCACCCCAGCTCAGTATGCGTTCAATCTTTTTCCTGCTCAGGTAATCTTCCATGCCTCTCAGCAAACCATAAAATGCCGTTTCAGCTGTATTGGGTATAAAAGAAAAAATGGTGTTTTTCAGGTCATAGTCTATGGCGGTGAGCACCTGCTCGCTCAGGTTGTAGCCCAGCTGGATTCTTTCACGGTAAATTTTTTCATCGCTGCCGCGTGAAAAATAAATGCGTTCAAAACTGCAGGCCTTGCGTTCTTTGGGCGGCAGCACCTGCACCACTTCTATTACGCCTTTTTCATCCACTATCAGCGCTTCACCCGGCATCAGCTCTTTTACTTCATTTTCTCCCACATTGAACGCAGTGCGGATGGCTGACCGTTCTGATGCGGCCACCACTACTTCGTTGTTGATGTAATAATAAGAAGGCCGTATGCCATGTGCATCACGAAACACAAAGCCAATGCCGCTGCCGGTAAGCCCGCCCACATGAAAGCCGCCGTCGAACAATGGCAACGTTTTTTTCAGCACTTTTTTTATATCTGTTTTCTCCGGCGATATTTCGTCTTCGCGGCACAGGAATGAATGCATCACTTCAATCATGGCCGCCAGGTCGCTGAAGCGGGTGGTGTCGCTGGGCTCTTTGCCCACCAGGGCAAAAAGTTCATCCGTATTTACGAGATTAAAATTGCCGGCCAGCGCCAGGTTACGTGATGGAATGGTATCCCGGTTGATAAACGGATGGCAGTATTCCACTTTGTTTTTCCCCTGTGTGCCATAGCGCAGGTGCCCCAGCAGCAGTTCGCCCAAAAAGCTCACATGACCTTTCATCAGCCCCGGGTGATTGCGTATGCCGGGATGATATTTTTCCAGTTCTTCAATTTCTTTTGCTACTTGCTGAAAAATATCAGCAATGGCCTGGGTGGCATTGCTGCGGATGCGGTGCATGAAAGGATAGCCCGGCTCCACATCCAGCTTTACGGAAGCAATGCCGGCGCCGTCCTGGCCGCGGTTATGTTGCTTTTCCATCAGCAGGTAAAGCTTGTTAAGCCCCCACAGTACAGTGCCATAACGCTGGTGATAGTACGAGAAAGGTTTCCGCAGCCGGATGAATGCAAGACCACATTCGTGTTTTATTGGATCACTCATGAATCAGGGAGGCCGCAAAGTTAAGGGTTGGGCTGCAGAATAACAGAACTGAAATCCCGATTTCAGAAATTCACCGGGGCCCGAGCATAAAAAACATGTAAGGGGGCAAAATAAAATATTCATTATCGTTTTTCACTTCAAAAAATGTTTCGCTCCAGTAGTCGTACAGCCTGCGGGGGCTCAGTGCATTTTCTTTAAACACCTTCCAGGTAAGCCGCTGCGGGTGCCCGCTGAAATTGAAGAGGCAATACACCCGCTCGTTTTCCCATGCCCGCAAAAACCCGGTTACATGAATATTGTGCGGCCGCAGCCAGGTGAGATTTTTTTTATCTGCTATCACACCCAGGTTTTTCCTTATCTGTATCAGTTTTTGTGTGCCGGAAAAGATGATATGCTCTACCGTACCGGGTTTATCCACGTCGGTATTTTTTTCCCAGTCAATCACAGGCCGGTGCATCCAGCGGTTGTCGTAGTTTTTGCCTTCCTCGTACAGGTAAGTGTAATCATTGGTATGGGCCGACTCATCACCATAAAAAAGCATCGGTATGCCGCCGATGAAAAAACTTATGGCCTGCATGAGTAAAATTTTTTTCACTGCCTCATCAATGGCAGCAGCGTCATTTTTTTCCAGGCCTGCCTCCAGCCCGCACAGCGAAGCCAGTGAACCGCTGATGCGTGCATCGCCGGTTTTTTCATTTACCCCAAACAGGGCGCCCCGGGCAGGCGAGCCGGGATATTTTCCCGAATAATAATCTTTCAGGAATTTCCGATGTTCAACGGGATTGTAGCCGGCATGTCCTATCATGTAATCATCATACCCCAGCCCGATATCATCGTGGCAGCGTGTGTAAGTAATCCATGAAGTGCCGAAGGGTTTTTTGAGTAGCTCATGTTGTGCCGCCATCATCACCCTTGTATCACCGGTAGCCAGTGCATCCCATTGAAGGGCCATCTGCGTGGCATTGTATGCAAAATCACATTCCTTCGCTTCTTTATCACCGGCGCCGAAATATTTCATGATTTCATGCGGCGCCACAATGGCTTCGCCCAGCAGGGCCATACCCGGTGTGGCTGCCTGCACGCATTGTTTTATCAGCTGCAACAGCGTGTGTGCCTGCGGCAGGTTCTGGCAGCCGGTTCCTTTTTCTTTCCAGATGAAAGCCGGCGCATCTATCCGAAGCACATCCACACCCAGGTTGGCATAAAAGAAAATGTTGTCCATCATTTCCAAAAAAACTTTCGGGTTGGTATAGTTCAGGTCCCACTGGTAATGATGAAATACCGTCATCACCCATTTACGGCATTCTTTAATAAAAGTGAAATTGCCCGGAGCCGCTTCAGGAAAAATTTCAGGCATTGATTTTTCAAATTCATCCGGCTCTGTTCTGTCGTCAAAAAAATAAAAATAGTCCTGGTACTGCTTATTGCCTTGCTTTGCTTTCAGGGCCCATGCATGCCGGTCCGAAGTGTGATTAAGCACAATATCCAGCATCAGGTACATATTACGCCGGCGCATTTCTTCTTCCAGTTGTTTCAGTTCTTCCAGTGTGCCAAACCGCTTATCCACTTTTCTGAAATCGGAAACTGCATAGCCGCCATCGCTTTCATTTTCGGGGCTTTCAAACAGCGGCATCAGGTGAAGAAAGTTGACGCCGAGTTTTTCAAAATAATCCAGCTTGTTTTTTAATTCACTTATCGAACCGCAAAACCGGTCCACGTACAGGCTCATGCCGCAGAGCTCATTGCTGAGAAACCAGTGCACGGGTTCTGTTTGCAGTTTCTCCACATCTCGTTGTTTCAGTACATCGGGACGAAGGGCAAAAGCCCGTTCAATGGTTTCGAGCAGCAGCGAAAAACACTGCTGCCCCTGCGGGTGCAGGGCGTACACCGAATAGTACAGATTGCTTATTTCACCCAAAGAAGACTGTAGCCGCTGCTTAAATAAATTTTCGAATGAGGGTTTCATTGTTTTTATACCATACTGCCGTAAAAAAAATTATTTAAAAATATCGCTGCTCAGGTGTTTGAAGGCTTCCATGGCGCCCATATACTCGCAGGTTCTGGCCCCGGCTTTGTTGGCATTGAAAATAATTTTACTCCATTGCTCTTTCGTCATGACCTTTATTTCATTCATTTCTTTATCCGACAACTGGTACAATACTGCACCGACAAAAGCGTCGCCGGCCCCGGTAGTATCCACCGGTTTTATTTCAATACTTGGCACCAGCATGGTATCCCGGTTGATACCGAGCAAGGTTCCTTGTTTTCCCAGCGTAATGGCAAAAACAGCGTTGGTCTTTTGCAAAAAATCATGTGCGGCATCGGGCACAGTTGACCTTCCGCTTAGCATCAGTGCTTCTTCATCACTTACTTTAAAGAAATGGCAGCTGCGCAAAAAATTCCAGCTTTGGTCAATAAATGATTGCCGGTTATTTTGAAAAAGCAGGCTGCGGTAGTTGGGATCAAAGCTGATAAAAATATTTTGTTGCAGTGATTTTTGCAGCAGCAGCCGGTAGGCCTGCTGCAAGGGCCCGGGCAAAAAAGCCGTAGCCGAGCCAAAATGTACAATAGAAAATTCTTCCAGCCTGATCGCTTCCACTTCGTCACGACTCAGCTGGCCGTCGGCGCCGTGGTTGAAATAAAAATCCCGTTCGCCGCTTTCTATCAGCGACACAAAGGCAAACGTGGTGAAGCAGTGCTCGTCCTGCAGCATAAAGCGGGTGCCGGCGCCAAACGAGTTCATCACATCAATGAGGTGTTTGCCAAAGGGGTCTTTTCCCACTTTGGCTGCCAGTTCCACTTTGCCACCCAATGCGGCAATGGCGGCGGCCACATTGGTGGGAGCGCCGCCGGGTTTTTTCAAAAAATTTTCTCCTTCGGACAGCGGTTTCCCTTTATTCGTGCAGATCATATCAATCAGCGCTTCACCGATGCAAAGGATTTTATTCATGACCCATCTAAATTTTTTCTTTTTCAGAAACAGGGCAATGCCCTGTTTCTGCCGTAATTAATGCGCAATACTGGTTTCCATTTTTTCCAGGGCAATTCCTTTTGTTTCCGGCATCAGTTTCCATACAAACAATAATTGCAGCACCATCATCACCGCAAAAAATCCGAATATATAGCTGCCGCCGATGGCTTTTGCAAAAAATGGAAATGTTTGTGAAATAGCGGCTGCAAAATACCAGTGCGTCAGGCTGCCCAGCGACATGCCGGCGGCACGCACCGTGTTCGGAAATATTTCGGAAATAAATACCCAGATGACGGCGCCCTGCCCGATTGCATGGGAAGCAATAAACAAGAACACAAACCAGGGAACACCTCCATGAGAGTCGCCTGTAAAAGAAAAGGCAATCAGTGATAAGGAAACAATATAGCCGAGTGAACCGATGAACAACAAAGTCCGCCGGCCGCTGCGGTCAATCAGGTACCAGCCGATGATGGTGAAAATAAAATTCACAATGCCAATGCCGGCGCTGGAAAGAAAAGCGCTGCTTTTTTCAAGACCGGCCATTTCAAACACACGGGGTGCAAAATAAATAATGGCATTGATGCCGGAGAGCTGGTTGAAAAATGCAACCAGGAAAGCCAGTAGTATCAACCGGTTGAATTTGCCGGAGAAAAGTGATTCTTTTTTCTCGTGTACCGAATTTCTTATTTCACTGATCAGTTCATCAGCCGGCGCCCCGCTTTTTGCAAAAATTTTTCTTGCACCTGCTTCATCATTTTTATAAAGTATCAGCCAGCGTGGGCTTTCCGGTGTCAACAGCATAAAAACAGAAAACAATAAAGATGGAATGGCCACTACCGCCAGCATGTAGCGCCAGTCGTTTTCACCGCCTACACCCTGCAGCAGGTAGTTGGAAACATAAGCAAATAATATTCCTCCCACAATGTTCAGCTGAAAAGCGATGCCCATTCGGCCCCGGTATTTGGGGGGCGCTATTTCAGAAATATAAATTGGCGCCACTACAGACGAAGCGCCAATACTCAGCCCGCCGAGAAAACGAAAAACCATAAATGTAATCACATCATTGGCCACCGCTGCACCTGCTGATGATACCAGGAAAATAAGCCCGATCCAGAGGAGCGTTTTCTTACGTCCGATATTATTGGCAGGAAAACTGCCCACTACTGCACCAACAATGGTTCCGTACAATGCCATTGCTATAGCTGTACCATGTGTAATGTCATCAAGTTTCCAGAGTCTTTGGATCACCTGCTCGGCGCCGGAAATTACTGCCACATCCATCCCAAACAAAAAACCTCCGAGTGCTACGGTAATTGACCAGATGATAAGATTGCGGTTCATAACTGAAATTTAATGACCTGCGCCGGCCGCCATCACTGCTGCACCGGAAGGCCTGCCTGATTTTACAAATAAAGTTAACGTGGCAGCCATTAAAAGAAAGATGCCGGCAAAGGCAATGGCATTACCCGCATGATTGCCCAGAAAATTTTTCATCACAAAACCAAACGTGGTGGTTTGAATAAACATGGGAATCACAATCATCATATTGATAATACCCATGTACACGCCATATCTTTCTTTGGGAATCTGGCCCACCACCATCAGGTAAGGAATGCCCATCATGCTGGCCCAGCCGATGCCAAAACCCGTGATGGCGGGAAAGAGCAGGTATTTGTTTTCAATAAAGGGGAATAAAAGAAACCCGATGCCGGCCAGTGTCAAACAACCAAAATGCACCAGCTTTGGTGAATAGCGGCGGGCAAACCATACCAGCACAAAGGCTGAAAGAAAAGTGACAACATTGTACCATCCGTTTACAAGGCCCGTCCAGCTTACCGCTTTTTCATACAGCTCCTCGTTGCCGGCAGGCGTGGTTTTCCAAACAGATAAGGCAATGCTCTTGGAAGAATTTTGCCAGTAACAAAACAAGGCATACCACTGAAACAGGTAAATCAGCGCCAGCTGCCACATCACCTTCGGCATTTTGGCAATGGCATCAATAATTTCAATATTCTGTGCAAACAGGGCATGTGTGGTTTTATTTTCCTCCGTTTTTGTCAATACTCTCCGGATGAGCCCTTTTGAAAAAAGAGACGGGATGAGTAACAAGACAAGAGCCGAATAAGCTACTGCTGTAGTAAGTATGGACAGGAAAAACTGCAACGCCAGCGGCGGCATGTTTTCATTTTTCTTTTTTATTTCTGCAATCTCCTGTTCCGATGGCGAAATTTCAGGCGTGGTGCGGATGCTCCACCAGATGGAGCCGATAGAGCAAACCGCACCGAGCATAAACGATGCAAATACCCACGTGGGCAACTTGCCCGTTTTGCCGATAAAAATCATCGGAAAAATAAAAAGCGAAACATTGGCCAGTGTTTGCCCGAAGCCGGTAAAAAAACTCTGGGCCTGGAAACCGATGGGCTGTTGGGTGGAATCCAGCTTGTCGGCCACAAAAGCACGGTAGGGCTCCATAGCCGTGTTGTTGCCTGCATCCAATATCCAAAGCAAACCTACAGCCATCCACAGCTCGCTGCTGAACGGATAGAGAAAGAGTGCAATGCTGCATACCAGTGCCCCGATAAAAAAATAGGGTTTTCTTCTGCCCCACGATTGCGACCATGTTTTATCGCTCAATGCACCGATAATGGGCTGAATGATGAGACCGGTAAGCGGGCCGGCCAGGTTCAGGATGGGGATTTTGTCCGGTGAGGCGCCGAGAAAATCATAAATAGGATTGACGGCGCTTTGCTGCAAACCAAAACTGTACTGAATGCCGAAGAAACCGACGTTCATATTGATGATTTGCCAGAAGCTGAGTCTTGGTTTGGTTAAGTTCATAAGCAAGCGTTGGCAGGGGCTGGTTCAGCAATGAAAAATACCAATGAAAAGCGGTATTTAATCAGGTTTCTGAAGCTTTTATCTGCAATCGTTTGCAGCCAGGAAAGGAAATTATTATTCAGTCAGGCGGATTATTTTTGAAAGTCAAAAAAAAGTAATTTGTTATGAGAAAAATTTTGATGGGCGTAATGGTGCTGGCAGCGCTGCTGCTGGCTGGGGTTTATTTATTCATTCCCGGCAAACTAAAAGTTCACAAGACAGTTTCCATCCGTGCTGCTATGCCGGGGGTATCCCGTTCGCTGAGCCACGATGACAACTGGAAAAAATGGTGGCCGGGTGAAACTCCTTTTACATTAAACAAATACAAATTTTCAATCCGGGGAAAAATTTTCAATGCGTTTGACATTGCCATTGCAGACGGTACAGACAGCCTGCAAAGCCGCCTCGACCTGCTGTTTTTTGATATTGACAGCATGGCCATAGGCTGGGATGCTGCCATAAATACAAGCATTAATCCATTTTATCGTGTAGCAAAGCATCGCCAGGCAAAAGCTTTGCATCAAAATATGCAAACCATACTTGAAAGCATGAAAGCGTTTATGGAAAAAACGGAAAACATTTACGGTTTTCATGTGGCGGAAACCACGGTGGCTGATTCGGTGCTGATATCCACCCGCCGCTCATTTGATCATAACCCAACCGTGCAGGAAGTGGATGACATGATACAGCAACTGAAAAAGTATATCGCCGATAACAAAGCGAAGGAAAAAAATCACCCCATGCTGCATGTGCTGCAGGCCGATGCAGACCATTACGAAGCCATGGTAGCCCTACCGGTTGACCACCTGCTGCCGGAAACAAAAATTTTTACACCGAAATTTTTACTCAAGGGTGGCAATATACTGGAAACCGAAGTAAAGGGCGGACCATTCACTATTGAAAATGCTTTCCGTGAATTTGAAAACTATCGCTCCGATCATAAATACACTTCACCGGCAATCCCTTACCAGTTATTGATTACCGACAGGGTGAAAGAAAGTGATACGACAAGGTGGATTACAAAATTGTATTACCCGGTATTTTAATCAGCGAAAACCAAGCACTTTCAAACTATCATTATTCTTGGCCAGCACAAAAGCTTCTTTCTTCCCTGCATTTATTTTACGTACATGCCTCACTTCGCCTTTTACCGCCATACCATTTAATAATGTGGTAGAAAAACTCCCGTTGCCCCGGTTGATGAGCACCGTGCCATAATCAGCATTATACTCTCCCATCTGGATATTACTGTGATAAAAATTGCCGGATAGCAGCAAATCGGGCCTGTCATCGTTGTTGGCATCAATCACTGCTGCATCACGGTAAGAAGTGAGTTGCGCCAGCCAGGGCAGCGGTTCCAGGGTAAAATTCCAGTTGCCATTATTGATGAGTAGGGCATTGGAAAAATAATTGGCAGTAAGTACATCCGCTTCGCTTAGTTTTTCTTTCCCGAAGATTTCACTGAGCGATGCCCTGGCAAAGTCTTCGGCATACAGGTACTTTTTCTTCAGCTGCGGTATTTGCTTCACCAGTTCGTCTTTAGTGGCAAAGGGAATTTCTTTGCCTCCAAGATAATAAGTCAGGACCTGTTCTTTTTTGCCGTTGCCGTCATAATCGTTATAGTAAAGTTTCACCGGCCGTTGCTCTGTTGCTTTCAGCCGGTTGTTCAAACCGAGATTGCCGGCTACCAGGTCAAAGTCGCCATCGCCATCCACATCCACAGGCAAGGAGAAATTCCACCAGCCTCTCTTTTCCGTGAGGTATTCTTTAACAAACTTTGTTTTTTCATTTTTAAATGCGACGATGCCATCCCACTCAAGGGAAAGCACCAGGTCGCTGTCGCCATCTTTATCCATATCGGCCCACGCGGCATGCTTAACAAACCCGGCCGTAGCCAGTTCGTTACTGTACTGCCGGGTTACATCAGTAAATTTTCCTTTGCCGTCATTTTTCAGCAAGTAAGATTTCGGTATCGCTCCATACTCCCAGGGTACGGCCCTGCCGCCTATAAACAAATCCACAAAACCATCGCCGGTAAAATCAAAAGGCGCCACACAGCATGCGGTGAGCATAATGTTTTTATTAAAAGCCTCCGGCAGCCTTGTCATATTGCCTTTGCCATCGTTCAGGTAAACCCTTGGCAGCAGGTAATCACTGGTGCCATAAAACTCGTTGCCGCCGCTGGCTACCACCAGGTCGGCATACTTGTCATTGTTTATATCCACCCACGCTGCATCCACATCCTCATACGTACTGTCAGCATCCAGCGCTGGTTGAACAGATTTTACGAACCGACCATCAGCCTGCTGAAAAAACAAAGCCGGCTTTTCAAACTTGGCAGAACCTATAAACACATCATCCAGTCCATCGCCATTGGCATCACCCACGGCCAGTGCCGGCCCTTCCCGTGAAGTCATAAATGGAATAAGCGGCTCCCGGTCAAATTCATTAAAAGGATTTTCCCGGTGCAGAAAATTCAAACCGGTTTCCCCGGTGATGTCCTCCGTTTGCCGCATCGGGTTCAAATTATTTTTTGAAAAAAAACTGTAATCAAACTGCGGCAGGCCCGGTTTATAAGCAAGTGAAAGAATGGAATCTTTTACCGCAGGCAGTTTTTCATAGCTGTTATCGGGCCATATAAGCAAAATGGAATCAACAGCAGTTTTTTCCAGTCCTATGTGCAGTGCTGTTTCCATACTGCCCTGGAAACCCCGCACCGGGAATTTTTCATAGGTCCGTATTTCATTTTTGGCAAATACAATCGCTTTGGCTCCTATTGCATTGATATTAGAAGCAGGTCCTTTCAGCTTCAGCTCAACAAACTTTTTTTTCAGCGCCCCGTCATTCGAAAGGTTTTTATAAATCAACGCCGGCTCATCAATATTGTTTACTACCAAATCCAAGTCGCCGTCATTATCAAAATCGGCACAGGCAGTGCCGTTGGAATAAGACTTCCGGTTATTGCGAACAAGGGCCGCTATGTCGTCAAACCTTGCCTCGCCTTTATTCAGGTAAAATTTATTGGCCAGTTTTATCTGGGGAAATTTTTCAATCAGCGTCATATCTTTTTCTTCCACCCGGTTAGCCCTGATTTTTGCCTGCAGTTCGTCATTGCTCACATAGTTTACATAATCCATATCATTGAGCCGCTTGGGAATGCCGTTGCTTATAAACAAATCTTTCCAGCCGTCGTTGTCAAAATCGGTCCACAGGGCGGCCCAGCTCCAGTCGGTGGCCGAAATGCCGCTGTAAAAACCCACATCGCTGAATAGCCCGTTGCCGCGGTTCAGCTGCAGTGCATTGCGGGCAAACTGCGGATGATACCCGTGGTTGATTTTAAAATGAAAAAGATTGTACTCGTCTTCCCCCAGCGAACGTTTCAGGATGTAGGGTTCTTCGGGCATCATGTCCATCGAAATGATTTCCGGCAAACCGTCGTTGGTGATATCGGCCACATCGGTACCCATGCTGAACTGGCTGCTGTGCATGATGGCATTTTGAAGTTCGTCGCGGAATGTCCCGTTCTTCTGATTGATGTAGAGATAATCGTTTTCATGAAAATCATTGCCAATATACAGGTCGGGGTACCCGTCCAGGTTGATGTCGGCAACCGACAGCCCCAGGCCATACCCGATAACGGAACGCTGGATGCCGCAAGCGGCAGACACATCCACAAATTTTCCTGCATCGTTTCTCATTAAGTAATCAGCAGCCAGCGTATCAAAGCTGTTGAGGTATGCGGTTCTTTCATCAAAGGTGCCATTGTAGCGCAGCGAATGATTCATCAGGAAAAAATCCAGGTCGCCATCGAGATCATAATCGAAAAACGCCGCCTGGGTACCAAAGCCGCTGAAGTCAAGGTCCATCGTTGCCGCTTCATCTTCATAAAAAGGTATGCCCTCTGCTGTCACACCTTTGCATACCAGGAACTGGTTTTTGCTTTTCAGCGTTTCATAATTGCCCACGCGGCACACATAAATATCCAGCAGCCCGTCGTTATTAATATCCACAACCGACACCCCGGTGCTCCAGCCGCCGTCCTGCGGAATTTTTGCCTGCGCTGTCACATCCGTAAACTGCATGCCGCCGCGGTTCAGGTACAGTTTGTTTTCACCCTGGTTAGCCGAAAAGAAAATATCCACCAGCCCGTCATTATTGAAGTCGCCAGCACCCACACCGGCGCCATTATAGAAATACATGTACTTAAACATATTGAACTGCGGTGTGGCCGTCAGCTTATTGGTAAAATCAATACCCGTGGTTTTACTGTCCAGCGCTTCAAATAGGGCGGGTTGTTCCTCTTTTTTTTGACGGCATGAAAAAAAGATAAGCAGCAACAAAAATGTTGTGAGAATTTTTATTATGTACCCGGCTGCAGTACTACTATTAAGCTTATGTTGCGTCGCACTCTTCATCGTTCAGTAATTGTATTGTACAATTTCACAAAGAGATAAAGAGAAAAAAAGATAAAGAGGGATGTTAAATTTCTCCTTGTCTCTTTCACTCTTTTATTCTCTTAACGAAACTCATTTTACATGGTTATTAAATAAGCCTGCAATATCCCTTTGATTTATTTCCCTGCCTGTTATTCTTTTTT
>CAYUJD010000028.1:0-21186 GCA_964444975.1 uncultured Chitinophaga sp. | reverse complement strand
TTAAATAAGCCTGCAATATCCCTTTGATTTATTTCCCTGCCTGTTATTCTTTTTTTCACCATGAGATAACGAGATAAAGAGGAATAAGAATAGTCTCCTTGTCTCTTTCACTCTTTTATTCTCTTAACGAAACTCATTTTACATGGTTATTAAATAAGCCTGCAATATCCCTTTGATTTATTTCCCTGCCTGTTATTCTTTTTTCACCATGAGATAACGAGATAAAGAGGAATAAGAATTGTCTCCTTGTCTCTTTCACTCTTTTATTCTCTTTGCGAAACTCATTTTACATGGTTATTAAAAACCCTGTGAAAACCGTCTTTTAATAAATCAACATTAAAATTTACCAATATCCCATCACGAAGATTCATCAATTTGAGATAAGTCATAACCTGCTTAAAATGTACCGGCGCCAAAGATTCAACCGATTTAATTTCAATAATCAGCTTCCTTTCCACCACAAGATCTGCCCTGAAACCATCATCAAATTTTATATTATCATACACAACCGGTATTGCCTTTTGTCTTTCCACATACAAACCTGATTTAATCAGTTCATATGCACCTGTTTCTTCATAAACAGATTCAAACAATCCCGGACCAAGGGCAGTGTGTATCCTGATGAATGCGTCAAGCACCCGGCCGGTAATTTGATTTATCTCCATACTGTTGATTTTAATTTATTTCACAAAGAGAGAAAGAGAAAAGGAGAAAAAGAGTGTGCCCTCCCTCTTTATTTCTTTTACTTTTTTATTCTCTTATTGAAACCTGAAAACAACAGGTTTATCATTATTCCTCAAAAACAAAACATAATTTTCTTTGTTACCCTTTATCCATGCAATATCTCTTACCATACCGCTTACGGATATTCCGGTTTGTGCCGGAGGCATTTCTTTCAACTGCCTGTTGCCTTTATTTTCCAGCACTATTCCATAATTGGCATCCAGCCTGCCAAACTGCGGCAGGCATTCGGTGATGTTGCCGCCAAGAATCAAATCCTGTTTACCGTCGTTGTTAACGTCTTGGCACAGCACAGCATTCACACTGGAGAGCTGCGCCACTACCGGCAGCTCCTGCACAGTGAATTTGCCATTGCCTTCATTCCACGCAATCACACTGCTGCAGAAGTTAAAAGTTTTTACCGCTGCTTCCAGCACCAGCCCGGGTTTGAAAATAGACTGAATGGTTTTCCCGGCAAATACATGATGCCGCAGGTTTTCTTTCTTCAGCGGAGGCAAGGCATCGGTAAACTCACGCTTCAGAAAAACGGGAACATCTTTGCCATCCACCGTTCTTGAAAACACTTTGTCCGGAATGCTGTTCATGTCAAAATCATTCATCCACAGTTTTACCGGGTGCTGTTCATCAGGATGCAGGTAAAAATTTTTGCCATAATTCCCCAGCACCAGGTCAGTACGTCCATCGCCATCCAGGTCGGCAGCTTTCACTGTTTGCCACCAGCCGGACATATTGTTCAAGCCGGCATCTATTTCATTCATTTTTCCATTGCTGTAGCTAAATATCCGGGGTGTCATCCATTCACCAACTATTATCAACTCGTTTTTCTTATCCCCCGCTACATCGGCCCAAGCAGCGGCGGTTACCATGCCCATGCTCGCAATAGCCGGGTTCAGTTCCTTTGTCACATCAGTAAACTTTCCTTTGCCGTCGTTCTTGTAAATATAACTTTCTGCATCCACGCCATAATTGTATGACAGGCTTCTGCCGCCGACAAACAAATCCAGGTCGCCGTCGCCGTCATAATCATCCGCGGCGGCCACGGCAATATTTGAGTTGTTGCCGGCAAATGCAGACGTATCTGTTGTAAAATTTCCCCTGCCGTCATTCCTGTACAGCCGGTGCCTGAGCAGCGGGTGACGCGGTGGTAAATTGTTTCCACCAGCACCAACAAACAAATCCTCATCGCCATCTCTATCGCAGTCGAAAAAAAGCAGCGCCACATCTTCAAACTCTTTATCAGCCTCAAAGGCAGGTTGCAACCTTTTTACAAACCCGTTTTTTGTTTGCAGATACAATTGCCCCGCCTGTCCTTTTGCCCCGCCAATAAAAATATCATTCAGCCCATCGCCATTCACATCGGCCACAGTTGCTTCAGGCCCTTCCCGGGAAAGCATTACGGGAATATTTCTTTCAAGATAAAAATCAACAAAGCCATCTTCAGAATGTTTATCAAAAACGGATTGCACACCTGAAAATAAAGGAGCTTTCGGCAGCTCAGTATGTTCATTGCCACCTGCCGCATTCTGTTCAATGCTATAAAATTTATTCAAAGCAGGCGAGGCTATTTCTGTTACTGTTTTATCGGGCCAGCGGATAATCATTTTATCAATTGTTCTTTTACCCAGACCGATGATTGTCCGGTAATCAATGCTCGACTGAAATCCGCGGCTGGGTATTATTTCTCTTGTCATCACTTCGGTGCCGGCATACACTTCAATCTTTGTACCGACAGCAAATGTGTTTGGCGATTTCCCTTTCAGTGTAATACCGATAAAATTATTGCCCGCCAGCTCCTGGCTGTTGTTTTTGTACACAAAGCATGGCATATTCACATTGTTCACCACAAGGTCAGCATCGCCGTCATTATCCAGGTCGCCGTAAGCTGCGCCATTGGAAAATGAGGGCTGTGTGAATCCCCAGTGTTCGCCTTCATCTGAAAATTTCAGGTTTCCAAGATTGCGAAAAGCTTTATTGCGAAGCGGCACCGAAGGCATGCTGTCAACGATGCGCTGCATTTCCTCTTTTTCGCCCGACAAGGCCATTTGCTGGTACAGGGCATTGGCAAAAAAATCAATAAAGTCCTGGTCAATTACATCTTTGTAAATACCATTGCATACATACAGGTCATTCAGCCCGTCGTTATCGGCATCAAATGCCAGGGCGCCCCAGCTCCAGTCGCTGGCAGCCACAGCACTGTAATGCGCTGTTTCCATAAAGCGTCCGTTGCGGTTGTTTACCTGCAGCGCATTCTGCTGAAACTGGTGATAAAAACCCTGCTGCAGTTTTTGCCGGTAAATATCAAAGCCGTCAAATGAAGAAGTTGATTTCAGGCGGTAATCGTCTGCCGGCAGCATGTCGGTAGTAAAAATATCAGGGTAGCCATCATTATTGATGTCGGCCATATCAGCGCCCATGCTGGCAAGGCTGGTATGCTCCACCCATTGCTGCAGCTCTTCTTTGAAGGTTCCGTTTTGCTGGTTGATATACAGGTAATCCCGCTCAAAAAAATCGTTGGAAATATAGAGGTCGGGATAATGATCGCCGTTTACATCGCCGACAGTGACGCCGAGACCAAAACCAATGAGGCTGCCATAGATGTTTGCTTCCTGGCTTACATCTGTAAAGTGACCGTTGTCATTGCGCAAAAGTTTATCGCCACCGCCTTTTACAAAATCCTCAACCGGCCAGTCCTGTGCATGCAGTTCCCGCTTGTTGGAATAGTTCAGCGTGTTGACAGGAATAAAACTGTTGTTGAGAATATAACAGTCCAGGTCACCGTCGAGATCGTAATCAAAAAAGGCGGCATGGGTGGTATACCCTTTTTCATCAAGTCCGTATTCTTTTGATTTTTCGGTAAACGTGAGGTCATGATTATTGATGAAAAGTTTATTTCCTTCCTGGTTTTTCCATTTGTCAATGCCGGCGTTGCATACATAAATATCCAGCCATCCGTCGCCATTGATATCTACCATCACTACCCCGGTATTCCATTTTCCTTTTTCTTCAATTCCGGCTTTTGGGGAAATATCTTCAAACCTGAAGCCTCCTTTGTTCAGGAAAAGTTTATTGGCGCCCATGTTGCTGGTAAAAAACACATCAGGCAGGCTGTCGTTATTGATATCGCCGATGGCTACGCCGCCACCATTATAAAAATTGCGGTAGGTGAAGATGTTGAAGTCTTTGGTATTTTCTACCCGGTTGACGAAGCTGATACCCGTGTTTTCTTCAAGAGTAAAAAGCGTGGGCTGTTTTTTTTCCCGGCAGGAAAAAAAATAAAACACCATAAAAAGTGCGGCGAAATAAACAACGTTACTTCTCATAGATATGGAAACACGGTAGTGCAAGCTAAGTGTATCAATAAAAACTAAAAAGGCCATTTTGCAATGGCCCCTTTAGTACTGCTTGTATACTACGATTAATCAATAGCCGGGATTTTGTGTCAGGTTCGGGTTCAGCGCCAGCTGGTCACTGGGGATGGGAAACAGCAGACGCTTGGCATCAGAAGCTGCTTTCAATTGCCATGCCTGTAACCATTTGCCGAAGCGGATAAGGTCGTTTCTTCTCCAGCCTTCCCAATACAGTTCACGGCCTCTCTCATCCAATATATCATCCAGTGAAACCGTACTGTATGTGGATGTGGCGCCCCTGGCAGCACGAAGTGCATTTACAATGGCTCTTGCTGCCGGTTCATTACCTGCGCCCTGCCGCAGCAGTGCTTCTGCCTTCATCAGCTGCACGTCGGCATAACGCAACAGCACCATATCATTGCGGGCGGGGAAATTAAACTGGTAGTCAGGAGGGAATTTTATTACACGAATACCAGTCACTTCGAGGTTGTTGCCGCTTTCAACAAGTGCAACCTGGGGTGTAAAAGAAAGCGGGTTTCCGCCCCTGTCAGTAAGGGCTACTCCATTTTGGTTGTATTGCTGACCCACCAGCATACCAACTCTCAGGCCGCTCACATCAGTTACGCCTGTATAGTATCCTGTAAGATAAGGACCACCCAGGCGTACATCAGTCGTGTCTTGCGGAGTTCTGAGAAACTTATTGTAGAAATCAGACAAAGTGGTGAAGCCATTCCAGCCGCTTGGGTTCTGGTTGTAATGCAGCGTACAATACCAGCGGCTCTGGTTATTGCCACCCCGTACTCCATTTGTATTTTCCAGGCTGAAAATATTTTCAGTGGAAGCGGTTTCATTATCCGGGCTGAAGTTTTTGTAATAATTAGTAGTGTAAGAAAATCCGGTAATCTGATCAGCCAGTGATACAACCTTTGCCATATCAGCGGCGGCAAATGTGGGTGACTGGCGGTTGGCAAAAACTCCCCTGTTAAGGTATAGTTTCATAAGCAAAGCTCTTGCTGCGTTCTTGTTAGCTTTAATAGCAGGGCCATTTGGCAAATCGTTGATAATGGCTTCCAGTTCGCTGATAATAAAGTCAGCACAGGCTTGTCCCTTTTTCGTTTCGGGAAGTTGTTTCAGATCTGCAAGACTTGCACGAAACGGAACCTGGTCCCACACATCGAGTACAGAAAACATGCTGAGTGCCCGCAGAAACCTTGCCTCTGCTGCCTGCTGTGTGGAAGGGCTTTTTGTTAATACTGATGAAGCGGCAAACTGAACCTGCAGCAGTTCGCTGAAAGTGGCAGCGGCAAACCCATGATCTGCTGCCCAGGTATGTGCATGCAGCACCCGCCATACACCATTATCATCCCAGTCGCCCGCACGGGTGGGACCCACACATTCATCAGTTGTGTGTTCATTCAGGCACCAGATACGAGCCTGGTCCTGATAGGGGCTATTCAGAAATTCGTAAGCTGACTGCAATAAGCCGGTGGCAGTCACACTACTGCTTTCAGCACTCACTTCAGACCGCAGGCGCTGCTCCAGCTTGGTGCAGGAAAACAGGGCTGCTGCAAGCAGCAAAGCGTATGAGAGTTTCAGGATTTTCATATGAGCAATTTTTTTATTAGTTTAATAATTAAAGACCAAAGCTGATACCCAGTATGATGTTGCGTGCTGTCGGGTAAGGAATGTATTCAATACCCAGCGAGGGCACACCCCCTATATTTTTGTCAACATTCACTTCCGGATCAAATCCTTTGAAGTCGGTAATCACAAACAGGTTCTGGCCTGTAAGGTTGATTACCACTCCTTTGAATATTTTGCCCAGGTCGCCTACCCGGTAACTTACAGTGGCATTGGCGCATTTGATGTAGTTACCTTTTTCAAGATAACGGGTAGAAGGCGAAGGCACGTTGGAAGTGGACTCTTTCACCTTGCTGTTTACAAATTCCGGCGCCAGGTTTCTTTTTGCCAGCAAATTACCGATGGGCAGTACCGAATTGAAAGTGTTGTTATATATATAATGGCCAAAAGCGCCGTTAAAGTTGGCTACGAAAAACCATTTTTTATAACTCACATCGGTGCTGAAGCCGACAAGGGTTTTAGGATTGGGTGAACCCTGGTATGATTTTACCGTGGCATCACCACCTTCATACGTGCTGATTCCATTATTATCGAGGCCGAGCCATACCGGTAAATAGAAAACATTTACTGGGTAGCCATTGGCCAGCCTTTGCGCAAATGCCGAGCTCAGGCCCTGGCCATGCAATTCACCGGTATTATTGATATAGGCAAAATCTGTCAGTTCATTCCTGAGAAATGCTGCATTGACGCTCAGGTTCCATTTCAGATCTTTTTTGCTGATAATATTTCCTGTAAGTGTTACTTCAAGGCCTGAGTTTTCAATTGTAGCAGGCAGGTTAATCCAGTATTCCTGCGGGGGACCCGGTTGCACTACCTGTGTTCTGTACAGCACATCGGTTGATGTTTTATCAAAATAATCAATGGTTCCCGTCAGGCGGCCATTGAAAATGCCGAAATCAACACCGGCATTCAGGGTAGTTGATTCCTCCCATTTCAGTTCGTCGTTTTCCAGGTTTGATACCGTTTGGTTATTACCGGTACCTATGCTTACCCGGCGAATGGCTGCACCATTATCAGGAAATTCCTGGTTGCCGGTAATACCCCAGCCAAGGCGCAATCTCAGGTTGTTCAACCCTCTTACATTGGCCATAAAATTTTCTTTCAGCACATTCCATGAAAAACCCACCGAGGGGAAATAGCCATACTTGTTATCCTTACCAAAACGGCTGGAACCATCAGCCCTGAATGTTCCGGTCAGGATATATTTTTCCTTGTAGTTCAGGTTGGCTCTTGCAAAATAAGATTGCACTTCGGCCAGCGGACTGGCAAATGAATAAATATTGCGGTTGGCGGTAGTCAGGTTCTGAATATAATCGTAGTAGTGCAAATCAGGATAATCAACAAAACCCTGTCCATTCATTCCGGAACCTGAGTAATCATCACGGCGGAATTCGTAACCACCCAGTGCATTCAATCCAAAGTCATTGAATTGTTTTACATAGTTCAACGTATGTGTAAGCACATGGCTGGTTGATTTATTGGTGGCAATGCTGGCCCAGCCCCGGCCGATAACGCCGTCAAAGTTTATCCAGTTTTTCAGCTCGCCTTTCCTGTTTCCAACTCCATAGTTGATACTGTATAAAAATTTATACTCAAGATCATTGGTGATTTTGAAGCTGGGTGCAATATTGGCCAGTACAGTTATCAGGCTGCCCCTGTCGTCATGTGCGGCAAGTAAGGCAAGCGGGTTTACTGTTGTATTTGCCAGCCGTGGGTCAATAACTATCGGTGCTCCGCTACTGTTGGTTAAAGAATAAGTAGGGTTCCATTGTAAGGCAGTGCCGATAAGACTGCCCTGGTAACCTGCGTTGTTTGAAATAGGTGCTGTCAGGGTTCTTGTATTGGATGTGATGACTCCAAAATCAAGACCCAGCCTTTTACTTTCTAAAAACTTGTATGAGCCATTGAATGAAGCTGTCATTTTTTGGAAACCCGATTCCAGCAGAATACCCCGTTGATCGAGATAACCAACCGACAAACGGTATTTGCCGGATTCATTGCCCGATGTGATGGCAAAATTGTTATTGGTGGTAGTAGCTGCCCTGGTAATTTCATCCATTGCATCTACACTGGTGCCGCCATTGCCGGTGGGTGATGAATTGGTAGAAACGGCCGTGGAAAGACCATATTTAGAAAGAGCAGCAAGATACCCTGCAGCATCCAGTACTTCTATTTTTTTCATAATGGTACTGATGCCAAAAGCAGAGGAAATTTCAATTTTAGGTGCGCCGGTTTGTCCCCTTTTGGTTGTAATCTGTATTACACCGTTTGACCCGCGGGAACCATAGATGGCAGTGGCAGATGCATCTTTTAAAATATCAATAGAAACGATATCATTGGGGTTAATAAAATTAAGCGGGTTTTCTGCAGCTGCATCACCAAGACCTGGTGCTCCCAAACCCGGTGCTGCCGATCCGCCTGATAAGGGTACTCCATCTACTACAATCAAAGGCGTGTTTGCAGAACGGATTGATGAAATACCACGAATTCGTAAAGTGGTACCACCACCCGGTGCGCCGGAATTATTTATCACCTGTACGCCGGCTGCTTTTCCTTGTATCAGCTGGTCAGGAGCGGTGATAATACCCTGGTTAAAATCTTTGGCCCGGATGGAAGAAATGGAGCCGGTGACATCCTTTCTTCGTGCCGTTCCGTAACCGGTAACAACAACTTCGCCCAATTGTGCATTACTGATTACCAGTACTACGTCCACATTTGATTTACCGGAAATATCCACTTCCTGAGAAGTGTAACCTACAGAAGAAAACACAAGTGTGGCTACTCCCGAGCCAACTGAAATCCGAAAAGAGCCGTCGGATGCTGTTTGTGTGCCGGTTTTGGCGCCTTTAGGTGTGATAGATACACCCGGAACTCCAGAACCATCTTTAGAGTCGGTAACCCTTCCGGATACGACCCTGTCTTGTGCCATTACTAACTGCGAACATGCAAGCAGTAGGATAGCCGCAATCGATTTAAGCAGTGTTTTGCAGGACATAAGCATTAGTAGATTATCGTTGAGTAAATAGATTACGCTTTAATAATTTGTGTTAAACAGACACATTGATTAAAGATAGAAAAAATTCCTAATAAAAAAACTTTATATGAACTTTCCCTGAAACCGTCACGGGGTTTTAATAACCAGTACTCCCCCCTAAAATTAAATTGAAAACCTTCTCTATATTAATTAAGAATCACGTTGGCCGATAAATGCTGCTTCTAAAGTAGCTTTAACCATTATTGCTAATTTGCATTTTGAAGGTATAAAATCTGCAATCGTTTGCGGCAAAGTTTGCGAAATCGGTTTCTGTGAAAAACTTTTTTAGCTTTACACCATAATAGTATTATGGAACAAAGAGCCACTCTGAAGAATATTTCCCGAATCTTAAATATCAGTATTTCAACAGTTTCCCGTGCACTTAAGGATCATCCGGATATTGCTGATGAAACCAAAAAACGGGTAAGGGAAATTGCATCAAAGCTGGATTATGAACCCAATCCTTATGCAATAGGCCTGCGTACTGATAAAAGGAACCTGGTAGGAGTAATTGTGCCTTTTATTTCGAATATTTTTTACCAATCATTTATTGCCGCCATGGAAGAAGAAGCCAAAAAGAAAAAATATTCTCTCTTGATTTTGCAATCGGCCGATAACCCCCAGGACGAACAGGAAAATCTGCGTATTTGCCGGGCTAACCGGGTGGCGGCTGTTTTTGTTTGTATTTCACCTTATACAAAAGACATAAGCGCTTTTTTAAATCTTGCCAGGACCCATACACCTGTCATATTTTTTGATAAAGTGCCGGCCTATGAAGCCTGTGATAAAGTTTGCATTGATGATGAAGGCGTAGCCACCATAGCTGCTAAAGCAATTATTAAAAAAACAACCGGCAGAGTGCTCGGTCTTTTTGGTAATCCGGAACTATCCATTACAAAAAAAAGAAAAAAAGCTTTCCACTACATTTTTGAAATAAACAACCGTACAGATGATCTGAAAATTGTACATGTAATTTCACAGGAAGAAGCGAAACAGGAAGTAAAAAAGTCATTTGCAAAAAAAGCCGGACCGGGTACCATTTTTTGTATGAGCGATGATATTTTATCGGGTGTGATGAAAGCAGTTCAGCAATTGCAATTGAAAATTCCCGTCGATGTAAAAATCATTTCCATCAGCAACGATGGTTTTATTCCAAAATTATTCGAGCCGGAAATTACCTATGTGGAAACCAGCGGCTATGAACTGGGAAAACTCTGTTTCCGCAGGATGACGGATTATATGAATGGAAAAACGTTTATTCAGGAAGTGTTGTTGCCGGCAAGACTGGTACCAGGGGCTTCTATTTAAACTTTTTGACGCCTGCCTGCAGAACGGTTATTGTTTTTCAATTCCGTCTTTAATTTATAAAGCTTACCTGGCCGGTGCGGCACATCATCTTCCATTTCATCCAGGTCATCCAGCCAGTTTTTGAGGGCAATTTTTTTCCTGAAATTTCTGCGGTCGAGCTTGATACCAAGAATGGCCTGGTACAAATCCTGGAGTTCACGCAACGAAAACTTTTCGGGCAGCAGGTTAAAGATGATCGGTTCATCCATCACCTGCATTCGTAGCCGGTGCAGGCTGGCATCAATAATTTGACGGTGATCGAAGGCAAGCTCCTTCAGGTCCTTCAGGGAATGCCAGTGCACTTCATTATCCATTATTTTCAACCTGTGATTGCGGATGTTGACAAGCGAGTAGTAGGCAGTGGTAATCACCCGCCCCGACGGGTGCCGGCCAACAGCGCCAAAACTGCCTACCTGCTGAAGATAAACATCATCAAGACCTGTTCTTTGTTTTAATACACGATAGGGTGCACTGTCAAGATCTTCATCCATGCGTACCAGGTCGCCCAGCAGCGACCACTTGCCGGCAAAATCTTCGAGGTCCGATTTAATAAGTAAAACCCGCAGTTCTTTTTTTTCAAAACCGAAAATGACACAGTCTACCGAAATGGCAATATTGAAATAATCAAGATGACTGATTTTTTCAGTTTCAGCTGTTTTGAGTTTTTTGAGCAATTCTGCAGTCATATCAGTACTTTAAACTTAGTATAAAACAACTTTTTTTGTCTGCACACTGTTTTTTACAGCGATGCGAAGTAAATAAATTCCGGGTGAAAAAATATTTTGTTCTTCTTTTGGCAGTCTTATTTTATGCACACCCTTTACAAGTATACCTAATGATTGTTCTTTTATTTTCTGCCCGGCTTCGTTAAACCACTGGATGCTGGCAGCCCCGGTTTCATCGTTTTCTATTTCCAGGATGCCGTCTTCAGTCAACGGATTGGGGTACACATTAACCCTGAAAGTACTTGCCTGTCCATTCACATTGCTTACTGGCGTGGTTACTACGTTTGTCACATTGCGGTTAAGATAAAGATGAAATTCGCCAGGCTGCAGCGTGATGCTTTGTGCAGATCCGGTGGCGGTAAACGTGTTGCCGTTAAGATAATCGTACCATGTGCCGGCATTCTGAAATGTAACCTGCCCGGTTTGTGTGGTCACATCAAAATTTCCAATAAGGCAGAGATTGGATGTATCGGTACTCACCTGCAGCCATTTAAAACCGCCGGCAAGATTGTGAGCTACCCGGTCAGTCAAAAATCCATTTTTATATAATGGGTGAAAACGGAGTTTCAACAAGGCGCTGTATATGTCATACAGCCGTTTGCGGCTGATGTTTTGCAGGTAATCCCAGCGAATGGGTTTGGGATCAAGCCGGCAGTTGGGATTCACGGTACCGTTGGTACAATGATTAATGCTGTAATCATAACCCGACTCGCCAAATTGCCATATCATTTTCGGTCCCGGTATGGACATTAAAAATGAGGCGCTCATTTCCATCCGCTTTAGCGCCGTGTAAAGATCTTTCGTGTTGTAATTTCCTGATGAATTTCCAAACTGAAGATTTTTATACATCAGCCTTTCTTCATCATGACTTTCCATATATGTGATGAGATGCGGCTGTGTCCATGTTCTTACTTTAAAAATGCCCCACTCAAAATTGGAATTGGTAAGCCAGCCCATGGCTGCCTCCGAAAAATTGTAATTGCTGTTGCCCCAAAACAACATGCCGTAATTGGAAAGTTCTTTTTCTTCGGTATTATCGGCAAAATGCTCCAATATTACATAACTGCCCGGCGACTTCAGTTGCAGCGTATCATAATATCTTTTCCAGATGGCTACCCGGCTGGCATCATAAGCACTCCAGGCATTTACTTCTGCATTTGTATTGCATCCCGGCGTGGTACAGCTGTTCACTTGAGTAAATCCTTTTGAAAGATCGAAACGGAAGCCGTCGAGTTTATACTCAGTTAGCCAATGCTCCACCACCCGGCTGAAGAAATAGCGTGTCGGCAAACTTTCATGGTTGAAATCGTTGAACACATTGAAGGGATGCTTTGCCGTCACATTAAACCAGGGATTGCTTGCCGCCGGCTGGTTGGCAGCGCTGTTCCAGTACAATGCCACCAGCGGGCAAAGGCCGGTGGCATGATTGAGTGCAATGTCCATTACCACCGCTATCCCTTTTGCATGGCATGAATCAATAAATTCCTTCAACGTGTTTTTCGGTCCGTAATATTTATCCGGTGCAAAATAAAAATCAGGATTATAACCCCAGCTGTTGTTCCCTTCAAACTCATTAAACGGCATTATTTCAATTGCATTTACACCAAGGTTTTTCAGGTAATTCAGTGTATCACGTAATGTTTTCCAGTCGTGGGCAGCAAGAAAATCTCTTAAGAGCAGTTCATAAATAATGAGGCTGCGTTTATCAGGCCGGTTAAAATTCTGCACCTGCCAGTTATATGCCGGTGCATTGGTTTGCAGTATGCTTACAATACCGGTCGTCTGCGAAGGGTAGGGCAGCAGGTTGGGATACGTGTTTGCCGGGATATTGTTATCATTCCATGGATCAAGAATTTTTTCCGCATAGGGGTCAGCAATTTTCAACTGGCCGTCCACCAGGTATTGAAAAGCATATTCCGTTCCGGGTGACAGTCCAGCTATGCGAATCCACCAGTAATTATTGTCAGGAGTTTTATTCATTTGGTACGACACCTGCTCAGTCCAGTTACTGCCGGCAAATGAGCCGATAACCGATACCCGGTTTTTACCCGTGGCATATAAAACAAGCACTACTGATGTACTGCCTGCTTCATAATTAATTCCGTCTCTTACTCCTGCCGGTAAGGGTAAAATAGCAGGAGCATTGGCAACAAAAAAATTAATGGTTTCAGTTTTTGTCACAGCCCCGCTTGTGGCTTCTACTACCAGGGTCTGGTTGCCGGCCACCGTCAATGTCGGGTTAGCGCTGATGGAGGTTACATTGTTAGCGGCCTGTATCACGTTTCCGTTCAGTAACAGCCGCATATTGGAGCTGGCACTTGCAACCCCCGTTATATTAATACTTTCCCCCACCATTTTATTTATTGGTTCAGGAATAGGATTGTACAGCGGTTGCATAAACGGCACATTGAACCGCACAGCAAGATTGTTATCATACACGGGCACATACATATCGCTGCCATCAGCATTGCGCTGCACCACGCAATCGCTGCTGCATCCGCCGGAACGGAAAAGAATGGCAATTTTCAATATCGTTTCCGCCGCCGGCACATTAAAGAATGTGCGGACATTATTAATCGTGTATGTCCATTTATTGGTGCCAGCTGGTGCAGCCTGGGCGGCAGCATCAGTTGAGCCCCAGGTAAACTTTACATATTTCCAGTCAGTAGGGCTTGTGCTTAAATTGGTAATCACCCCCACATGCACATACACGTTGCCCGCAAAACCCATCAAACCCTGGTTGCCTTTAGTGGCATCCATTGTGATGGTCACATTATCGTTGTCTTTCGGAAAATCAGGTGTCCAGGTAAGCAGTTGGCTATAACAATAATTCAACACAGGTAAAAACCAAAGCAGCAGTAAAATTCTTTTCATTCGGCAAATTTTGGAGACTAAAGATAGGATTTGTGTACAAATTACACGTTGATTGATTTATATTTTTCCTTGCCTGTATGCAAGTTTTCAAAATTTTACTTTTACAATATAAACTTCCAGTAATGTACAGCAGGGAACAAGTAAAACATTTGCAAGCAGCCACAACCACATTGATTAATAAGAAAATTATTGAAAAACATGATATTGAAATGCTGCGTGAGGTGCTGCGCTTTCACGAATACCGCTATTATATTTTAAATGACCCGCTTATATCCGACTATGAATACGACCGGCTTTACAAAGGGCTGGAAAACCTGGAAAAGGAAAATCCCAAACTTGTGATTCCAGACTCTCCCACGCAGCGGGTAGCAAAAGGGCTGACAAAAGAATTTCCTACTGTGCAGCACCTGGTGCCCATGCTTTCGCTTGACAACTCGTACAACAGCGATGACCTGGTAGATTTCGACAGAAAGGCAAGAGAACTGACCGGCAAGGATATAATTGAATACTGTGTTGAACCCAAATTTGACGGCGCCAGCATTTCGCTGATTTATGAAAACGACCTGCTGGTTCGCGGCGCCACCCGCGGCGATGGCGTGGAAGGCGATGAAATAACCACCAACATCAGGCAAATAAAAACCCTGCCGCTGTCGGCAAAATTTTCCGAACATGGTTTGCAGCAGATAGAAATACGGGGTGAAGTGCTGATTAATAAAAACAACTTTAAAAAATACAATGAACAACTGATGGAGCAGGGCCTGCCGCCGCTGGCCAACCCCCGCAATGCGTCTGCCGGCACATTAAGAATAAAAGATCCGGCTGAAGTGGGTAAAAGAAACCTGGAAGCCTTCGTTTATCACATCAGTTATTTTACAACCCGGCGTGGTAAAAAAACTGCCGATGAACTGATGCGACATTCGGATTCCATTGCGCTGCTCTGGAATCTTGGTTTTCGTAGCCCTGAAAAAGAAAAAAAAGTGGTAAAAGGAATTGAAGGTGTTATTAAGTATTGTAACGAGTATGAAGAAAAACGGGATGACCTGCCTTATGAAATAGACGGGATGGTGATAAAGGTGAATGATGTGGCGCTACAGGAAAAAATGGGCATGACATCGCATCATCCACGGTGGGCTATTGCCTATAAATTCAAAGCACGGCAGGCTACAAGTAAGTTAATTGCAGTAGAATTCCAGGTGGGCCGCACAGGGGCTGTTACCCCGGTAGCCAAACTGGAGCCCGTAGCTATCGGTGGCGTGACGGTCAGCAGTATTTCTGTTCATAATGAAGAATATATCAAAGAGAAAGATTTGCGCATCGGCGACACAGTCCTTGTAGAGCGGGCCGGCGATGTAATACCGCAGATTGTAAAATCACTGCCTGAAGTAAGAACCGGGAAAGAAAAGAAAATTCATTTTCCTGAAAATTGTCCTGTTTGCAAAAGCAAACTGTATAAAGAAATAGAGGAGGCGGTATGGCGCTGCACCAATATTGAATGCCCGGCGCAGGTGGTGGAGCGCATCATCCATTTTACCAGCAAGGATGCCATGGATATCCGTGGTTTTGGCGAAGCCAATGTTCGGAAATTTTATGAGCTGGGTTTGCTCAAAGACATCCCCGGCATTTATGAACTGGATTATGGAAAAATCAGTGAGCTGGAAGGTTTTGGCCAAAAATCCATCAACAACCTGCAAACGGCTATCGAATCCTCAAAAAGCCAGCCGTTGCACCGCTTGGTTTATGCGCTTGGTATCCGCTTTGTTGGCGAAACCACCGCTAAAACACTGGCCAATTCAATCAATCATTTACTCGATTTGCAGGATTATACATTGGAAGATTTGCAAAACCTGGAAGATATTGGCCCCAAAGTAGGCGGCAGCATTTATCATTTCTTCAGAAACAAGGATAATATTAAAATGATTCTCCAGCTGGATAAGCTTGGCCTGAAACTAAAGAATGAAAAGAAAGACATGGTGAAAGGCGGAAATCTTACAGGCCAGACATTCTTATTTACCGGCACACTGCCAACGCTTAAAAGAAGCGATGCCGAAACGTTGGTGGAAGAAAACGGCGGACAGATACTCAGCGGCGTGAGCAGCAAACTGAATTACCTGGTGGTGGGTGAAGATGCAGGCAGCAAACTGGACAAAGCCAAAAAACTGAATACGGTAAAAATTATTTCCGAAGATGAGTTTCTAAAGCTTATCAGCAAAAAATAATCGTCAGTAAAATAAAACTTCACTAACTTAGAAGAGGTTAGCTCTGATAACTCCGCTGTGTACCCGTGTTATCCCCGGCACCGTATTTTTTTACACTAAATCGAAGCGATATGATCAGCAAGCTCCCCGGCGAAGTGTGGAAGCCGCTGCAGTTTCCGGGATGGAAACAGCTTCGCTACCGGTATGCAGTATCCAGCAAGGGGCGAATTGCCAGTTATAAAAACGATATTTCCGAGGGCAAACAACTCGATGGTTCACTCACTACCGGCTACCGCACGCTGAACCTGCACCGCCCCGGCAATAAAGGAACACTGTACATTCACCGTGAAATGGCAAAATTATTTCTGAAAAAAGCTTCGCCGCGGCACAGTTATGTCATTCACATCAATCATAACAAGCTGGACAACGACATCAAAAACCTGCGCTGGGCTACTGCGGAACAAATGATTGCCCACCAGCAGAAAAGCCCTGCCAAGATTGCTTACAAAAAAATTCAGGCCAACCGCACCGTGGGTTTAAAACTGAATGCTGACCAGGTAAAAAAAATAAAACAGATACTCAAAGACCCCCGGCGTACCATCACCATCCGGCGCCTTGCCAAAAAACACAAAGTGAGTGAAATGACCATTTATCGTATCAAGAGCGGGGAAAATTGGGCGAGGATTTGATTAAAACTGATCAATTGTTATTCAGCTGAAATGAGTAAATTATTATCTTATCTTCTTTTTTTGGTTTTTGTATTTTAATAGTCAGAGGATGTGGCAAAAGAGGCCCCGCCAAACAAAAAAAATTGGCGAACAAACTGGGTGATTTTAATATTAACATTCTTGAGCCCCTTTCTGTTATCAGGCAATCGATAGGGATAAAATCGAATAATTTTAAAAAAAAGTATGGTTCCGGAAAGAGTCAGGTGGAAAACCTAGTTTCATTAGAAATTGGAAGATTTTACAATACCGGGCCACTTATCACCCTTGATTACTTTGCAAATTCTTTAGAAGAAATTACAGAGACTGACAGGCCTATTTTGGCTTATATTTCCAGTCCATTCAAAGGAAGACTAGCCGGTGTATATATACGTGACTCTCCCGATAGTGCAGTCATACATGCAAGAAAATATTTTCCACATGCCCGTTCTATCGATTTATCTCATTATCAAACACCAGAAGAATTCGGATGGCATATTTCTCTCAATGACAGTTTAAATCTTTTTTTATCAATTAAACCAAAATATAAAAAAGGTAAACCCGTCAAAGACAAATTTGACAGCACATTATTTTTTTATAACAAACAATACAGAATCATTAATAAAAAATATGACTTTCCCAGATAGTAATCCATTCGATTAACAACCGCTTATTATAGCGCCTTTTCATCACTATCTTTGAGTATTATCTTTTTAACTGGTTTAGCAAGCGAAAATATAAGACCATGCTTCAGATATCTACTATCAAATTCCTGAAAGATTTAAAAAAGAATAATAACAAGCCCTGGTTTGATGCCAACCGCAAACGGTACGAAGAAGCAAAGAAAGATTTTGAAAACTTTATTCAGCAGGTGATTGATGCTTTGGGCAAAAAGGATAAAACCATTGCCGGCATCAAGGCAAAAGACTGCCTGTTCCGCATCAACCGTGATATCCGCTTCAGCAAAGACAAATCACCGTATAAAACCAATTTCGGCGCCAGCATTAATAAAGGCGGTAAAAAAGCTTTCTCCACCGCCGGTTATTATTTTCATCTGGAGCCGGGGCAATGTTTTGTCGGCGGTGGCATGTACCAGCCGGAACCGGATGTACTGAAAAAAGTGAGACAGGAGATTGATTATAATTTTAAGGCCTTTAACAAAATCATTGGCGCAAAAAAATTTAAAGCACTTTATGGCGATTTGGATAAAAGCGCTGAGTTTACTTTGAGCCGTGTACCCAAGGGTTATGAGTCGGATAATCCTGCTGCAGAATATTTAAAACTAAAAAGCTATATCGCTTTTTTCCAGATAAAAGATGATGAGCTTTTTGCCAGAAATTTAGTAAAGAATACCGCCGAAGCCTTTTCGGTGCTGCAACCGCTGCTTGATTTCATCAACGAATCGCTCAGTTAAAAATTTTATCAATGAAAAAAATCACACTCCTGCTGCTTAGTTTAATTTCAGGTCTGCTTATTTTTTCTCAAATTATTTCCATTAAGCTACCCGATTCCCTCAGCAAAAAATCGCTGGATGGAAGACTGTTGCTCATTTTCTCCAAAAACTTTTCCGGCGAGCCCCGCTTCCAGGTTAATGACAACCCCTCTACCCAGCAAATCTTCGGCGTGGATGTGGAGTACTGGCAACCCGGCACTTCAAAGCTCATTACTGCGTCTGCATTTGGTTATCCCATTGAAAGTCTGAAAAACATACCGGCAGGCGATTATAACGTACAGGCGGTGCTTCATGTTTATGAAACTTTTCACCGCAAGGATGGTCATGTGGTAAAACTGCCAATGGACAGAGGCGAAGGCCAGCACTGGAACGCAGCGCCGGGCAATCTGCTTTCGGTTCCGATGAAAATAAAATTTAATCCCAAGGCAAAAATTCTGCACAACATTGTACTCACCAAAACTATTCCACCCATCAAAGAACCCGAAGACAGCAAATACATCAAACACATAAAAATTCAAAGCAAACTGCTAACCGGGTTTTGGGGAAGGCCCATGTACCTCGGCGCTCATGTGCTGTTGCCCGAAGGATGGGATACGCATCCTGAGGTAAAATACCCACTGGCAATTTTTCACGGTCACTTCCGTGCCGACTTTGGCGGCTGGCGAACTACAGCGCCGGATGAAAATCTGAAACCGGATACCAACACGAGATTCAATATTATCGGTTACAATAAAATAGTGCAGCAGGAAGCTTATGATTTTTATAAAACCTGGACCGGCCCCAACTTTCCCAGAGTAATAGCTGTGGAGATTCAGCATGCCAATCCGTATTATGATGATTCGTATGCAGTGAACTCAGCCAACCTCGGCCCCTATGGCGATGCCATTACGTACGAACTGATTCCTGAAATTGAAAAGCGTTTCCGCGGCATCGGGCAGGGCTGGGCCCGCTTCATGTACGGCGGCAGCACCGGCGGCTGGGAAGTGCTGGCAGCGCAGGTGTTTTACCCGGATGAATACAACGGATGTTATTCGGCCTGTCCCGACCCGATTGACTTTCGCCACTACACCACCGTCAATATTTATGAAGATAAAAATGCGTACTACCGCGAAGGACCTTTCCGAAAAACCCTGCGGCCCGGTCATCGCAATTATTTAGGTCATGTAAATGCGATGGTACGGGATATGAACCATCGGGAACTGGCCCTGGGCACCAACAGCCGCAGCGGCGACCAGTGGGATATCTGGGAAGCGGTATATTCACCCGTGGGAAAAGATGGTTATCCCGAAAGAATATTTGACAAATACACCGGTGAGATAAACAAAAAAGTAGCGGAGTACTGGCGGGAAAATTATGACCTGGTGCATATCATAAATCGTGACTGGCCCAAAATCGGACACAAACTAGCCGGTAAAATTCATATCTACGTGGGCGATATGGATAATTATTACCTGAACAATGCCGTGTATACAGCCGAAGACATGATAAAAAAACTGGACAACCCGAAATGCAATTGCGAAGTGGACTATGGCGACCGTGCCGAGCATTGCTGGAACGGCGATCATGCTCATCCTATCTGGATAAGCCGGCTGCGTTATCACCGCATGTTTATTCCCAAATGGGCTGAAGAAGTAAAGAGCCGTGCGCCGCAGGGAGTTGATTTAATAAGCTGGAGATATTGAAATATTTTTAATCAATGAACATAGGTTTTAAAGCCAATATTTATCTGCTGTTTTGCTGTTTTTTATTTTCCTGTAAAAAGAAAATCAACAGCGGTGGTAATAATCCGGCACCGCCGCCTGCTGTGTTTGAATGGAACTTCGAAAGCACTCCCCTGTGGGCTGATGAATTTTCTTTTGACGGCGCACCCGATGCAGCTAAGTGGGGCTACGATGTGGGCGGCAACGGCTGGGGCAATAATGAACTGCAATTTTATACTGACGGGTTAAATGCATCGGTAAGCAACGGCACTTTGAAAATTATTGCCCGCAAAGAAAATTACTCAGGCAGAGATTATACATCAGCAAGGATAACAACAAAAAACAAAGGCGACTGGCTATACGGCCGCTTTGAAGTAAAAGCCAAACTGCCGCGGGGCCGCGGCACCTGGCCTGCCATCTGGATGCTGCCTGCCGACTGGGCTTACGGTAACTGGCCCAACAGCGGCGAGATGGATATCATGGAACATGTGGGTTACGATCCCGGCCGTGTACACATCACCATTCACACCAAAGCATTCAATCATTTGCTGGGCACACAGAAAAGCGCCAGTAAAATTGTGCCCACTGCCATGGATGAATTTCACCGCTATCGTATTGACTGGGCTTCGTACGGCATCCGGGGGTATATTGACGATGAAAAAATCTTCGAATTCATGAACCAGGGCGCCGGTCCTGATTACTGGCCTTTCGACAAGCGGTTTCATCTCTTACTTAATATCGCTGTGGGCGGTAGCTGGGGTGGCGCACAGGGCGTGGACGACAGTATCTTTCCTGCCACCATGGAAATGGATTATGTGAGGGTGTACAAATTTGTGCGGTAATTTAAACCCGTACTAAACTTCACATTTCAGTAACAGGTTTAAACAGTTAACACGTATTAATACTAACACCCCGGGCATAATCGTTGTAGTAAGGTTAGCCTAAAACCAACCCTTTATGAAAAAAAATCTACTCTTCCTGAGCCTTGCTTTTTTTGCACTCTTTTCTTGCAGCCGCAGGATTTACACCGCCTCCAATTTTGAAGAAAAAACTGAAGACCACAAAGTGGTGGCCATTCTTCCCGCTGAAATCATGATGACCGGCAAGCTGCCGAAAAACATGACGCCGGAAGACATTGCAAAGGCAGAAGAAACGGAAAGCGTCAACTTTCAGTATGCACTGCTCAACAGCATTCTCCGTCATGCCAACAGAAGAAAGTACATCACCACGGTGAATTTCCAGGATATAAATACAACACAGAAACTGCTGGAGCAGCATAATATTTCTGTTCGTGAAAGCTGGAAGAAGGATGACAACGAACTTGCAAAACTATTAGGTGTAGATGCCATCATCAGGATGCGGATTGAAAAGCGCCGCTATATGAGCGATGAAGCTTCATATGGAATTGGTGTGGCCAAACAGGTG
>CAYUJD010000027.1:37964-39958 GCA_964444975.1 uncultured Chitinophaga sp. | reverse complement strand
TGTGAATTAATGTGGGAAACAGATGACCATCCCGGTAGACTTAAACCCCTATTTGTCGTATCTTTGAAACCGTTGCTTGCCCCGACGGTTTCAATACTTTTTTATTCCATATATTTTTAACTCCCTCACTGCCCCTTCGTGGTTGCTGGGGAAGACAATTAAAAAGTACCATTATCAATGATGGCAAGCAACAAAGGACTGTACAATCCCCGCTTTGAACATGATGCCTGCGGCATTGGTTTTGTCGCCAGCATTAAAGGCAGCAAGTGTCACCAGCATATTGCCGATGCGCTTACTGTGCTGGAAAATATGGAGCATCGCGGCGCCTGTGGCTGCGAAGCCAATACCGGCGACGGCGCCGGCATTATGATTCAGACCCCGCATGAATTTTTCTTTGATGAATGCATCCGCCTCGGCGTGCACCTGCCGCCCTATGGCCGCTACGGCGTGGGAGTCCTTTTTTTCCCGAAAGAAATAAGACTGCGTGAAGAGTGCCGCGACATCTTCAACCGCTCGGCCGAAAAGCTGGGGCTTGAAATATTGTGCTACCGGAAAGTACCCGTAAACCCCGACGGCATCGGGGCCACGGCCCTGAGCGTGGAGCCGGAAATGGAGCAGGTGTTCATTGCCTGCCCCGACCATATTAAAAACCCCGATGAGTTTGAACGCAAACTGTATGTGCTGAAAAATTATTCCAGCCATACCATCAGCAATACGGTGAGGAAAGATGCCATCGGCTTTTACATCGCTTCGCTTTCGTACAAAACGGTTGTGTACAAAGGGCAGCTCACCAGCCTGCAGGTGCGCCGCTATTTTCCCGACCTGAGCAATAAAAGAGTGGTGAGTGCCTTCGGCCTGGTGCACAGCCGCTTTGCCACCAACACATTTCCATCGTGGCGGCTGGCACAGCCCTTCCGCTATATTGCACACAATGGAGAAATCAATACGCTGCAGGGCAACCTGAACTGGCTGAAGACGGCTGAGCATGGATTCACATCTCCCTATTTTACCAAAGAAGAAATGGAGATGCTGCTGCCCATCGTGGTGGAAGGACAGAGCGACTCGGCCTGCCTCGACAACATGATTGAACTGCTGACCATGACCGGCCGCAGCCTGCCGCATGTGATGATGATGCTGATACCCGAAGCATGGGATGGTAATTACCAGATGGATTTTTGGAAAAAAGCTTTTTATGAATTCCATGCTTCCATCATGGAGCCATGGGACGGGCCGGCATCCATCTGCTTCAGCGATGGAAAAATAATCGGCGCCACGCTTGACCGCAACGGCCTGCGCCCTTCCCGTTATTGTGTTACCAATGATGACCGGGTTATCATGGCCAGCGAAAGCGGTGTGTTGCCCGTGGACCCGGCCCATGTGATTGAGAAAGGGAGATTGCAGCCGGGCAAAATGTTTATCGTGGATTTGGAGCAGGGCCGCATCATCAGCGATGAAGAGCTGAAGCAGAAAATCTGCAGCCAGCAGCCCTATGGCGACTGGCTGAATCAATACAAAATACGGCTGGAAGAACTGCCCGAGCCGCGGGTAACCTTTACCCACCTGAATGACCAGAATGTGCTGAAATACCAGAAGGCTTTTGGCTACAGCACCGAAGACATTGAAGCCATTATAAAACCGATGGCGCTGGAAGCCAAAGAACCCGTGGGCGCCATGGGCAGCGATATTCCATTGGCCGTGCTCAGCGATCAGCCGCAGCATCTCAGTTCTTATTTCAAACAATTATTTGCGCAGGTCACCAATCCGCCCATTGACCCCATACGTGAACGGATGGTGATGAGCCTTGCCACTTTTGTGGGCAACAACGGAAACCTGCTGGATGAAAGCCCGATGCATTGCCATACCGTAGCGCTTCCGCACCCAGTGCTTACGAGTAAAGAACTGGAGAAACTCCGCAGCATTGATACCGGCATTTTCCAGTCAAAAACATTACAGACTTATTTCAAAGCCGATGGTCATCCTGACTCGCTCAGGCA
>CAYUJD010000027.1:0-37864 GCA_964444975.1 uncultured Chitinophaga sp. | reverse complement strand
ATGAAATCGAACGGCACACTGCAAACACCGCTGAGCTGGGAAGAACTGCGCAAAAATTATATCAAGGCGGTGAATGACGGCCTGCTGAAAGTGTTTTCCAAAATGGGCATCTCCACTTTTCAATCGTACCAGGGCGCACAAATAATGGAGATTGTGGGATTGAACCAGGATGTGGTGGACAAATATTTTACCGGCGCCGTGAGCCGCATACAAGGCATCGGGCTGGAAGAGATAGCAAAGGAAGCACTGGCAAAACATTTCTTTGCGTTCAGCAGGAAAGATATCCCTGTTGACCGCCTGCCTGTGGGCGGCGTGTATCAATGGAAGCGCAAGGGCGAACATCATTTGTTTAACCCTACCACCATTCATCTGCTGCAGTATGCAACAAGGATGAATGATTACACTACATTCAAAAAATATTCGAAGGCAGTGAATGACCAGGGTGAAAAGGCAGTGACGCTGCGCAGCCTGATGGAGTTTAAACGCAACCGGCCTTCTATACCAATTGATGAAGTGGAGCCGGCGGAAAATATTTATAAACGATTTGCCACCGGTGCGATGAGCTTTGGTTCCATTTCATGGGAAGCACATACCACGCTGGCCATTGCCATGAACCGCCTCGGCGGCAAAAGCAATACCGGTGAAGGCGGCGAAGATGAAAGAAGATATGAGCCACTGCCCAATGGCGACTCCATGCGCAGCGCTATTAAACAAGTGGCAAGTGCAAGGTTTGGCGTAACGAGCCTGTACCTGACTGAAGCCGATGAACTGCAGATAAAAATGGCGCAGGGCGCCAAGCCCGGTGAGGGTGGGCAGTTGCCCGGTCATAAAGTGGATGAATGGATTGGTAAAACAAGACACAGCACGCCGGGTGTGGGATTGATTTCGCCGCCGCCGCATCACGATATTTACTCCATTGAAGATTTGGCGCAGTTGATTTTTGATTTGAAAAATTCAAACCGCCATGCAAGAATAAATGTGAAGCTGGTGAGCAAGGCCGGTGTGGGCACCATCGCTGCCGGCGTTACCAAAGCACATGCCGATGTGGTGCTGATAAGCGGGCATGATGGCGGCACGGGAGCATCGCCTGTTTCATCTATCCGTCATGCTGGCTTGCCATGGGAACTGGGGATAGCAGAAACACACCAGACCCTTGTGCGGAACAAACTCCGCAGCCGTGTGATAGTGCAGGCTGATGGCCAGATGAAAACAGGAAGAGATATTGCCATTGCCGCATTGCTCGGCGCCGAAGAATGGGGCATTGCTACTGCCGCACTTGTAGTGGAAGGTTGCATTCTGATGCGCAAATGTCATTTAAACACCTGTCCCGTTGGCGTAGCAACTCAAGACCCGGAGCTGAGAAAAAGATTTGCCGGCAATCCTGACCACGTGGTGAACTTTTTCAAATTCATCACCCAGGAGTTGCGGGAGATAATGGCTGAGCTGGGTTTCAGAACCGTGAATGAAATGATTGGCCAGGTGGATTGCCTGCAGGTGAGGGAAAATATCAATCACTGGAAATTCAGCAAGCTTGACCTCTCTCCTATTCTTTACAAAGAACCGGCATCGGCATACACGCCGCTTTATTGCTGCGAAGAGCAGGATCACGGTTTGGCAGATGTGCTGGACTGGAAATTGCTGGAGAAGGCAAAGCCTGCGCTGGAGAACAAGGCTAAGGTTAAGGCTGAGTTTGAGATTAAGAATACAGACCGCACGGTGGGAACAATTTTATCGAACGAGATAACGAAGAAATACCGAGGTGAAGGATTGCCGGATGATACCCTTCATTTCAAATTTACCGGCACGGCGGGGCAAAGTTTTGCTGCATTCACTACCAAAGGTGTCACACTCGAGCTGGAAGGCGATGCTAACGATTATTGCGGCAAAGGCCTGAGTGGTTCAAGACTGATAATCTACCCGCCAAAAACGGCCACTTATACGCCGGAAGATAATATCATCATTGGCAATGTGGCTTTTTATGGCGCAACGGGTGGCGAAGCATTTATCCGTGGCAAAGCAGGTGAACGTTTCTGTGTCCGCAACTCCGGCGCCAATGTGGTAGTGGAATCTGTCGGCGATCATGGCTGCGAGTATATGACCGGTGGCCGTGTACTTGTGCTGGGCGATACCGGCAGAAACTTTGCAGCCGGCATGAGCGGTGGTATTGCTTATGTTTATGATGTAAAAGGAAAGTTGAATGAAAACTGCAACAAAGAAATGGTGGACCTTGATGCCTGCGATGTTCATGACAAGAACGAGCTGTTCACCATGCTGCAGAAGCATTATGAATACACCGGCAGCAAAATTGCAAAATTCATCCTGGAAGATCTGAACAACCAGATGCAATATTTTGTAAAAGTGTTTCCGAAGGATTATAAAAAAGTTCTCCAGGCCAAGGCAAGCGGTGTGAAGATGAAGGCGGAGAAGTGAAAGCTCCTGTTCTCGCCAGCTGTGGGAAAACTTAAGGTGAAATAAACCTGGTTAATCGGAAAAAGTTCTTAAACAGAAAGACAAAGGAACACGGATGTCACGACTTTATAAGATGTTCACGGATTTAATTTATCAGATCTAATCCGTCAAATCCATGTCATCTGTGTGCTAAATCAAAAATCAATTGTAAAACAGCACCTGATAAATCGGAGTGCATAAAAATCCCCTTTAGGGGTTGGGGTTTATGGGCAAACCAACCGGCTTTTTGGAATTTACGAGAGAGCTTCCCGCGAAAAGACCCGTGGAAGAGAGGGTGAATGATTACAAAGAATTCATCAACCGTTATACTGATGAAAAACTCAACCAGCAGAGTGGCCGCTGCATGAACTGCGGCGTACCCTTCTGTCATCATGGTTGCCCGCTGGGCAATGTCATTCCCGAGTTCAACGATGCGGTGTACAGGAAAGAGTGGAAAGAAGCGTATGAAATCCTCAATTCAACAAACAACTTCCCTGAATTCACCGGGCGCATCTGCCCCGCGCCATGTGAGGCAGCCTGTGTGCTCGGCATCAACCAGCCCGCCATCACCATTGAGGAAATTGAAAAGCATATTGTTGAAATAGCTTTTGAAAAAGGTTTTGTTCAGCCAAGAAAAATAAACAAGCGCAGTGGTAAAAAAGTAGCCGTTGTTGGCAGCGGCCCTGCCGGGTTAGCTGCTGCAGCGCAGCTGAACTATGCAGGTCACCTGGTAACCGTGTTTGAACGGGATGATAAACCCGGGGGCCTTCTTCAGTACGGCATTCCCGATTTCAAACTGGAAAAATGGGTAGTGGAAAGAAGAATTAAACTGATGGAAGAAGAAGGTGTGGTATTTAAAGTTCATGCTAATGTGGGTGTGAATGTAAGTGTGAATGATTTACTCAGGGAGTATCATGCTATTGTCCTGGCAGTTGGTTCCACCGTGCCGAGAGATCTGAACATCCCGGGCCGGGAGTTGAAAGGCATTCATTTTGCAATGGATTTTTTAAAGCAACAGAACAAAAGAGTGTCCGGTCTCGATCCGTTTGCCAATGCAGGCATTGAAAGCAATATTTATCCTGGAGATATTTTAGCCACCAATAAAAATGTGGTAATAATAGGCGGCGGCGATACCGGAAGCGACTGTGTGGGCACCAGCAACCGGCAGAAAGCAAAATCCATAACGCAGTTTGAGTTGCTGCCCATGCCCCCGAATGACAGAACAGCATTCATGCCATGGCCCTCCTACCCCATGACGTTGAAAACATCTTCTTCACATGAAGAAGGGGTGGACAGGATGTGGGCAATTGCCACCAAAGAATTTATCGGGGATGGAAATGGGAATCTGAAAGCATTAAAGGTTATTGACCTTGAATGGAAGATTACAGAAGATGGCAAACCGGCTTCCTTTGTTGAAAAACCGGGAACCGAAAGAGAGATTTTCTGTGAACTTGCTCTGCTGGCCATGGGCTTTGTGCATCCTCAATTTGAAGGAGCGCTTCAACAACTGGATGTAGAACTGGATGAAAGAAAAAATGTGAGGGCATCGGAAAGGGATTACCGCACCAATATCAATAAAGTATTTGCTGCCGGCGATGTGCGCCGGGGACAAAGCCTTGTTGTATGGGCAATTAGTGAAGGCAGGGAATGTGCCCGGAAAGTGGATGAATTTTTAAGCGCCGGCCAATCATTACTCGAACGAAGGGATACTGCAATCCTGATAAATTCCTGAATAAATTATTTTTTATCTTAATTAGTCGCCGCGATTGGCGACTTTTTTTATTTATTTATAAAAAAGGCTGATATTTTCAAATTATCACCATATTTATCACATTATATTTTATTTTATGTATAAATTAAACACTTGTTAGTTGAATGAATTTTTATTTTTGATTTGTTTCTATCTGTATTTGCAAATTTTAAATAACAATTTATGAGTAAGAAAACCGCTAAGCAGATTTTGCCTTTTGTATTGCTGGCTGTGCTGGCACTGGCCGCAATGTTTGTAAAACCGGCTCTGGATTTTGTACCTGGGGAAAGTGACCCGCAATATAGCAATGCTGATATTGCCTGGGTATTGATATCGACAGCGCTGGTTTTTTTGATGACTCCCGGTCTTGCGTTTTTCTATGGTGGAATGGTGAACCGCAAGAACGTAATCTCTACCATGATTAAAAGCACAGTGGCTGCCGGTATTGTTGGTGTGCTGTGGGTAGTTTGCGGATTCAGCCTTGCCTTTGGTGAATCAGTGAATGGCCTTTTCGGGAACCCGGCTACGTATGCTTTTTTCCAGGGCGTAAAAGGAGGTGCAGCGTGGCCCCTTGCAAATACAATTCCGCTTACCCTGTTTTCTTTATTCCAGCTCATGTTTGCCATCATCACCCCCGGGCTGGTGGTAGGCGCCGTAGCTGAAAGAATACGATTTACATCTTACATCCTTTTTATTGTTATGTTCTCGCTGCTGGTGTATGCGCCTGTTGCACACTGGAGCTGGCATCCTGAAGGATTCCTGGCTAAAATGGGTGCATGGGATTTTGCCGGTGGCACGGTGGTTCACATCACTGCCGGCTGCGCTGCTCTTGCCGGTGCTTTGGTGCTGAAAAGAAGAAAAGCCCATATTGAGCAAAAAGAAATTCCGCCGGCCAACGTACCATACGTTTTAATTGGCACCGGGTTGCTCTGGTTTGGCTGGTTTGGATTTAATGCCGGTTCGGCCGTCGGCGCCACGCCACTTGCAGTTAATGCCTTTGGCACTACTACCACTGCGGCCGCTTCTGCAGGTCTTACCTGGATGTTTTTTGATGTTATCAAAGGGAAGAAACCTTCCGTACTTGGTTTTTGTATTGGTGCTGTAGTTGGACTGGTGGCTATTACTCCTGCCGCCGGTTTTGTAGGTATTCCACAAAGCATCATCGTCGGCCTGGTGGGTTCCCTGGCTGCCAATATTGCCGTTGCCATCAAACAAAAATCCACGCTGGATGATGCGCTGGATGTATTTCCCTGTCATGGTATTGGTGGTATGGTAGGCATGTTGCTTACCGGTGTGTTTGCAAGCACAGCTGTACACGGCATCAGTGGTGGACCGAATGGCCTGTTTTACGGTAACCCCGGGTTTTTCTTTACCCAGTTTAAAGCCATGGGAATTGTAGTTGTTTACAGCTTCACCGTGTCATACGGTATATTCAAATTCATCAACTTCATAATCCCAATGCGTGTTTCTGAACTGGAAGAAGAACTGGGCCTGGATGAAACCCAGCACAACGAAAAATATGTTCAGGGCACTTTGCTTGTACATACCAACGGGGAAATAAAAGAGACTCCTGTGGAAAAGTTTTGATAGAAAATGAAAAAGGTACAGCCTTAAAATGAACTTCTGGCAAAGTTCGGGGCTGTACCAATTTTAAATAACAATTAAAATCTTTACAATGTTACGAAAATTTTTCGTGGCAATAGCTGCCACTCCTCTTGCTCTTTTTGCACATGCACAGACGGCTTCGGTAGAACAGCTCTCCAGCACCACAGCTACCACTGAAAATGAAGCAGCTGAAACCAAACCTGCAATATCCATTACCGGGTCGGCTGATGCCTATTACCGGTTTGATTTTGCAAAAACAAGAGCCAATAATTTTACCAGCTTTACCAACAGCCACAACAGCTTTGCACTTGGCATGGCTAGTGTAAAATTTGAACATAAATCAGATAAAGTAAGCGCCGTGCTGGACCTGGGCTTTGGCACCCGTGCTGCGGAATTTACTTACACAGATAATGGTCTGCTGCAGGCCATAAAGCAACTTTACATCAGCTACTCCCCTGCCGACTGGATCAAATTTACAGCCGGAAGCTGGGCTACCCATGTGGGTTATGAGCTGCTTGATCCGCAACTGAACCGGAACTACAGCATGAGTTATTTGTTTACCAACGGCCCGTTTTCCCATACCGGTTTAAAAGCTGACATTACCAAAGGCAAACATGGTTTTATGCTGGGTGTTTCCAATGCCACAGATTACAGGATGCCTCCTGACGGACAGATAAACAAAAAATACCTGGTAGCGCAGTACAGCCTGGCTGCAGGTGAAAATGTAAAACTGTATGTGAATTATGTAAGCGGAAAAGCCCCGGATACTTCTAAGTCTGAACAGTTCGACGCAGTGGTAACTGCTAAGCTCAGCGATAAATTTAATATTGGTGTGAATGGCACCCTGACGAATGTGCATGCATGGGATGGTGCAAAAAACCTGGGCGGTAAAAGCTGGGGCGGTGCTGCCCTGTACCTGAACCTGGACCCGGCAAGCTGGTTTGGCCTTACATTAAGATCAGAATATTTCAATGATAAAAATTACCTGAAGCTTACCATGGCGCCGGCAGGATGCAATATGTTTGCCAATACGCTTTCAGCAAATTTCAAGGTAAATTCATTCACCATTATTCCTGAATTGAGGATTGATAAAGCCAGCCAGGCCATGTTTGTTGATAAAGATGGGGCTGCAAAAAAATCAGCGGCCAACTTTTTAGTGGCTGCTGTTTATTCATTCTGATAAAAAACTTTTTTACAGCTTGTATACTACTTTAAAGTTTTGCTTTGCTGTGTGATACGGAGAGTATAACTTTTTACATATGGCAAGCAATCGTTGAGGCGCCCTGTTTCTACGGGGTGCTTTTTTTACGCCGAATTCCTGCCTGCATTGATAATGCCGAACGAACACCGCATCACCAGTTTTTCAAAAGTATTCCGGACAGGCGCCGTTATCAATGCCTCTTCCATTTGCGCCACACGTATGATGGCATACTGCTGAATGGTAAGCAGGGGCAGCATGATGCGTTCCCGCATTTGAATGGATAACTGGTCAATGGGATAATCAGCCATAAGTTCTGTTTTGCCGGAAATCCGGAGAATATATTGCCGGGTCAGCTCGTATTCACCATATATCATCTTCCATATTTCACCGTACTTTTTATGTTCTGCAAGATGCATTGTCAGGGGAAAGAAGGATTTCAGCATGGACATCTCGCAGTTGTCAAGCAATGTTTTGAAGAAGAGGGATTCCCTGTAAAGTTTTTTGATTCCCTGCAGCTTGCCTTCTTTTTCCATTTGCTGAAGGGCGGTACCCACGCCGTAGTAGCCGGTTACATTTTGTTTCAGCTGGCTCCACGAGCCAACAAAGGGAATGGCCCGCAGATTTTTCAGTGTGAGCCTGGATGCGCCTCTCTTTGCCGGGCGGCTGCCGATGTTGGTGTCGCTGTAAAACCGTAAAGGGCTTGCATGCTGAAGGTAGTCAAGAAAATCGGGATGATTTTTCAGCTTGCTGTATGTATTGTAACTGATGTCGGCCAACTGCTGCAACAGCGCTTCTTCTTCTTTATCCAGCGTGGTTTCTTTTTTTGAAAACATTTCGTTGCTGATGCCGGCATGAATAAGCTGTTCCATATTATACTGCGCCGAATCTATAGTTCCGAAATTGGAACTCACAGTTTGCCCCTGGATAGTGAGCTGGATTTCTTTGCCTGAAATATTTTTTCCAAGCGATGCATAAAATTTATGCGTCTTGCCGCCACCCCGTGCAGGGGGCCCGCCGCGGCCGTCGAAAAACACTACATCAATCCCGTTTTCTTTTGAAACCCGTGTCAATTCTTCTTTGGCTTTGTAAATACTCCAGTTGGCCATGAGGTAGCCGCCATCCTTAGTGCCATCGCTGAAACCGAGCATGATGGTCTGGCGGTTGTTTCTCCTTTGCAAATGTGCCTTGTACTCCGGAATATCATACAGCTTTTGCATAATGACAGCTGCGCCTTTCAGGTCATCTACGGTTTCAAATAATGGTACGATGTCAACTTTCATTTCTTCCTTTGTCCAGCCAGCCAGCAAAAACAACCCAAACACTTCCATCACATTCACTGAGCTGTTGCATTGGCTGATGATATAGCGGTTGCAACCCTCCTCACCGTTGTACTGCTGAATTTCTTTTATAGCCCGGATGGTGCGGATGCCGTCTTTCAGAATTTCATTGCCTGCAATCCTGCTTTCATCAAGAGGCTGCAGTTTTTCAAGAACACCTATCTTTTCATCATCACGTAATAATGAATAATTTTCGGGAAGTCCTGCACTGCCTGCCAGCGTTGCCAGCATGGCGCTGTGCACTGCACTATCCTGCCGGATGTCAAGCGAGGCGAAATGCAAACCAAATATCTCCACTTTATTTCTCAGGTTTTGCAGCAGGTGATGAAAAAGACCATTGTGCCTGTAAACAAGTATGTCTTTTATTTCGTCCAGCGTTTTGAGTATTTCTTTCTTTGTAATCTCGGTTCTTTGCCCGGGTACAAACAGGTTGTTATATAGTTTTTTCTCCAGTTCCGCCAGCAGCACATCCACACCTTCGAAGGTGAGGCGGCGCTTCAGCCTTCTTATTTCGAGGTAATAACTTTTGATGATGGCGCCCCGCAGTGCATCGGCTACCTGAAGTGTTGTTTCGGCCGATACAAACGGATTGCCGTCCCGGTCGCCACCGGGCCAGAATCCCATGCCGATGACAGAATGGTTAGGGTTGAGCTCATCAGCAAACTGATTTTTGAAGAAAGATGCAATTCTGCCAGCCGACTGGTAAAAAACATTTTCCAGGTACCATACCAGGCTGATAGCTTCATCGTAGGGTGTCGGTTTGTGATGTTTGAAAAAGGGAGTTTTGCCCAGTTGCTGCAGCAAAAGATTCACCTGGCTGGCATTGTTTTCGGCCAGCGCTTTTGAAAGATCGTTGATAATGCCCAGCACCGGCCCGGGATAAAACTGGGTGGGATGTGCAGTAAGCACCAGCCGGACAGTAAAATTCTTCAACTTTTCTTTCAGCTTGTCGTGCATTTTCTCCTGTACCACTTCCGACTCCAGGTGCTTGAGGGTGCCGATGCCGTTCATGTCATTCACTTCTCGGAATGCGGCATCCTCCAGCGCATCAAAAAGTACCACCTGCCGCTCGGCATACTGAACAAACCGGAACAGCAGATCCAGTTTCTCTTCCTCTTTTTCTACTGTTGTGTGCTTACTGAAAAAATCATCAATAATCTGAACGGGGCTCAGTTTTTTCTTGAAGCCTTCTTCGCAAACCGAAAGAAACAGGGAAAGAAGGATTCCGGTTTTTTCAATACGGTGAAATGGCAGGGAAGTAAACAGGCTGTTATAAAGCTGGAATTTTACGCCGACCAGGTTGCGAAAACGCTCCAATGCTGCCGATGATGAATTGCTCATGAAATCAGGTTCCTTTTAGTTTAATAATACCGGCAAGCTGTGAATTTCAAATTTAAATCATTTTCTGTCCTGGATAATCTTGTCCTAAGACAAAACATTGCATTGCTCATGTAAAAATTTCACCAGAACCTATTTCAAAAGTCAATAATCGCAACACAGTGGCACTGAGTAAAGGAGTAGCACGGAGAGTTTATTTCTGAAACAGCAGCTCTGTGTAGCTCAGTTTCTCATAATCTCAGTGTTGAAATTACTTTTAAGACAGGTTGTAATTAAAAAAGCCCTCCGCAACTGAGGAGAGCTTATGCATATTGAATGATGTCTTTTCATTCATCTTTCTTCTCCTCCGTGACGGCTTCAGCAGGTTTTTCTTCCGTTTTGTCTGCTGTTGTTTTTTTACTGCGTCCGCGACGGGTTTTCTTTGCTGCTTCTTTCACTTCCCCTTTGCCCTTGCCATAAATCTCGTTGAAGTCAACCAGCTCAATCATTGCCAGCTCGGCATTATCGCCGGGGCGGCTGCCAAGCTTGATTATACGGGTGTACCCGCCCGGACGGCCGGCCACTTTCTCTGCCACTGCGCCAAAAAGTTCAGTGATGGCTGCTTTATCCTGCAGGTAGCTGAACACCACCCGGCGCTGATGTGTGCTGTTGGTTTTGCTTTTTGTAATGAGCGGCTCCACGTAAACCCGCAGGGCTTTTGCCTTGGCTACCGTTGTTACAATTCTTTTGTGTGTAATCAGGGCTACTGCCAGGTTGCTGAGCAGTGCATCCCTGTGTGCCTTGGTTCTGCTCAGGTTTTTGATTTTGTCTCCGTGACGCATGACTTTAAGTTTGAGGGTTGAAGCTTGACGATTGCGATTGGCTTCAAACCGGTTTTAATAATCGGCTGCACCGTGTCAGGAATTGCAGCCTAAACCCCATCCCCTAAAGGGGTGTATTAATTCATTCCCCAATTGAAAAGGGGAATTGTTTTAATAATTGTTCAATGTTGTTCTGAAAGTTGAAGTGTGCGACGCAACAGAAGTTCAATAGAAGTACTTCTGCTGATTACCCAATTATCAACTTTCAAAAAAAAGAACTTTATGCAATAAAAGTATTTATTCCGACCTACGTGCCCTCTTCAGGGGAACCGGGGGTCAGAAGTCATCTTTATCCAGTCCCAGTTTGCTCAGGTCCATTCCAAACTGAAGACCCCGCTCCTGCAGCACCTGCTCAATTTCAGCAAGTGACTTCTGGCCGAAGTTGCGGAACTTCATCAGGTCTTCCTGCTCGTACTGCACCAGTTCGCTCAGCGAATTAATCTTTGCAGCTTTCAGGCAGTTGAAGGCACGCACTGAAAGATCGAGATCTTCGAGCGGCGTCTTAAGAATCTTTCGTAGCTGCAGCGTTTGCTCATCCACCAGGTCTTCTTTCTTTTCTTCCTTATTATCGAACGTAATGTTCTCGTCGGTGATGATCATCAGGTGCTGAATCAGGATACGGCTGGCCTGTTTCACTGCTTCTTCAGGGTGAATGGTACCATCGGTAGCCACTTCCATAATCAGTTTTTCGTAGTCGGTACGCTGCTCCACACGGGTGTTTTCGATGCTGTACCGGACATTTTTGATCGGGGTGAATATAGCATCAACTGGAATATATCCCATTGGCGCTTCCTTGGGTTTGTTATCCTCGGCAGGCACATAACCGCGGCCTTTGCCGATGGTGAGTTCCATATCCAGCTTGGCAGAAGAATCCAGTGTGCAGATGAGCAGCTCAGGGTTCATAATCTGGAAGCTTTGCGTGCCCTCGCCAATCATGGCCGCGATGAATTCCGAACGGTTTTTGATAGACAGGATAATCCGTTCGTTGCCCACTTCATGGTCCACCACTTTCTTGAACCTTACTTGTTTCAGGTTCAGCAGAATTTCCACCACATCTTCGGTGATGCCTTTCAGGGTAGCAAACTCATGATCCACTCCCTCAATTTTCACACCCACAATAGCGTACCCTTCCAATGAACTTAACAAAACACGGCGCAGGGCATTACCGATGGTAACACCAAAACCGGGTTCCAATGGACGAAACTCAAACTGAGCTTCAAAATCGGTAGCCTTTTGTAAGATGATCTTATCAGGCTTCTGGAAATTTAAAATAGCCATATTTTGATTTTAGATTTTAGATTTCTGATTTATAGCCAATCAAAGCCTTCAATTATTCTTTTTATAAACCCGCCTTCATTACTACTATTTAACTTTCGTTGCGTCGCACTCTTGTACTTCCTGTTCATTATTCAGCAATTAACCGCTCAGTAACCAATGATGATTGACTCATTACTCATCACTCATTATTTGCTGTACAACTCCACTATCAGCTGCTCCTTAATATTCTCCGGCACACTATCTCTTTCAGGATAGGTGATAAACGTGCCCTGCATTTCCGTTTCGTTCCAGTCAATCCAGTTAAACTTCGGATTCTTTCCTTTAATCTGGCTGGTAACTGAGGTTCTTGTCCTGCTGCTTTCCTTGATGCCGATAATATCGCCTGCCTTCAGCTGGTAGGAAGGCACATTGACTACTTCACCATTTACGGTAATATGCTTATGACTTACCAGCTGCCGTGCGGCCGGGCGGCTGGGGGCAATGCCCATCCGGAAAATTGTATTGTCCAGTCTTGCTTCCAGTAATTTAATCAGGTTTTCACCGGTCACCCCTTTGCGACGGGCGGCTTCTTCAAAGGTTTTGCGGAATTGTTTTTCCAGTACACCATACGTGTATTTGGCCTTTTGTTTTTCACGAAGCTGAAGGGCATACTCGCCTAAGCTTTTGCGTTTGCGGGCTGCTCCGTGCAAGCCGGGCGGGTTGCTGTTTTTATTCAGCCATTTGCCATTGCCTAAAATAGGCTCACCAAAAATGCGGGAAATCCTGGTCTTGGGACCATTGTAACGTGCCATAGTTATTATTCATTTCCGCTTTTTAAAAACCGGTGAACTGATCGTTGAAAGCGGTAAAAATTAATCAGTCACCCTTTAATTAAATGAATGAATCCCGGCGATTCAATATGTATTCCCTTAGGCCCCCTTCAGGGGGTTTGGGGGGGTTAAACTCTCCGTTTCTTCGGCGGCCGGCAGCCATTGTGCGGCAGCGGCGTCACATCTTTGATCATCACCACTTCAATACCCGATTGTGTTATGGCCCTGATGGCGCTTTCACGGCCTGCCCCCGGACCTTTTACATATACATCCACTCTTTTCAGGCCGGCGTCGAATGCCGTCTTTGCAGCATCGCCTGCAGCCAGCTGCGCAGCATAGGGTGTATTCTTTTTCGATCCCTTGAAACCCATTTTGCCGGCGCTGCTCCAACTGATCACCTGGCCACCCTTATTGGTAAGGCTGATGATAATATTATTAAAACTGGCAGTGATGTGGGCATCCCCATAGTTATCCACTTTTACTACTCTCTTTTTTGCTGCGGCTTTTGCGCTGAGTGGCTGCTGTGTTTGTGCTTTCGACATAGTCAGAAAATTCCAGGAAACAAATTCCAAATCCCAACAAGAACAAATTCGAAAACCGGATTTGGAATTTGGAATTTCGAATTCGTGATTTTTATATGCCTATTTCTTCGGTGCTTTCTTTTTACCCGCCACTGTTTTGCGTTTACCTTTCCGGGTGCGGCTGTTGGTGCGGGTACGCTGGCCCCGAACGGGCAACCCTTTACGATGACGAAGCCCGCGGTAACAGGCAATATCCAGCAGGCGCTTAATGCTCATCTGTACTTCGCTGCGCAGCGAACCCTCTACTTTCAACTCATCATTAATTGTACTGCGGATTGCATTCAAATCATCATCACTCCACTCATGAACTTTTTTATCGCGGCTGATATTATTTTTATCGAGAATGTACCGGGCGGTTGACGGTCCAATACCGTATATATAGGTAAGACCTATTTCGCCTCTTTTGTTTTTGGGTAAATCAACACCGGCAATACGAGCCATATTCTGATTTTAGATTTTAGTCCCAATTTTTATCGGGATCAGATTTTAGATTTAATCATCCCTGTCTTTGCTTAAAGCGGGGATTCTTTTTGTTAATTACATACAACTTGCCCTTACGACGCACGATTTTGCAATCGACGCTGCGTTTCTTTATGGATGCTCTTACTTTCATGGTTTATCTTTTCTTACGGAGACGCAACATATTGCGTATCTACGGCTTATTATTTGTACCTAAAAATTATCCGACCCCTTGTCAAATCGTATGGGCTCATTTCCACACCAACTTTGTCACCCGGCAGAATGCGGATATAATTCATCCTCATTTTGCCGGAAATGGTAGCCAGTATTTCATGCCCGTTTTCCAGTTTTACCTTGAACATAGCATTCGACAGCGCTTCCGTAATGGTACCATCTTGCTTGATCAGGGCTTGTTTTGACATAATTTTTTGGGAGCGCAAAGATAGGAGAGTCAGCTCTAATAATAAAAAAACCGGGATTTTTTTTCCCGGCAATGTGAAAATCCGTGTCAACAGTCATTAGCTCAGAAGCGGGAATCAGTTGCTAAGGCTTCTCCAGTGGTATTTTGGTCATCTGGGCATGAAGGTTTTGCAGTTCATGTACAGCAATGGGGATGGAAAAATGCCGGTTATCTTCGCGGTACCACATATCAATTTTTGAAAAATCGCCTGCCTGTGGGGTTACTAAGCGGAAGGCTCCTTTTTTGTACTTCACGGCATTCCCGTCCATTGGCTCCTTTTCAAAGCCAAGTTCCTCCAGGTGCTGTTCATCGAGGGCAACGGGATAAATATCCTGTGGCGCATACCAAAACTCCTGGATGCCGTTATCAATCAATGCCATATTTTCTTCACGGTTGGTAGCAATAACGGTTCCTTCCCGCATCAGGCCTTCGTCGTTAACCATGATGATGTCGCCGCCTTGCAATTGACCCAGTTTTACCATAGTGTGTAAAATTTGTTATCCGAATATAAAAAAGATTGCAATTACCCGGAAGATTTTTTCTCAACTTCTTTTGCGGTAGCTGATGATAGCCCAGGTGTTGAACGCTACGGCAAAACCTGCTATAATAAGAAGATGATTTTTGATATCGGCAAGCGAGCTGCCCTTGAGCACCACCCTACGCATAACCTCGATAAAATAAGAGACCGGATTGAACCGGGTAATCCATTGGGCCCACTCCGGCATACTGTCAATGGAAGTGTAAAGCCCGCTGAGCAGCACAAAAATCATCATGATAAAAAAGGAAATGAGCATGGCCTGCTGCTGGTTGTGCGCATAGGTGGACACCAGCAGCCCCAAACCCAGCACCGCCAGCAGGTAAACCGCGGCAAAAACATAAATAGTGGTAAAAGAACCCGCAGGTATGATACCGTAAATGAGCCGCGCAATGCTGAGCCCGAGTGTAAGTACAATCAAACCCAAAACCCAGAAAGGGATCAGCTTGCCGAGAATGAAATGATACTTGCGGATAGGAGTTACGTTAATCTGCTCGATGGTGCCGATTTCTTTTTCCCGTACAATATTGATGGCCGTAAGATTGGCGCCGACTATGGTGAGCAACACTACGAGGATACCCGGTACCATAAAATATTTGTAGTTCATCAGCGGGTTGAACCAGTTGGAAAATGTGGTTTCAATCTGCGGTTCGGGACTGAAACGGGGAAACTGAATCCATTCGGTTCTTACTTCACGATTATAGTCTTGTATGATGGAGCGCAGATAAGCCCCGCCGAGATTGGCTTTTACCCCGTTGATGGCATTGATGGCCATGAAGAGTGTGGCCTCATCTTCTTTCACCAGGTTTTTTTCGAAGTTGCGGGGTATCTGTAAAATCAAATCGGCTTTGTCGTGTTCAATTTTTTCCAGCGAATGTTCATAGGAGGTAGTGTAACCGGTAAGCCTGAAATAGCCGGAAGCAGTAACCTTGTTTACCAGTTGACGTGAATATTCAGAATGGTCGTTGTCAACCACTGCGAGCTGGATGTTTTTGATTTCGTAATCGGCGGCCCAGGGAAGAATGAGCAGCTGAATAACGGGCATGACGAAGATGAGCCGGAGGATGGCCGGGTCGCGGAAGATCTGGCGGAATTCTTTGCGGAGGAGAAATCGCAATGTTCTCATATTATACGCCCAACCCCCAAAGGGGAGTTTTAAAGTTTACAATGCATGTACCTTCACCTGATGCTATGAAAACGGGACGTACAAGTGAGTGACACAACAGGCGATGCCATGAAAAACTAAAGCCGGTAACATTAATAAACATTTCCTTCTTCATGCCAACCGGATTTTAAATCGTTTTACTGCCAGTGTTAAAAAGAATATCATCATGCCGCCGAGTATTAACGTTTCTTTCCACACCACTTCGAGGCCCACGCCTTTTATCATGACTGATTTTACAATGCTGAAATACCATTTGGCCGGTACAATATTGGACACGATACGAAGCGGCAGCGGCATGTTTTCAACCGGGAACATGAAACCGCTGAGCATGATGGTTGGCAAAAACATACCGACCAGGGAAATAAACATGGCGGTTTGCTGCGATTCGGCGCCGGATGAAATGAGCAGGCCCAATGACAGCGAAACGAGAGTGAACAGGATGCTTTCCAACACGAGCAAGGCAAGGCTGCCGTTGATGGGCACTTCGAGCACAAACACACTTAATAATAATATGGAGGCAATGTTGATGGTGGATAGCAACAGGTACGGAACGGCTTTGGCGAATACGACTAACTGCGGCCGCATGGGCGACACGAGCATCACTTCCATGGTGCCGAGTTCTTTTTCTCTTACAATGGTGATAGCCGTCATCATGGTGCATACAAGCAGCAGCACCATAGCCATCACGCCGGGTACAAAATTGAATGCGCCCTTGAGCTGCGGATTATACAGCATGCGCATTTCGGTGTGGATAGTGTAAGGCAATTTGCGGTCGTGGGTAATGCGCTGCTGATAATCGCTAATGATGGCTGATGCGTAATTGGCAAGCTGGCTGGCCGTGTTGGGGTCGGTGGCGTCGGTGATGAGCTGCACCTGCGCTTTGTTGAAATGCTGAAGGTCTTCGGCAAATTTTTGAGGAAATACCACGGCGAGTTTTATTTTTCCCCTGCGAAACTCTTCTTCTACCTGTTTGTAACTGGTTAGATTTTTTTCGATGTCAAAATAGCGGCTGGCATTTAACTCCGCACTCAGCGAAGCCGTGGCCGCATCTTTTGAATTGTCGAGTATGGCGATGTTTGAATTCTTCACCTCGTTGGTGAGTGCAAAGCCGAAGATGATGATTTGTACGACGGGCATGCCCAGCAGGATGAACAGGGTGCGTTTATCCCGCCAGATGTGGAAGAATTCTTTTTTGACAAATGAAAGAAATTGTTTGCCCCCCAACCCCCTAAAGGAGGAATTACCGTCCTTCTTAAGCTGTTGTCCTCTTTTATTGTAACTATGAATTTCCATACCTGTCTTTTTACAAATGGCGCTCCATTACTCCCCTTTAGGGGCCGGGGGCATTACTCGCTTCTCACCGTCATCCTCGCCAGTTTTAAAAACACTTCATCCATATTTGCTGCGTTATGTTCTTTCTTTAATTGTGCCGGTGTATCCAGCGCTTCAATTTTTCCGTCCACCATAATGCTTACGCGGTGGCAGTACTCCGCTTCGTCCATGTAATGCGTGGTGACGAAAATGGTGGTGCCGTTACCGGCTGCCTGGTAAATCATGTTCCAGAATTCGCGGCGTGTCACCGGGTCCACTCCACCGGTGGGCTCGTCGAGAAAAACAATACCCGGCTCATGAAACATGGCAACGGCAAATGCCAACTTCTGTTTCCAGCCCAGCGGCAATGATTTCACCAGTGTATTGGCCTCTTTTTGCAAGTGAAGTTGTTTCAGGATGTCCGTGGTTTTGTTTTTAATAAACTTATCCGTCATGTGATAGATGCCACCGTAGAATTCCATGTTCTCCTTCACAGTGAGGTCTTCATACAAAGAAAATTTCTGGCTCATGTATCCGATGCTCTTTTTTATCTTCTCATTCTCTTTATACACATCATACCCTGCTACGGTGGCTTCACCGGAACTTGGAAACAGCAAACCGCACAACATTCGCATGGCGGTTGTTTTACCTGCTCCGTTAGCGCCGAGAAAGCCGAAGATTTCTCCCTTGTGAACATCGAAGCTGATGTGATCAACGGCCACAAAATCGCCAAAACGTTTGGTGAGACTGTTTGCTGTTATGACTTTATCGTTATTCATCTTAGTTTTTCATAAGTTCAATAAAACAATCCTCAATATTGGGCTGCACTTTTTCTATCATAGCATTTTCAGAGCGGCGCTCATTAATAAACTGCCGCAATTGTTCGGCACCCGGTTCGCTTTTCAAAACCACATGATGATATTCACCGAAGGGATAAATGTTTTCAACAAAATCTTTCTCCCGCAGGTCGTTCAGCAGCGATAACATTCTGTCTGACTTCACCGCCCACAGCGGTTTTGAAAAGCTGCGGACAATTCCCTGCGGTGTGTTGATGGAAAGTATTTTCCCGTTCTGAATCAGCGCCACCCGGTCGCACAAACCTGCTTCATCCATATAAGGCGTTGAAACAAGAATAGTAATACCCTGTTTCTTCAGCCCTTTCAGCATTTCCCAAAACTCTTTTCTGGAAACTGCATCTACACCGGTTGTCGGTTCATCCAGGAATAAAACCGAAGGACGATGAATGAGTGCACAGCTCAGCGCCAGCTTTTGCTTCATGCCGCCGGAAAGATTTCCGGCTCTGCGCTTTTTGAAACGCTCAATCTGCACATAAATATCTCTTATCAAGTCATAGTTCTCATCAATGCTTGTGTTGAAAATGGTTGCAAAGAAGCTCAGGTTTTCTTCTACAGACAAATCCTGGTACAATGAAAAACGACCCGGCATATAGCCAATGCGTTTGCGGATGGCTTTGTAATCTTTTACCACATCAAAACCATCCACAGTGGCAGTACCCATGTCGGCCAGCAGCAGGGTAGTAAGAACCCGGAACAAGGATGTTTTACCGGCGCCATCCGGGCCAATTAAGCCGAATAATTCTCCTTTTTGCACATCGAATGAAATATCATTCAATGCTGTTATATCTTTTTTCTTGCCGTAGGTTTTTTTGATATTATTTATTTCAACTGCTTCCATTGTTTTTTGTTGAACCCCTGCGGGGTTTTGGTTAATTGCATACTCTTTATTCCCCGTATTTCATCCGGGCTACTAACATTCCGCCCCTTCGGGACTGTGAAAATTTCTACTTTAAACCTTTTTTTAAAATAAAAGAGCGTTTCTACCAAAGTGCCCCTTTAGGGTTACAGGGGGTTTAACTTTACCTCTCCATACATACCTATTTTTAAAAATCCATCGTTCTTCACCCTTACTTTCATTGCATACACAAGATTGGCCCTCTCCTCTTTTGTCTGAATGGTCTTGGGTGTGAACTCGGCCTTATCGGAAATCCAGGTGATAATACCGCTGTACTCCTTGTATTTTTTTGCGCCGTTGTCAATCATCACTTTTACCTGCTGGCCAAGTTTGATGATTGGCAATTGTTCGCCGGTTATGTAAGCTCTCAGGTTTAACTCTGATAAATCAGCAATCTTGTACAGCGCTTTGCCGGTTGAAACAACCTCCCCGGCCTCGACATATTTTGTTATTACCGTTCCTGCAACGGGATTCACAATTGTGGCCCGCTGTGCCTGGTCTTGCAGCTGGGCTGCTCTTTTTTTCAGCGGCTCTGCTTCGCTGAGTATGCTGCGGTTTTGCGTAGCAATATTGTTTTTCTGCACGGCCATCTGCTGCTGCGTCACAGACATGCTTTTCTTTACTACATCAATTTGCGAATTGATATCATCGAGCTGTTTGGCAGTGGCAGCGTCAGCCTTTAAAAGATTTTCTACTCTTGTTTTTTCATGCAGCAGGTTATCAAGTTGCAATTGTTGTACAGCGAGCTGCTTTTCCAGCAATTTTACCTGGGGTGTTACATCGGCTGTTTTTTCCTTCAACGCGGCGATACTGGCTTCCACCTGCTGTTGTTGCAGGTTGATAGGGGTGGCGTCCACCAGCCCGATGCTGCTGTCTTTGCTTAGCTGCATTCCTTCTTCCACATTAAACGATAGCAGCTTACCCGCCAGTTCTGACGATACAACCACTTCATCCGCCTCGAAGGTGCCGGAAGCGTCGAAGTTGTTATTGTTCCCGTTGCAGGCTGCAAGGCTGATAACCAGAATAACAAAAGTTGAAATTTGAAATCGCATGTTTATAGAGTTTAACCTTAAATCCAAAATCCGATCCCGATAATAACCGGGACTAAAATCTAAAATTCTCATCGCCTTCCGATGAGCGTTTGATAATTTATCTGCGCCAGCAGCAATTGCACCTGGTGCGTAATAAGGCTTTGTCTTGCCTGGTCTTCAGCATTTACTTCACGCAGGTAATCGCTGGCAGTAATCACCCCGTTTTCCAGCTGCGCCCTGGCTGCATCTTTTACTTTTATTCTTAAATCAATGATTTCCTTATCGGCATCTATCAGTTTTTGCAGTTTGTCAATCTCAGATTGTTGTTGTTTGAGCTGTGTGTTTGTATTCAGTAAAAAAACTTCCTTCTGTATGTCCACCGTCTTTTGATTCAGTTCGATGATTTTCTTTTCTTTTTTTTGTGTGTAAAGCCCGCCGAATGACCAGCTAAGCCGCACACCGGTGGTATAAAAAAAGTCAAATTCATTTTTCAGGAAATTCAAACCGGGACGACCATAACCGCCCTGCCAGAACAAACTTGCTTTGGGTTTGTTCTTTGAATCGATCAAACTGTATTGGCCGCCCAGCAGTTTCTCCTGCGTGGAATAAAGTTTCAGTTCGGGCCTTTGGATTTCGTTGTTGATGACAAAACTTCCCACTACCGGTTTTTCCAGTTTTGTATCCTCCGGCAAGGTTTGATTGATAAACAGGCACAGCACATCAATCAATCCTTTTCGCGAAGCCTTCTGTTCAATAACCCGCTGCTCTGCCTTCAGCAGCTCAGCCTTCAGCACATTCAGGTTCGATTTAAAGGCAACGCCATAATTCACCTGCGCTTCCACTTTCTTAATGCCGGTATTCAAATCTGCTTTCACCAGCTCTGTCTGTTTCAATTGCTCATCCAGGAAAAGCACAGCAAGAAAAAGCTGGTTGATTCTTTCTTTTAATTGGTACAGCTCCACTTCCACCTTCTGCTGTTCTACTTCTTCATTGAGCTGCTGAATATTTTTCTGCTGCTTTATCACGCCGCCGTCATAAATCAACTGATTCACATCTGCAAGAACTTTATACTGGTCCTTGCTCAGGGGCTCCACCGACACGCCGGGAACCGGAATCTTTACCTGTGTCACTTCCGACTGGTAAGTAGCCTGCCCGCTCAAGCTGATTTGCGGCAGAAAATCTTTGCTGAGATTGTCAATAGTATAACCTGTGGTTTGCTTGATCAAATCCCTTTGTTTGATAAGCGGGTAATTCTGCTGTGCAAGATCATAGGCTCTTTGCAGGTTGAGAGGTTCCTGTGCCGGAGAATGGATAATTAATAATGAATAATTAATAATTACTGCCAATATTCGTTTCATCTGAAGAAATTATTTCTTTATCGAATCAATAATAAACTTCGGTATCTCTTTTCTCCGTTGCTCCATGATTTCGCTGAACTGCTTATCCGTGAGCCGCAGGTTGCGTATAAACATGGGTCGGCCCACAAAAGGAAAGATGGTCATGGAAATCATATTCATCAGCAAATGCACCGGGCTTATCTTTTTTATCCGGCCGGCTTTTATTTCCATCTCTATCTGCTCCAGCAATCTTCCCGGTTTGGGCAGGTTGTCCTTTCCCCATATTTTATATAAAAACCGGTCAGGGTCACGGTTAATCTCGTTCATCACAAACCAGGGCAGGTAAGGATTGGCCTGCATTTCATCAATGTATTCGTTTACGAATTTTTCAATTTTTTCAAACAGCGGGTCTTCGGCATTGAAGATGGCATTGATTTTCGGGAAAAATTTCTGCGCCTCGGACATAAAAATGGTTTCAAACAGTTTGTCCTTATCCCGGAAATAATAATGCAGCAGGGCTTTGTTGATGCCCGCTTCATCGGCAATATCCTGCATGCGGGCCCCGGTCATGCCTTTGTTGGTAAATACCTTGCGGGCTGCTGCCAGTATCCGTTCTTCCGCACCTGTATCTTTTGTCTTTTTAACCATACGGTTTAACCAAATGGTTAACAAAAGTAGCAAGAGAATTGAAACGGGCAAATTATTTTTTTGTGGACGGGTGTATGGGAATGGCGAATTAGGGGAATGTGGATGTGAAAAGATGCTGGTTGAGCCAGAAATTTACTTTGATAGACGCTCAATCTCTTTCAGAATCTCATCTATCACTTCCTTATTATAAATTTCTTTTTTATCGCCGCTTTTGATGGAGTAAATATAAAACACTTTACCACCAAAGACTTCTGTAAATTGTTTGTGAGTTTCTTCCTGAATAGCTTTTTCCTTGAAAATTTCCGGCAGTTGAATTTTTCCGGAAGCAAAAGTTACGGGTTTAATCTGGATGCCGATATACTTCTCCCCCATTTTGATGTAGAAGTCAACATTGAACAACCTATCCCATTCATCAGGAGCTGGTTCTATTTTGACTTTTAAAATATTTTGTAACTGTCCATAGATTGTATGAATTTCGGTCATATAACCATCAAAGGTTCTGTCTATTACCAACTGAAACATATAATCAATGCAATCCTGCTCTGTTACTTCAGCTACTTCGGCCTGAATTACTTCCGTTATTTTGGTATATAATTTTCTGCCTAAGTTTTCTATTTGCTCTTTCGGTCTTACATTCTTGAAATAATATTCCCGCCAATCTTCAATTGTTTTTGGTGCACAATTTCGGATTGACTCAGATGTGGGGCCCACATTCCTTTTAAAATTCAGTTGGAAGCGGTTCATTGCACTGTTCAAAATCCATTCTTTAGCCATTACACATTTTTAGGTAACAAATAACAGGGGTATTATTGACCAGAGGATTAAAAAGCATCTTTAACAAGACCGGAAATAAGGGGACATATTAAAACTTACCGCTCCTTAACGCCCTCTAACAATTCTTCAAATTTTCTTTTATACTTATAGTCCGAAACAATATCAACCTGCACAAGACCGGTCTTAATTAAATGTGCATTCACGAAAGTTTTGTTTTCAAGATACAGGTAACAGAGTAGATTATTGTCTTTATCATGCTTCACATTATCGTATTTCAGAAAAACCCGCTTGCCTTTGGTTTTGTCAACCAGGAATTGAGTCGCCTTTCCGTTGGCAGCCGGGTCTTCTTTTATGCCGATGAGTTTTATGATAAGGTCATTACTCATCCTCAGCTTTTCAGAACTTATTACTTCTTTTACAGTAAACAGTTCTTCTCTTTGTGCCGGGCTGTTTTTGTCAATCTTAGAACCGAACTGTAATTTTTTGGGATCTATTCTTTTGTCGAGTACATGCGGGTCTTTAAATATATAAGGAAGCGATTCGATTTCTTTCTTAAAATCCACGGTTACTTTCTCTTTCAGAAATTCATAAGCAGTTCCGTGAATATCTCGTTGGGTGACGCCTAGCTTTTGCCTGATGATTGGGATAAACTCAGTATTGATTTCGTAGCCGATTGAGTTTCTTCCTAGGTTTTTTGCGGCAAGATTGGTGGTGCCGCTTCCCGCAAATGGGTCGAGCACGGTATCGCCGGCAAAAGAGAACATTTTAATCAATCGTCTCGGCAATTCCTCGGGAAACATAGCGATATGATTATCCTGTCTTGCACCGGTAAAATTCCAGTGTCCGGCAAAATAAGTGTTCCATTCATCTGCCGTCATCTTTGAAAGCTCTTTTATATCCTTTGATGGTTTTGGGGCCTCACCCAATTTTTTAAAAAGAAGAATAAACTCGTAATCAATTTTCAGAATGCCGTTGCGGGGATAAGGATAAGAACCCATCTGCACTCCCCCACCGGTTGTATTGGATGTGGTTACCTTTTGCCAGATGATGGCGCCCATATAATCAAAGCCAATATTCTCGCAAAACTTGATAATCTCCTCCCGGATGGGGATGACCTTGTACCGACCGTAATAAACGGAACGGGCAAACTGGTCACCGATATTTACACAAAGCCGGCAACCATCATGCAATACGCGATAGCATTCTTGCCATACCAGGTTCAGGTTATTGATGTATTCTTCGTAGCTATGGTGGTAGCCAATCTGGGTATCTGCTCCATAGTCTTTCAGTTGCCAGTACGGGGGGGAGGTGATGATCAGATGTACGGATTTATCCGGTAAGGAAATCATCTGCCTGCTGTCGCCGTTTATTATTTTGTGATGGGTTTTCAAGCGGGAATTGTTTGGGCAAATTTAGGTAATACAGTTTCTTTAGTAGAAAGAGTTTATACACCCGAATACAGGTTGGTTGTCTATTGAAATTCCGGAATTATTTTGCTTAATAGCCATCCCCAACACTGAACGGAGCGTAACAGAAGTCCATTCAGAGTTCAAAAAGCCGGTAACAAAAAATCATTCAATACCCTACTCCGCCCAGCTCATCACATAATCCTTATTCTCTATTTCCAACGCCTGCTTCGTCAGCATCAGGGGGCGGAACGTATCCACCATCACGGCGAGTTCCTTTGTTTCCTTGGCGCCGATGCTTTTTTCCACAGCGCCGGGGTGCGGGCCGTGGGGGATGCCGGCAGGATGCAGTGTTATCATACCTCTGGTCACATGCTTACGGCTCATGAATTCGCCTTCCACGTAATAAAGCACTTCGTCGCTGTCAATATTGCTGTGATTATATGGCGCCGGTATGGCCTGCGGATGATAATCGAAAAGCCGCGGCACAAAGGAGCACACTACAAACGCATTCGTTTCGAATGTGAGGTGCACGGGCGGCGGCTGGTGTACACGGCCGGTGATGGGTTCAAAATCGTAAATGGAAAAAATGAACGGATAGCAGCAGCCATCCCAACCAACGACATCGAATGGATGCGTGCCGTAATGCAAACCATATAGCACTCCCCGCTTCTTCGCTTTGATGAGGTAATCGCCTCTTTCATCATAGGTTTTCAACTCCTGCGGCGGGCGGATGTCCCTTTCGCAATAAGGCGAATGCTCCATCAGTTGCCCGTAGCGGCTCAAATACTTTTTCGGAAAGCGCAGTGGCGTAAACGACTCCACGATGAACAGGCGGTTCTTTTCATCTTTAAATTCTATTTGATAAATCGTTCCCCGCGGCAGCATGATATAATCGCCGGGGCTGAAGGACAGCTCGCCATACTGCGTGTGCACGGTGCCGCTGCCTTCGTGCACAAAGAGCAGTTCATCTGCATCGGTGTTTTTGTAATAATAATCCGCCATACTCTGCTGCGGCGCTGCCAGCACCAGGTGGCAATCGCCGTTTACCAGCACGGGCACACGGCTTTGCAAAAAATCTTTTGCCGGTTTTATTTTGAATCCGTCGAAGCTGCGGTGCCGCAGCATTTTTTCTTCTGCAATCTGAGGCGCCACATCCACCTGCGGTTCGGTTTTTATTATCTGCGTCGGCGGGTGGCAATGATAGAGCAGCGAATAATCTTCGCTGAATCCTTCGGTGGAAAAAAGCTGTTCACTGTACAGCGAGCCATCAGGCTTGCGGAATTGCGTGTGGCGTTTATGCGGAATGGTGCCGAGTTTATAATAGTGAGGCATAATTAAAACCCTCCAAACCTCCCAGAAGGGAGGCTTTATTTAAAATAAGTTTGAAGATAGTTTAAAGAACTGAAGCTGATATATGCAATCAGCTCAAATGTTTCCCCTTTAGGGGAGATTTAGAGGAGTGTGACAGTTCTAAGGTCGCAAGCAGGAAGATATATTTCCACCGGCGCTTGTCTATCCAGTAAGTGAAGTTGCGGTGAAAAGGCATATACAAATGTAGTAAGAATCTAAAAAGAACAAGTTACCCGGTTCTGTGTATTCCGTGTAATCAGTGAGAAATTAACCACTCACAGATATCACAGATTTTCACAGAAAATTTTCCAAATTTGCCTGATGCAACTACCTACAGCCGGGCTACTGGTAATTCAAAACCGGAAATTATTATTAGCCTTCAGCAAAAACAAACAATGCTTTTATCTGCCCGGAGGCAAGATAGATGAAGGCGAAACTGCCCGGCAGGCTTTGCGCCGGGAGATTAAAGAAGAACTGAATCTTTCCTTACATGATGATGACCTGGTTTATTACAACCACATCAGTGCTCCTGCCTATGGAGAAAATAACGGGGTGATTATGGAACAGGATTGTTTTTTACTGAACAAACCTGCTGAGCCTGTACCATCTGCTGAGATTGGTGAAGTAAAGTATTTCAGCCTAAAAGAATATCTACAGCAACCCAATAAAGCGCCTGGTGCTGTAATGATACTGGAGCAATTGAAGGCGGATGGATGGATTGATTGAAAAACCATAATTAATACATGTTTACGGGCATAACTATAGTAGCATCCCTGGTTTATTATTATTATAAAAAAAGTCCCGCACTACTGGCGGGACTCAATTTTTTCCCAACTTCCTTTAAAATTTTACCAGCGGCTGCCGGCAAAAGAACGGCGGTTGTTTGTCCGCGGTTTTTCTTCACGGGGCCGGGCCTCATTTACTTTAATGGCACGACCGTCAACCACTGCGCCATCGAGTTCAGCAATGGCTTTTTTTGCCGCTGCTTCATCGGGCATTTCCACAAAACCAAAACCGCGGCTGCGGTTGGTGATTTTGTCTGTAATTACTTTGGCTGAAGATATTTCGCCATACTCGGCAAAATAACTTCTGAGGTCTTCATCCTGTACGGCAAAGCTCAAATTAGACACATAAATGTTCATGTTCTTTTCTTTGTTTTTTAGAATTAATAAATGATCTGAGAAACAAACAGCGAAGAGAAGATTAACTATTTAGCAGAAATTGCTTAGCAGAATAAATCGTTCACCTGAAACTGCAGCACTCAAATTTTGCACTGCGAAGGTAGGGGTTACTTATGAATTGAGCAGTTTTATTTTTCAGGTGTCCCATCTGGCAGGTCAATGGTGATAAAGGGATTAAGCGCAAGTCATTTTTACAATTACTATGCGGGGCCATATTTTATACGGAAAATTGAATTCCTGGAATCCGGATTCTTCTGCAGGCTGTGCCTTTTGGAGAAAATTAGCCGGAAAAAATAACCGGCTGGTAAATTTGCAGGGTGAAATACTTAACAGCCTTTACCCTTCTAATGCCCTGTTTGCTTGTTCATACAGCAGGTTGTTTTTCATCCGGCAAAGAAGTGAAAAACATGAAAGACCTTGCCGAAAACATGCTGGACCTTCGCATTTACCATGAAAACCTTGCCGGTGCTTTACTTGAAAAAAACAAAGATTACGCTGAATGGTTTGTGTACGATATGGACAGCATCATGCAGCTGATGGCCCGAAAATTTACCGAACACCGGAAATTGCCTGAGCCGTTCAGCAATTACTATAAAAAAAGGTTGCAGCCTTATTTCAGCAATTTAAAGAAAGCGATAAAGAAAGAAGATTGGCCGCAAGCCGTAAAAGCCTATTCCACGCTTACCCGCAAGTGCAATAGTTGCCATATTGAGCTGGATGTGGAAAAAGAAGTGATTGATTATTCCCGCCGGTAGGCTTATTTAAACGGGTTAGAAAATTTTACATCAGAAATTACACTTTTGTCGGTAAGTGTTTTTAGAAATGCAACCAATGCTGCTTTATCTTCTGCCGAAAAATTTAACAGGCGTGGCTGCCCGCCAGGCAATCGTAACTGCGGCGATAAGTTAGGATGATTTTTTACCCCGGTACTGTAATGCTCCACCACCTGCTCCAGGGTTGCAAACCGGCCATCATGCATAAAGGGTGCAGTCAGCTCCACATTACGCAACGTAGTTACCTTGAACAAACCGTTATCGGACGGGATGTTGGTAACAGCTCCAAAACCCCGGTCGGTAATTACAGCATCAAGACCGTTGTTCTTTACATCCGGGGCAGTAAAGGTTTCCGTACCGTGACAGGCAGCACATGCATTTTGCGGCGATAAAAATATATCCTTTCCCCGGTTTTCCTGGGCAGTGAAGTTGGGAAAAACAGCATTGGGGGGCGGCGCCGGCGCAGCAGGAAATGTTTGTCTTCCCTGGTCGTATTTGGATTGATACGATACCATGGAGCGTACAAACTGAGCCAGTGCTTTTGCAATCAATTCGCTGTTGATGGTGGCGCTTCCAAATGCTTTTGTAAAAAGAGCAGGATAGTAGGGCTGATTTTGTATTCTCCTTGTCAATGTATCCAATGTCACACCCATTTCCACCAGGTCCTGTATCGGCATCAGCACCTGCTGCTCCAGTGTGGCTGCACGCTGATCCCAGAAAAATCTTCCGTTGGGATAATATTGAGCATTGATTAACGACATGGAATTCCTCCCGGTGAGCCCCGCTTCAAATCCTTTACTCAGTTTTTCAAAGTCAGAAAATGCATTTTCCTGCCTGTGACAGCTTGCACAGGAGATGGTACGGTTTTTAGAAAGTGTTTTATCATAAAACAACACTCTGCCTAAAGTGGCGCCCCAATCGGTTACAGGATTATTTGCCGGCGTATTTATTTGTCCCTGTACTGGCGGCGCCTGCAGGTAAGCAGGCAGCGCCGGGTTAGAATAATTATAGGGCGTGGCAGGCAGGTTGAGATACTTCGCCACAGGGTCTTCCTGCGGAAGGGTTGAATTATTCTTACTGCAGGCGATGGATAAAATGATAGTGGCAATAATAAGTGAAAGCAACACCCGGTATTTGGCGGCAATCATAGCTGGTTGTTTTGCTGGCTGTGACTAAAAGTACGAATCCCGGTTTAACCAACCCAATCCTGTTAACCTTAATTAACCTGCAGGCCTGGATTTATTTTTCAGCAGCATCACCAGTTGCCTTTCTTCTCTTATAACGGCAACAAAACGATTCGGGACAGTGCACCCAGAATACGGGATGATGTAAGAATCAGACTTTACTTCCGTGGCTTTTAATGATTCGGCAAAACGAATTTCTTTTTTCAAATAAGCTTCGGTTTCTTTTTTGCCCAGGGTCACCAGGCTGCCTTTTCCTTCATAATAATAATGCGTGGCAATAAATTTTTTTACATGCACACGTGATTCTTTGGGCAGAAAATACTGTAGTTGCCAGAAATTGCGGCTGCCTGATTTTTTTATGGCTTTATAAACCGGCGCCGGACCACTGTTGTAAGCTGCAATCACGAGGAGCCAGTCGCCAAACAGGGAATATAATTTTTTAAGATACCGGGCGGCAGCCACCGTACTTTTCCATGCATTTTTTCTTTCATCAATGCCCGCTGAAACTTTTAACCCGTATTTTCTTGCCGTGGCGGGCATAAACTGCCATAAACCAGCAGCGCCAACAGGCGACAAAGCGCCGGGGTTCAGTTTCGATTCTACTACGGCCATATATTTCAGCTCAACTGGCAAATCATGGCGGAAGAAAATCTTATCTATGGTATTGAGGTAATGAAAATTATTCTGCTTCAACTTTTCAAATAACAGGTAATTTTTTTCGTGATAATCTTCCACAAAATTTTCTATGGAAGGATGCAGCCTGATTTCAGCCCGGCGAAAAGCTGAATTGTTGTCTTCATACGTCAATGAAGCATCCCATGCAAAGAAAGGAACTGTAATAGTAAACGCTGCCGGAAGTGCAATATTCCCGGTGTTGCCGGGCTGATTGGCTGCTTTCGACCGCAGAATGGCGAAGAAAAGGAAAATTACAACGGATTCAACGGTTTTGAGTCTTCGTATCAACATCGTTTTATTTTTTGGTAAAACAATGCCGACCCTCAGGTATGGATTTTTAATGCAGGATTATTTCACAGGACTACCGGGAGAAATTAACAGAATTGTCCGGGGGTACGGTTCTTCAGGCTTTTCATTTTCCGGGATTCTGAAGGCTTGTCACAGGAGTTGGATGCGTAGGGTTCAAAAGTACGGCCGGCCTCCTGCTTCTCATAACAAAAAGCTTTAGTAAAAGCACTATGTCAGAAACAAAGCAATGGTTTTCATTTAAAAAATTTTTTACACTGAAAAACAGTCAGCGGAATAATACGAATTGCAGGCGGTCACATTCTGAAAAAGTGGAATTACCATTTAGCAAGGGCTTAAAAAAAGGAATTGCCTTAATGATTCATAATGCAGGCAACGGCCACCAGCCCTCAAAACAGTAAAGGTTTTCCATAATCCTGTAACTGAAATTAAAATTGATTACAACAATTCAATTCTGCTTTTCTTGAAAAAAAAATAAATCGGGTGTTAAAATAAGCATTTCGTTTTATCCCTATTGTTCTGCAATTTTGAAAGTTAAAACCAACGATTACATGCGTACTTCCGGCCAGGCTGCCATTGGGTTTATTTTTATCACACTGCTTATTGATGTTACCGGGTTTGGATTGGTGATTCCTGTTTTTCCCGAACTCATCAGTAAAATGCTCTCCATACCCGTGAATGAAGCAAGTAAGTACGGTGGTTGGCTGGCTTTTGCTTATGCCATCATGCAGTTTGTGTGTGCCCCCATACTTGGCAACCTGAGCGACAGGTATGGCAGGCGTCCTGTATTGCTGGTTGCCTTATTCGGTTTTGGTATTGATTACCTGGTGATGGCCTTTGCACCTACTTATGCGTGGTTGTTTGCAGGGCGAATCATCTCGGGAATTACCGGCGCCAGTTTTACTACCGCATCAGCCTATATAGCCGATGTAAGCACAGCAGAAAACCGTGCAAAAAATTTCGGATTGATTGGCGCTGCATTTGGTCTTGGCTTTATTATTGGTCCCATGCTTGGAGGGTGGCTGGGCCAGATTGGTACAAGAGTCCCGTTTTTTGTGGCAGCCGGGCTGGCATTGCTCAACTGGCTTTATGGATATTTTGTTTTACCTGAATCCTTGCCTGCCGAAAAACGAAGAGCATTTGAATGGAGAAGAGCCAACCCGGTAGGTTCACTTTTACACCTGAATAAATACCCGGCCATTTCAGGGCTCATCGTTTCATTTGTGCTCATTTACCTTGCCGCCCATGCTGTGCAAAGCAACTGGAGTTATTTCACCATGTACAAATTTGGCTGGAGCAAAGCTATGGTGGGCACATCGCTTGCGCTGGTGGGCCTGCTGGTTGCCGCAGTACAGGGCGGGCTGATACGGGTAGTGAATCCAAAGCTGGGTAATGAACGCAGCGCTTATATTGGATTATCGCTTTATGCCCTGGGTATGTTCCTGTTTGCATTTGCAACGCAAGGATGGATGATGTTTGCTTTTCTCGTTCCTTATTGTCTTGGCGGCATTGCCGGTCCCGCATTGCAGGCCATCATGGCAGGCCATGTGCCGTCAAACGAACAGGGCGAATTGCAAGGCGCACTTACCAGCATTATGAGTGTGACTACCATCTTCGGCCCATTGATGATGACCAACCTGTTTTCTTATTTCACACAGCACAATGCCATTATTTATTTTCCCGGCGCCCCGTTTTTTCTTGGTGGAGTTCTTTTGACCGCCAGTTCAGTAATGGCCTGGCTGGTTCTCCGAAGTGAAAAGCCGGTGGCTGCCTGAGTTTAAAATGCTATTTGGGATGTTTTTTAAAATAATTATCGAGCGACAAAGGACCACCACCTTCTACCAGGAAGAAAATCAGCAGCAGCAGCACTACCAGTGAAAAACCGAATTCAGAGCCCGGCGCAAAAATTCCCCGCGGAAGATTGATAATAATAACGGCGCCGAGCAGAATAGGAATCTGCAGAAGCACAGCCCAGCGTGTCAGCAGACCGATGATGATGAGAAACCCACCGAGCAGGTGTGCCCATGTAATAATCAATGTAACCCAGTCGGGCACATGGCTGATGCTGCTCTGTGCAATCATAGTTTCCAGCGTAATCATATCGTTCAGAAAACTAATGCCCTTGAGAAAAAGTGCAATGCCAAGGACAACGCGGAAAAGCACCAACCAACGCGGATGATGGGTAATGCTCCATTTTTCGAGTTGTTGCAGCCAACCCATAACAATAAATTTAAGAGCGGGAAGAAAAGTTGACAATAAAAGTTACGAATAACCCGTGGGCAAACCAAAAAGATTTTCTATTGATTTTGCAACAACCGCTGAATAATAAAATAACTGAGCACAATAAGCAGCAGGATGATAAGTATGGCTATCAGCACCCATGGTTGCTGGCTGATACGGAGTTTTTCCCTGAACTTTTTTTTCTTTTCAAGCTTTTTCCTCAGGTCACGGTTCAGCTGCTCCACCATGAAGGTGATTCTTTCTTTGTTTTTTATTTCCTGCAAGCCCTCCATGGCATCGTTGGTAAAATCGCTGGCCAGCATTTTTTTCTCCACTTCATGCTTCTGCTCTTCATTCAGCTGCCCCTGCAAATAACGAAGCAGGATTTCCTGGTCAACTTCGGCAGACAGGCGGGATAATATATCTTTAAAATTTTTTGACACTTTACTGAAATCAGAATGTTATAAACTTTATTGCTTCTGCATTTTTTTTTCAATCAGTATCCTGAGATTCCGTTTCCCGTTCTGGATATAGCTTTTTACCTGCATCATGGTAAAGCCTGTTTGTTTGCTTATCTGCTGGTAACTTTTCTTTTCCAGGTAAAACAAAGTTACACAGAGCTGCTGCTCGGTATTCAGTTCATTCAGCGCCCCGGCCATATGTTCATAAATTTTTTCATGATTCAGCAGCTCATTCCTGTCCTGTTCCTCATCGGGCGCCGAAATCCTGTCAGTGATTTCCACCGGGTGTTTACCTGGTTTTTCCCTCAGCTGCATCAGGCAGTGGTTTTTTGCCACCATGTAAATCCAGCTTTTGAAATATTCCACCCGGTACTTGTGCAGTTCGGTAATTACTTTCAGAAAAATCTGCTGCACGCTGTCCTTTGCCTGCTCTTCATTTTTCAGGTACTTCATGCACACACCCAGCAGCAGCAGGGTGTAGCGTTCCAGTAGCAGGCCGAGCCAGTGGTTGTCGTGATCGGCATAAAATTTTTCAAGCAGCTCCTGTTCGGTGATATGTTGATGACGGGCAGGGTTCACAGGTTGAAATTAGCTGATTTCATTTTCTGAGATGCCGGGGAAAAAAATTTTCACAAACGTTTTTTATAAGCCACCGGGCGCCAGTACCAGGTCGGCAATGTTTTGCTTTACTTTAAAACGAACGGTAATGGTAAATGTATATCGCTGCGATTCGGGCACCTGCCCCCAGGCAATGGTAAGCGGTGATATGGTAAACGGAAAAATAAAATAATCATACATCTCCGCTACCGTTTGCCCGCCTTTTGTAACCTGCTTATAATTGCTGTCAGAGAAATCAGTTCCCCGGTTATTGTGAAATCGTTTGAATTCACGGATGACAGAATTTTTTCCGGTGGCCCCGGTATCAGCTATACCCAGCAGCTGCAGATTGATGATGGTATCAGGAGTATGCAATGGATTATTGTGAATAAACAGGTCTTCGGCCACTATCAGCTGCAATTGATGTGGTGCATAACGAAACGGATTAAAATTCTTATACTCACCTGACAGGTAAAAGAAACTGCTGTCTGTACGCCGCTGATACGATGTGGCGGTAAACCAGGGATCCTGCTGCAGCGAAGTAATAAAAGTGCTGAACCTCATATTGAAGGGATGTGTGCGGAAATAATTTTTTAAAACCAGTTGCAGCGGGCTTTGTGAAAAAAGAAAACCGGAACCCAACAGCAGGAAGAACAGTAAAAATTTTTTCATCAGAAAATACCTTTCAGCCATTTAATGAATGCCACATCCCAGCCCATCATCCTGAAAGCTGTATAAAAAAGTACGATCGCAAATATTTTTTTTACCGTGTCCTGCGGAAGCGATAACGCTATTTTGCTGCCCAGCCAGCCGCCGGCAACAAAAGCCACACACATGATGCCTACCACTTTAATATCAATATACCCCTGCTTGTAATAATTGAGAACGGCAAGAATACCCACCGGCAGCAGCAGCAAACCCAATGAAGTGCCCTGCGCTTCATGCTGCGAAAAGCCAAGAAAGATAACCAGGGCTGGCACAATGATGATTCCCCCGCCTACCCCTACCATACCACTTAATATACCGGCAGCCATACCGACAATTATCAGTAATAAAACTGTTTCGATACTCATATCCCTGAATTTATTTTGCACAAAAAATTATTTCTTGAAAGTTTCTTTGTAGAAATTGATAGCATCCGCTATGATGCGTATGGCTGTTTCTTTATCCTGGAAATTATCAATGATTACTTTTTTATTTTCCAGCACCTTGTATTGCTCAAAGTAATTTTTCAGCTCGGCAAAAAAATGCGGCGGCAATTCATCCACGGTCTGAAAATGATTAACAGAAGGATCTTTGGCGGCCACAGCTATTATTTTATCATCTTCCTGTCCCTGGTCAATCATCTGCATGTTGCCGATTACTTTGGCTTCCACCAGGCAAAGCGGGTGAATGGATTGAGAACAGATAACCAGCACATCGAGCGGATCGTTATCAAGTCCTAAGGTTTGGGGGATAAAACCGTAATTGACCGGGTAATGAAAGGATGAATAAATCACCCGGTCAAGCTTCAGCAGGCCGGTGTCTTTATCCACTTCATATTTTGCCCGGCTGCCCTGGGGTATTTCAATTACTGCATTCACCACTTCAGGGGCCTTGCTGCCGTAGTGAGCGCCGTGCCAGGGATGATAAACGGTGAGCATAATTCGTGGAATTGTTCCTGGTTATTGGTTACTGGTTGCCGGCTCGCCTGCTAAAGCTTTAGCGAAAGCAGGTTACTGGTTGCTGGTTGTTAGTTTCTTGTGCCCTGTCCCGTGTACTTTACATTTCATTTTTTCGGCTTATAATAAAGCACATCTACTTTCTCCACTGTAATTAATCCGCCCTTGCCGCATTTTTCAAAAAGCTCATTTACCACGGGCAAAAAAGTATCAATCTTTTCGGCCTGGTCAACAATCTCAATTACCACCGGCAGGTCTTCAGACAGTTCAATCAACCGGGCAAGGTGTATATGGCTGCTGGCGCCGTAAGACATAATACCTTTGAGCACCGTGCCGCCGGCGAGTCCTTTTTCCCGGGCAGCCAAAAGGATGGCCTCATACAGCATCTGGTGACCAATGCGGTCGCTTTCGCCAATAAAAATCCGCAACAGTTTCGATTGACCACTCAGTTCCATTTTATAACAGTTTAATAAATGTAATTCCTGCCAGCACAGCCGCTATGCCTGCTACCACACTTGTGGCAATGTACAGAAGAAAATAGGTTATATCGCCGCTCCTTACCAGGTTGAGATTTTCAAATGCAAATGCGGAGAAAGTGGTAAAGCCTCCGCAAAATCCTGTCGTGAGCAGCAGCCGCCATTCAGGAGTGAATAAACTTGTTTTTTCTGATACTTCATAGAAAACACCTATCAGGAAACATCCCACAATATTTACCAGCAGAGTTCCCCACGGAAATGGATGCGGGTAAACCTGGTATACCCATTTTTGACAGAGGTAGCGCAATATGCTGCCTGCTCCGCCGCCCAATCCCACTATCAGGATGCTTTTAATCATTGGAGAAGGGAATCGTTTTTCTGAAAAGCGAAATTAAGGTCTACCAGCCACCGGCCATCCAGCTTAACCACTTTAAGCGAATCCGGTTTGTCTTTATACGAATTGGAATAATGCACAATAGTCACTGAATCGTTCAGCTTATGAACATCCAGCATGCGGATGCTGGATGACTGGTATGCCTTCCGGTCGTCGTCGCCGATATTGTTATTGTAATTCCACTCGTACAAGTCAAGCGATTGCTTGTTGGTGGAATCATCCACAATCATGGTTCTTGCATGCTTGTAATCGCCATCCAATGCAGCCCTGATGAAATTGCGGGCTGCATCAATATCGTCTTCAGCCACGGCTGGTTTTTGGTTTTCCGGGTTGCAGGCTGATAAAACCAATAACAAGAGCGATGTTAAATGAAATAAGGGCTTCATTGCTGCAATGTACTAAAAACCCCAAAACATACACTCAAGATAGAGCGAACCGTATGGAGGGTCTTCGCTTATTTGGCAACGCTGAATTAAACCGGACGGGCTGGTACCCGGTGACTATTGCTTTACTTAGATGTGTGGTTTCAGGAGTTTGGATTTGCAAGGCTGCAATGCCTGCCTCAGCTGAAGAAGCGAGATGGCGGGTGAGGTAAAAAAGCCGATAAGAATTCCGAAAGATAAACGGAGCGTCGCAAGGAACGCTGAGCAGAATTACAAAAGCCGGCTAAATAAAATATTACTGCCCTCCTTTGCTCTCTTCCTCTCTCCGGTCTTTATCGTAAGCCCGCAGTATATGTTTCACCAGTTTATGGCGCACTACATCATCTTCATCCAGCTCGATGTGGGCAATGCCGTCAATATTGTTCAGAATGCGGACAGCTTTTTGCAGGCCGCTGCGCTGGTGGCGGGGCAGGTCCACCTGCGTGATGTCGCCGGTGATGATAGCCTTGGCATTGGCGCCGATTCGGGTGAGAAACATTTTCAGCTGCAGGTCGGTGGAGTTCTGGGCTTCATCAAGAATTATAAATGCATTGTCAAGTGTACGGCCTCTCATATAAGCCAGCGGGGCAATTTCAATGGTTCTTGTGCTCATGTAGTAGCCCAGCTTGTCGGCCGGTATCATATCGTCCAGCGCATCATACAATGGCCGCAGGTAAGGGTCAATTTTTTCTTTCAAATCGCCGGGTAAAAAACCAAGGCTTTCGCCAGCTTCCACTGCGGGACGGGTAAGAATGATTTTTTTCACGGCCTTGTTCTTAAGTGCTCTTACTGCCAGCGCTACCGCGGTGTAGGTTTTACCGGTACCCGCCGGGCCGATGGCAAACACGATGTCGTTTTTCTCAGCATACTGCACCAGCTTTTTCTGGTTGGATGTGCGGGCCCGTACGGTTTTACCGTTGGGGCCAAACACAAGAATGTCGTTGGGATTGCGGTCAACAAAATTGTCAACGACTTCGGCATCGTCGCCGCCGAGAATCTGTTCAAAGTAGTTTTCGCTCATGTGCCCGTTGCGTTCGAGGTACTGCACAATGAGCTCAATCTTTTCCCGTGCACTGCTAACCTGCTCAGGCGAGCCGCTGAGTTTCAGTTGAGTGCCCCGGGACAGAATTTTCAGCAGGGGAAACTTCTTTTTCAGAATGTCGAGTTTGCCATTGTTGACACCGAAGAACTCGATAGGGTTGACGGTTTCGAGGTTGATAATCGTCTCTGTCAATTCGCTTCAGTTTAAATTTCACAATCCCGGCAGAGGGTGGCTGCCGGATTTTCACTACATCCCGCCTGTGCGGAACGATTTAACCCATCCATGATTAAAATAAAGACTTATTATAATCACATCCTAAAGTTACTTATTAACAGCTGTGAAAACAAATAATTGGCGGAATTGTTTGGTTAAAATATGAACCAGGATTATCATGATTAAATGGATGTTTGTGAATAAATGAAAAGGCAAGCAAAAAAGAATCTGTTGCTTCCGATGCAACAGTTTCCCGGCTAAGCCTTTTGATAAATGTCAACCCTGCAATTGCCAAAAATCATCTGCTACAGACAGCGTTTCAATATAATTTTACTTCGTGGAAGAAATTAAACCATTGAAACGAAGCAAAGAGCTGGCGCCGTTGAGCCGTGAGCATCATGAAGGACTTTTATTTGCCTGGAAGATAAAGCAAGGGCTTGCCAACGGAACACGCCTTGAAACGTTATGCAACTTCACCCGGTGGTACTGGGCCAATCATATCAAACCGCATTTTAAAGATGAAGAAAAAGTGCTGATTAAATATTTACCGGCTGATAACACGCTGGTAAAACAGATGATAAAAGAACATATGCAGATCAGGGACCTGGTGATATCTCTCGATAAGGAACCCGATAAAGGTTCACTGGAACTGCTGGCTGAGTTTATCCATAATCATATCCGATTTGAAGAGCGGCAGTTGTTTGCCTTTGCCGAAAAAACACTGACTCCGGGTCAACTGAATGAAATCTACTTTGAACTATCCCATGAACCCCGCTGCGAAACAGAATGGACAGATGCGTTTTGGTTGATGAAATCCTGAT
>CAYUJD010000026.1:0-40959 GCA_964444975.1 uncultured Chitinophaga sp. | reverse complement strand
TAATGTTGCGGGCAGATATGTAGAGATACAGCTTCAGGTTGTTGATTTCATCAATGTTGCTTCTGCGGCGCCACAGGTTGATAAAAACATCCGACACTATTTCTTCGGCCAGTTCTCTGTTGCGGGTAAAACCCATGACAAACCGGAACAGCTTATTGTAAAATAAAATGAACAGTTGCCGGTAAGCAAGCTGGTCATTGGCAGCAATTCTTTTACCCAGGCTGGCGATATCGTCCTTTCCGTGCATAGCAAGCAGCGCAACTAAGGTAAACTTAATTGCCGGTTTGGCAATGTGACTTTGGTTACCGTGTAATCACACAGCTGCAAACAGGTTTATCATTTTATTTGAACAGCAGGTTAGTAATAGAACTTACCTTTACAGAAATTTTTTTTACATGAACACAACAACAAGAAGCAACCACGAAATAGATTACCACATCCGCGGCGAAGAAATGCAATGCGTGGAGATTGAGCTTGACCCCAGCGAAACCGCCATTGCCGAGGCCGGCAGCTTTATGATGATGGATGAAGGCGTGCAGATGCAAACCATTTTTGGCGACGGCACCGGGCAGGAAAAAGGATTTTTTGGAAAACTAATGAGTGCGGGAAAACGTGTACTCACCGGTGAAAGTCTTTTTATGACAGCTTACACAAATACAGGCCAGGGAAAAAAGAAAGTAACGTTTGCTTCGCCTTATCCCGGGAAAATAATACCGATAGATCTGCAGGTGCTGGGTGGTAAAATGATCTGCCAGAAAGATGCCTTCCTGTGCGCCGCCAAGGGAGTAAGTGTGGGAATAGAGTTTCAGAAGCGAATCGGCACGGGCCTGTTTGGCGGCGAGGGATTCATCATGCAAAAGCTGGAAGGGGACGGCATGGCCTTTGTGCATGCCGGCGGTTTTGTACTGGAAAAAGATTTGCAACCCGGCGAGCTGCTGAAAGTGGACACGGGTTGCATCGTTGCCTTTACTCCATCGGTTGATTACGATATTCAGTTTGTCGGCGGAATAAAGAATACGTTGTTTGGAGGCGAAGGTTTATTTTTTGCCACGCTGCGCGGGCCAGGCAAAGTGTGGATTCAATCATTGCCTATCAGCCGGCTGGCCGGAAGAATTCTTGCTTACGGAACTTATAAACGGAAGGAGGAAGGCAGCCTGCTTGGCGGACTGGGCAACCTGCTGGATGGTGATGGGGGATAAAAAGTCCAAATTCAAAATTAAAAAGTAAAAAAACCCGCTACGGCGGGTCTTTTTTTATGACTTCACAGCAACCCTATAATTTATTTTATTAAATCATTCCTATGAAGATTGTAAAACTGAATTCAAAATCTGAAACTGTCTTAACTTCGCAGACCATTTTTGAAGTCCAAATATTTCTTTCATGACCCGCAAACAGGAAATCCTTTCGGATGTAGTGATAAAATTTGCCGGTGATAGTGGCGATGGCATGCAACTTACCGGCACCCAGTTTTCAAACAACACTGCCTTGCTTGGAATTGACCTTGCCACCTTTCCTGATTTTCCGGCCGAGATCAGGGCACCGCAGGGCTCCTTGCCCGGTGTAAGCGGATTCCAGCTTCGCTTTTCCAGCAACCCGGTTTTCACCCCCGGCGACCTGTGCGATGTGCTGGTGGCTATGAATGCCGCAGCACTGAAAACTAACCTGAAGCAACTGAAGAAAGGCGGAAAAATAATAGCCAACACTGATGGGTTCGATGCAAAAAATCTTCGCCTTGCCAACTACCCCGAAGGCGTGAACCCGCTGGAAGACGGAAGCCTCGATAATTATGAACTGATAAAAATTGATGTGGCCAAGATGACCCGTGAAGCGCTGAAAGAATTCAGCATGGGTATGAAGGAAAAAGACCGGGCAAAAAATATGTTTGTGCTCGGTTTTTTGTATTGGATGTACAACCGCGGAATGGACAGCACCATCAGCTTCCTGCGTGATAAGTTTGGTAAGAAAGATGAAATTCTCAACAGCAATATCAAAGCCCTGCAGGCGGGTTATAATTATGGCGACACCACCGAAACTTTCACTACCACGTATAAAGTGGAAAAGGCTAAGATGGAAGCGGGTGAGTATCGTTCCATTATGGGCAACCAGGCGCTGGCTTACGGGCTGATTGCTGCTTCGCAAAAAAGCGGGCTGCAGCTTTTCCTCGGTTCTTATCCCATCACACCAGCTTCGGATATACTGCACGAACTGGCAAGACATAAAAATTTCGGAGTAAAAACTTTCCAGGCCGAAGATGAAATTGCCGCCGTTACATCGGCCATTGGAGCCAGCTACGGGGGCGCCCTGGGTATTACCACTTCCAGTGGACCGGGCGTTGCACTGAAAGGCGAAGCCATGGGCCTTGCCGTCATGCTCGAAATTCCGTTACTTATTATTAATATCCAGCGGGGCGGGCCATCCACGGGTTTACCTACAAAAACAGAACAATCAGATTTAATGCAGGCTTATTACGGCAGAAACGGTGAATGTCCCATGCCGGTGATTGCCACATCTACCCCGGCTGATTGTTTTGATGCCGTGTATGAAGCAGTGCGGATAGCAGTTCAGCACATGACACCCGTGATGCTGCTGAGCGATGGATATATAGCCAATGGCGCAGAGCCATGGCGATTTCCCAAAAGCGTCGACCTGCCGGCAATTACTGTTAATTTTAAAAAGAACCTTGATAACGGCGAAGAAAAACTGATGCCCTACAAGCGGGATGAAAAACTGGTTCGCCCCTGGGCCATACCCGGCACAGCAGGTCTTGAGCATCGCATCGGCGGACTTGAAAAAGAAGATGTGACAGGCAACGTAAGCTACGATCCCGACAATCACCAGCACATGGTGAAAACAAGACAGGCTAAAGTGGAAAAGATTGCGGATTATATTCCCCTTCAGAAAATTGATAACGGCCCTGCCACTGGCAAGGTATTGGTGTTGGGCTGGGGCTCCACTTTTGGCGCTATAAAAACTGCCGTAGCCGAACTGCTGGCCGAGGGCGAATCAGTTGCCCATGCACACCTGCGCTACCTGCGGCCCTTCCCGAAAAACCTGGGCGATATTCTGAAAAATTATGAAACGGTGCTGATTCCCGAAATCAACAACGGGCAGCTGATCAGAATTATCCGCGACGTTTATTTTGTAGATGCAAAAGGATATAACAAGATTATGGGCATACCCATTACCAAGACAGAACTGGTGGAAGAAATAAGGAAGTATTTGTAAGCATCGGTTTACCCGTTTTGAAAAATCCATCAGCATCCACTGGTGGATTTTTTATTTTCTGTAAAAACAAATGGGCTACATTCATTGAAATATTTTTTTATGAAAAATTCTTTCTTCTCCCTATTATTCCTTTTCGGTTCAATTTATCTGCCGGCACAGGACAACTACATTAAAAAAGAAAAATGGCACTGGGACAGCCCGCTGAAGCAGGACACTTCGGCCGGCTATGTGCAGGTAGTGAAGGTGGATAATGTACTCTACATTTCCGGTGCCGTGGCACGGGAAGTGACGCCCGATGGTATCACACGTGTATACCAGGCGCTGGAGCAGTCGCTGAAAAGTTTTGGCGCCACTTTTCAGAATGTGGTAAAGGAAAATCTTTATACTACCGATATAGAAGCCATGAAGAAATACAATGATGTTCGCAAAGCATTTTACAAAAATGATTTTCCCGCCGCCACCTGGGTGCAGGTGTCAAGATTGTTTATGCACGAAGTCAGGCTGGAGGTGGAACTGGTTGCTCATTTACCAAAATAAATGGTGCTGCATCCTTACCGGGTATATACTTCTGTGGCTCCCGGCAGCAGGAAGGAAATAATGAAAGCTATAATAGATATGATAAGACCATACATGAAAATATTATAAGCAATGCGCAGGTAGCGGTATTTTTTGGCCAGCACTATACCGAGAAAATAAGTGTCTTTAATCATGCTGCTGTACAGGTAATATTTGTCTTCCAGCAACTCCTTCATGGCCCAATCATAATCCGATAAACCCATTTTATGAAAATTACCGAAAAAAAGCAGGTTGGTTTTTTTGTTGGCTATATCTTCTTTGGTAAAAGTGCCGGAAGTGACATTGGGGCGGGTGGCCAGTATGCTGAATACGATAGCCAGTACGCATACTGTCACCAAAATAATAACAGGCGCCTGCAGGTTTACATCCGTAAGCAAATCTTTAAAAACAGTGCCGATAATTATTGAAAGGATGATGGAATTGACCGAAATAAGGATGTTGGCTTTGGAATCAGCCATCTGGCTCAGGTTGTTCTGGCTTTGGGCCACTATTCTGAACACGGTAGAAATTGCCCGCTCGGATTGCGTTTCTTTTTCTTTTTTCTTTTTCAGATCAGCTAATTTTTTTTGTTCCTCTTCCGATAATTTTCCGGTTTCATTCTTAGGTTTTACAGGCAGGTGCTTCCCGTTGCTTGTATTTTTTTTACCCGGTTTATTTTCGCCATTCATCCTGGCCCGTAATTCGGACAGGTACACCTCTTTCAGCGGTTGTAAATGCTGAATGCCATAGGAGGTGAAGTACCTGTGTTTTTCCATGAAGTCAATATTAATCTTTCTCCAGTCTTTTTTGGAAAGATTGTATCCGCCAAATCCATTCAGCTCTTCACGCAGCAGCTTGTTTTTTTCTTTAAAATCTTCTGTGCCGAGGTGAAAAAGGTCAGCATCGCAGATTATCTGTTCAACCAGGTTGGCAGGGCTTTGCGGTATGCGGGTGGCATTGATGCAGCCCGTTACTTTATCTATTACCTGCTGGTCAAGCTGGCAGGCTTTCATAAAATCGGAGGCCAGCTGAATGCTGACTGATTCATGGCCTTTTGCCTGCCCGGCGGTATAGCCGGTATCATGAAACCAGGCGCCCAGCGCCAGGGCAAAGCGGTCATCATCATTCAGGTGGTAATATTCGGCCATCTTTTCGCAGGCCATCACCACTTCCCGGGTGTGCTGCAGCGTATGAAACCTGATGCTTTTGTTTATCTTGCTCTGAAATAAATCAGAAACATAGTCCTGAGCCTTTGTCAATATCTGAAACTGGCTTTCCGTCATGTGATAAAGATAACTTTTGATAAATTTAAATAAAATACGAAGAATGACATTTTTTAAAAATTTGCCCAAAGGATGGAACACCGCCCTGGTTTTGCTATTACTGGCCGGGTGTAAACCAAAGGTTATCGAGTTAAAATCACCTCCTCATTATGACTTTTCGAAAGTATATACCGATAAATTTGACATTGATTTACGGGAAATTTCCGGCATTGTATGGGACCGGAAAAAGGATGAATTTATAGCTCACAATGATGAAAAAGGTGTTCTTTTTTTTCTTGATAAAGATACCCGCATAATCAAGAGAGAATTTTCTTTTGGCGGAAAAGGGGATTATGAAGATGTGGCTATTTACCGGAATATGATTTTTGTTTTGCGCAGCGACGGCCTGCTGAAAAAAATTGTGACAGACAGTGCCGGTAAAATGCTTGCACTGGATGCAGGAAAACTCCCCCTCAGTGGTACCAATGATTTTGAAACCCTTTATTTTGATGAAAGCCGCAATGCCCTGATCATGATTTGTAAAAATTGCGCTTCCGATAATAAAAGTACGGTAAGTGCATTTGCTTATTATCCCGATTCCATAGGGTTTGATGAAAATCCTGTTTTCAGAATAGATGCTGACCTTGTACGCCGCCTGGCTCCAAAAAAGACATCCAAATTCCAGCCATCGGCAGCCGCTGTTCACCCCGTTCTGAAGAAGTTATTTATACTTTCATCGGCCAGCAACCAGTTGGCAATAGCCGATCTGAATGGTAGTGTTGAATCCGTGTATATATTAGGTAATAAGTTGTTTCCCCAACCCGAAGGCATTACTTTCCGGAATAATGGTGATATGTTTATTTCCAACGAAGGTGTTACTTCAAGGGGAACCTTATTGAAATTTTCATACTTACCTTAATTATGTTTTTGAATTTTGCAGACATGTGTTGAATGAAATTTTCTTTCAAAAATTTTTTTATGGCAAAGGTTATTGTTTCCGGCTGCTTGTTCCTTCTTATTGCGTTCAATGGGCTTGCTCAGCCCGATGCCTGCCTCAGCCGCATCATCCTCATCGGCGATGCCGGGGTGCTAACCCATGGCAAAATACCCGTAGTGGAAAAAGTGAAAACCCTTTTTAATGTGAACGACGGCCATACCACCGTACTTTATCTTGGCGACAATGTGTATGAATACGGATTACCCGATATTACTTCATCCGATTATGAAGAAAAGAAAAATGTGCTGGATGCGCAGGTGAGCCTGGTAAAAGGCACCAATGCAAAAGCATTTTTTGTACCCGGCAATCACGACTGGAACAAAGGGAAGGCTGGCGGCTGGCAGCAACTGCTCAACCAGCAGCATTACCTCGAAAGCCTGCAATTGCCCAATGTGGCCATGATGCCAGGCAATGGCTGCCCCGGCCCGGTGGAATATGTAGTGAATGAAAAAGTGGTGATGGTTTTTATGGACAGCCAGTGGTGGCTGCACCCCGATGAAAAACCCGGCGTCAGCTCCGACTGCGATTGCCGTACCGGCGAAGAAGTGGCCACCGCATTAAAGGAAATCGCATCGGTGCACAGCGATAAGCTGATGGTTGTAGCCATGCATCATCCGTTTTATACACATGGTTCGCATGGCGGTTATTATACCGTCAGGCAGCATTTATTTCCGCTTACTGATAAAGTGCCGGGGCTTTATCTTCCTCTACCGCTGCTTGGCTCTGTGTATCCCATCACAAGAGGATGGTTTGGCACAGTACAGGACATTAATCATCCCAACTACCGCACCATGATAAATGAGCTGGAAGAAGTGCTGAAAGCACATCCCAATGTAGTGCATGTGGCGGGGCATGATCATAATCTCCAGTTTTTACAAAAAGACAGTGTTAATTATATCGTCAGCGGCTCCGGCGCCAAAACCACAAGGGTGAAAAAAGGAAATCACTCCCTGTTTGCAAAAAGTGAAAACGGGTTTGCCGTAATTGAAGTGGCTATGAACGGAAACGTGTCGGTTAACTTTTATGGACTGCATGACGGCAACCAGCCGCTTTTCACCACCTGGTTAAAAACCATCCCTCCAATAAAAGAAGTGGAAGTGCTGCCCGATATGCGGGTGGCTTATTTTCCCGATTCGGCAGAGGCAATTGGTTCCGGTAAATTCAAAGCCGGCGGATTCCGAAAAATGCTGATTGGAAAAAATTACCGCAGTGAATGGGGTGAAAAAATTAAAGTGCCGGTGCTGAACATCGGTAATTATATGGGGGGACTCACTCCACTGCGCCGCGGCGGCGGCCATCAGACAAAATCGCTGCGGCTTGAAGACATGAAAGGCAATGAGTGGGTGCTGCGCGGCGTGGAAAAAACTGTAACCGATGCGGCATTGCCTCCGGATTTGCGCGGCACATTTGTAAAAGACCTGGTGCAGGATGGCGTATCGGCATCCTATCCTTATGCCGCATTATCTGTACCAGTACTTGCCGAAGCTGCCGGAGTGCCGCACGCCAATCCGCGACTTGTGTTGGTGCCCGATGATATGCGGCTCGAAAAATACAGGCTTGATTTTGCCAACACACTTTGCCTGCTGGAAGAACGGGAACCTGGTGGATTTAAAAAAACGGTGAATACCGCAGAGCTTGCAAAAAAACTCCAGGATGATAATGATCATCATGTGGACCAGCCGGCATTTCTGAAAGCAAGGCTGCTCGATATGTTCATGATGGATTTTGACCGCCACGAAGACCAGTGGCGCTGGGGCGTAGTGGATGAAGAAAAAGGCAACCGCTATGTGGCTTTGCCCCGTGACCGCGACCAGGCTTTTTTTATCAACCAGGGATTGGTGCCATGGATTGCCAGCTGGCCCTGGGTGACCCCGCAGGTGCAGGGCTTCCGCAGCAAGGCCAGAAACATTAAATACTACAACTTCAATGCAAGAAATATTGACCGGGCTTACCTGACCAAAATGGATGAAGCTGACTGGAAAAAAGGTACGGAAGAAATTCTGTCAGCCATGACCGATGAAGTGATTGAAAAGGCTATGGCACAGCAGCCCGGGGCCATTAAAAAATATTCTTACCTCAGTATTATCAGCAAGCTGAAAGAAAGAAGAAAATATTATTCGGAGGAAATGATAAAGTATTACCGCTTTCTTTCCAAAACAGTAAGCATCACCGGCAGCGATAAAAATGAACTGTTTGATGTAAATCGTGAAGCAGACGGCACAGTGACGGTGACTGTGTACAAGATTACCAAAGAAGGAGAGCTTTCCACCAAAATGTATGAAAGAAAGTTTGACCCCGCCATTACCAAAGAGCTACGGCTTTATGGAATGGGCAACGATGACAAATTCAAAATTCAGGGGCCGGGCAATAAAATCAGGATACGGATTATTGGCGGCAAAGGCGAAGATGAATTTGAAAACACATCGGGCGGAGGAAAAATTTACGCCTATGATTTGGACAACGGCAAAAATACTTTCACCGGCCGGTTTAAAATGAAACTTTCCACCAACCCTGATGTCAATAATTATGACCGGCTTTCGTACAAATATAATCTCTGGATTCCTTTTGTTTCATTTGCCTTCAACCGCGACGACGGTTTATACCTCGGTGCTTCTATCCGCCATATTGCACACAGCTTTCGCAAAACGCCTTATGCCTTCAGCCACCAGCTTGCCATCAATCATTCGCTGGCAACCAACGCATATAATTTTCGTTTCGGCAGCGAGTTTATACATGCCCTCGGCGCTATGGATATTTTGTTTAATGCCGACATCAAAGTACCGAATAATGTAACCAATTTTTTTGGCTATGGTAACGAAACGGTCAACCGGATTGAGAGTAAACCGGGCGAAATTGATTATTACCGTACGCGGTACAAGCTTGGCGATCTTTCTTTGCTGCTGCGCAAAAGCGGCAAAACGGTTTCATTTTCTTTTGGCCCGGCTTACCAGTTTTATTCGCTGGATACACTGGACAATGCAGGAAGGATAATTGATTTTCCTTCGGAAAGCGGGCTGAACAAAAAAGATATTGCCCAGAAAAAATCCTGGCTGGGCGCTGTGGTAAATCTTGGTTTTGATACAAGAAACAACCCGGCCCTGCCCACCCGCGGCATCAACTGGCAAACTACTTTTCGTGTATTGGGCGGAATGAAAAATACCAGTGGCAACCTGACGCAGCTTCATAGTGACATGTCGCTCTACATGAGTTTTTCCAACAACCCCATACTTGTACTGGCCACCCGCTTTGGCGGTGGCATCAACTTCGGAAACGACTTTGAATTTTTCCAGGCGCAGTACATTGGCGGCACCATCAATATGCGTGGCATCAGGAAATACCGCTTTGCAGGAAAATCCATGGCATATAATAATACAGACCTTCGGATTAAAGTGGCTGATTTCAGAACGTATCTTTTTCCCGGTTCACTCGGCATTCTTTTCTTTCATGATGCCGGGCGGGTATGGGTAAAGAATGACAACTCAGATAAGTGGCATACCGGCTATGGCGGTGGCATCTGGATTAGCCCTATGCGCCGTGCCGTAATTGCTGTGAGCATTGCAAGATCGGAAGAAGAAACACTGCCCGTGGTAAATCTGGGATTTCAGTTTTAATAATTCAGTACAATGATTAAAACCCGGGCACACCTCACATACCGGAATGCTATTGTTTCTTTAAAAAACATTGTACATTTAATGTACTAAACACTGCTTATGAACCGCAAAAACCAACGGCTGCTCAGCACTGTATTTATTTTTATTTTTTCATTTACCCTGCAACAGGCCGGCATGGCACAGACTGATTCCGCCACTTCTGCCGGCTCCACCCTGTTTAAAATAAATGGTTCAAAGAAATTCTGGATGGGCGCCAACTACAGGCAGGAATGGCTCACGCCGGTAAAAGCTCCCGTCATTAACCTCTCTACTGAAAAAGGAGGATTGACACCCGTACGCAGAGGCGGGGGCAAACAAACCAAATCGCTGCGGCTTGAAGACCCCACGGGCCGGCAGTATGCATTGCGTTCCATACAGAAATTTATAACTGCCAAAACACTGCCATACGATTTGCAAAGCGAAGCAGTGGAAGACCTTGTGGCCGATGGTGTGTCTGCATCGTATCCTTATTCTACGCTTTCGGTGCCGCCGCTGGCCGATGCGGCTGCTGTGCCTTATGGTAAAGTAAAACTCATTTACATACCCGACGATCCTAAGTTGGGCGAATACCGCGATGATTTTAAAAACCTGCTTGCCCTGTATGAAGAACGATTGCCATCCAACGTGGACAAGGGCTACGACACAGGCGAAGTGGCCGACAAACTGAAAGAAGATAATGATAACGAAGTGGACCAGCAGGCCCTGCTGCGGGCAAGAATCCTGGACTTGTTTGTGATGGACTTTGACCGCCACGAAGACCAGTGGCAATGGGGCGCAAGAGATAAAGACAAGGGTAAAACTTATTTCCCCATACCCCGCGACCGCGACCAGGCATTTTATATCAATCAGGGCCTGATTCCCGGCATTGCCAAATGGCCATGGATTGCGCCCCAGCTGCAGGGGTTCCGTGCGCAAGCAAGAAACATCAACCGCTTCAATTTTGCTGCCCGCAATCTCGACCGCTTCTTTCTGAATGAACTGAATGAGCAGGACTGGCAAAAAGCTGTGGATGAATTTTTACCCAGGATGACCGATGAAGTAATTGAACAGGCACTGAACCAGCAGCCACCCGAGCTGCGGCCCATATCAGCCGATAAAATAAAGCAGACGCTGAAAGATCGCCGCAAATACCTGGCTGCCGAAGTGATGCAGTATTACCGCTTTCTTTCCGAGACGGTAAACATCCTGGGCAGCGACAAAACGGAACTGATTGAAGTGACCAGCAACAGCGATGGCTCTGTGAATGTGATAATGTATAAAATCACAAAGGAAGGTGCGCAGTCTTCAAAAATGTATGAAAGAACTTTTGACCCGAAAGTGACTAAGGAATTGCGTATTTATTCCTTTGGCGGCGATGATAAGTTTGTAGTGAAGGGTTCGGCCGGGAAAATCAAAGTGAGAATGATTGGCGGCGAAGGAAGCGACCTGTTTGAAAATACCGCATCCGGCAAAGGGGGTTTTGTGTACGACACAAAAAATGACGACAACAAAATCACCGGCAGGTTCAGAAACAAAATGGCTGATGATACGGCCGTGAACAGCTATGACCGTTTTTACTATAAATACAACCAGGTGATTCCTTTTGTTTCTTTCAATTACAACCGTGATGATGGTTTGTATCTCGGCTTTTCGCTCAAGTTCATCCGGCATGGCTTTCGCAAATCACCGTACAAAACCCTGCATGAGTTCAATGTAAATCATTCGGTAACCACCCGGGCTTTTAACTTCAGGTATTATTCAGAGTTTATCGGCGTGCTGGGCAAAACCGGCGATCTTCTTTTTGATTTTGACATCAAAGCCCCCAATAATACTACCAACTTTTTTGGCTACAGCGATAGTTCTGTGTATGACAAAAGCAAACCCGGCAAATTCCGGTTTTACCGGGCCCGGTACAACCTTGGCGATCTGACGATCCTGGTTCGCAAAAGATTTAATGATAAAATGATGCTGACTGTCGGGCCCACGTATGAGTTTTATAAACTGGATTCAAGTGATAACCTGGGCAGGAATATTATTTTGACGGGTACCAACGGGCTTGACCCTGCCACGCTGTATGCAAAGCAATCGTTTTTCGGCGGCAAAACTTCTTTTGTACTGGATACAAGAAACAATAAAATAATTCCGCAAAAAGGGATCAATTGGATTTCTTCGTTCCGCTACCTGTACGGGCTGAATGATGAAAGCAACACCACGGCGCAGATCAATACGGAGTTTTCATTTTATATCCCTCTTTCACCCAATTCTATTGTTTGGGCCAATCGCATTGGAGCAGGGCACAGCTTTGGCAATTTTGCTTTTTACCAGGCTCAATATCTCGGCAGCGATGATAACCTGCGGGGCTATCGCAAATACCGGTTTGCAGGCCGCTCTAAAATTTTCAACAATTCCGAACTGCGGGTCCGGTTGGCCAATTTCAGAACCTACCTGTTTCCCGGCTCCATGGGCATCCTGGTATTTTTTGATGCCGGAAGAATTTATGACAGCAACTATGACAGCAACCGCTGGCTCACGGGCTATGGGGGCGGTGTCTGGTTTTCTCCATTGAAACGGGCCGTGCTTTCCATCAGCTATGCCGCATCAAAAGAAGACAAGCTGCCGCTGATTGGGCTGGGGTGGAAGTTTTAGAATAGAAAGTAAAAAGGGTCGTTACTCAGCGACCCTTTATCCGGTAATTATTTTCCCTTCAGCAACTGCTGATCCGTCGTGGCAGAAAGCGCAGGCTTTTTGGCGTCAGCGCTATCATTATCATACTGCACATCCACCCGCAGCCCTTTTAGCCCCACCACGCCCTGCAGTTCTTCCAGCTCATGTTGCTCGATGCCGGGCTTCAGCAGTTTCTGGTTTTGTAAAAACTCGATGTACTCGGCATATTCATCGGCTTCTTTCGGCTGGCTGTAAACAATGGCAATCTTGCCGGGCTGCGTCAGCCGTTCGTTGGTTTCTTTTATATGCACTTTGTCAATCCGCTTTTTAATGATTTCGTAGCGGATATTGTAGGCGCCGTCCACATCAAACTTTCTTTCATCGCTGCGGAAGCTGATGGAGATGGGTGTGCTGTGCGCCAGTATCAGCTGCGTGGTTTTCATCGGGTGGCTCAGTTCTTTGGAAAGTTCATGCGTGAGTCTTGCTGCTTTTGCCAGCGTTGTCAGTTGCCACATCTTCATGTTGCGCAGGTACAGCTCATCAAATTTTTTACGCGGCGCCAGGCTCTGCCCGATGTAAATATTGAACTCCACACCATCGGTAACGTAGCGTTCAAAATAATGCGGGAAAATCTGTTGCACCGACACCTGCTCCCTGTCAACAAAGCGGCTTACCGATTCATTTATTCTGGCAATGCTCACTTCAAACTCCTTGCGGTGATGATATATCATACCGATGTGCGAATCCAGCGCTGCAAAATAGGCGTCAATATCTTTTTTAATGGCCGGCGTTGTGGATTTCAGGTGTTTGAAAATGGAAGTAATCTGGTTTTGCAGAAAATCCTGGATGGCTGTTTCCTCATCGCTCAGCAGCACATCCGAAGCGGAAGCAACGTGTTTGTCAATTTTAAATAGCACTTCCTGCAGCAGCGGGAAAGGCATATTGGCCTGGGCCTTTTTCACCACTTCGGCGGCCATTTGCAGCTGCTCCACAAAATCAAGCTGTATTGACTGCGACCGCTCCACTGATGAATTACGGATATCAATAGCGCCATACAGCGGGTACACCGATTCAAATGCAATTCTTTCCGGTTTGGGGTCTTTGCCTTCTTGCTTTTGGATAATAAAATTGTAAGCCGCTTCGGTGAACTTCCACTCTACAGAAGGCTGCACGGCCGTAAACTGTTCCTTGATTACTTTATCAATCTGGTTGTCCAGCGCCTCGGCGCTTTTTTCAATGGCACGGGTAAATAAGGGAATGGCAACATCCAGTTTACTCACATGTTTGTAATTGAGTTTTCCATCGTGATCGGAACCCACTTCAAGAATTCCCCACAGGTCGCCATTGTGCTTGAGCGGAGCCAGTATCAGGCTGCGGTAGCCCTGGTCGAAATAAAAACTTAGGTAGTCAACCTGTTTTACTATTTCTTCATTTACCACTTCATATACCACGGGCTTGTCAGTTTCCATAAACAGTTCGCGGCAGCAGTCGTTTACACTATCCCTTTCCATCACGGCTTTATAATGTTTGAACAGGAGGCTGTTGCTGTTGTGCAGTTCCGAAAAAACATAATGACCGTTAACCTTAAAAAAGGGGGTGATGCCGATGCGGATATCTTTCAGGCCCATTAGTGCCTGCACCAGGTTCTGCAGTTTATGATACACCATGCTTTCAGAAAACGCATTCAGGTTAAGCAGTTCCGATTTCATTTGCGAAATCACTTCATTTTCCGTCACGTCAATCACCCGGCCGATGACGATTCCTTCAAAGGCAAACTGCTCAATCGGGATATTGTGCTGCAACTCTTCAAGGGTCAAAAGACCATGATCTTTTTTGTTGATAAAGTCTTCCGGTATGGGCAGGTGGCTGCCGGTAAATTTTACATCAATATAGCGGGTATCAAGCTGCAGCTCCATATACCTGGTGAGGCCCGAATGCGGATCATGATAAGGATGCACCGAGGATACAAATTCCGGCGCATGATAATTACAATATTTTCTCAGGATCAGGTTGTAGGCGCCCCGCAGACGGTCGTGTTCAATATCCCGGCCGGTTTCATTGTCCGGTATTTTTATATCCTTTGTGCCCGGCTGAATAAACAGCATGCGGAAAAGCCGGGAAGAATAAATGGTGGTGTATGAAAACGGAAGTGATACGGAATAAAGCAATTCATGTTCGCTGATGGTGGGCGGAAAAATCACACTCAGCAGCATTTCAAGCCATTCCTTATGCGGCTCCAGCATGGCCGGGTCGTCAATAGTACTGTTCAGCTCCGGGTGCTGATCGGCATATTCCAGAATGCCGGAATAAAGTTTTTTAGCGCCATCCGAAGCGCCGTGATGCAAAGTTCTTCTCAGCACAGATAGTAAGGGTTGAAAAGAAACTTTGCTGTTGTAATGGATGGTTTTTAATTTGGCTTCGGTTTCCATTCTGCTTAAAAAGTTAAAGTTATCGTGGAAGTATTTCAGAGGAAGTGCGGACGCTGCCGGCAACTATCAACCGCCAAACAGGTAGGTAAAATTAGTAAATACAGATTAGTTCTTTTGCGTTTTGGTTGAATGGTTTTTAATACCGGGTTTTGGCAAAATAGTGCGGTATTTCATATAAAAATAGCGGCAGGCCGACTTTACACCACATTCACTGCATCGGGGGTTGCGGGCCTGGCAGATATAGCGGCCATGAAGGATGAGCCAATGATGGGCTTTGTGAATGAGGCGGGTCGGAATATTGGCGGTAAGCTCCTTTTCCACTGCCAGCGGTGTGCTTGCCGATTGATTTACCAGCCCGATTCTTTTACTTACACGAAATACATGGGTATCCACCGCCATGTTGGGTTGTTTGTCTATTACGGAGGTGATGACGTTGGCGGTTTTTCTTCCCACTCCCGGCAGTTGCATCAGTTCTTCCACCGTCATCGGGATGCGGCCCCCGAATTTTTCCATCACCATGCGGGCCATCCCCACCAGGTGTTTTGTTTTATTGTTGGGGTAAGAAATGCTTTTGATAAAAGGAAACAGTTCGTCAAAATTTGATTTGCCCAGCGCTTCCACATCCGGGTATTTTTCAAACAGGGCCGGCGTGGTCATGTTTACCCGTTTATCTGTGCATTGCGCTGAAAGAATGACTGAAACAAGCAGCTGGTAAGGGTTATCATACAGCAGTTCGGTATCTGCATCGGGTGCATGTTTTAAAAAAAAATCAATGATGAACCGGTAACGTTCTTTGCGGGTCATACTGCAAGATAGGGGTAAGAGAAAATAGAGAAAAGCAGTAAAATGAGAAACAGAACTGATGCGGGAAATAAAAAAGCACCCCGATGAAAAACGGGATGCTGCAAGTCTTTGATGGGTATCTTTTAATGTATTACACTTTCTGCACCGATTTTTTGCGGGCATAGTTCAGTACATTCAGCACTATTTCGGTCCGCGGCGATTGCTTGATTTTGTCCAGCCTTTGCATGGATGTTTTCAGCACCGAAAGTTTTTCACGAAGTGTCCAGTCTTTCTTTAATGCCTCGTCAATAGCAGCGGTTTGTTCCGGAGTGCTTTCCTTGTACAGATACAATAAAAGATCCTCAGGGGTAAATTTTGTCATTGGCAATCCATTGATGTCCTGAAATTTAGTGTCCTTAAATGAGAGAAAATCGAAACGTCCGCTAAATAAACGGATGAGGGTTTGCCTTATTGTGCTTTGCAGAGGCTTATTTATTCCCGGTTTCGTAGTTTTCCGGTACCAGGAAAAGCTCTTCATTTTGCCTTTTCATCAGGTATCTCTCACGTGCATATTTTTCAATGGTGGCGGGGTTATTCTTAAGTTGTTCGGCTTCAGTGCTTTCTTTGGCTATTTCCTGTTCATACCAGGCCTTGCTGGTTTGCAGCTGTTTCAATTCACGTGAATGTGCTACCTGGGTAAAAATATCGCGGGGGTCAAAAAAAAGCATCCAGACGATAAAGCAGGCGGCTGCTAAAAAATATTTATTTCTCAGCCACGCAGGCAGGCGGGTAAGCAGCTTCATAAAAATTGGAGTTTGTCTATTTAATGCTGAAACCGTTAATCAGACATCAGATTTCAGGCTTCAGACATCATTTTCCAAATTTAATTCTTCCTTTCGGATAAACAGCAGACATACCCAACAATTCTTCTATACGAATTAACTGGTTATACTTTGCCATGCGGTCGGTACGTGAGGCGCTGCCGGTTTTTATTTGTCCGCAATTAAGAGCCACAGCCAAATCAGCTATCGTGGTGTCTTCCGTTTCGCCGCTACGGTGACTCATGATGGTATTGTAGCCGTTGTGCTGGGCCAGCGTCACTGCATTGATGGTTTCCGTCACGGTGCCTATCTGGTTTACTTTTACCAGCAGCGCATTGCCGATGCCTTTGTCAATTCCCTGCTGAAGTCTTGCTACGTTGGTCACAAACAAATCATCACCCACCAGCTGGCATTGGCTGCCGATGGCTTCGGTCAGCATCTTCCAGCCTTCCCAATCGTCTTCAGCCATGCCATCTTCGATGGAAACAATCGGGTATTGCTTCACCCATTTTTCCCAGTACTTCACCAGCTGTGCGCTGGACATTTCTTTGCCGCTGCTTTTATGAAACACATATTTTTTCTTTTTACCATCCCACAGTTCGCTGTTGGCTGCATCCATGGCAATAGCCACCTGCCTGCCAGTTTTGTACCCCGCGGCTTCAATAGCCGTCAGTACTGTTTCAATCGCTTCTTCATTGCTTTGGATATTGGGAGCAAAACCGCCTTCATCACCCACATTGGTGCTGTAGCCTTTTTTCTTCAGCACACTTTTCAGCGCATGAAAAATTTCCACACCCCAGCGTAAGCCTTCGCTAAACGAATCAGCGCCGGCCGGCATCACCATGAATTCCTGGAAGTCAATTTTATTATCGGCATGGGCGCCGCCGTTCAGTATGTTCATCATCGGTATAGGCAGCGTCCTGGCATTGGTGCCACCGATGTAGCGATACAATGGAAGATTTGCTTCTTCGGCTGCTGCTTTGGCTACGGCCATGCTCACGGCAAGAATAGCATTGGCGCCCAGCTTGCTCTTGTTGGTTGTTCTGTCCAGTTCAGTCATCATCTGGTCAATACCGGTTTGATCGGCCACGTCGTACCCAATCAGTTTCGGGGCGATGATTTCATTCACATTCTTCACGGCTTTCCATACGCCTTTGCCCAAATAGTTTTTTTTGTCGCCGTCACGCAGCTCCACCGCTTCATGTATACCGGTACTGGCGCCGCTGGGTACGGCTGCACGGCCAAGGGCTCCTTCATCGGTTATTACATCTGCTTCTACGGTAGGATTGCCCCTGGAATCAAGAATCTGTCTGGCGAAGATTTCGGAAATGTAACTCATGAGTTAGTATATAGTTTTTTGTTTGTAGTTTATCGTTATTTAGCCGGCAGTTGAATTACTATTAAGCTTTCGTTGTGTCACTCACTTGTGCGTCCCGTAATACTATTCAGCCTTTTTGCGTAAGGGAACGAAACACTTCTTCAAGGCTGTGGCTTTCGCTTTGCAAAGAAACGATGTTGAGGTTATGTTGCAATGCGAGTTCAAGAATTTGTTTGCGTACTGCCTCGGGGCTGGAGGTTTGAAATTTCAGCAAAGAGCCTGTTTGCTGCTGAATAAAGGAAGCTTCTTTTATTTGCTCCAACAAATGTTTGTCCACGGCTTCCTTAAACTGTACCATCACCACATGCTTGTCCTTGTTTCCTGCCTGCAGGCTGCTGAGCATATCATCAGCCACTATTTCTCCTTTATTAATTATTATCACCCGGTCGCAGATGGCTTCCACTTCCTGCAGGATGTGGGAGGAGAACAAAACGGTTTTATTTTCCCCTTGCTTTTTTATCACTTCCCGTATTTCAATTATCTGGTTGGGGTCAAGCCCGCTGGTGGGCTCATCCAGTATCAGTACTTCCGGGTCGTGGATTAGGGCGGCTGACAATCCTGCTCTTTGCCTGTACCCTTTCGAAAGCTGCCCGATTTTCTTTTTTCGCTCAGCTGCCAGGCCTGTAAGCTCCATCACATGTTGAATTTTTACTTTTGGATTTTGAATTTGATGAACCCCGGCGATAAAGTCTAAATACTCGTGAACGTACATATCGTAGTACAACGGGTTAGCCTCCGGCAGGTAACCGATTTTTTTCTTTACCGCCAGTGCGTCGTCAGCCACATTGATACCGCATACATACGCTTCGCCGCCGGCAGGCTGCAGGTAGCCCGTTATTATTTTCATCGTGGTGCTTTTGCCGGCGCCGTTCGGCCCGAGAAAACCCACAATCTCGCCTTTGTCAACCCGGAAAGAAATATTATTTACCGCCTTCTGTTCACCATAAACCTTGAGAAGATTTTTTACTTCGATGGACATGAAACAAAAGTAATAGCATAATATGAAAATGGCGCAATTTCCAATTAAAAGAAATTGCGCCATTCCGCCATTGGGCAATTTTCACATTCATTTTACAGCAACAGCAATTTTAGAATCTGCAGTACCGTAATACAGGTACCATTTGCCCTTGTAGTGCACCAGCCCTTCCACAAAGCAAACATGATTTACCTGTCCGGATGTTTCATAAGACTTGTCGGGTTTTATAAAATAAGTCTCCATGCGGTCTATCACTTTTGAAGGGTCATTTTTATCAAAAAGAATTTGTGAAGCGGCATATGTTCCTTCAGCCAGCGTAGTATCGCCTTTCGATGGCACATTGCGGCTATTGTAAATAAGCAGGATTCCTTTATCCGTAAGCATGGCCGGTGGGCCGGGTTCAACTAAATCACTGTCAAATTTTCCTTTCCGCGGGCCAAATACACCCAGCAGTTTTCCTTCGGTTGTTTCCACAGGCGTCCAATGAATCAAATCATCGGAGCTGGTCAGAAAAATGTCCGTATCGCCCCAGTACATCCAGTATTTGCCATTCACTTTCGCAGCAATGACTTTGTCTTTATCATAATTGCAAACAACAGCACCCGATTTGCTCCAGTGATTCACATATTTTCCACTCAATGCTTTGGCAAAAACGTGACCGTGTTTTGTCCAGTGATATAGATCTTGTGAAGAAGCAACCATCAGTCTTGCCTTATCACCATCATAAGCTGTGTAGGTGAGATAGTAAATTCCGGTTTCATCCTGCACAATCCGGGGGTCTTCGCAGCCGCCTTCCCATTCAAAAATTTTTGCCGGGTCATTACCAGGATACAAAACCGGGACGGTATGTTTTGTGAAATGCATACCATCGGTGCTCCAGGCAATGCCGATTCGGGAAGTGCCGGCAAATTTGCCAATGCTGTCTTCAGCTCTGTACAAAAGAAATACCGTATCATTTCGCACCACAGCTGCCGGGTTGAACACATCTTTTTCTTCCCATTGCACCGTTGCATTTCTAACCGGACACCGGAAAGAAGATGCCGTGTCAGGAACCAGGATGGGGTTTGCCTCATCGGCTTTTACAAATGGCAATAACGGCCATCCGGTGCCTTGTTTTTCATATTCCGGCGGATTACAGCAGGCCAAAAATAAAACGACGAGTAAATGAAAGACGCATTTCATAAAACGAATTTATCACTATTCATTTTCATTAATTTTCATCCTAATGCTTATTTTTAACCTTAGTATTCATGATTGCCTTCGTTTCCATCCTGTTTATTGCCGGGTATATGGCCATTGCTTTTGAGCATCCTCTTCGCATCAACAAAGCGGCATCGGCAATTCTTACAGGCGTTTTATGCTGGTCTGTTTATGCTCTGTCCGGCCCGGGTGGTGAAATTGTTTCTGAAAAACTGCTGCATCACCTGTCCGGTATTTCCGGTATCCTGTTTTTCCTGCTCGGCGCCATGGTTATAGTAGAACTGGTGGATGCCCATGACGGCTTTGAAATCATCACCGACCGGATTCAAACTACCAGCAAACGGAAACTTATCTGGATTACGGGCATCATCACTTTTTTTCTTTCTGCGGTGCTGGATAATCTTACTACCACTATCGTGATGGTATCGCTGTTGCGCAAAATTGTGCCCTCGCAAAAAGAAAGACTGGTTTTTGCCAGCCTGGTTATAATAGCAGCCAATGCCGGCGGCGCCTGGAGCCCTATTGGCGATGTGACCACCACCATGCTGTGGATTGGAGGCCAGATAACCACCGTAAACATAATTATCAAATCATTTTTAGCCAGCCTGGTTTGCCTGGCTGTACCTGCTTTTGTCACCACACTGCGGCTAAAAGGCCCCCTTGAGCAAACGGAGAGAAAAAAAGAAAATCATCAAACGCCCGGTTATGAAAAGAAAGCTGTCTTCTTCCTGGGTGTCGGAAGTTTATTGTTTGTTCCTGTTTTCAAAACGGTAACGCATCTGCCTCCTTTTATGGGCATCTTGTTCGGTCTCGGGCTTATGTGGGTGGTAACAGAAATCATCCATAGTGAAAAAGATGAGCAGGACAGGGGGGTGCTTACCGTGGCGCATGCCCTCCGCAAAATTGATGCGACCAGTGTTTTGTTTTTCCTTGGTATCTTGCTGGCGGTATCAGCATTGGAAACTACAGGCATTTTACAATCGATAGCTGCCACACTTGAAAAATCCATAGGCAACATTGTAATCATCACACTCATCATCGGGTTACTGTCCGCCGTGGTGGATAACGTGCCGCTGGTGGCGGCTGCACAAGGCATGTATAGTCTCGAACAGTTTCCTACCGATCATTATTTCTGGGAGTTTCTTGCTTATTGTGCCGGCACCGGCGGCAGCATTTTAATCATCGGTTCGGCTGCCGGTGTGGCTGCTATGGGCATGGAAAAAATTCATTTCTTCTGGTATATGAAAAAAATCGGCTGGCTGGCCTTGCTGGGTTATTTGGCCGGTGCAGGAATGTACCTGCTGCAGCGGGTTTTATTTCATTCATAAATTTTCAAATTTATACAGTTCATCAATTGCATCGCCGGGTTTCATTTCCGTTACTGGTTTTATAATGCCATCGTGCAGGTCGTACACCCAACCGTGAAGGTCAGGCCGGTTGTCGTGGTTCCATGCCCGCTGTATGATGGATGTTTTGGCAAGATTTCCCACCTGTTCTTTTACATTCAGCTCCACCAGCCGTTTTAGCCGGTTGTCTTCATTTTCTATTGCATCCAGTTCATTACGGTGAAAGCGGTAAACATCTTTTATATTGCGCAGCCACATATTCAGCGCCAGTTTGTAATCAGTGTGTGAAAGCGCAGCCTTCACACCGCCGCACCCATAATGCCCGCACACGATTACATGTTTTACTTTCAGGTGATTCACCGCAAAGTCCAATACGCTCAGCATGTTTACATCCGTATTCACTACCAGGTTAGCCACATTGCGGTGAATAAAAATTTCTCCCGGCTGTGTTTGCGTTATTTCATTGGGCGGTACGCGGCTGTCGCTGCAGCCGATCCAAAGAAACGCTGGTGTTTGCACATGCAGCAGGCGGTCGAAAAAACAGGGGTCTGATTTTATTTTTTCTGTCGCCCATCGCCGGTTATCCTGCAGCAGTTTTTCGTACGATTTCATAGAAGCAAAGTAACAGGAAAAATCAGTCCGCCATTTCGGCCGAGCTTTCCGGCAAATGATGATATTCGTTTTTCAGCGCATACCAGCCAAAGATCATCAAACCGATGGCGATGGGAGTGAAGATGCTGATGATGATAATCCAGATGACAGGATTATTGATATCTTTTTTGCCTGTCGGATCAATGTTTTCGATGGCGCCGTAAACGAGAAAAAAAATAAAGGCCGGGCCGAGCAGGAGCCAGGTGATGCCAAGGTATTTTTTAATGGTATTCATTGAATCATTTTAATCAGTTACGTCTTTGTCAATCTTATTTGTTAAATAAATTGTCCCAATCACAAAACACAAAGCCGCCACGCCAATCGGGTACCACAAACCAACCAATGGGTCTTTGGTAAATGTTGTTGTGAGTAACAAACCAATAAACGGCACCAGCCCGCCAAATACGCCATTGCCGATATGATACGGCAAACTCATGCTGGTGTATCGGATTTTGGTCGGAAACATTTCTACCAAAAATGCAGCAATGGGGCCGTACACCATGGTGACCAAAAGAATCATTATCCAAACAAGGAAAATGAATTTCCAAAACAGTGATCTTGATATTTCAATAATAAACTGGGATGACGAGGATTTACTTAGAGAAACAGTAAAATATTTACTACTTTCTTCATTTGTATAGGAACTAAGCGGTGGGAAAATTGTATTGATTTTTCCAAAAATAAAAGTGGAATCATTTTTCTTTTCAATGAAATTAAAGCCTAGGTTTAACCTGTCTTTCCCGATATTTTCCGGAAAGGTAGATCGGTTATTTATTTCACCAATTAGATTGGACGAACTGCTTATCCATTCTTTCACATTTGTATCCTTTAAAAACTCATTAAAAATCGGCCTGTACAAAACAACTCCTAACAGCATCCCCGCCATCATAATCCATTTCCTGCCGATTTTATCGCTCAGCCAGCCAAAGAAAATAAAGAAAGGTGTGGCAAGGGCAATTGCCCAGAGCATGATGGTGCGGCTTTGTTCAAACTCGATATTGCATTTTGTTTCCAAAAAATTCTGGGCATAAAATTGGCCGGTGTACCAGATCACTCCCTGCCCCATCACGGCACCAAACAAAGCCAGCAGCACCATTTTAAAATTTGATTTGTGACGAAAACTTTCTTTCAGCGGGTTCACTGAAGTCTTCCCCTCATCCTTCAGTTTGGCAAACATGGGCGACTCTTTCATCTTTAGCCGTATGTAAATGGAAATAGCCACCAGCAAAATGGAAACCCAGAAAGGATAACGCCAGCCGCCCCATTCCGCATTGAATTTTTCATCAGGCATGTTCAGTTTTACCAGCATAATCACTGCCAGTGCCACAAACAAACCAAGCGTGGCCGTGGTTTGTATCCACGAAGTGTAAAGCCCCCGTTTGCCCACGGGAGCATGCTCGGCTACATACGTGGCCGCGCCGCCGTACTCACCGCCGAGGGCAAGACCCTGAATTAACCTCAATAATAAAACAAGCAGCGGAGCAGCAATGCCGATGGAATGATAACCCGGCACCAGCCCGATAAGAAAAGTGGAACCGCCCATTAAAATCAGTGTTAGCAGGAAAGTATATTTTCTTCCAATCAAATCGCCGAGGCGGCCAAACACCAATGCACCAAAGGGACGGACAATAAAACCGGCTGCAAAAATTGCCAGCGTGGAGAGCAGTGCTGCTGTGGGGTTGCCTTCAGGAAAAAACTGCGAAGCGATGGTTTTGGCCAGCATACCGAAGATGTAAAAGTCGTACCATTCTATCATGGTGCCTACGGATGAAGCGGCAATGATTCTGGCTATGCCTTTCGTTTCAGGCTGCATAAGCAGTAAAAAATTTCAATTGTTAGAAACAGGTCTGAAATATACAATGAATTAATATGCTCGTAGTTCTTTAATCCGAAAAAAGTAAATTTACCGGCAAAAGCTAACATCCACCTGCGCTAAAGCTCCGGTGGATAAATCTAAAATCAGTATGTATCCCTTCCAGATAAAATCGTATGAGCAGTATGAAATGGCTTACCGCGTCAGCGTAAACGATCCGGAAGTGTTCTGGGCTTCGGTGGCTAAAAATTTTTATTGGAGAAAACATTGGGACAAAGTGTTGGAATGGAATTTCACAGAGCCGATGGTGAAATGGTTCCAGGGAGCCAAACTGAACATAACGGAAAACTGCATTGACAGGCACCTGGAAACGATGGGCGAAAAACCGGCCTTCATTTGGGAGCCCAACAATCCGGAAGACAGAACAAGAGTGGTTACTTACAACCGCCTGCACAAACGGGTTTGCCAGGTGGCGCAAATGTTGAAGAATAACGGAGTGAAAAAGGGCGACCGTGTGTGCATTTACATGGGCATGGTGCCCGAGCTCGTATATGCCATACTTGGTTGTGCCCGCATTGGCGCCATTCATAGTGTCATCTTCGGCGGGTTCAGCGCACAAAGCATTGCCGACCGGCTGGAAGATGCACAGGCCGAATACATCATAACCTGCGACGGTGCTTTCCGTGGCGGAAAAGATATTCCGCTGAAAAATGTGATTGATGATGCGCTGATCGGGAATAAAGCGGTGAAGCGGGTGATTGTTTACACCCGCACCAGAACCCCGGTGAGCATGATAAAAGGCCGCGATGTGTGGTGGGAAGATGAAATGGATATTGCCGAAGACCAGGTGGAAAAAAACGGCGTGGTTAGTTTCCCTGCCGAGGAGATGGATGCAGAAGATCCGTTGTTTATATTATACACCAGCGGCAGCACAGGCAAACCCAAAGGGGTGGTGCATTCCTGCGGCGGCTACATGGTGTGGACTACTTACACTTTTGTAAACGTATTTCAATATCAGCCCGGCGATATTCATTTCTGCACGGCTGATATCGGCTGGATCACAGGGCACAGTTATATTGTGTATGGTCCTTTATGCGCCGGCGCCACATCAATAATGTTTGAAGGCATACCCACCTGGCCGGATGCAGGCCGCTTCTGGGAAATCGTGGATAAGTACAAAATCAATATTATTTACACGGCGCCTACCGCCATCCGCAGCCTCATGGGTTTTGGGCTGGAACCATTCAGGGGAAAAGATTTATCCTCATTGAAAGTATTGGGCACCGTGGGTGAACCCATCAATGAAGAAGCATGGCATTGGTATGATGAAAATGCCGGGAAGAAAAAATGCCCGATAGTGGATACATGGTGGCAAACGGAAACCGGCGGTATCCTGATTTCGAATCTTGCAGGAGTGACGCCGGCAAAACCCGGCTGGGCCACACTGCCCCTGCCGGGAGTGCAGCCGGTTATTGTTGACGAATCAGGAAAAGAAATAATGCAGAAAGATGAGAACGGGCTGGTGAAAGGCAATCTTTGCATCAAAGCTCCGTGGCCCGGAATGATTCGCACCACTTATCGTGATCACGAACGCTGCCGCAAAAATTATTTTGCCACGTATGAAAACCTGTACTTCACCGGCGATGGTGCACTGAAGGATGGAAACGGTTTTTATCGCATCACCGGCCGGGTAGATGATGTGCTGAATGTAAGCGGTCATCGTATCGGCACCGCCGAAGTGGAAAATGCCATCAACATGCATGCGGGAGTGGTGGAAAGCGCCGTGGTCGGTTTTCCGCATGAAATAAAAGGCCAGGGCATTTATGCCTATGTTATTTACAACGGTACGCATGGTGATGAGAATTCACGGCGGCAGGATATTTTGCAAACAGTGACAAGAGTGATAGGCCCGATTGCTAAGCCGGATAAAATTCAGTTTGTTTCCGGGTTGCCAAAAACAAGGAGCGGCAAAATTATGCGGCGCATCTTAAGAAAGATTGCCGAAGGCGACACAGAAAATCTTGGCGATACTACAACACTGCTTGACCCGGGCGTGGTGGAAGAAATAAAAAATAACAGGCTGTGAAAAGTAAAGCAGCCGGGTCAGCTGCTTTAAATAGGTTTTTCGAAATATGTTGAAGGTTAGTAAAACTGGCAGCGAAATTAGGCTTCAAATTTATACGGCTTCAAAAAGCTATCAAGAAAATATCCACACACTGTTCATGTTTTCATAAATGAAAATTTATTTTTGAGCCGGTAATTACTTTAGCCGGCAATATTCTATGAAGAACAGCGCTACACAGGGCAGGCTTTACCGCATACTCAAATGGATAGTTCGTGTATTGATTGCGCAGCTGGTACTGATAAATATCAGTGCTGCATTTCATGCTTACCGGTTCACACATTATTTCGACGATGATAAAGTACGCAGGATGGAGTCATCGGCGGGCAAACCGCTGTTGCGCACCTGGCGGCTGATGGTGGGAAGGAAATTGCCCAAATCGCTTATCAGTTATTTTCCACCCATGCCGTATGATACCGAGCAGCTCACAACGCGGAGCGGTTTGAAGCTGGAAGCCTGGTATATAAAAGCCGACTCATCAAAAGGCACGGTTATTCTTTTTCACGGGCTGCATTCCAATAAAGGAAATATTCTTTCGGAGGCAATGGAATTTCTTTCATTCGGCTACAATACGATGCTGGTAGATACCCGTGCGCATGGCAATAGTGAAGGCATCAACAACTCGCTTGGTTATTGGGAACCAGAAGAAGTAAAGCTGGCATATGACTTTGTAAAAAACAAGGGAGAAAACAATATTATTCTCTGGGGTATATCGCTGGGCGCCGTAATTATCAGCAAAGCCATTTATGATTTTGAACTGCAACCGCAGAAAGTAATTCTTGAAATGCCTTTTGACCGCCTGCAGCATCATTTGCGTGCAAGAGCCAGGGTGCTTGGTTTTCCTGAAGAACCGTTTGGATTTTTAGTCACCCTGTGGACGGGCATCGAACAGCGGTACTGGTCGTTTGGCCATAAAACCAGCCGCTATGTAACAAAAATAAAATGCCCCGTGCTGCTGCAGTGGGGCGCATTGGATGAGTATGTGAAAAGAAAGGAAACGAATGCGATTTTTTCCGCCATCAGTTCTCCGCAAAAAAAGCTGGTGTTGTATAATAATGCAGGGCATCAGCCATTGCTATGGCATGATGGATATAAGTGGAAGGAAACCGTGCAGGTTTTTTTGAACCATCCTTAGCGCCGGATGATTACCCTGGTACCCACCGGCACATAACTGTACAGTTCCTGCACGTCATCGTTCTTCATCGAAATGCAGCCAAGCGTCCAGTTGCGGTAGCGGTCCACCTGGAAATCTTCGTGCGGCCATGTGCCGTGAATGCCGATGCCGCCGCCGATGCGTGCCGATGCCGGGATTTCTCCCCTTGCTTTTCGCCTGTTGAATTTTTCCCAGCTTTCCTTATTGGGGTAATCAATGGCCAGGAAACGGTGCCATTTGTCGTGAATACGTTTTGAATTGATGCGGAAACTACCTTCAGGTGTGTTGCGGTCGCCTTCCATTTTTTTATCGGCCAGCGAATTGTTGCCAAACACTACCGGGTAGGTGGCGTACCAGCCCTTGCTGTCGTACACATGAAGTTCATAATCTGATTTATCAATAATGATATAGACGGTTCCTTCGGGTGCTGAGGTTTTGCTGTGCGATGCCGCTGAGCCAGCCTCATTGCTGTGATGAGAAGTAAAAAAACCACTGCCTGCTATGATTGATACGAGTACGAACTGAGTCTTCATGGCTGCATCCCCCTTTAGTCCGTTGGTAATTTTCAAACGCTGTGCCGTAACTTCTTATTTCGGCAGGTGGAGTTGTTTTAACGCGGCATTTGCAAAATAAAATAAACAGCCGGCTGCGACAACCGGATTTTTTCCCCGAAAAATATTTTGGTTGAATAACTTGCTGCGGGTGGTTGCAGCATGTGAAACTTACCTATTGATTTTTCTTTGTTTAATGGAAAACTTTTTGCTCCAGTTTTTTTGCCTGGTCAATCATCTGGGCCAGCGATTGTGAGGAAGGAACTTTTCCCGTTAATCCGAATTGTATATTTACTTCCATCAATTTGGCATGAAGGTTTTCCGGGTTGCGCATGGCCAGTTCTTTCACGCTGTCCACGCCGGCTGCTTCCAGCAACTCGGCGTATTCGCCTGCCACACCGTTGATGCGCATCAGGTCGGCTTGATTTACCCAGGTAAGTATCAGCGATTCCGGAATGTCAGTGGCTGCTGCCAGTTGTTGACGGCCGGCTTTTGTGCCCGCTTTGTTCAGCAGATCTTCAGTGGTATTTATTTCCTGCCGGGCCAGTCGTTCACCATACACCTCACCCAAGCCTTCAATTTGTTTTACATCATAGGTCATAAATAATTTTTTTGCCGCCTTAAAGTTAGGGGATAAATAATACCGGCAGCATGATGAAAATAAAAAACCATCCCGGCGATAACCAGGATGGCCATATCGTGAGAAAACAAAAGAACTCTTACCAGTTGCTTAGCCTGAAGCCGATGTTGTACGGCGTCTGATCAAGGCCTTTTTCCCACATGCTTTTGGTGGCATAGCTGCCGTAAAGTTTTACGGGGCCGAGCAACAATTCGCCAACATAAGAAATTTTAAATCGTTCGAGGTCGAAGTCGTTGTGAAGTTTGTCTTTATTGTCGCCCAACTTTGTTTTTTGCCGGGCGCTGTACAGCAGCCCTCCGCTTACTCCGGCGCTGAAACCAAAGCCGTTTCTGCGGTCGGGAGTGAAATTAATGTTCAGCAGCAGCGGTACGGTGAGGTAATCGGCGGCCAACTTATTTTTTTTGGCGTCTTTCAACGAATTGTCCAGGGTAATGAGCGTAGGGTTTTTCTGAAAGCGAATCCGTTCATCATCGAAGAAATAATTATTAAGCTCAAGGCCAAGACCGTATTTCAGGTTCACTACGTGTTCAATCACATTGAGCCGCTGCATAAAAAACCAAACGTTCACGTTTCTTGATTTGCCGGCACGCAGATCAAACCAGTCTTCGGTGCTGCCGGGAGCAAAGGCCTGCGCCTGGGCTGAAGCGTAATTTGTTTTGTCGTTAAAAGCGGAATAGCCCAGGTCCACAATCCACCAGTTGGTGGTGATATTACCCGGTTTGTATTTCCGCCGGGGTATTTTCACTTTATGGTCGCTGGAAATTATTTCCCTTTCATCGCTGCCGGGTTTGCGGATGATGGTGATGCTGCCGATACGGATGGTGTCGTTTGTTTCTTTTTTTTCCTGCTTCTCATCCTGTGCATAGCCTTTGGCAAACAAACATGCTGCCACGCAAACAAGTAAAATCCTTTTCATGGTTTTTTCTTTAATATTTATTTTAATGATACTGCAAACACTCCCACCAGCAGTTTGTTGTCATCGGTTGTGGTTTGAATTTTGGTACGTCGCTCAAACAAGCGGGTTGATTTCCGCAAAAACTCTTTCAGCCCGCCGCCGTCTTTTTGTTGTTTGTCAGTTGCCTCGTTTACGGGGTTAAACGCAAACTGCAGCCCCGGGGTTACAGAATTATTGTCGAATAATTCTTCGCTTTTTTTCTGTTCCTCATTCACCAGGGCAACATAAGTTTTTTCACGGGAAGGGAGTAAATTAAAATCACTTTCCTGCACTTGCTCTGTTTCATTTTTAGCAGCCAGGGTTTGTTCATCATAGCTTTTTACTTCCGGCAGGTTATTTTTATTCTTAGTCTTATTGTCGGCAAGAGTAGCATTGGTAAATAGGTTTTCGTTTTGAAGTTTTGGATTTTCTTCTCCGGGGGCCGTGCTTTCACCCTTTGATTTTATCTCTTGAGATTTTTCTGTATTTGTTGCAAGTGATTCAACTTTTCCCGATTGAATTTCCGGCGGATTAACTGGTTTAGTTTTTACAATTGGCGGCACTTCACTTTTGTTGATACTTACCAGCCTGAAAGTAACCAGGCCTGCCACCAGGATGACGGCTGCAGCCACTGCCACCCGCTGCCAGGTCAGTTTTATTACCCGCACTTTTTCAGTGCGCCGGTATAAAACAGATTTGTCGGGGAAAACGGTTTCTGCTTCGGGCTGCAGTTTTATTTTTTGCAGCAAGGCCAGCTCTTTTTGGGCAGGCTGATAACCGGCGACAAACTGTTCTGTTTTAATTTTTTCATCTGCGGTCAGTTCGTCGTCAATATAGTCCAGCAGCTTTTCGGTATAATTTACAATATTGATAAATGAGCTTTCATTCGCCAGTAAATCTTTTTGTGTGAACTGAAGTGTATTATCAGGAGCAAAACGGGTTTGGCCAAACAAGCTGAACTCCTCCTGCAGGTCAGGATTTTCTTTTACAAAATTTTCTACCGCCTGCTTTTGTTCAGCAGCAAGCTCATTATCCCAGTACAGGATAAAATACTCTTCGTAATTATGGCGGTTTATTTTCATGATGTCTGATGCTTGCCCTCCGAAGCCCCGATTATTCGGGACGAAGGAGGGTCTGATGTCCGACTTCTGATTTCTGACCTCTGATCTCCGGCCTCCGTTAAATCACATTTTCCACTTTTACCAAATAGTCTTTCAGTTGCACTCTTGCCCGGTGCAGGTACACTTTCACCTGGCTTTCGCTCAGGTTGGTTATCTGCCCGATTTCCTGGTAGCTGTAGCCCTCGTAATCTTTTAAAAGAACCAGTGTCCGTTGTGTTTCGCCAAGGCGGGCCAACGCTTCATCCAGTACTTTTTTCAGGTTATTGGCTGACCGGTTTTGCACCCGGGCGGTTTCACTAAACTCTTCTTTTAATTGTACCCGTTTCACTTTTCTTATATGATCAATCATTTGCCTGTATGCCACAGTAAAGAGGTACGATTTGCTTTTGGCCGCGTCAATCTCTTCTCGGTGCCGCCACATTTTTTCAAATGAGGTCTGCACCACATCCCGTGCATCTTCTTCGTGCCTGAGGTTTTTCAGGATAAAGCGATACACATTGTCGGCGTATGCATTTACACACTCATTGTATTCCCTTTCAGTCATACTGCTTAGCTGGTCTGGTTTATTTCCCTGTTTACCGGGTTTGGTCCGAATCAACCTGTCGGCTGAGCGGTTTGGGTAAACAACCAGGGAGCAGGCAAAGGTACTCAACATGCCTGCACTGATTGTAATACGGCCAGCAGGAAAAGAAGTTACAGGAAAATGTAAAAAATACCCGGATTTGGGGCTGCAGAATCAGTTGGAAAAGCCTGCGCTGGAAAAAAACTGGCGGCTGAGGGTTTCCCAGATCATTTCGCCGGAAGGCGCCGCCTGGTTATTTCGCTTGCAGCATTCTTCCAAGCTTTCGGTGCAGGTTTCTTTCCGGTTCTGGTTTTTTGTTGATGACCAAAGCACCAGGTAGCTACCTGCTATAAGCAGAAGAATCAGCGTAGCCCGTAACAGGTATTTTTGTTGCATGGTTGTCAATTTCATCATTTGACGAAGGTATTCTTCAAAATGTTACAGCAAATTTAATTTTCCATTAACCGTACTACAAAAGATTTCTGACGAAGAGTGTCATTTAACCGGCAAAATGCCTGAAACCGGCGGTGAAAGGATTGATGGTTTGATTACCGGGTGGTTATTTTGAAGTCATTTTTTTAATGAAATCCTTTTGACCATCAAGCCATCAAAAATTTCAAATTACAAATATCAACAACTTCTCATGCCCAGCCACCTTCTCTTTATATTTGTCACCCAAACTGATTTTTTATGAATGAAAATTTTGTGCGCCGCATTGCCGGTGAAATAGAGGAGATAAAGGCTTCAGGGCTTTATAAAACCGAGCGGGTTATCAGCAGCCCGCAGGGCGCCGGGATTGTAGTGGGAGGCAAAACCGTACTGAATTTTTGTGCAAATAACTATCTCGGTCTTTCATCGCACCCAAAAGTGATTGAAGCGGCCCACAAAGCAATTGAGCGCCGCGGCTATGGCATGAGCAGCGTGCGGTTCATCTGCGGCACACAGGATATACATAAGGAACTGGAAAAAAAGCTTAGTGAGTTTTTGGGAACAGAAGACACCATTTTATATGCTGCAGCTTTTGATGCCAACGGCGGGGTATTTGAACCCCTGTTCAACGAGCAGGATGCCATCATTTCCGATGCACTGAATCATGCCAGCATTATTGACGGCGTTCGCCTGTGCAAGGCGCAGCGCTACCGCTATGAACATAATAATATGGACGACCTGGAGGCAAAACTTCAAGAAGCTTCCGGTGCAAGAAACCGCATCATAGTAACGGACGGCAGCTTCAGCATGGATGGCACCATTGCCCAGCTTGATAAAATATGTGACCTGGCTGACCGCTATGATGCCGTAGTGATGATTGATGAATGTCATTCTTCAGGTTTTTTGGGAAAAACAGGACGCGGTACACACGAATACCGCGGTGTGATGGGTCGCATTGATATTATTACCGGCACACTGGGCAAGGCGCTTGGCGGCGCCAGCGGTGGATTTACCAGTGGCAGAAAGGAAGTGATTGACATGCTGCGGCAAAAATCAAGACCCTATCTTTTCAGCAATACGCTTGCCCCATCCATTGTCGGCGCCTCCATTGCTGTGCTCGACATGCTGACGGAAACAACAGCGCTGCGTGATAAACTGGAGTACAACACACAATATTTCCGCAGGAAAATGACAGAAGCAGGGTTCGACATCAAGCCGGGTGATCATCCCATTGTTCCCATCATGCTTTATGATGCTGTGCTGGCGCAAACCATGGCGGCCCGCCTGCTGGAAGAAGGCATTTATGTTATCGGATTCTTTTTCCCGGTGGTGCCAAAAGGCCAGGCAAGAATTCGTGTGCAGCTGAGTGCTGCGCATGAGCAGCATCACCTGGATAAGGCAATTGCAGCTTTTACTAAAATAGGGAACGAACTGGGTGTATTGAAATTAATAAGTATATAAAAAAGCCCCCAGGCTGCCGGGGGCTTTGGTATTATTTAAGCCGGAAAGAATTGACTGCTTTATCAAATTCTGCCTGCCATTTATTCTGCTCGCCTTTTCTTGCAGTGGTGGTAATTACGTATGCTATCTTATTTTTAATAACAAAGTAAACCCGGCCGTCAATTTCCATATTGTACATGGTATGCGTATAGTCAACCCACTGTGCCGGTTCGGAATTAATAGTAGTTGTCCCGCTGCCTCTTTCAGTATAGTTAGTCATCATTTTGGTCATATTGCTTTTCGAAAGCGCCGTGTACGCTTTCAAACCCATGCTGCCGGTTTTTTCAGTAACGACATTTACATTTTCCCGAAAATCATCATCGCTGCCTTCCAGCGGCGACATCAGGATGACCGTCTTCAGGCCCATAGATGTGGTGTCAATTTTTGTCCAGCCACCGGGAGCATCGATTTCAAATTTTCCGGTACCAACATTTAAATTGGGATTTTCATGGCTTTTATTTTTACTGGCGTCTATACAGCCGATAGCAATACTGGCTGGAAGGATAAATGATATTATTATTCGTTTCGGAGCTGACACCTTCATTTCAGTTTGCTTTTAAGTTCAGGTTGCCTGCCACCTGCTTTACTGCATCCAGTCCCACTTTTTCGCCTTCCACATTTACAAGAAAGCGATCCCCGGAAACAAAAGTAAGTTCGTAACGGTCGCTTGCCTTGTTGTACTTTTCTATGGCTTTGTTCCCGTTGAAGTCAACCGTCTTCTGGTAGCCGTTATCATCTTCCTGCTCAAAGTTCCAGAGGTTAAAGAAACGCATGGTGTACCAGTTGGCGCCCATTTCGCCGGCACAGTCCACTATTTCCAGTTTTATTTCTTTATCTTCTTCGCCTTTATAAGTGCCCGACCCGACGGATACACCCATTGCCGAACTTGTATTGAAGCTGCTGCGGCTCATACCCATCACTTCGGCGGGAATGAGTGCTTTCAGCTGTTCAAGTGTCAGCGGCTGAAGTTTCCTGAGCTCGGCAGCCCTGTCCTGTGTGTTTTCCATTTTTTCTGCCATTTTCTCAACGGCATCTTTTGCTTCGCCAAGATCAATGGTGGCAGTGTTGCCTTTATCATCTTTAAGGGTGATTTTGTCTTTATTGCTGTTGCATGAGGCGAAGGACAAAAGGGAAACAAGCGTTGAAATAAGTAATAGTCTCATAAGCGGGTTTTTTTATTGTTAAGAAGTTTGTGGTAGCCTAAGTTAGGAGATTTACTAAAAATCCGGCCTGATTCCAGGCAATTTTCTTAATGCCGGATTAAAAATCAGGACTAAGGTTATGAAATACAATTAATGGATATTATTTTCGTTTTTCCTCTGAATGACCGTTTATTCCAACCCTCCTTTGAATACCGGTTTTTAATTCACCCTTATTTAAAAAACAAACATGAAAAAACTGTTATTCGTCCTGCTGGCAGGATCGGTGATGGCGATGATGTTTTCTTCCTGCGCAGCTGTAAAGAGAGATTGTAACGGAGTAAGGCATTACAAGCTGAAAAACGGCATTTATCTTTAATTGCCCTGTACTGCGAATATCAATTGTGCCCCGGAAGTTTTCCGGGTTTTTTATTTCCGTACAAAAAACATACGGATACCCAGGGCAATTAGAATACTGCCTGTGATGCGGTTCTGCCATTTCCAAAAAACTTTATTCCGATGCAGCAGCCTGCTGAAGTAGCCGGTAATGACGGCCACAAGAATGAGTATTAAAGTGCCCTGCACATCGAACCAAAGCCCGAGAAAAATTATCTGTTCGCTGACGTGAGCAGAAGCCGGGTTGACAAACTGCGGAAGAAAGGATAGAAAAAAGATGGCCACTTTGGGATTGAGCAGGTTGGTGGTAAGGCCCTGGAGGAAAACTTTTTTGTAAGAAAGAGAAGAAAGTTTTGCAATGCCGGTTTCCGGCGTGTTTTTATTCAGCAAAGATTTTAAACCAAGGTAAATAAGATAAGCCGCCCCGGCATATTTGATAATGCTGAACCAGAATGCCGAACCGGCGATGATGACGGATAATCCCAAAACAGCAGCTGCCGTGTGAAAAAGACAGCCGCAAAAAATTCCCAGCGCAGAAAAAACACCGGCACGGGTGCCCTGCGACAGGCTGCGGGCTGCCGTGTAAAGCATATCAGGCCCCGGCGATAAATTGATAAGGATGCTGACGCTGAGAAAAAGATAAAAATTCTGAATACCGGACATGCAATAAATATACAACCAATATCCTGTTTGCTGTTTCTTTCATTGTTTGATGCCGCCGCCTACCTTTGCCGGAAATTCAGGAAAAAGAACATGAAATGGAACACTGTTTTTATTCTGCTTACAGCTTTCTGGTCATGCACACCGAATAATGTAAAGGAAGATGATAGCCTAAAAAAATATTTTGCAGAAAATAAAGTAAACGGATGTTTTGCTCTTTATAATAATGCAACGGATCAGTTTACGGTTTACAACCTGGAGCGGTTCCGCGACAGCGCATACCAGCCTGCTTCCACTTTCAAAATCGTCAATTCACTCATTGGCCTGCAAACAGGCGTCATCAGCAGCGACAGTATGCTGATAAAATGGGACGGCGTGAAGCGGAGTGTGGCCGGCTGGAACAAAGACCTGACTATGTACGAAGCCTTCAGGGTATCTGCCGTGCCTTACTACCAGGAGGTGGCAAGAAGAATAGGAAAAGGAAGAATGGAATACTGGCTGGATACACTGGGCTATGGCGCCGGTGTGAAAGACACAGCTTACCGGATTAAATCTTCAGTTGATACTTTCTGGCTCGACAATTCACTGAAGATTTCTCCCAACGAGCAGCTGGGCCTGGTGAAGAAATTTTATTTCAACCAGCTTCCTTTTTTTAAAAATTACCAGGAAACTGTAAAGCAGGCCATGCTTTTTGAAAACGATGCCAACTACCGGCTGGGCTATAAAACCGGCTGGGGAAGTGCTGAAAACGGCCACCATCTTGCCTGGATGGTTGGCTGGATTGAAGAGAACAATCATCCCTATTTCTTTGTCCTGAATTTTGAATCGGCTGATGCCAATGCCGATATTCCATCCATTCGTCTTAAGATTCTCAAAGACATATTGAAGCAATATGGATTTTTCGAGGGCAGAATGTAACCGGGCAAACTGAATAATTGACTGCAGCTTTAATTACTCCGGCACCGGCACTTTGTATTTTACCAGCAGGCTTTTGAATGCGGCGACGTTTTTATACGGCAAAAACTCCCAGGCTGTATGCAGGTAATCATAATCATCATAGCCGGCTTTTAATGCCAGTTCAAGATTTTTTATCACTTCTGATTCTTTATTGTCCAGCGCATTCAGACGGGCAAGGTCAACATAACGGTTGGCAATATTTTCTTTCGAAGCGCTTTTAATTCGGTGGATCAGGTTGTCGTAAGCCGCTTGTTTTTCGCCCAGGGCAAATTTGCAAAACGAATAAACAAAGCAGGTATCAATATCTTCATCCCACTGGCAGGCAGCAGTAAGGTCGGAAATTGCCCTGGCTTTGTCATTTAATTTACTGTAACAATAGCCCCGGTAAGCTTTTGTGAAAGGGCTGGGATTTTTCGATGTATCCCTGTCAATTCTTTTGCTGTAGTAAACAATGGCGTTGCTGTAATCTTTTTTCTTCAGGTAAGCATCGCCCATGTCGGTGTAAAATTCATTGTTTCCGGGATAGATTTCAATGGCCTTCTTGTAATTACTGATAGCATTATCCTGTCTTTCCAGTTTCGATTCCATGTCGCCTGCATTGTCATACAGCTGGGCAAGGTTTTCTTTATTATCCTGGAACCAGGTCATGGAGTTTTTATATTCAGCCAGGGCTTTGCTGTATTTCAGCATCTGGCGGTAAGTATAGGCTCTTTCCCAGTAGGCATCACCATAGTCGGGGCTGTACTCAAGGGTTTTAGCAAGGTCGGCCAGCGCACCGGTATGATCATCGTTGTAGTTTTTGCTCTTGGCCCGCCAATAATAAATATCAGCCAGGCTGGGAAAATCTCCCTTGTATTTTTCAATAGCCTTGCTGTACCAGTTGATGGCTGCTTGATAGTCTTCCTTATTGTAATAGGCGGCTGCCATATTCCAGTAAGGATTCCTGTAGGCGGGGTTATACTCAATGGACTTGTTATACGACTGGATGGCCTCATCGTATTGTTTCAGGTTCTTCTGGTTCAGGCCTATATTGGAATAAAGAATTGCCCTGTTTTCATTATCGGTATAATATTGCATGGCCGTGGTATAATCTTTAATTGCTTCTGCATATTTCTTCAATCCTTCGTTGGCTAGAGCCCTGTTCCAGTAAGCTACTCTCCGTTCGGGATTTATTTCAACAGATTTTGTGCAGTTGGCCACTGCTTCATCATATTTTTTCAACTGAAGGTAACAATCGCCGATGTGTGAGTAAAGAGTGGCAGCATCTTTCTTGTCAAAGGGCAGCAGACTCAATGCTTTTTTGTAATCTTCAAGCGCCTTCTGGTATTCATTTTTAAAGCTGAAATACACCACGCCCCGGTCCCAATAAATATCCCCGTTGTTTGCATCATAGCTGAGCGCTGTGTTATAATCCCGGATGGCATCATCGTGGTCGCCGGCCTCTTCTTTCGAACGGCCCCGCCAGCGGTACAGTGTGGCCAGGTCTTTTGCATCGGAATAATAGCTGATGGCTGTCCCGTAGCTGGCAATGGCATTGCGGTATTCTTTCAGGTTGAAATAGCAAACGGCCAGATTCCAGTGGGCCTCTTTGTAAGAAGAATTGAGCTGGATAGCTTTTTTAAATTCATCCGCTGCAGCCCGGTATTCTTTCCTGTCCATCGCTTCACGACCTTTCTGAAAATAGTCGTACGAAGTTTGTGAAATCAAAAGTGCAGGAATGCAAAGCATGAATAAACCCATGCCGGCCATGTAAAGGAGCTTTTTCATAAAGGCAGTTTTTAAATCAGCGGACTAAATATACAGTATAATTACCTGACCGGGGCTATCGTTTCTTTTGTTATTTGATAACAGTGACTCAACTTTGTATCCCCTTATGCAATACCACTGCGAGTCATTAACGGAATACAAACGCCTCGCCACAAAAGAAGTGAAAATTGGCGACCTGTTGCTGGGCAACTATCACCCCATCCGGGTGCAAACGATGACCACCACCGATACGATGGATACGCTGGCCACCGTGGAGCAAACCATCCGCTGCATTGAAGCCGGCGCCGAGCTGGTTCGCATTACGGCTCCGTCAAAAAAAGATGCGGAAAACCTGTTGCACATAAAAAATGAATTGCGGAAAAGAGGTTACAGCACGCCGCTGGTAGCCGATATTCATTTTACACCCAATGCCGCAGAAATTGCTGCACGGATTGTGGAGAAAGTGAGAGTGAATCCCGGCAATTACGTGGACAAAAAGAAATTTGAGCTGGTGGAATACAGCGATGCGGATTATGCTGAAGAAATTGAACGCATCCGCGAACGGTTTACACCGCTGGTAAAAATCTGCAAGGAATACGGCACGGCCATGCGCATCGGCACCAATCACGGTTCGCTGAGCGACCGCATCATGAGCCGCTACGGCGATACGCCGATGGGCATGGTGGAAAGCGCTATGGAGTTTCTGCGCATTGCACGGGATGAGAATTATCACAACATTGTGCTGAGCATGAAAAGCAGCAACCCGCTGGTGATGGTGCAGGCATACAGGTTGCTTGTAAAAACAATGTTTGCTGAGTTTGGCGAATGCTACCCTTTGCACCTGGGTGTAACCGAAGCAGGCGAAGGCGAAGATGGAAGAATTAAAAGCGCCGTGGGTATCGGCACTTTGTTAGAAGACGGCATTGGCGATACTATCCGGGTGTCGTTGACGGAAGACCCGGAGTTTGAAATACCGGTATGCAGGGATTTGGTGAAGAGGTATGAAGCCGAAAGCCGGGAGCCAACCCTCCGAAACCTTAGCATAGAAGGGTCAGAAGTCAGTGGCCAGAAGGTAGAAATCGTTGGTCGGGAGTCATTGGTCGTAAGTGGAGAAGTGACAACTGTCGGGCACCCGGCGTCAGACATCAGACTTCAGACATCAGACATCAGTCTGCCTTACGACCCGTTTACTTACAGGCGGAGAGAAACTTTCGAAATCGGCAACATCGGCGGTCATCATGTGCCGGTGGTGATAGCTGATTTGAGCAGAATAGAAAAGATTACCCGGGAACACTTGCTAAGCGTTGGGTACGCTTATGATGCTGCCAACGATAAATGGAACATCAGCGATGCAGCGGCGGATTATATTTTCACCGGGCACCAGCTGCCCAACTTTGCATTGCCGGGAACATTGAAAGTGATTGTATATCCTGAGGCATGGAAAGAGGCTGAAGATAAAAACAAATATTTTCCTATCTGGCAGGACAGTGGTTATGCAGAAGCTTTGGAAACCCCTCTACCGGAGGGGTTGGGGAAGCTGAACTTTGTAATGATTGATTGTTTTAACGAAGGCGCTGATTCTTTCGGCTATCTTGACCAGCTGGCAAACGACCCCACCGTAGTGCTTTGTCTGAGCAGTAACAATAAAAATGCAATGCAGTCGGTACGGCGCATGTTTATTGAACTGGCGAACAAAGACATCAAAAACCCTGTGGTGCTGATTACCGACAGCAACCGGCAATCGGCCGATGAGCACTTGATTCATTATGCCACCGAAACCGGCGCTTTGTTTTTAGATGGTTTTGGTGATGGCATTTGTTTAGGAATGACGCAGAAAAGCTATCAACAGTATAATGAAGATAGAACAGAATTAAGCGGCCGGCGTTACACCTCCACCACCGGGGGAGGCAGGGAGGGGGCCGAGCAATTTATAAATAACACTGCTTTCGGCATATTGCAAGCCACACGAACCCGCATTTCAAAAACTGAATACATCAGCTGCCCGAGCTGCGGCCGCACCTTGTTTGATTTGCAGGAAACAACAGCAAAGATTCGTGCCAGAACCCATCACCTGAAAGGGGTGAAGATTGCCATTATGGGCTGCATTGTAAACGGCCCCGGCGAAATGGCCGATGCCGATTTTGGCTATGTGGGCAGCGGGCCGGGCAAAATCACTTTGTATAAAGGAAAAGAAATCGTGAAGCGGAATGTGAACAGCGAAGTGGCGGTGGAAGAACTCATCAATCTGCTGAAGGAGAATGATGCGTGGGTGGAACCGGGTTGAGATTGAGGATTTCAGTCCCGATAAATATCGGGAGCAGATTTCAGATTGCGGATTTTGGATTTATTATTTCAGGAAAATGAATAAAAAATTTTGGTTGGCTCTTTACGGATTTGTGCTTTGTGCAGACCTGCTGGCTGTTTATTCAGAAAAAGAAACGCTCCGCAATTTTACCAAGCCGCTGCTGATGCCCTTGCTTATTGTCTTCTTGCTCGTTTCAGTATCATCAGTTTATTCTTCTTTGAAAAAATGGATTGTGTTGGCTCTTTTATTTTCATGGGCCGGCGATGTGCTGCTGATGTTTGAGCCGGTGAATGGGAATTTTTTTATTTACGGGCTGGTGGCTTTTCTGCTGGCGCATGTTTTTTACATCCTGTTTTATGAAAACATTATTCGGAGGCAAAAGATTAAAAGAAATCATTGGTTGTCGCTGCTTGTTTTAATCTATTATGTGTTTCTTATGTGGATCTTAACTCCGCATCTGGGTGAGATGAAGTGGCCCGTGTGGATGTATGGTCTTGTGATAAGTGTGATGCTGATGCAGGCATTGCAAACTTCTAAAATCAAAAATCAAACGGCGGCCCGATTGCTGATAAGTGGCGCTGTCCTGTTTATTGCTTCGGATTCCATTCTCGCCATCAACAAATTTTACAAGCCATTCGAATTGGCCGGCGTTACCGTGATGCTTACTTATGGTATTGCCCAGCTGCTGATTGCCCTGGGCGCCAGACGGTACATTGTTTCAGCTTCATAGCAATAAATTTTGCCTTTAAAGGAACTGAGCAAACCCCAACCTTCAAATTTTATTTAAGCCTGCATGTGTGAGTCCACTACCAGGCCGCAATAATGGATACCTCATTTCGGCTGTTGGTACGCCTCCAGCATAGGCTGGGCTGCATACGCAACAGCGGTGTGCTGCTTTCTTGTAACACCCAATAGTGGCAAAAAATATATAAGCTTAGCAACACATAAATTTGCCAAATAGAAATACTGTAGATGAACGGAGCGTCCCTCCAGCGCTGAAGCTTCGGAGGACAGG
>CAYUJD010000025.1:0-44057 GCA_964444975.1 uncultured Chitinophaga sp. | reverse complement strand
ATATTTTATTTGTAGTGGTGATACTTTTTCTTTGCCGCCTGTTAAAACAGGTAAATGAAATGCAGGCAAAATTTATGGCCTGGTTTGCCGCCGTAGCCATCCCGGTTTCTTTTATCGGCGAAGCACTGCAGGTTACTGCCCTGTATATTTTCAAAGGCGATTTACTGAAGTCATTTGCTGCAGAACAATCGAATGAAATGGCCGCCCTGCTTCTGCGCATCGGGACCAACATTGGTCAGCTTATTACTTTTCACTGGGGGCTTTGGCTGATGCCCATGGGCTGGCTGGTTTACCGGTCAGCCTTTATTCCCCGCATATTCGGCATACTGCTTCTGATTAATGGGCTGGGGTATATGATAAGCAGTTTTACATTCATTTTATTTCCTGGTTCAATTGAAGCTGTGAATAAACTTGTTTACCCGACTTATTTTGCCGGTGAAGTTCCCTTCATTTTATGGTTAATGATTAAAGGCATAAAAGCAAAAAAGTCTGCGGCGATAACAACATAGCAGATACAGTCAATCAGAACATCTTGCCTATATTCACAGCGGGAAATGCAGTTTAAAGCACGATACAAACTCTGGCATGTAATGGTGGGTATAGTGATTATTGGCGTTGTGGCCATGATCCTGTATGGCATCAGCAGCGGGATTGAAAAAGTAAGTAACGCCAGCCCGCCGCAAGAAGGCTTTACGGATGATACTACTGGCACTGATTCACACAGCAGCGGTCTCAGTGCCTTGTTCATGTTTATTCACATCGTGCTGTTTTTTTATTTTGCGCTGAATTATTATTACCTGCTTATTGTCAATAATAAAAAGTTCACCGCTTTTCTCAGATATTCCGCTGTTATCATCCTGGCTTCCTTTGCGTATCATCTTTTTCTCTGGGTTTTTATTCCCCGGGCATTGCACAATAATGATGGCTCAGTCTTTCAATTGTTTTTTTCTTTATTGCCCGGCGATATCCCCATGCTCATGTTGAGTTTCCTGTTTGCTTATGTCACCAATATGCGTGAAGCAGTAAAGCAAAGAAGAATATTGCAGGAACAGAAACTGCAGCTGGAAGCGCAGATATCGCAGGCAAACTTTAATTTTTTAAAAGCGCAGATCAACCCGCATTTCCTGCATAACACCCTGAATTTTTTATATGCCAAATCACTACCCTATTCCGCTGAACTGTCTGAAGGTATTCTCACCCTCAGTGATATTATGCGTTATGCCCTGAGCCAGGGAAACCAGAAAGAAGGCAAAGCGCCACTGAAGGATGAAATTGAACATGTGAACAACGTGATCAAAATAAGCCAGCTACGTTACAGCCAGCAGCTGAAAGTGAATTTTGAAGTGAGCGGAAATACGGAAGGAAAAGTAATTATTCCTTTTGTATTAATCACTCTGGTGGAAAACGCATTTAAACATGGCGATTTGAAAAACCCTGACTACCCGATAGATATTAAGGCAAATGTGCAGGGCGACCGGCTTTATTTTTATTGCCGGAACAAAAAGAAAGCGGGGCCTAAACAATTATCAACCGGCATCGGGCTGGACAATATCCGGCAAAGGCTGAATCTCGCTTATGGGGAAAACTACAGGTACCTTGTGAATGATGAACCCGATTTTTATACTGTGGAATTAACAATAGAAAAATTATGATTACCTGCATCATTGTGGATGATGAACAGCATGCTATTGACATCCTGGAGCATTACATAAAACAAACGCCGCACCTGCAGTTGGCGGGCAGCTTTAGCAATCCAATAGAAGCCTTGCAATTGCTGGGTCAGCAAAAAGTTGATCTTGTTTTTCTTGACATCCAGATGCCGGAGCTATCGGGCATAGATTTTATCAAAGCCATTCATGGCAAAAGCAAAGTGATACTGACCACCGCCTACAGCGAATTTGCACTGGAGGGGTATGAACTTTATGTAGTGGATTATTTGCTGAAGCCCATCCGCCTGCCGAGGTTTCTGGCTGCCGTGCAAAAAGCGGCAGAGCAGATTGAACGAAGCAATCAGCCTGCTGTAACAGCCGCTGATGACGATTACATTTTTGTAAAAACCGAATCAAAGGGCAAACTGCTCAAGATAAATCTCGCAGAAATTGATTTTATTGAAAGCATGAAAAACTATGTGGTCATTCACCGGGGCGGGCAGAAAACACTGGTGTACACAACTATGAAAGAACTGGAAGAACGGCTGCCTCAAAAACAATTTATCCGCGTACACAAATCATTTATCATTCCCGTTTCCCGCATTAGCGGCATCGAGGGAAACCTGGTGCGTATAAAAAACGTATCCGCAGAAATTCTGATAGGCGAAAACTACAAAGCTGCATTGATGGAGATAATCAGGGGAAAGATGATTTAGTAACCCATACCGGATTTTTTTGTCCGGGAAATACGAGTAAGTACACAGCATGACCCGGCTCAGCAAAAAACTTCTCACTTTTTTAAAAAATAAAGTTAAGAGTTGACAAATACATAGATATTCTCCATGTGCATTACCTTACCCTCAGGCCAAAGATTCTGCCTTTATCAACAAATTTTTGCAAAAGCATATCAAATTCAGGAAGTAGTTAAGTTTTCCTTTTAGCAGTTGTCCAAAAAAAATAGGGCCATTTATCTGCTTTTAAAAAAAAATTCTGACACGTTCAGGCCGCCTGCTACGATGAAAAAAAGTGTAAAACTTCAATGATGCCATTTGTTTCCGTAACTTTAACTATGACCGTCATAATTCTTTCCATCATTCTTGTGGCGCTGGCCGTGGCGGGCATCGGCATCAAATTGCTGGTGAAAAAAGACGGTCAGTTTGCCGGCACCTGCAGCAGCAACAATCCCCTGCTGCAAAAAGATGGCGGCGTATGCGGTATCTGCGGTGCCCGGCCGGAGGAGAAATGCAAGGCTTAATTGAGTTCTTTCATCCACATCTTCAAATTTTCCGAAGCATAAGTATTCAGTGCACCGTTTTCATCATATACAAAATAAACATCGAGATTCAGTTCTTTGTGCTGTTTAAGAAACTGTTTTGCTTTCTCCAGCCCCATCACCATAAAAGCGGTGGCATAGGCGTCGGCCGTCATGCAGTCATCGGCAATGACACTTGCACTTAGTAAACTATTTTTTGCCGGGTAACCCGTGAACGGGTCAATGATATGAGAATATTTCCGGCCTTCTTCCACATAAAATTTCCGGTAGTTGCCCGATGTAGCGAGTGATTTGTTTTCGAGTTCAAGTATCACCTGCAGTTCTCTTTCTTCCGTTTCATTTTCCTTTGGCTTATCAATGCCTACCCGCCACGGCTGCTTGTCACTTTTTCTCCCTTTTGTTTTCACTTCGCCGCCCAGCTCTACAAAATAATCCTGAATGTCTTTATGCTCCAGAAAAGCGGCCAGCACATCCACCGTGTAGCCTTGGGCAATGGCATTGAAGTCGAGCATAATTTCGTTTTTCTCTTTTACCAGTTTATTTCCTGCCAGCTTCACCATTTTATAGCCGGTTATCTGAAGCAGGTTTTTAATTAGGACGCTGCCCGGCTTATCTTTTTTTACAAAACCAAAACCCCATGCATTTACAAGCGGCGCCACGGTAACATCAAACGCACCACTGGTATTTTCTGAAACCTCTTCAGCCTTTTTAAACACAGTCATAAAATGTTCATCCAAAGTAACAGAGCTGTCATTTTGATTAATACGAGAAATGATGGAAACAGGCAGGTAAGCGGAAAGTGATGAATCAATTTTTCTGAAAATGGAATCTACCGATGGCTGGTAATTTATTCTGTCTGCCGAAACCCAGGAGATGCTGTAAGTAGTGCCTTGTGCGGATCCGGTGATTTTCATCAAAAAATTTGCCTTTTGTTTACAGGCCGTGAATAAAGTGGCTGCAAGCAAAAACAACTTTACAGGCTTTGAAAATAACTTCATCAGGCTGAAAATAATAGCAGGAAAAAGGAAAAGGATATTTTTATTCGCCAAAATCATCAAAGGCAATATTTTCCGGCGGTACGCCAAGCTGGTCCAGCATTTTAAAAACGGCAGCATTCATCATAGGCGGGCCGCAGAGGTAGTACTCCACTTCCTCCGGTTCAGGATGTTTGCCAAGGTAATTATCGTACAGCACCTGGTGAATAAACCCGGTATACCCTGTCCAGTTATCTTCCGGCAGCGGCTCGGATAATGCGATATTGTATTGAAAATTGGGAAAATCCTTTTCAATGTTGCGGAAATCATCAGTATAAAAAATTTCACGCAGTGAACGGCCGCCGTACCAGAAACTGATTTTTCTTTTTCTTTCTTTCAGCGTATGAAACAGGTGAAACAGGTGTGAACGCAGCGGCGCCATACCCGCTCCGCCGCCGATATAAATCATTTCTTTATCCGTGTACTTAATATGAAATTCTCCAAATGGGCCGGACACAAAAACCTTGTCGCCCGGTTTTCTTGAAAACATATACGAAGAACAAATGCCGGGGTTCACATTCATAAAGCCACCGTTGTTCCGGTCGAAGGGCGGAGTGGCCAGCCGCACATTCAGCATAATGATATTTCCTTCGGCCGGATGATTGGCCATGGAATATGCCCGGAAAACCGGTTCAGCCGTTTTCATTTTCAAATCCCAGATGCTGTATTTATCATAATCATCTTTAAACCGGCCGTCAATATGGTAGAGATCAGTCTTAAAATCAAGCTCACACGGCGGTACATCCAGCTGGATATAACTGCCAGGAATAAAATCGAGAAACTCGCCATCGGGAAGCTTTACCACAAACTCTTTGATGTAGGTAGCCACATTCTCATTCGATAGCACTTCGCATTCCCACTTTTTAATACCGAATACTTCTTCGGGAATGATGATTTCCATATCCTGCTTCACCTTTACCTGGCAGCCGAGGCGCCATTTTTCCTGCTGCTGCCTGCGGGTGAAATAAGGTTTTTCTGTTGTTAAAATTTCGCCGCCGCCGCTCAGCACCCTGCACTTGCACATGGCGCAGGTGCCGCCGCCACCGCAGGCTGAGGGAAGAAAAAGTTTTTTATTGCCCAGCGTAGTAAGCAGTGATGCCCCTGCCTCCGTTTCTATTACTTCTTTCCCGTTAATTGAAATTTTTACCAGCCCTGCTGGCGTCAGTTTTGCTTTTGCATATAAAAGCAGGGCCACCACAAGCAGGTTGAAAGCAAGAAACACAACCAACCCGACAATCAGTACTGTAAAATCAAAAAACAGTAAATACATATTAACAGCTTAAAAATTTATTCCCATAAAACTCATAAAGGCTATACCCATCAGCCCGGTTAATATAAATGCGATACCAAGCCCCCGTAACGGGGCCGGTATATTGGAGTACCGGATTTTTTCCCGGATGGCCGACAACGCAACAATGGCAATAAACCAGCCTGCCCCGGAACCCAGTCCAAATGCAGTTGCCAGCCCGAGGTTTGCATATTCTCTTTCCTGCATAAACAGCGCCCCGCCAAGTATGGAGCAGTTGACCGCAATGAGCGGAAGAAAAATACCCAGCGTATTGTACAAGGCCGGCACAAATTTTTCAACAACCATTTCCACTATTTGCACTATGGCAGCAATGACGGCAATAAACATAATAAAGCTGAGAAAACTCAAATCCACTTTGGCAAACCGCGGCGATAACCAACTCAGCGCACCGGCTTTCAATACATAATTTTCCAGCAGGTAACATACCGGTACGCTTACTCCCAATACAAAAATGACAGCAATGCCAAGCCCGACCGCACTCTTCACTGTTTTTGAAATAGCGAGGTAAGAACACATGCCGAGGAAATAGGCAAAGATCATGTTCTCGACAAACGCTGCTTTTATAAATGTATTTACGTATTCCATAAATCAGTTTTTTCAGTTTGTTTCAATCAGCTTCCTGTTTTTACTGCGCTGTATCCAGATGATGATGCCCACGAAAATTAAAGCCATGGGCGGCAGAATGGCCAGCCCGTTGTTTGAATAACCGGCGCCGTAAAATGATTCAGGAATTATGCGGTAGTCCATAATGGTGCCGTTGCCAAACAATTCCCTTGCTATGGAAACTATGATAAGGATAGCCCCGTAGCCCATGCCATTGCCGATACCATCAAGAAACGCAGGCCATGGTTTGTTGCCCATGGCAAAAGCCTCCAGCCGGCCCATCACAATGCAGTTGGTAATAATCAACCCGACAAACACGGAAAGCTGCTTGCTCACATCATACACAAATGCTTTCAGCACCTGGTCAACCAGTATCACCAAACCGGCTACTACAGTCAATTGTACAATGATGCGGATGCGGTTGGGAATGATATTGCGCATCAGGGATATCACCAGGTTGGAAAACGCAGTAACCGCAATCACTGACAAAGCCATCACGATGGAAGGCTCCACCTTCACCGTTACTGCCAGAGCGGAACAGATACCCAGCACCTGCACAGTGATGGGATTGTTGTCATTGAGGGGGTCGGTAATGAGCTTCCTGTTTTTGGGTGAAAACAATGGCTCTCCCACCTTTTTTACTTTCGGCGGCACTTTAAGGGTTTCTGTGCTCATACAATTTTTTATTTGGCATCATAATTTTTATAATCATTTTTTCTCCTGCAGGGATTTGAAATAAGGGATATAACTCTTCAGTGTCCGATGAAGCATTTCGGTGACACCGGTACTGGTAACTGTGGCCCCCGACACGGCATCCACCTCATGCGGGTTACCCGGCTCCGCACCCCCTTTTATCACTTTTATGGAAACAAAATTTCCATTTTCGTCCATAATTTTTTTACCCGTAAACTGTTCCTGGAATTTTTTCTTTTCAATTTCAGCGCCGAGACCCGGGGTTTCGCTTTTATGTCCAAAACTTATACCGTACACGGTATTCATATCTTCGTTCAGTGCAATGTAACCCCATATTGGTCCCCACAGGCCCTTGCCGCGAACCGGAATGATGTATAGCGATTTACCATCCTTATTGCACACAAAAAGGGGAAATAACTGTTCCCGGGCCCGGCCAAACCTTGCCTTATCCATTTCCTTTTTCAAATCAATATTGAAGGCAGCACTACCGCTGTCCACTGCCTCACCTTTATAATTTAAAACTACCTGGTGCGTGATGTATTTGCTATAGGTTGCTTCAGCATGAGCCGGGTCGCTTAGCACTCCCACGCTGCCAAGTATATTCTGCATTTTTTCCAGCCTTACATTGCGTGCCTGGTAAGGCCCCAGGCCAATGGATGCCATTGATAACAGTACGGCTACCACTATCACCATGGCGGTGGAAAAAATAAAAATGAACCGGTTGGAGTTTACGTTCATAAATTTAATATTTAATCCTCCTCATTCTTCTTTTAATATTAGCCTGTATCACGTAATGATCAATAAGCGGGGCCATCACATTCATCAGTAATATCGCCATCATCATTCCTTCAGGGTAAGCGGGATTAAAAATGCGAATCAGGATGGCAAACAGACCGATTAAAAAGCCATAAATAAATTTCCCGGTATTGGTTTGCGTTGCCGTCACCGGGTCGGTAGCCATAAAGACAGCGCCAAAGGCAAACCCGCCCAGCACCAGGTGATGCAGCGGGTTTATCTGCATCAGCGTATTGGCGCCTATTAAATTAAAAATAAAACCCATCAGCAGCCCGCCGGCAAACACGGAAATCATGATGCGCCAGCTGCCTACCCCGGTGTATAGTAAAACAGCAGCCCCCATCAAACAAGCCAGCGTGGATGTTTCGCCAATGGAGCCGGGAATGAAACCAAAGAAGGAGTCCCAGAAGCCGGGAACTTTATCAGCAAATCCTGCCGCAGCCTCGCCAAGCGGGGTAGCGCCGCTGAAGCCATCCACCAGTTGTTGCCCTTTTTCCAGGCCGGTGTTTATCCATACTTCATCACCCGACATTTTTGCGGGGTAGGCAAAAAATAAAAATGCTCTTGCCGTAAGCGCCGGGTTGAGAATATTCATACCCGTGCCGCCAAATATTTCTTTGCCGATGATGACGGCGAATGCTGTACCCACGGCCACCATCCACAAGGGTATATCAACCGGCATCACCAGCGGTATCAGGCTGCCGGTGACAAGAAATCCCTCATTTATTTTATGTTTCCTGATAATGGCAAATAGAAATTCAATACCCAGGCCGGTGACGTAAGTGACGACAATAACCGGCAGAACTTTTTTTAACCCGAAGAAAAAATTTTGCCAAAGCAAACTGTCGGATATTCCCAAAGCAAGGTGGTGCTGGTAACCCGCATTCCACATACCAAAAAGCAGGCAGGGGAAAAGCGAGATGACCACAATAATCATGGTGCGTTTCAAATCCATGGCATCCCGTATGTGCACACTGCCTTCGGCGGGAGCCGTGTCGCCGGGTACAAACAAAAAAGTTTCAAATGCATTAAATACAGGATAATACTTTTCCAGCCGCCCGCCTTTTTCAAAGTGGGGTTTGATTTTTTCCAATGTTTTTCTAAGTGGTTTCATCTGCCGGTATTTTATTGTTCAGCGGGCATACTGCTGTCCCCGAGTTACTCACCCTGCAGTTCAACATCCATGATTTCACTTTGGAAAAACCTTCGTGCCGCCAATCATAGAGTGTTGGTCCGTAGCAATCAACTTTTCACAGGGCAGGCAGGTATGGTTACGACAATTCTTTTCTTACGAGATCAAGTCCTTTTCGCAATATCTGCTGCGATTCAATTTTTGAAGTACATACAAATTCACAAAGGGCAAGGTCTTCTTCCACCACTTCATATATGCCGAGGTTTTCCATCAGTTCTATGTCTTCGGCCAGTATGGATTTCAGCAGGTGTACGGGATAAATATCCATGGGCAGCACCTGCTCGTACTGGCCGCTCATTACAAATGGTCTTTCTTCACCATGCATATTGGTATCGAGGTGATAAATCTTTTGCGGCTGCAACCATGAAAGAAAGGCTCTTGAAACACTGAATTTATTCAGCCCGGGCTTCAGCCATCCCATAAATTCGGGCCGGTTGCCTTCCGGTATCACGGTAATTTGTGTGTCATAAAAATCCATACAGTCTTCGGCAGTTATTTGTTTTCCCGTCAGCACATTACCACTGATGATTCTGCGGGCGCCTTCTTTTAAACCGGCGTCTTCCAGTATATGTTTTACTGAAGCGCCGATTACACTGTGATAGTATTTCGGATGAATGACCTGTTCCCCCGTCAGCGCTATAATCCGGGAAGCATCAAATATCCCTTTTGTAAGCAGGCGGCCGATTATTAGAACATCCTGCGGGTGAATGCACCAAACCACTTCGCCTTTGTTCACCGGGTCCAGATGATGAATCTGTACCCCCACATTGCCGGCGGGGTGCGGCCCGGAAAAACTGTTCAACTCCACTCCTTTTGCATTGGCAAAAACGGGGGCAGGTGGTTCGCCGGCTTTTATATTTAAATAAATTTTTCCATCCGTCAGTTTTTTCAATGTATCAAGCCCTGTTTGAAATTCTTCACCGGCATGCTGCATCACAAAGTTGGTATCAGGCGCCAGCGGGTTGCTGTCAAATGCTGAAATGAAAATGGATTTGGGTGAAAAGCCGGGATCGGGAATGATGCCGAAGGGCCGCTGCCGGATTAGAGGCCACACACCGCTGTTTAGAAGGGTAAACAGTACACGTTCACGGTCAGCCTGGTCAGGATTGATAGGAGTAAAAGTAACGTAACGAATTTCCCGGTCGGCAAGAATCCTGATTTCACGAATTTGCCTTTTTTCACCCCTTACAATTTGCACCACCTCGCCGCTCACAGGCGAGCAAAATTTTACATTTTCATTATTCTTATCAAAAAACAAAGGGCTGCCAGCCAGCACTTCATCACCGGGTTGTACCAGCATTTTAGGTGCCACACCATTAAAATCAGTGGGTTTTATGGAAACGATTTCCGGCAGAGGTAAAGTAGTGATTTCCTTACTGGCTGTACCGGCAAGCTTTATATCAAGGCCTTTCTTTATTTTGATGGTGCGGCCCATGTTGGTTTCCTGATAAACCCAAATTTACAAATTTCAGTGCAGAAAATGCTTTTCGAATCCTGCACAGGCCTCTCATTCCTCCGGGAAAGCGCTATTTTTTTAAGTCATGCCGGAAATTAATTAAGAATTGTATTTTTATAAAGGCTATATCTGTTTCAAACAATTGCTTTTGATTCTAAAAAATTTATTGCCATATGGGACATATCAGACACATCATGCAGATCAAGCAGGCCAAGGGAGGTGGAAAAATCATCTCCGTCACTCCTGATACCATTGTTTATAATGCACTTGAAATTATGCTGGACAAAAACATCAGCGCCATGCTGGTGATGGAGGGTGAAAATCTGGTTGGCATTTTTACCGAGCGGGACTATGCCCGAAAAGTGATTCTGCAGGGTCGATTGTCCAAAGACACAAGGATTAGTGATGTAATGACCCAAAACCTGGTTACCATTTCTCCCGATACTTCGCTGGAAGAAGCCATGACCCTGATGAGCACCCGGTTCATCCGTCATTTGCCGATAGTGGAAAACAACAAAGTAGTGGGTGTGGTATCCATCGGCGATGTGGTAAAATACATCATTGACGAGCAAGAATTCATTATTAAAAACCTGGAACGCTATATTACACAATAATTATCGGAGGCCCGGACATAATCAGGTATGCCGGTTATTCCCCGGTACCGTATTATAAAGTATCTCTCCGCTCGGAAAACTGCGCTTCTTCCACCACCTCTTCGGGCTTCTTTTTATAAAAAATCATTTCCAGCGCCATAATAATGCTGGTAGAAAGTACCAGGTAAAAAAAGAATGCCTTCGTTAAATCCCGAATGCTTCAGGTTCTCCGGGATTTTATAAAACAGCACAATGGTAATAAGACCGCAGGAAATGAAAAAGACTTCCGGGAACACAGTGGTGTGCAGGAAAACGCAGGTAAAGAAATCTGACAAGAAACAAGGCCAGCACAATCAGGCTACCCACCATCAACACCTCGTTTTGGCCGAGAAAATTGAGCCGGATGGAAAATCCGAACTGCAGAAAGAAAAATGTGCGGATTAGGAATGAAGATTCCGCCGTAATGGAATGCAGCACGTGGCGCAGGGGCTCTACCTGTTCATTCGGGAAATGCCGCAACAGCTTCTGCACCGGAATTTTTTCCCGGTTATTAATCATCAGTCCGAATAAAAGAATGATGATGAGCGAGGGCAGATGTAACAGCTTGCCACCGGCATAAATAAGAATAAGCAGTGAAAAAATCAGGAACAATTTTATGTTCTACCGCGTTGCGTACCAGAATAAGAAAAACAAGCAACATTAAGGAAAGCAAAACGGATAAAAGATATTGCCACCAAAAATTCCCGGCGATTTCCATATCATCACTTCCGCTGCTACAAAATAATTAAACCCCACAATACCGAGGATATCGGAAAAGGAAGCTTCGTAAATAAGAAATTTCTTTTTGGCATCTGTCAGCGGGTGAATGCTGGGGAAGATGATGGAACTGCTCATAATGGAAAGCGGGATGGCATATACCAGGCATTTTTTCGGCGGCTCGTTCTGCCACAAATAAAGAATACCGGTAACAAGTGCAGCTGAAAGCACAAATATTATCAGGGCGGAAAAAAATTGTTGATAAGCTTAAGTTTGTCACGACCCATTTTCAAATCGAGACCGGCTTCCGGAACAATCATGATGAACCCTGCTACACCGAGAGCTTCAATAATATTAGCCGGCAATTCAAGTGAAATTCCAGATACATCAGCCAGGTAACGCAGGCCGATGCCCGCAAACAGCAGGAGCAATACCGATGGATTACGCATGAACCGGCTGAGTATGGAAAACAGGTAGGATAAAACGACAAGACTGCAGATAATAATCAGCAGTTGTTCTGTGTATAGGTATCCCCTGCAATGAAAATAAAATAGAGAACAGGCAATGGTACGAACCCGGATAATCTTCTGTTTACTAATTGCAAATTTGTTGAAGTTGTTTACGGAATTCTGAAATACAATTTGGGAATGGAATAACTTTGCCTCCCTTACTGACTCTGTAGCTCAGCTGGTAGAGCAGCTGACTCTTAATCAGCGGGTCCAGGGTTCGAGTCCCTGCAGGGTCACAAGGCTTATTCGCTCATGAGTAAACTGGCTATGCCTCCCGTTATATGGGGAGGCTGCTCCGATACGAATTGGAGGATGGTCACGTGTTTGCCCGATAGTATAATGGTAGTACGTCAGATTCTGGCTCTGAGTGTCCGGGTTCGAATCCTGGTCGGGCAACTAAGATTAACTCCTTTACCATTTATTGAAACGTTTCCAGACAGAAGCTTTTTAATGCGGCAATTTCATTCTAAGCAGTCCATAAACAAAAGTGCCGGTCATGGCAGCCACCAGGTAAACAATAAATACTGTTTCCCCTGCGCCCATCAGAATAAACATCGGGGCGGGACAAGCACCAGCCAGCGCCCAGCCCATACCGAAAATTAGTCCGCCTAAAAGGTAACGGGGATATGTTCTTGCCTTATCTTTTATTACAATTGTTCCGCCCGCAGCATTTTTGAGTTTTTTTCTTTTTATCAGCTGCACGATGACGATGCCCGAAAGAACTGCTGAACCGATAATGCCGAACATATGAAAACTCTGGAAGCGAAACATTTCATAAATCCTGAACCAAGAAACGGCTTCGCTTTTGTAAAGCACAAACCCCAGAAGAATTCCCACCAGTATATATCTTGACATCCTCATCGCTCAGATAATTTCATTTATTAAAATAAAAAGGGTATGACAAAATAGGTAACCAGCAAACCACCGGTAAAAAATCCGGCAACGGCTATCAGTGAGGGCAACTGCAGAGCCGATAGTCCGCTGATGGCATGACCCGAAGTGCAACCTCCGGCATACCTGGCACCAAAGCCCACCATAAATCCTCCCCCGGCAATCATAAGCAGGCCCTGCCAGCTCATCAGGCCTTTCCATCCTATAAATTCAGGAACCAAGGGTACCTCGCCCTGCTTCATCTTTATGCCGATATTCTTCAAAGAATTTACAGTGGCTTCGCTGATATGGGCCACATCGCCTGACGAACTGAAGAAGTAATGTGATGCCAGGTACCCTCCGAAAACAGCGCCTAACGCCACAAGCAGATTCCATTCCCCTGCCCGCCAGTCAATCCTGAAAAATTCGTTTATACTGTCGGCCCCATCGGCGGCACACATCAACCTGAAATTTTCAGAAATGCCAAACTCATGTCCAAAATACAGCAACACAAACATAATAAATGCAAGCATAGGCCCGGCTACATACCACGGCCATGGCTGGGAGATAAAATCCCGGAATTGGTAAAAAAGGGTTTCAATCATAACTTGTTGTTTGCTGGTGTAAAATTATCCGGCACCAAAGGCCCTGCCATTGATAAAAAACATATTACAAGTTGATATTTATATTGCCAGTGAACCATAAAAATTATTTTTCTCTGTAACTATTATCACATATGAGAGCTTACACGTTAAATTGGTAATTTTTTACTGATTAGCCGGTTTTGCAATCAAAATTATTAAAACTGCAATCACCATGAACATGGCGCCTGTATAAGTTGACATGGCCGGTGTAATGTTGGCTGACATGAATATAAGCTCAATCACGGCGTGAAAAAGTGATACGATAAGCAAACTACCCCGGGTGCTGTTGTATAGCCATGTCAGTATAATGCTCCCCATCAGCAGGCTCAGGATGAAACCGGTTATTCCTCCCACATCCATCTGGCTATAAGAAGGGCGATATAAAAAGGCCGGAGCATGCCAGCAGGCCCAGGCTACAGAAAGAATCAGTGCAGAATAAAAAGCAGCGAATTTTTTTTGCAGCGCAGGCTGTGCATATCCCCGCCAGCCCGCTTCTTCGCCTATTCCAAAAGTGAAAAAATTAAACAGGAAATAGGCCAGCGGACCAAATTGTGGAAACTCCGGGTTGGTGGAGAACCCTGTCATCGAAAAGCTTATTTGTTGATAAAATAACCGGCCAACCGGCAGCCAGCATCAATAAAAAGGGCAGGGCTAAAACAACCGCATACCAATACCATTTCACTTTCTATTGTAGTATTCTTTTCAGCAAATCTTTTACTCCCCTGCTTCCTCCAGAATAATTATTTACAATCAAAGCTGCCATCATCGGCCCGAAAGAGCCGATGTAATGATGATAGCCGGGTATTACCGGCAAACCTGTTATTCCGAAATGGGGGCAAAAAGCGGCAGCCATATCAGCCAGGATATCATGCAGGCCAGTTCAAAGTATAGTATCAGTTTTTCAGAATAAAATTTTAAACCAAATGTAACTGCCGGTACCCGGCGCCGCAATAACACCTGTCAGCTCTTTTCAACATGATTAAAATAATATGCTACGGAGTATTTCAGTAGCTTTATTGGTATGGACATAAACGTTAATGAAGAAAAACAGTTAAAAGAAAGAACATTCCTGATGATGGTACCGCTCTTTGTCTTGGCAGGCCTTCTGTGGGCGGCTTTATACTATTTTTTTGGCGCTAAAACTGCTGCACTGATACCCGGCGGGTATTCGGTCATATCGCTTTTGTCGCTGGCATTTTACCGCTGGCAAAAAAATTTCAGGCTTTTCCGCAGCACCCAGCTGATACTGATATTACTGCTGCCCTGTATGTTGCATTTAAGCCTCGGCAATTTTATTTCTTCCAGTGCGGTCATACTCTGGAGTACCCTTTGCCCGCTGGGCGCTGTTGTATTTTATAATACAAAAGCCGCATCGTATTGTTTCTTACTGTTTATGGCAGCGGTAATCACCGTGTTCTTCCTTGAAAACAAAATATTCCCGGTTCAGACAGCACTTCCTGAAAAACTTGTCAATGTTCTGTTTGTAATGAATATCACAGCAGTAACCTTCCTCGTGTTTTTTGTGTTGCGGTATTTTGTCAATCAGAATGAACTGGTAAAAAAGAAACTGAAAGAGGAACAGGAACTGCTGGCTGCCGAGCGGGAAAAGTCGGAGAATCTTTTATTGAACATACTGCCGGCTCCTGTGGCCCGGCGCCTGAAAGAGGGAGAAAAGATTATTGCTGACGAACACCGTGAATCAGCCGTATTGTTTGCCGATATTGTCGGCTTCACTGAAATCTCGCAGCATATTGCCCCGGCCATCCTGGTAGAAAACCTGAATGTCATCTTCACTCACTTTGACAAACTGGTGCAGCAGGCGAGTCTTGAAAAAATAAAAACTATCGGCGATTCCTATTTGGTAGCTTCGAGCCTGCCTGAGCCGCAACCTGACCATATCCGCAAAATAGCTGACCTTGCCCTATCAATGGTAGCCGATGCAACACAGTTCAGCCTCGACGGAAAAAAACCATGCGAAATGCGGATTGGCATTGACATAGGACCCGTGATAGCCGGGGTAATCGGCTCAAAAAAATTCATTTACGATATCTGGGGCGATGCGGTAAATACAGCCAGCCGCATGGAATCGTTTGGTGAGCCGGGAAAAATCCAAATCACGGAAAAATTTTATAACTATATAAATAAGGATTATCAATGTACTTACCGCGGGCAAACAGAAATTAAGGGAAAAGGCCTGATGAATCTTTATTTTCTGCATGGTAAAAAAGAAAAACATTAATATAAACATCCGGTTGTGAAAAGAACTATTGCCTTTTTATTGACTGTCATCTTTTGTGCAATGGTTTTTCCTTGCTGCACATCCGGGCGGATGACTGAAACCAGTCTTTATTTCGGCTTATCGAAACCTGACGGAAGCAGGATCAGCGAAAAAGAATGGAACAATTTTAAAGAAGAATATATTTCAAAAATATTTAAGGAGGGAAGCACGGTTATCCGGGTCACCGGCAACTGGAAAGACACCGCTACGGGAATATTGATTACCGAGCCATCCTGCCTTGTTATTTATTATTACAAACACAGCCCGGTTGTTTCAAAACAAATTGACAGTCTTCGTTACTGGTACAAAACCTTATTTCAACAACAGTCGGTCTTGCGGGTTGATAAAAAAGTAAAAGCGGGATTTTAACACTACTACTGCTTCGGTTTCCAGGTATCCACCCTCAGCTTTTCCAGTTCATTCAGCACACAGGACGTAAGTTTCATAATAGTGTCCTGGTCTTCGGGTCGCAGCGTGATTATCTTTTTATTATTGCCCGTATCAGTAAACTGGACGGTGGCAATTTTTTTCTGCGACAGGCTGGTGAGATTGGCATTCAGGTTTTCCTGGTTGGGAAAAATAAAATGAAAATAACCATTGCAGTTGGTAGTGCCCCCGTTGCGGATATTCAGTCTTTGTTTGCTGTCAAATGTTACCATTACCCTCGACATGTCATCAAAGCAGGCAGTGGATTTATCCAGGGCAAAAAAATAGTCAATTTCCCTTTTGTCGGCACTGATGGATAGTAAAAATTTATCGTTGCCGGCGCCCAGCGATATAAAACCCGTTGTCAGCCTCGGGTCCTGGTTATAGCGGTCTTTTTCATCTTTCAGGTTACAGTCCTGGGCCGACGTAAACAAGGATAACAAGAATAATGACGAAAGAAGGATTTTCATGTGTAATGATTCAGCTCAAATTTAATCATTACAACTACAGTTGCACAACAGGTAACGTTAAAAAAAGCAGCGTCAGCCCGGAAACTCAATTAAAATTTTATGCCATGGCTGTCGGCGCTGCCGGCAATATGCAAAGCAAAAGCGCCAATGGCAGTATCTTTTAATATATTAATTAGGGCGGCCTGTCTTGTTTCTTCCATGCCGCCCTGGAAATAAGCAGGAAAGTGAATGAAAAAAACAAAAATGAAAAGGAGCAATGCAAGCAGGTAAGCCGCCAGTTTTACCTGTTTATTAAAAATAAATGCAATGGCAGCCAGTATAAATGCTGCGCCTACTATTTTCACCCATAAAATGCCGCCGGGGAGCCCGGAAGGTACAAACTCCATCATGTTTTTGGGATACATAAAATGATACACTCCAAAAACAATCATAACGAGCGAAAGCAGGTAAATGGCTATGTGGGAGATAATATGCCGTTTCATATAAGTTGGTTTTCGTACCAATAAGTTAAGCATTTTTTCAACCGCCGTAAAGAAATCGGGTAATTATTTTTTATCTTTTTAAAAATTTCCCCTTTAGCAGTTTTTCCATTACATCATCTTTCAGGTTGCGGCTGATGGGTATGTGATGAGCCCCGATACGGATGTCATTGCCTTCGATGCTGTCAATTTTTGGAGCAGCAACAATGTACGATTTATGCACCCGGATAAAGCGGGAAGTAGGCAGGTATTCCTCTACCGACTTAAAGGTGAGATAAGTGATGTATTTCTTTTCACGGGTATGAATGACAACATAGTTTTGCAGGGCTTCTGCAAAAAGTATTTCGTCAAAGGCAATCCTGACAAGTTTATTATCCGCCTTTATAAAAACATATTCCCCGGGGGCGGTCGCGTCCAATTCATTTTTATGTCTTACTTCATAATATTCTTTGGCACGCAACGCTGCTTTCAAAAAGCGTTCAAAAGAAATGGGCTTGACAAGATAATCCAGTGCATTCAGCTCAAAACCATCGAGGGCATACTGCGGGTAAGCCGTAGTAAAAATTACCGGCGGTGCCTGCTTCAGGGTTTTGAAAAACTCGAGCCCTGAGATTTTCGGCATTTGTATGTCGAGAAAAATAAGCTGCACCTCTCCCCTGCCCAGCAGCTCAGTTGCCCTGAGCGGATTGTCAAACTCACCCGACAAGTGCAGAAAGTCCACATCGGCGATGTATTCCTTCAGACCTTTTCTTGCCAGTGGTTCGTCGTCAATAATGATACAATTAATCATTCTACAACAAAATTAAAAGTCCGACTGCCAGTAGTAAAGATGAAATAATCAAGAGTACAATTAAAGATTTAAACTTTTTCCGTTTGCGAAGCATAATCCCCAATAGCATAACCTTAAATTTTAATTTTCAAATTTATTTTAAACCGGCTTGTTTCGTCTTTTATATCCAGTTCATGGCATCCCGGGTAAAGTAATTGCAGCCTTCGTTTTACATTATTCAGCCCGATGCCGCCATGCTCCGCAGCATTCACCCCCGGTTCTTTTGAATTCTCCACGGTGAATTCAAACACGCCGTTGCGGCGGCTGAGATCCAGGCTTACATAATTGTTGCCCCCCTGCTTATGCGAGATGTGTTTAAAAGCATTTTCAACAAAAGGCATCAGCAGCAGTGGTTCAATGTAAAATCCTTGTACTTCGGGCTGGCAGTTGAACTGCACCGTATAGTTTTCATCCTTTCTTAATTTTTGCAAATCCACGTAGTCTTCAAGATAGCTGATTTCTTTTTCTATCGGAGTTTTTTCACCATTGGCTTCGTACAGCTGGTACCGCAGCATATCGGAAAATTTATGCAGGGCCTGTCGTGCTTCCGGGTTCGCTTTATCAATCAGGAAATAAACCGAGTTGAGGGAATTGAAAAGAAAATGAGGATTAATCTGCGATTTCAGAAAATTCAGTTCAGCTTCGGCCTTTTCTTTTGCCATCTCCGCCATTTTTTTCTGCAGTTTGATCTGGTCAAACATCAGCTGGATGGCTGCCCCGGCAATTACGAGGAAAAAATGAGGAATAATATTGTCATAAATACGGTCTTTCAGGTTTTCACCCAGGTTCAGCAACAAGGGGTTGTTCGTAACGCGGCCAAGGATGTTCATTTTTAAAACACTGCTCGCCACTATCATGACAATAAACAGTATGCCGAAGAGCCAGTATTTCTTTTTATAAAGCAATTTTGGAATCAACAGGTAATTGGTGATATAGACCATCAGGGCAAGATCCACCACTTTAATCAGCGTAACGGTAAATGCTTTCGCAGGAGTGGCGTAATCATCGTAGCGCAGCATGAACCAGAGGCCCAGCAGCAGCATCCAGAAAAACAGGTGATGCAGTTTATATTTCAGCAAAACGGGTGTGGGTTGCATACGGCAAAATAAAATTACAATTTCCCGGCGGCAAAAGCACTTACACCTGCTGCAGTTATTTGCTGATGAAATGCAAACCCCCTGTTCATCAAGGATTGTTTTCCTGTGGTGTAAAGAATTTTGAACGGCGGAACAGAAGGTTAAATTTTGTATTGAAAATCTCCGGTTATGAAACCTGTTTTGCTTTTCAGTTTAGCCTTTTTGCTCGGCAGCTTTCCCGGCTGCAGCCAGTCAGCCAATGAAAATAAAAAAGTGAAAGAAATTGTGGTGGGCGGCCCCTGCGAGGGTTGCGAAGCCATTTATGAATGTCTTGTACCCTTTGATTCCCTCAGCCACCAGTGCTGGTTGCCCGACTGGAATGAAAAGGGCACCCGGCTTGCGGTAAGTGGCGTTGTGTACAATGCCGACGGAACTCCTGCTCCCGGTATCATCCTTTATTTCTATCACACCGACCAAACCGGTGTGTATCCAAAGCAAGGCAATGAAAGCGGCTGGGCAAAAAGGCATGGTTATCTCCGCGGCTGGATGAAGACAAATGAAAAAGGAGAATACAGTTTTTTTACACTACGCCCGGCCGCATATCCCGGGAGAAGCGACCCGGCGCATATTCATATTACTATAAAGGAACCCGGCAAAAAGGAATACTGGATTGATGACTATGTGTTTGATGACGACCCGCTGCTTACTGAAGAACTTCGCCAAAGAATGCAGAACCGGGGCGGCAGCGGCATATTGAAATTGGAATACGCAGACAATTTAATGAAAGCAGAAAGAAATATTTACCTGGGAAAAAACATACCTGGTTATCCCGGGCAATAAAGTATAGCCATGAAAAAGTTAGTGGTAATTGGTTGCTGGTTGCTGGTCAGTTCAGCGCTTAATGCCCACCCTGGAATTGGAATAGTAAAGGACAGCAAAGGAAATATTTATTATACCGACCTGAAACAGGTTTGGAAAATTACTCCCGGTGGTAAAAAAACTGTTGCAGTTGGCGGTGTGCATACACATGAACTGTACATAGACCCACAGGATAACCTGTATGGCGAGCATCTCTGGTACAATGGCGAAAAACTGGACACATGGGGCCATTATGCGTGGTGCCTGAAAAATACCGGTGACCTGGTAAAAGAGATTGAGCCGACGGAAGGTTTTCTTACCAATTACAGCTTTGTAAGAGACAGCAGCGGTAATATGTTTTGGGTGGAACGCTTTACCAGTACCCGGTTTATGAAAAAAGATAAAGCCGGAAATATCAGTAAGATTGCTAAAGGAAAATTTGGTTTTGTGGGATGGCTGCATGTTTCCGTTAATGGCACTTTATATTTTACAGCCGGTGGAAAATTATACCAGCTTTCTCCGCAGGGTGAATTTAAAATACTGACTGATGACATCGGCAGTAAAACAACAAAGTTTACAATGATGGGGCACAACTACGACTGCTACGGCATGTGGACTGATGGAAATGAAAATATTTACATTGCCATGATTGATTCAAAAAAAGTAATCCGTGTAAATACTGATGGAACGATTGATACTGTTTTAAAATCCGGAGCATTATGGACTGTTTGCAGCGGGCTATTTGACAAGGAAAACAACCTGTGGGTATTGGAAAATTCGGCCACCAACCAGGTGCGGGCAAGAAAAATAACCACGACAGATATGGCAGGCAAAACAGATTCAAAACAATACAGCAGTCTTCATTTATTCGTTACCATCACAACCGGGCTGTTGGCCATCGGTGTTTTATTGTTGCTGAAAAACCAGATAATGAAAATTAAAAAGAAGCTTGCATCTGCCTTGTAAATTCAACTATGATAGTATTCCTGTCTTTTCTACTCGCCTGGCTCTGCGGGTATTTTATCATCCTCGCAACATCTTTTGCCTTATATGAACAATTCAGCATCATCGATATCACCAGCTTTGCGGTTTTCAGCCTGGCGGGCAGCCTGGTTGTTGTGCTGCTATTTTACAGGCTTGTTATTAAATTTTTATTGAAAATTTATCCGTGGAAAAATCAATATGTTTTTTTCCCGCTTGCTTTAATTTTAGCAGGCAATCTCCCGGTTTATTTTTTTGCCTGGCTAAAATATCCTGAACTGTACGGCCGCAGCGAAGCTTTGCTTTTTACTCTTTTTTTTATCACTGCGGCTTTTGTTTCGGGATTGTGTGAAGCATGGAAAAATAATGTTCTGAAAAAAGGATAAGAAAATCAATTTACCTCCTTTCGCCAAAAATTAAACTGCCGATGCGCACCATATTGCTTCCTTCTTCAATAGCAATTTTATAATCACTGCTCATGCCCATGGAGAGAATGGCGAGTGAGGACTGCTTATCGAAAAGTCTTTTGAGATTCTGAAACTCATTTCTTACTTTTTCCATGTCATTTGTAAAGCTTGCCATACCCATCAGGCCGCAGATGCGTACATTTTTCAAAGGTTCCTTCTTCAGATGGGATATAAGTTCATCCAGTTCTTTTTCATCCAGCCCAAACTTGGTTTCTTCACTGGCGATATGCACCTGCAGCAGGCAGTCAATCACCCGGTTGTTTTTTTCCCCCTGCTTATTGATTTCTTTCAGCAATTTCAAGCTATCCACTCCGTGGATAAGGTGAATAAAGGGAGCGATATTTTTTACCTTATTGCTTTGCAAATGCCCGATAAAATGCCAGTGGATGTCCGCGGGCAACTGTGTTGCTTTGGTCATCAGCTCCTGAACATAATTTTCTCCGAAATCCCGGTGACCAAGCTGGTAGAGTTCAAGAATTTCTTCAACAGGTTTGGTTTTGGAAACGGCGACAAGAGTGATATTTTGAAAATCGAGTTCTGATTTTATTTTCTGATATGCTTCTGCATTCACAGGCATAAATGCGGATTCAGAGTAAACTTCAGGCAAGAGGAGCAATTTGTTTAAATATCCCTCCTTCCTGCCCGATTTTCCAGTTATCCATTAATTCTTCTTTATGAATGTATGCCCACTCCAATACAAGTCCCAGTGCACGGGGAGGAAGGTAGCCGACATCAACCGATAAATCTTCAATGAGGATTTCTGCCTCAAACTCCCCGTATTTTGCATGAAAGTGCGGCGGGTTGTGATCACGGAAATAGAAATAAATTACAATGCCGAAAAAACGGCTAACGGATGGCATGGCTTTGTTTTTTCAATTTGGATTTATATTCATCATAACTGAGCCCCTTCAACGTAAGCCATGCAGTTAATGTGTCGATATCCAGATTGCCCGGCCATGTGATGGCACCTGATTCTTCATTAATAGAAACTTTGCTGAAATTATCATCCACATCCCACTGCTTAAAAGCTTCTTTTCCGGCGTAATCAGATAGTTCAAGAATGCCCTCCACAGCATCCTCAAATTGAATATAAACCCTGTATTTTTCCAGGGCTTTAACTGATAAAATTTTGGGATAAATCATACTGTAAAATTAGTAACTATCTATTTCAAAATACTCCTGCTGATAACAATCCGCTGCACCTCGCTGGTGCCTTCGTATATCTGGGTGATCTTGGCATCACGCATCAGCCGCTCCACGTGATATTCTTTTACATAGCCATAGCCGCCATGGATCTGTACGGCTTCCACTGTTGTCCACATGGCGGTTTCTGATGCATACAGTTTCGCCATGGAACTGCTTAATCCGTAATCCAGCCCGTTGTCTTTATCCCATGCCGCTTTCAGGCAAAGCATGCGGGCGGCTTCTATGCGGGTAGCCATATCAGCCAGTTTGAAAGCTATGGCCTGGTGATTTTTGATTTCGGTGCCAAATGCTTTTCTTGTTTTTGAATACTCCTTGGCTAATTCATAAGCGCCGCTGGCAATACCCAAAGCCTGTGATGCAATGCCGATTCTGCCGCCGGCCAGTGTTTTCATTGCAAACCGGAAACCAAACCCATCTTCACCAATCCTGTTGGCCTTGGGCACTTTCACATCGTTGAACAAAACAGAATGCGTGTCACTGCCGCGGATGCCAAGTTTGTTTTCTTTTGCAGCTACCACCACGCCCGGCCACTCTTTTTCTACTATCAACGTATTGATGCCCCGGGAACCTTTTGAAGAGTCGGTTTGCGCCATCACCAGGTAAACCGATGCCGTGCCGCCATTGGTTATCCAGTTTTTTGTTCCATTCAATAAATAATAATCGCCTTTATCTTCTGCAGTCGTTCGTTGCGAAGTAGCATCGCTGCCCGCTTCGGGTTCACTCAGCATAAAAGCACCGATATAGAGTTCGCTGTTCTTTTTACCCTGCGCCAGCGGCACCAGGTATTTTTGTTTCTGCTCTTCGGTGCCAAAAGCCTGCAATCCGTAACAAACCAGGCTGTTGTTTACACTCATCACCACACTCACACTGGCATCCCATTTACTTATTTCTTCCATAGCCAGCACATAGCTGATGGTATCCATGCCGGCGCCTCCGTATCGGGGGTCCACCATCATGCCCAAAAAACCAAGATCGGCCAGCTTTATCACCTGCTCACGGGGAAAAATTTGCTTTTCATCCCGTTCAATCACACCGGGCTTGCATTCATTTTCGGCAAAATCACGGGCGGCTTTCTGAATCATCTGCTGTTCTTCGGTGAACTGAAAGTGCATCTGAATATAATTTGGCCGCAAAGATAAGGGAGATTGATTGCCTGTATCCTGTATCCGGGTGCCAATCATGAGAAGTTAACCGCAAGGCTTTACAATTTTGTTAAACAAGAATGGCTTGAATTGTGCTGCACGAAGTAAAACTGCAGTTTATGAAAAAGATATTTACACTGCTTCTTCTTTCTGCACCTGTAATCCCTGCCTTGTCCCAGAAAAAGTTTTCTATTTCGGTATTTGCCGGTTCGGGCGGCTCCTGGTATGCCGGCACGGGCAGTACACGAACAACTACCTATTATAAAAGCGATGTTCTGGGCATGCCAGATTATAATGATCATTACTTCGGCCGCTATATGGCGGCTATAACCCAAGCCGGGCTGCAACTAAAATACCATCTTGCTTCAGCCTGGTTTGTGGCTTTTAATGCAGCTCATGAATACGCAGGCGGCCGGTTGAATATTTACAAATCTGTAAGCAGGCAGGGAACAGAAAATATAAACGCAGATTACAGCCGGCATTACCAGTTTCTTTCCTTTAACCCGGAGCTTGGCCGGTCATTTGGTTCAAAAAAATTAAAGCTGACAGTTCATGCAGGCATTGATTGTGCTCCGGCGCTTGAAGCTTCAGAACTATACTGGTTTTACAGTGACGCCGGAACTACCAGCAATGGCTACAGTGGCGGAGAGCCGCAAACCACTGACTGGCGGTTAACGGGCGGATTTTCTGTTGGTGTAAATAAATGGTCGCTGGGTATGAACTATAAACACGGCCTAACCGGTAAGTGGGAAAAGATTTATTCAGATGTTTATTTGCGAATGTGGCAGATGAGAATTATGTACCGGATAGTAAGATTGTAAAAAACCACTGCTTGGGAATAAATTTTTATTTATACCCTGCCCATTTGCCGCAAAAAATTAATATGCGAATAAACAGCATACCTCACCTTGGGATACTCGATATACACGATACCATATTCCCGGCATATTTTTTTAATGATGGCGCTGATGGCCGGGTAATGTATGTGTGATACCTTGGGAAACAGGTGATGTTCTATCTGGAAATTTAAACCGCCCACCAGCCAGGTGACCAGTTTGTTTCGTGTGGCAAAATTGGCAGTAGTCTTTAACTGGTGAATAGCCCATTCGTCTTCGATTTTTCCTGTGTGGGCATCGGGTACAGTAAAAGAAGTATGCTCCACCGTATGCGCCAGTTGGAAAACGATGCTGATGACAAAACCGGTGACTGCTGCAAAAACTATAAACCCGATCAGCCACGGTGTAAACCCAAGCAGGATTACAGGAATGCCGATGAACAAAGCCAGGTTTACAACCTTAAAACTCCAGAAAACCAGGTGGTCGTTTAAATTCATTTTTTTAATGGGTATATTACCGATCTTTCTTTTGAAATATTTCTGGTAGTCCATCAGGAATATCCAGCTCAAATAAAGCAGGCTGTAAAAAAACCAGAAATATAGATGCTGGTATTTATGCAGGGGGTATTTCTTCTGGTGCCGGCTCATCCGCATCCAGGGCTGTATGTCAATATCATCATCCACTCCGTCCACGTTGGTAAAGGCATGATGAATAACATTATGTTTCATATCCCACATAAAGCTGTTGCCGCCAAGTATATTCAGCGATGAGGCTGCCATCGTATTAATCCATTTCCGGTTGCTGAAACTTCCATGAGCCCCGTCATGCATAACATTGAACCCGATGGCAGCAACAATGCAACCTAATAAAACACATTCGGCAATTGCCCAAACCGCTGCCGGTGTAAAAAATACAAGGTGAATATAAAGACTGGTAAACCCTATAAGTAAAATGGCGGCTTTGAGGTACAGTTTGAAATTGCCGGCAGGTGATTTTCTGATTTCTTTAAAATAATCATTCACCCGTTGTCTCAGGTCGGTGTAAAAAGAACCTGGGGTTTGTTGAAACTTGGGAATTGCCATGTAGGGGGGGGTAAAAAAATTCCTGCAAAGCTATGCATCTTCAGCCAGATAGCAGCAATGAATTCTGTAATGTTAACAAACAAAATGCTTAATCCAAATCAGGTTTCAATGCTTACGAGTGAATCAAAGCTCTTTAAGCCGATTCGTTTTTGGGTATTGAACCCCTCAGCATACTTTACACCTATTTTTTTGCCAATAACCCGTGCCCGGGCCACCACGCTTTCAATAAATTCAGGAGTGGAAATATACGTTTGCGGGCCATCGTCTTCATTGTCCGGGTTATAAAATTGCGTTGTGTAAGCTTTTATTGCCTCCATTCGTTGTTCAAACACATCGGTAATGTCAATGATAAAATCGGGCTCATGGTACCTGTCCTGGATATAGTGGAAAACGTATTTGGGCCGCCATGGTTCCTGCAGATTTTCCTGTTCATCTTTTGTCTCAATTTTCCGCAACCCGGACAAGTAGCAACTATCAGCAGTAAGTTTTGCAGCCCGTCCATGATCAGGGTGTCGGTCGTCAAGCGAATTTGTAAGCACTATTTCCGGCTGGTATTTCCTTATGGCAGCTATCAGTTTTACCTGGTGTTCTTCATCATTGCGGAAAAAGCCATCCCTCATTTTCAGATTTTCTCTTACATGCACACCCATGGCCATGGCGGCTTTAGCAGCTTCCTCATAGCGGGTTTCAATCGTTCCCCGTGAGCCGAGCTCACCCTGTGTCAAATCGAGCACAGCAACTTTTTTCCCCATTTTTATTTCCCTGATAATAGTGCCCGAACACCCCAGTTCTACATCGTCGGGATGAACGCCGATGGCAAGTATATCCAGTTTCATTTTTAGTTGATTTCTTTTATGGTTATCGTTTTGAATGCACTAAAATAAAGTAATAATGATAAAGCACCATTCAATCTGTAATCAACGAAAAACGATAAACGATAAACCATAAACAAGCAGCTTATCTTGTCGCCGGCCGGTATGGATTGTTGTACCAGCTGCCGTCTATTTCTTTCACAATGTTTTCAATCTGCCGGTCCACCTTGTCGGTCAGGTCCCATTCCTGTTTCAGGCTGCTGCCAAAGAAAAAGGCGACTGTCTGGTAAAATCTTGCCGTGACTCCTCCGCGGTATTCTTTTACTATTTCGTAACAGTTGTTGCCGGTTTGCCGGTTGATAAGCTTCATCAGAATTTTTCCCTGGTAAACAGAAAGCTGCGAAAGCGGGTCGGCAAACTGGTCTTTCAGCTCCTTTTCACGGGATTTTATGTATTTCTTTTTTTCCTTCTTATTCATCTGTGCTATTCGGGCATTGATGTCGTTCATCAGGTAGCCGGCCGTGCGGGCATAGGGATATGTAACGTAAACTGCATTACGCAGTCTTGTCCACTCTTCAATGTATTTGGCAAGTTTTTTTGGATTCATATTAGATACCCAGGCCATTTCAAGCTCCTTGTAAGGCATCCATTCGCCCATGTAGTAGATAGCACCGGTGATGATGGTATCGTTGGGTCCCCATTTATTTTCCATCATTGGCAGGCGGGGTGGCGGCCCTATGATGGTGTCGTTTTGTGAAAAGGCAACAGCAGCAGCAAGGTTGGTTGCCATGATGAATGCTGCTTCCTGGAAAAACCGCCATTTCATAACACTAAAGTAGTATATAAAGACAAGGATTCTAAGACCACGGCTGTATCCAAAAGTTAAATTAGATTGTCAGCCTGAAATTTTCCGTAATTCAAGGCGTCTGACCATGCTGATAATAAAGCCGGCAGCCATTACCAGTGTGCCGAGCCAGAGAATATTAATGAACGGAAATTTATAAACTTTCAATGTGAGAAAATCGGGTACCGAATTCATTTTTTTCACCCCCAGCTGTACTTTATTGCCTTCTACTTTGTTCAACTGCAAAATGAGGTCTTCAGCAATTATTGTATCCGGCACACTTATCATGGCGCCTTTGGCAATGGCAAGCTTCGGCACAGAAGTGTAAATAGAATTGGTTTTGGCAAAGACTTTTATTTGGGCTTCATACAAGCTTCCATCTTTTCCGAAGAGCTCTACCGGCAGGCTGTCTCTTGAAGCAACGCCTTCCAGTTTTATCATCCCGTTGATATAAGCAATAGAATCACCGGGCTGAATGGTAATATTTGTAAAGGCTGCGGTATCAGCCCTCCGGTTGGGGTCGGCAAGCGCCGTGATGTAGGCAAACACATCATGGTTCCAGTAATGCTTTGCATCCGGATTGGCCATCAGACCTTCGTTACCCTTATAATTGATAAAGGCATTCGGCTTCAGGGTAAATTTTTCTTTACCGTCCTTCGATTCAAAGTCAATCAGGAAATATTTCTGTGATTTCTTCGGGTGTGTGTAATCATCGTGATACGTCACCCAGTATTTTCCCATGTCGGTTTTCATCCCCTTTACCAGCGTCAGGTTTTCGCCGGTTTTTTCTTTGCTTTCAGGGCCAAAATCTACCGGAATGCCACTTGTGTTAAGAGAAAGTGTTTCTTTATTGGAAGCAGAAATCAAAATTCCGAGCAGCATCAGTCCAAAACCCGTGTGTGCCACTGAAGGTCCTGAGAGTTTCAAACTCCCTTTTACCCCCAGCCAGATATAAGACAAGTTGGCTAGTACTGTAAAAACACTGCTTGCCACTGCCATCCAGATGGCGGCCAGGAAACCCGTGCCGTATTTATCGTATTGAATGTTTCCGAAATAAAGAATCAGTCCTGCTGCTGCTGCGCTGATGATGAAAGGAAAAGTGATTTTTTTGAAAAAATAGTTACCCCCTGTGTCTTTCCATTTCAGGTATTGGCCAATGGCAGTAAGCAGGCCGATAATGATGGCGATAAAAATCTGGATGCGGTTATAGGAAAACCCAATATCCTGCGGAGGGGCATATTTTGTATCAAAAATTTTATTGAACACCGGCAGTGATGTTTGCCCGATGATGATAAAGGATGAAAACAGCAACACCAGTGAACCGATGAACATCCAGAACTCACGGGATGAAGCGCTTTCTTCTTTTTGCGCAGCTGGAATTGTTTTGTTCAAATTTGTCATACATAAAACCAGTGCAGCCAAAGGAGAAACTAATGCAAATAATGAATGTACTTTACCGGCCAGCCACAACGATGCAAGCGAAATAAGAAGAGCAATCAATTTATTTTTTATCCCCGGGGAAGATAAAATTGCCGGCAGCCAGCAAAAAGCATAAAGGAATGCATAAAGCTGCGCATTCATGCCCAGGTCTGCAAAAGAGTGAACGGATGTATCGCCCAGGATGCCGCTGCGGGTTAAAAAGGTGGAGTAAACAATAAGTATGGAAGTGAGTACTATTAATAAAAAAGTTGTTTTAAGTGAGCGGCCGGTATGCCGGTAAATAAGCATAGTGTGAATACCTGCCACCAGTGTTAGCCACGGCACCAGCGATGCATTTTCCACCGGATCCCATGCCCAGTAGCCGCCAAAGCTCAGCGATTCATAAGCCCATGCCGCACCCATCATGACGCCAACACCGAGAACACAGGCTGCAAATAAAGCCCAGGGCAAAGCAGGTTTTACCCAGTCGCCATAGTTTTTTGTCATCAATCCGCCCATGGCAAATGCAAAAGGAATGACTGTGCTGGCAAATCCAAGAAACAAAACCGGCGGGTGAATCACCATCCAGTAATTCTGCAGCAGCATGTTCAGCCCGTTGCCGTCTTTTATTCTTGTTGCATAATCGGCAAACTGGAAAATGGGCAGATCGGGCATCTGTTCACGGAAAAGTGCAAAGGGGTCGGCTCCAATTTTTATTCCGAAAATATAGATACCGAGCAACATAGTGGAAATACAGACCTGTGCAAAAGAAAGCACCGTCATCACAGGGCCTTCCCATTTTTTTGCAGTAAACATGAGCACCACGCCAAGTATGGCGTGCCACAATGTCCAGAGAACAAAGCTTCCTTCTGAAGCGCTCCAGATAGCGCTGAAAATATATTTCGGCTCCAGGTCGTTGCCGGAGTTTTTGTACACATACTGGTACTCGTAGCGATGATTGCTGATGAGATAATACAGAATGAAAAAAACAGCAATAACCGATACGGCATCGGCCAAAAAAGCAAACCGGCCCAGGCGTTTCCAGCTCTGTCTGTCAGTTTCATCAGCTGCCCTGAAAGACTGGAAGTAAGCAAACGCCGCCACCAGCGACGCCACAAACGAAATGATGATAAGCAGGTGACCGATTTTACCCGGCATCAACTGTTCGCCAATATAATCCATTGAAATCAGTTGGTGTTTTTGTCAATACTTTGCTGAATGCGGTTGGGATCATCCGTGTATTTGGAAGGACATTTCATAAGAATCTCGTTACATTCAAAAACATCGCCCCGCATTTTTCCTTTCATAACCAGTTTTTCACTATGCTCCAGGTTGTCGGGCTTGGCGTTATTGTAAACCACTTTCACTTTTTCACCCAGGGAGTCAACGGCTGTAAAGCTGAGGTAATTGGGATTTTTTACGGCGTCATATTCTACCTGCCGGGTTTTGTCGAGTTTGGCTACTATATGAACAAACTTGCCATCTTTGGCTTTGGCTGTTGCAATTGTTTCGTAACTGCTCAGCATATCGGCGCCACCGGCAGGCATCAGGCTGATGAGCACAGCAATGGCAGCCACAATCAAAACAAGTAAAATAATATGCGTCTTTTTCATTTGTTGAAATTGCAGGGCAAAGGTAGGTCAAAAATGGTTGAGGGAGAGTGAATGTTGAATTGCTGGTTAAAGATTTGTATTACTATTCTTTCCCCTTGATTTGAACGAGATAAAGGATTGGCGAAAACGCTGATTCTTGAACAGAATGCGTTACCCCAGCCAAACCTACATCAGCCGGACAGGCAACGAAAGCCTAATCAGTGCGCTGCAAACAGCGGCATAAAAATTAATCCCAAATCTTCAACCTGTGTGGTTTGTATTTGCAACTTCTCCTTACCTTACACCGCTTTTTTAGAAAACCCCGACATGACCGATCTTTCAAGCTTTGATCCTAACATTACCAGCAATCCCAACAATAATATTTTCGGGTTGCCCTTTACAGAAGATGAAGCAAGACTGGTGATTCTTCCCGTTCCGTGGGAAGTAACGGTAAGCTATGGCGCAGGCACGGCCCGTGCACCGGAGCATATTTTTCCTGCCAGCTTGCAAATTGACCTGTACGATGCCGATATACCCGAAGGCTGGAAACAAGGATTTTTTTTAAAAGATATTGACCGCAAAGTGTTGTTGAAAAGTGACTACCTGCGCAAAGAAGCTGAGCTCTATATTGATTATATTGCCAAAGGTGAGGCAGTGGAAGAAAACCTCTTCATGACAAAAACCCTGAAAGAAGTAAATGAAGGCGGAGTTTTTCTGAACAAATGGGTGTATGAACAAACCAAAGGCCTGATTGAACGCAACAAACTTGTAGGGCTGCTTGGCGGCGATCACAGCATTCCGTTTGGTTTTTTTAAAGCCATTGCCGAAAAATATGGCAGTTTTGGCATCCTGCAGATTGATGCGCACTGCGACTTGCGCAAGGCCTACCAGGGTTTTGTGTACAGCCATGCCAGCATTATGTACAATACGCTGCAGGAAATACCGCAGGTGGAAAGACTGGTGCAGCTGGGCGTAAGGGATTACAGTGAGGAAGAATGGGCCTATATTTTCAACAGCAATTACCGGGTGATTACCTATTTCGACCGTGAACTCAAAGAAAGGGTTTTTGATGGGCAAACATGGAAGCAAATTGCCGAAGAAATTATCAGCAAGCTGCCCGATAAAGTTTTTATCAGCTTTGATGTGGACGGCCTCGATCCCAAACTATGCCCCAACACCGGCACCCCCGTACATGGCGGGCTGGAAACCGAACAGGTATTTTATATTTTCAACAAGCTGGTGAAAAGCGGTAGAAAAATCATCGGCTTCGACCTGAGTGAAAGCGGCGTTGGCGAAACGGATTGGGACAGCAATGTAAGTGCAAGACTGCTGTTTAAGCTTTGTAACCTGATGGTGGCCTCAAATCCGCAGATGGCTTGATGGCCAAATTGCTGCATTGCTGCATAGTAAAATGGTTAAGCCGTTTCGAGCCATCCATCCTTTAAACCATTTAGCCATAAAAACCATCACTTTGCCCACCTTGCAAAAAGAATGATGTGTGATTCACAATAAAATCATCCATGAAAAAATTTGAACTGGTTTTAAAAAATGAAAAGGTTAAATTTTACAGAACGATAAGCTGGATTATTATCAGCAGTAATATTATTTGTCTCGTATTGCTGAGTGCCTCAGACAGATTTGAAAAATGGGGATACCTTTTTGCAGCCGTGCTTACTTTTTTTTCGATATGGGTTTCCCGGTATTTTAAAATAGCTGAGCAGCAATCAACATTTTATGCCCCCTTTTTTCTATTAATACTTGCGTGGCTCAACACCGCATACTGGTGGGTTTCGGGTGTCAATTTGATTTTCCTGTTGCTGGATACCATTGCCCGGCGTGAACTTGTAGTAAAATTTTTTCCCGATAAAATCATCTACCCCTCCTGGCCTGTAAAAACAATTAAATGGGAAGAACTCAACAACCTTGTACTCAAAGACGGCCTGCTTACCATTGATTTCAAAAACAACAAACTGCTGCAGTATGAAATTATCAATGATGAAAACGACCTTGATATTAATGAAAAAGAATTCAATGCCTTTTGCCGGGAGATGATTAATATAAATGTTTACAAACCGGCCAATTGATTTACATTACCGATTTTTGCAGCCTGTGAAGGCAGAAGTCGGAGGTTTGAGAACAAACGAACATTGAATATTAAAAATTGAACAGTCAAGCCTTTACCGATATTAGATTTATATGACGTTCCTGCATTCACCATACCATCTTTACTCCGACGGCAAGGGAAATATTTTTGAAGACCCTTCGCTGTATGCCACCGGCCGAAGCGGATGGGATGCTGTGCCCGTGCCCAATGATGAATGGATGGAACTGCCTGACGGCGGCTCGCTGTACGAACTGCCCGGCCGCAGGGGCATTGGCATAGATGTAAAGACAGGCGAAATGCGTCTGTGTGAAAAAGGCTGGGCTGTGGCGGCATTCATTCCGCCGGCGCATACCGGATTTTATCTCGCCGCTTACGAATCAGAAAAAAATGCGCCGGTGCTGCCGCTGTTTTGCTATACAGCAGTGGGTTGGTACAATACTAAATTTTTTGTGCCCGCAATACGAATTGAAAAAGACATTCGCCAGGAATGTTCAGGTTATGATGCAGAAAAAATAAAAACCGGTGCAAAACATCTGTTGAAAGCTTATCCGCACAACCGGCTGGTAAACCATTTAATGAACAACTGCTGCATGACGTATCACTGCCCTGCAGCACGAAATTTTGCTTTGGGCCGCTGGGAATGTCCCGTACCCGTGTCACCGGCATGCAATGCTAATTGTGTTGGATGCATTTCATTACAGCCCGATGAAGAGCCGATTGTTTCCACACAAGACCGACTTTCCTTTAAACCCACTGCGGAAGAAATTGTGGAGTTCACAGTGCCGCACCTCGAAACAGCGCCTTATCCCATCATCAGTTTTGGGCAGGGCTGCGAAGGCGAGCCGCTGCTGATGTGGGAAACCATCCGCGATGCCATCATTGAAATCAGGAAGCATACGCAGAAAGGAAGCATCAACATCAACACCAATGGCTCTGACCCGCGGGCTGTAAAAGCGCTTTGTGAAGCCGGGCTTAATTCTATTCGTGTTAGCACCAATTCGGCCCGAAGAGAAATTTATTTGCCCTATTACCGACCTAACAATTATGAGTTTGAAGACATCATTGAAAGTCTGAAAATTGTGAACCGCTACGGCGGCTGGACATCCATCAACTATTTTGTTTTTCCCGGCATGACCGACAGTATAGCCGAGTATGAAGCCCTGCGAAAACTGATAAGAGAAACCGGGCTGAAGATGATTCAGTGGCGCAATTTCAATATTGACCCTGACTGGTATCTTGGCAAAATCGGCATGACCGATACCGGCGAATGCATGGGCGTAAAACAGCTGATGCAGCTGATTCGGGAAGAATTTCCCGCCTTGAAATCCGGCTACTTCAATCCTTCGAAGGAACGTATTATGGGAAACTTCGAGTCAGACTTTGCACACAACTAAATTTTTTTTATTACTGAATTGCTAAATTGTTGCCGGAATTGACAATCCGCTCAACAATTTTACCCAATATCATTTCAGCCATCATGTATTCCACCGATAAAACTATTTATAAAGGAGTGGTGCTGGCTTCTCTGGCCACCCTTATCTGGTCGGGCAATTTTATCATTGCCCGGGGAGTGATTAAAGATATTCCGCCCGTTACCCTTGCCTTTTACCGCTGGTTGTCTGCTACCGTCATCATTCTTCCATTCGCATGGAAATATTTTTTTGCTGAACTCAGTATTGTAAAACGAAAACCAGGGTACTTTCTGCTGGCGGCCCTCACAGGCGTCAGCATATTCAACACTTTCGTTTACATTGCAGGGCACTATTCCGGCGCCATCAATATGGCGATACTTGGCACCTGCTCTTCTCCCATCATGTCGGTCGTTCTTGCCAGGATTTTCCTGCATGAAAAAATCACTTTGCTGCGGGTAAGCGGCATGATAATTTCCATTGCCGGCATCCTGTTGCTGCTCAGCAAAGGAAGCCTTGAAACGCTTCTCTCCTTTTCTTTTACCCGTGGCGACTGGTGGATTCTTGCCGCTGCATTGACCTTTGCTGTTTACAATATTCTTGTAAAAAAGAAACCGGCGGCGATGAATGGCACCAATTTTCTATTCACCATTTTTCTGCTCGGCACCGGCATCCTGCTGCCGTTTTATCTGTATGAACTGAATACCAGCGGCGGCATCGCCATCAATGTTTCCAATATTTCAGCCATTATTTATCTCGGGCTGGGTGCATCAGTCATTTGTTTCTTAATCTGGAATAAGGCCATAGCCGCACTCGGCGCCGGCAGAACCGCCTTATTTGGCAACCTGATCCCGGTATTCAGCAGTGTGGAAGCAGTGATTCTGCTTCACGAAAAAATCAACGGCATTCACATCATTAGCTTTATTTTAGTGGTGGCAGGACTGATCATTACCAATATTAAAAAATAAACCAACGGCTTGTCTGCACCAGTTAACAAAAATGTTCTTCCCATCATTGTGCTTTCGCAGTTTGCCGGCACTTCACTTTGGTTTGCCGGCAATGCCGTTTTACCGGAATTGAAGCAGGCGCTTCACCTCAGCCAGTACGCCATCAGCCTTGTCACTTCAGCCGTGATGTTTGGTTTTATTGCCGGCACGCTGGTGTTTGCGTTTTTCGCCCTGGCCGACCGCTTTTCGCCGGTAAAATTATTTTTCGTCTCTTCCATTCTTGGGGCACTAACCAACTCCGCTGTAATTTGGCTGGCCAAAGATGGCAATTCACTTTTTGCATGGCGTTTCCTAACCGGTTTTTTTATCGCCGGTATTTACCCTGTGGGTATGAAAATAGCTGCCGACTGGTATGAGAAGGGTTTGGGTAAAGCGATGGGTTATTTATTAGGCGCCCTTGTATTGGGCACTGCTTTTCCTCACCTGCTTAAAAACCGGGATTTCGAACTTCCCTGGAAACCGGTTTTAAATATTACTTCGCTTGTCGCTTCCGGCGGTGGATTGATGATGTTGTTTGCAGGCGATGGGCCATACAGAAAAAAAACCGGCGACTTTCAATGGAACGCCATCGGGATAATTTTCAGTTCAAAAAAATGGCGGCAAGCTGCTTTCGGTTATTTTGGCCACATGTGGGAGCTGTACACTTTCTGGGGTTTTGTACCGCTGATGCTGGAATTGTATCAAAAGAAAAATGCACTGGAGTTGAACATCTCCCTGCTCAGTTTTATCATCATCAGCATCGGCGCAGTCAGTTGTATTGCCGGCGGTTATTTATCTGTAAAAATCGGCAGCGCCAGGGTGGCAATGCTGGCCCTGCTTGTTTCAGGCATTTGCTGTTTTGCATCAGCTTTTTCATTTTCATGGCCGCTGATTTTATTTCTCACCCTGCTTTTTATCTGGGGTTTCACTGTCATTCCCGACTCACCGCAGTTTTCTACGCTGGTGGCGCAGTATGCACCGGAGCACTTGCGGGGCACGGCCCTCACCATTTACAATTCCATCGGGTTTGCCATTACCACTATCAGCCTTGTAGTAATTGACAGGCTGTTTTATTCAAATGGATTTTTAAGCGGAGAAACTACTTTTCTAGCACTGGGGCTTGGTGCTGTTGCGGGTTTGCCAAGTATGCTGAGGTTGATTTGGAAAAAGAACTGAAAGCTTTGTTCTGCTTAACTTTCCTGGATGAACACAGGTACAAAAAAAGTCATCATCATCGGCGCCACATCAGGCATTGGCAGAAAACTGGCCGAACTGTATGCAGAAGCCGGCAACAGGGTGGGTATTACCGGGCGGCGAAAAGAATTGCTGGATGAAATTCAAAAGCAGTTTCCCTTTCTCGTCGAAACGGAATGCTTTGATGTGACTCACCAGCTTAACAGGGCGCATCTTGAATCGCTGACGGAAAAACTTGGCGGGCTTGATATCCTCATCATCAGCGCCGGCGGCGGTGATGTGAGCAAAGAATTGGACTGGGAACTCGATAAACGCACGGTTGATACCAATGTGAACGGTTTTGTGGAAATAGCCAACTGGGGTTTTAATTTTTTTGTAAGGCAAGGGTACGGAAGCATGGCGGTCATTTCATCCATTGCGGCCAACCGCGGCAACAGCTGGGCGCCTGCCTACAGCGCTTCCAAGGCTTTCCAGAGCAATTATTTTGAAGGGCTGGCCATCAAAGCCTGCCGGATGAAAAATCCTTCGACGGGCTCCCGGTATGATATTTCCATCACCTGCATTGAGCCGGGTTTTGTGGACACCCAAATGGCAAAAGGCAACAAACAGTTTTGGGTGGTGCCGTTGGAAAAAGCAGCCCGGCAAATTATGGAAGCCATTAAAAAAAAGAAACGCAAAGTGTATGTAAGCCGCCGCTGGTGGCTGGTGGCAAAAGTGATGCAGTGGAGCCCGTACTGGTTGTTTAAGAGGTGGGGGTAATGGCTATTAAAAATTAAAAAGTGCCTGATATTCGATTGTTCACTGATAAAACAAACTAAAATCCTCCCTCCCTATTTTTGCCCCATGCCCCCAATTGATACTTCCCGCATCGTTTTCAAACCCGTCACGGTCACTTTTCTTGAAATGCATGAACCAAAAACAGCGCCGACACCAATACCAGGAACCGATTTTGAATTGCTGCAAAAACCGATTTCGCTGGATGAATATCGGCAACTTTATTACGGAGTAGGAGAAAAATGGCACTGGCTCGACCGGATGGTGATGCCGGATGAAGAACTGTCTGAAAAAATCAATGCCGCCAATGTTGATATATTTGTTTTTAAAGTAAACGGTGAAGCGGCTGGCTACATCGAGTTTGTAAAAGAAGAAAAGTTTGTGGAGATTCTCTATTTCGGTTTAATGCCTAAATTTATCAGTAAAGGTTTTGGAAAATATTTCCTGCAGTGGGTGGTGGCCAAAGCATGGAGCTACCGGCCGCAATGGGTTCAGCTCAACACCTGCACCCTCGACCATCCCAATGCACTCAGTGTTTACAAAAACGCCGGCTTCAAAGAAGTGAGAACAGAAGTACAGGAAAGAAGAGTGCTTGACTGAAATGATAATTTGATGGTTTGATGGTTAAATTGCTGTATGGCTAAATTGCTGTATTGCTAAAATGCTACTTCATTTTTATTTAATGAAATAACCATCAAACCATCTAACCATCTAACCATCAAACCATTTAACCATTTAGCAATTCAACCCGCCTTCACATTGAGAGTAATCACCGGGTGTTTATTCGGTGCATTCACGGCGCTGAGCACAAGAAACTTCAACGAAAGGGATTGCTTCCTCTCCCTTGTTTTTATCTCCACCGTTGTTTTCTCCCCGGCATTAAGCGTCAGCACATCGTTATTGTTGTGAAAAGTAAAACCTGTCTGGTTCTGGAGAATGATTTCTGAGCTGCAGGTGTTTTCAATCAGCACCGACAGCACATCCGATTTACCAATATATTTTGCTGCCGTCACTTTCAGTGAGCTTTCAAGCAGCGGCACCAGGAATTCATCTCTTCCTATCAGCAGGTTTTTATAAAAAGCTACCGTGCGCCGGCTCATCAGCGCTTCCCTGATGCTTTCCGCCGTTTTTTCTTTTGCAAACACCAGTGTGACGGGCCGGTGGCCGCCCTGCGGCACTTTAAAATCCCAGTCAATCAGCGAATGAATATCGCTGGTGCCCATGATGGTTAAATTATTGTCCAGCGCAATCTGCAGGGCTTCGTCGGAATAAGTCTGGTCGTTCACTACTTCAATGCCGTGGAGCAGTTTTTCACGAATCAAAAGGCGGTGCATATCGGTCAGCGTGGCAATACCGTCTTTGCGCTGGCTTATCCAGTTGGGATGATTCCAGAAAACAAAGGCGCCCTGCTTTTTTGCTTCACGAAAAACCGCGATGGAGTCATCCACTATCAGCTTGTTGGCATCTGAAAGAAAGATGGCATTGTTATGACCGGGCGGCATGCGGCGGGTGATTTCAGAACCATTTACCACAACCAGGTTATGGTTCTCCGCTTCCTTCAATGCTATCTGAAATGAACGGTTGCGGTCGGGATGCGGAATATCGTCTTTGTGCGGCTGGTATTCGAGATGTTCGGTGAGGGAGATGGCATCCAGCCCGTCCTTCAGCGCTTCCTGCACCCGGATGTCGGGCCACACCTTGCCGTCGGAAAAAACGGTGTGCTGGTGAAAATCGCATTTCAGCGTTTTATAACCGGGTATATCCGGGAACTTCAGGCTGCGGTCGAGAGCATGGGAATGATTTTCCTGTGAAAAAACAATGAAGGGCAGGAATAAAAAAATCAGCAGTAAATTTCTCATGTGCGATGTTTGCGGCAAGATATAAAATTGTTTGATGGCTAAATTGTTTAATTGTTACCAAATCATGAACTCATAATGCACTTCAGCAATTCAACAATCAAACAATTTAACCATTTAACATTCTAACATTCTAAAATCAAAACCGTCCTTCCTCTACATCTTTTATAAACTGAATCACGCCATTCATAAAAACCTCCTGGTCGTCCCACATGGCAAGGTGGCTGCCGTTGGGGCAATACAGGTAGCGACCTTTCTGCACCAGCTTGCTTTGTTCCTCCATTGCTTTCGGGTCCATCGTATCATGTTTGGCGCCAATCATCAGCGTGGGAATTTTTATTTCTTTCAGCCGGTTTTTAATATCCCATTGCGCCAGGTTGCCGCCGATGCCAAATTCTGACGGCCCCTGCATCTGCACATATATAGTCGGGTTCAGGTCGGCAAATGCACGGTTCACCGGTTCCGGCCATTCGTTAAGCCTGCAGATATGTTCATTGTAAAAATTCGGAGTCAGCAATTCCATATAGCGGGGATTATTGAAATCGCCTTTGGCTTCAAGAGCCCGGATTTCTTCCAGTACTTTCGGATCCATTTGCTTTGCCAAAACTTCTTCAGCATACTTACCGTATTCAGGACAACTGGCCATCATGTTGGCCACAATCAACGCTTTCATGTTGTCCTGGTATTTCAGCGCATACTGCATACCCAGTATGCCGCCCCACGAATTTCCGAGAACAATGAAATTATTTTTACCGGCGCCGATAGCCTGCCGCACCTGCTCCACTTCTTCCACAAACCGGTTGAGCACCCAAAGCGAAGTATCGGCGGGTTTGTCGCTGTTGCCGCAGCCCAGCTGATCGTAGTGATAAAACTCAAATCCTTCCCGCGGGAAAAAACTTTCAAAGCATTCCATGTACTGGTGTGTGGCTGCAGGACCGCCATGCAGCAGCAAAACTTTTATCCGCGGATTATTGCCAAAGCGTTTTACCCACACTTTAAAAACACCAGCCGGCGTTTTTATGGGAACCATTTTAATGCCGGCCATTTGCACGCCGGTATCGCCGTAATTGAAGTATTCATATAGATGGATGTCCGCTCCGCCAGCACTGCCTGTATTACCGGATGGCTGGTTGCAGGAAAAAATTATTAACGGCAGGCTGATAAGGAAGAAAATCTTTCTCATACGTTTTGTTTTTTTTGAATGGAAAAGGTAATGATTTTATTTCGGTAATTTACTTTTCATAAATCAACTGTTATGAGATTTTTATTATTTCCGCTGGTAGTAATTTCTACTCTTGCTGCCGCACAAACCAAAAGTGACAGTATTAAACTTATTCAGCAGGCTGTCCGCTTATTCGATCTTGAATTTACTGAACCTGAAGCCGATTCCATGATGGGCAACCTGAATAATTTTCTGCAATTGTACAAAGGCATGCATCAAAACTTACCGGACAACAGCATCCCCTACCCCTTTGCTTTCAATCCTGTGCCTTCTGGCATGCAGGTGAGGCGAACACCACAAACTGTGAAGCTGCCCATCCGCGCCGATGTGCAACTGCCAAAAAACAAAAACGAGCTTGCCTTTTATTCTTTGCCTGAACTGGCCGGCTTGATAAAATCAAAAAAAATTACATCTCTTGAGCTGACAAAATTTTTTATTGCCCGCCTGAAAAAATGGGGTGATACGCTGGAATCTGTTATCACACTTACCGAAGACACGGCTATCGCCCAGGCTATGCGTGCTGATGAAGAATTAAAAAAGGGAAAGTACCGCGGATTGCTGCACGGCATTCCATACGGACTGAAAGATTTGTTTGCCGTGAATGGATATAAAACCACATGGGGCAGCACACCCTATAAAGACCAGGTGATTGATGAAGACGCTTATGTGTACAGAAAGCTGCGTGAGGCCGGCGCGGTACTTTGCGCCAAGCTTTCTTTGGGCGCACTGGCATTTAACAACAAATGGTTTGGCGGCGAAACAAAAAATCCATGGAATCTGAAGCAGGGCTCCAGCGGTTCATCAGCAGGCTCGGCTGCATCGGTGGTTGCGGGATTATTACCCTTCACTATAGGCACTGAAACGCTGGGTTCGATTGTTTCACCATCCACACGATGCGGAGCAACGGGCTTGCGACCGACATTCGGATCTGTAAGCCGCTCCGGAGCCATGGTGCTTTGCTGGAGCCTCGATAAAATCGGGCCCATCTGCCGCAGCGCCGAGGATGCGGCTATTGTTTTCAATTATATAAAAGGCACAGATGGAATGGATGCAGGCGCAGTGGATAAACCGTTTAACTATACCGGCAAGGCCGATTTCAAAAAACTCCGTATCGCTTATGCAGAAAATTTTTTTAACCGGCTGCAACCCGATGCACAGGAATGGAAAGTGCTGGAAGTGTATCGTTCGCTTGGCGCAAACCTGCAGGCAGTGAACTTTCCCGATTCAGTAATGTATCCGGTCAATCTCATCAGCATTATATTAAATGCAGAAAGCGCAGCCGCATTTGACGAACTGACAAGAACCAACCGTGACGACCTGATTGAACGGCAGGACCGCGGTTTCTGGCCAAACAGTTTTCGTGCATCCCGGTTTATCCCTGCAGTGGAATATATCAATGCCAACCGCTACCGCTATAAGTTGTGCGAAGAAATGAATAAATTCATGAAGAATTATGATGTGCTGGTTGTACCCACATTTGCCGGCAGGCAACTATCCATTACCAACCTCACCGGCCACCCGGTTGTGTGCATGCCCATGGGTTTTAACCAGAATGGCTCACCGTTGAGCATTACACTTATCGGCAACCTGTATGATGAAGCCACCATTTTGGCAGCGGCAAAAGCATTCCAGGATAAGACGGAGCATAATAAGAAGCGGCCGGAGAAGTTTGACCCCCAAACCCCCTAATGGGGAGTTTGCAAACACAAGGGGCCCGCTAACCGGGGAGCATAAAAAAATGTGAGTGCTTGATTGATGATGCATAATGATTTATTGTTGATGTGGCAGAAGCAAAATCTCAGTAGGCTTATTCTTTGCTGCACCCTACTACTTCGGGCTGTCGTCTGGACTATAAAAAACGAAAAAAAACACTTGGAATTTTTAGAAATCTTACTTCCTGTTGTCCGCACGCAATCATTTTTTCACTTCTTTCGAATACTTTCCACAATTGTTAGTAAGTGAGTCAATAACCCGACACAGGCATACGTTAATAAATTATTATGTTTGCCGCCATGTTGAATGAAAAAAGGAAAATAAAAGTTGCAATACTTGACCTCTATGAGGGTGAGGCCAACCAGGGCATGCGCTGTATCCGCGAAATTCTTAGCTGGTATGGCGAAGCCAATAATCTTTCGCTTGCGTGGAATGAATTTGATGTACGACAGAAAAATGAAGTGCCGGATACCAGTTATGATATCTTTATTTCGAGCGGTGGCCCGGGCAACCCGCTGGAGAGCCGCTATACCGTGTGGGAAGATAAATATTTCCACTGGCTTGACGAAGTGGAACGCTGGAACAATAACCCGCGTAATGAGATTAAGAAACATGTGTTGTTCATCTGTCATTCGTTTCAGCTTGCCTGCCGTCATTACAATGTGGGCCTTGTAACCAAACGCCGCTCAACGGCCTTCGGTGTTTTTCCCGTGCATTTGCTCAACGGCGCCGGCAATGAACCACTATTTGCGGGATTAAATGACCCGTTTTATGCTGTGGACAGCCGCGATTACCAGGTGGTACAGCCCAATCACCGGGTACTTGATGATATGGGCGCAAAAATTCTCTGCATCGAAAAGGAACGTCCGCATGTGCCCTACGAGCGGGCCATCATGGGCATCCGGTTCAATGAGTATATGATTGGCACACAGTTTCACCCCGAAGCCGACGCCGTGGGCATGAGCATGTACCTGCAAACAACGGAAAAGAAAAAAACCGTAATAGAAAATCATGGCGAAGAAAAATGGCGTAGCATGCTGGAGCACCTCAACGACCCCGACAAAATCATGTGGACATACACCCACATCCTTCCCAATTTTTTAAACCAGGCCATTGAACAGTTCAGCCCGGAACTGGCATAATGAAACCGGATATTGTTGAGCGTATTGATGATTTTTTTATTGGGTAATCAGCTGAAGTAATGCTGTTCGTCGTCCCTTGCGTCGCACACTTCAGCGTCAACAAGTCTATTGAGCTATTAATGCCACAAAAACACGGAGTGACCGGAGCCAGTGGAAGATTTCTTTAATTTCCATCCCTTCTATGCTTCCGTGGCTATTAAGCCATCAATTCTTCTTATCTTAACTTATAAAAGCGGCAACCATGATTCCGTCTATTCGAAAGGAATACAATAAAAATTTCACCCGGGAAAAATATGAGGCATTTCTTAAAGAACTGAATAAAGCGCATCCCGGGGCCATTGAATTCCGTGTGGCCGAAACACCGGTATTTGTACCGGAAGATTTTACCCAAAAAATGCTGGATGCCTGCGAAAGCATTATTGATGTTATCAACGAACCTACTTTTCATGGCCTCACCAATGCAGCGGTGCATCCTGAACTGGATGTGCCTGGCGAAAACACACACGCCCACTTCATCGCATTCGATTTCGGCATTTGTATCAACGAAAAAGGAGAATATGAGCCGCAGCTGATAGAGATGCAGGGCTTTCCCAGCCTCTTTGCCTACGAAGTGCTGCTCGATGATATTTTCCGGAAACATTTTCCCGTGCCGGAAAATTTCAGTGCCTACCTGGGCGGCTACAACCGGGAAAGCTACCTGAACCTGCTGAAGGAAATCATCGTGGATAAAGAAAAGCCCGAACATGTTATTCTGCTGGAAATTTTTCCCCAAAAACAAAAGACAAGAGTTGATTTTTTCTGCACCCAGGATTACCTCGGTATTCAGCCCGTTTGTCTTACCGAACTCATCAAAGAAGGAAAGAAGCTGTTTTACCTGAAAGAGGGTAAGAAAGTGGAAATAAAACGCATCTACAACCGGCTTATCTTCGACGACCTGATGCACCAGGCACCGGACGTGCAGGCAAAGGGGAAAATTTTATTTGAGGAACTGGATGTGCAATGGGTGCCGCACCCCAACTGGTTTTACCGCATCAGCAAATACACGCTGCCGTTGATTGAACACAAGTATGTACCGAAAACTTATTTCCTGAACGAAATAAAACAGGTGCCGGCTGATTTGGAAAATTTTGTTTTAAAACCCCTGTTCTCTTTTGCCGGGCAGGGTGTGGTAATTGACCTTACAAAAGAGGAACTGGAAAAAATAAAAGACCCGGAGAACTGGATACTGCAGCGAAAGGTGAATTATGCCGATGTGATTGAAACCCCCGATGTACCGGCCAAAGCTGAGATACGGATTTTTTATTTCTGGAAAGACGGCACCGTGCGGCCCGTCGCCGTTAATAATCTTGCAAGGCTGAGCAAAGGAAAGATGATTGGCGTAAGGTACAACGTAGATAAGGAATGGGTGGGCGGCAGTTTTTGCTCATTTAGGGTCTTCCTGTAAAAATGAAATCCACACGTGTCACGGATTTGTGAGAAAATAG
>CAYUJD010000024.1:0-45204 GCA_964444975.1 uncultured Chitinophaga sp. | reverse complement strand
TACAAGGCTTCAGTTATTCTGACACGGAAGTTGCTTCCAAATCTTTTTTCCGGATAAAGGTAATTAACAAAGAGGGCAATAGCACCAGGTTGGTAACGGTGGCCGCTATTAAAGTAAGCGAAGTAAGCCAGCCCAGCGACTGGGTGCCGCCAAAACCGCTGAAGCAAAAAATAACAAAACCGGCAATCAGCACAAGCGAAGTATAAATAATACTGATGCCGGTGCTGTGTATGGTTTCAATCACTGTTTTCTTTTTGTTGAAATAATGCCGCGGCAATTCCTGCTTGTAATTAACCAGGAAACGGATGGTAACATCAATGGCAATGCCCAGCGCTACACTGAAAATTAAAACCGTGGAAGGTTTTATTCTTACACCCAGCCACCCCATCACGCCGGCGGTAATGATAAGGGGAATGATATTGGGAAGCAATGAGCACAGTAAAATCCGCCAGGAGCGGAACAGGTACATCATGCACACGGCAATTAACCCGAATGCCCAGAGGATACTTTCTTTCAGCCCGTTGATGATAAAACTGCTGCCTTCAAGAAAAGTAACGCTGGCGCCGGTAAGCTGCACATGGTATTTGTCTTTTGCAAAAAGGCTGTCGGCTTTTTTCTGAATGCTGTCCAGTATAGCCGGCAGCCGGTAGCTGCCCACATCGCTCATGTTTACACTTATTCTTGCTTCCTGTTTGGCGCTGTCAATAAACGACGATAACAGCTTGCTGAAAGCATTTTCATTGCCTGCTGAATCAGCTTTGACTTCAAGATAAGGCTTCAGGGGAATCATATCCAGTTCCGTAGGTGCAGTGTAGCTGAGCGTATCGCCATCGAAAAAAGCCTGTTTGGCAAATTTCAATCCTTCTGTAATGTTCAGCGGTTTTCCGATTTCGGACATGGAGGCAAGAAATTGCGCCAGCGAATCAATTTTCAGAAGATTTCCAAGGTTGCGGCTCACGCCTCTTTTCTTTTTTGTGTCCACCACAATTTCCAGCGGCATTACCCCTTTGAAATGAGTTTCAAAAAATTTCAGGTCGGTATAAATTTTATCTGTTTTCGGAAGATCATCCACAATAAATCCTTCGCTGCGCAGCCTGAAAAAACCTGCCACGGATACTGCCATTATCACTACCGTGATGCCGTATATCAGTTTGCGGTGATTGAGTGACCAGTTCTCCAGCCGGTCGAGCCAGCGTCGCAGCCGCGGGTTTTCAAGATAGCGGGTGTGGCGGCTTTTGGGCGCCGGCAGAAAACTGAGTGAAGCAGGAATCAGTATAAGCGAAATAAAAAACAGCAGCATAATATTGGCTCCTGCCACGGCCCCAAATTCTTTCAGCACCTGGCTGCGTGTGAGTGCAAACACGGCAAAGCCAATAGCTGCCGTGATATTGCAAAACAGGGTGACAATGCCCATCCGCTCCACCATCATCACCAGCGCTTTTTCTTTATTGCCTGTTTCGCTGTACGAGGTATGAAATTTATTCAGAAAATAAATGCAGTTGGGAATACCGATAACCACCACCAGCGGAGGAATCAGCGCTGTGAGCAGGGTAATTTTATAACCCATCAGTACCATGGTGCCCAAACTGAACACTACACCGGTGCCGACAACCAGCATGGAAAGCAGCATAGCGCTGAGCGATCGGAAGAACAATAAAAGAATGATGGCCGACAGGGCCACCGAAGCCCACAGGAACCAGCGCATTTCATCGGCAATGCGTTTTGCAAGTACAGTGCGTATCAGCGGCAGGCCGCTCAGGTGTATTTCCACCGAATGTTTTTTGCCAAATGCTTCCGCCAGCGCCGTTATTTCACTCACCGTCTTTTCCCTTTTTTTTGAACTCAGTAATTGTTTATCTATCCGGATGCCGGTAAGCCAGCTATTGGTTTCGGAATTATAAAGCCGGCCGCGGTAAAAAGGCAGGCTGTAAAAAATGTTTTTGCAGCTGTCAAGCTCCTCTTGCGAAAGCAACGTATCCCTGAAAATTTCCCGGGAACTGAGTTGTTCCATTTCTTCGATTTTTACAAGATTGATGGCTGTCACCGGCGAAATCACATCCTCGGCACCGGGTACCTGTTTTATTTTTTTAATGAGCAGCCGGAGGTCATTAAAAAAATAATTATTGAAAAACCGGTCAGTTTGCATACCCAGCACCAGCAGGTTTCCATCTTCGCCGAATTTTTTCCTGAATTCCTGGTAGGCTTTATACTTGGGATGATCGGTGGGGATGGCGTTGGCAAATTCATAATTCAGCTGAAGTTTTTTTGCTTCATAAGCCATAAAAACAGTTGCAGCGAGCAGGAGAACCAACAAGGCCACTCTGAACCGGAGAATAAAATTGCCAAGGCGAAACCACATAGTGAACTCTTTGATGGAAGAATGGCGCAAAGAAACAGAAAAATGCCTGAACGGGTTCGTTAAATCACTCCGGGCAAGTTGATTACAATTGATATTTTTGAAGTGTGAGGTTACGGCAAACCATAATCATCCTTGTTTCTTTTTTTATTTCCATCAGCAACGCAACATCGCAGCAAAGCCTGCCGCCTGTCGGGCAGTGGCGTGATCACCTGCCCTATCATTCTGCCATTGATGTGACAGCAGGAGGAGGTAAAATTTTTTGCGCAACGCCATACAGCATTTTCCGTGTTGACCTGGTTGAAAATTCTGTTACCCGCATGAGCCGCATAACCGGTTTGAACGAAACAGGCGTTTCGGCCATTGCATATGATGGGGCAAATGAAAAATTATTGATTGCCTACCGCAGCAGCCATATTGATATCATTTACCGGAACGATATATTCAATATTCCGGATATAAAACTTGATAACATCTCCGGCGATAAAACCATTTACAATGTTTTTTCTTCCGGGAAATATTTTTATCTCAGCGCCGGGCTGGGCGTTATTGTAATTGATGGAGAAAAATATGAAGTACAAGACAGCTGGTTTATCGGGAGCAGTGGCGGGCAGGTAAGGGTAAACGGATTTACAGCCGGCCAAAATTTTTTTTATGCGGCCACTGATGAGGGGTTGAAAAGGACGGCTGCCAATGCTGCCGATGCTGCCAACTACCAGAACTGGCAAAACCTCAGCGGCACAAGCGGATTGCCGGCAGGCAGCTGCAATGATGTGATTAATGCGGAGGGAAAAATTATTGCCTTGAAAAGCGATTCGCTGTTTGTGCTCACTGGCAGCAACTGGAATTTATTTTTTACGGAAACAGGATGGAATATTTCCGGTATTAACTTTTCTTCGGGTAAGATTACTGTTTGCCAACGAAAAAATGACGGCAGCGCCAAAGTGACTTCGCTGAATACAGATGGAACTATCAGCCGTGTGCTGCAGCAACCGGGATTAATCAATGCGCCAAAGCAAACCGTATTGGTAAATGATGATTACTGGGTAGCCGACAGCAGCGGCGGGCTGGCCCGGTTTATGCAAAGCGGTTTTCAGAATTACAATCTCAACTCGCCACAAGCCATTGCCAGCGGGCAAATTATTTTTTATAATGAAAAATTTTATGCCGCAGCCGGCTCGGTGAATACAAACTGGCAGAAGCAGAACAACAAAAACGGGCTGTATAAATTTTCCGGCGGGGAATGGACAAATTACAACGGCAAGAATTTTCCGCAGTTCGATTCACTGCCTGATATTATTTGTGTGGCCGCTGACCGGCGTGACGAATCAGTATGGGCGGGTTCTTATGGCGGTGGTTTACTGCTCATAAAACCGGGAAACAGTTTTGAAGTCTTTAAACAAAATTCTCCCCTCAATGCAGCTGCTTTTGACCCCGGCAGCTATCGTGTAGCCGGGCTCGCATTTGATAAGGATAAAAATCTGTGGATTGCCAATTACGGCGCTGCGCAAAATATTGTTGTGAGAAAAAACGATGGCAGCTGGAAACAATTTGCTCCGCCATTTGCACTGGCCGAAAATGCCGTATCGCAAATTGCGATTGATGATGAAAACCAGAAATGGATTGTATCGCCGCGGGATAATGGCCTGGTTTGTTTTCATGACAACAGCACAATTGACAATACATCCGATGATAAATGGAAACTGTACCGCAGCGGTGCTGGTGCCGGCAACCTTCCCTCGGATAATGTGCTCTGTGTGGTAAAAGACAAAAACGGTTTTATCTGGGTGGGCACAGACGACGGCATTGGCGTGGTACAATGCCCGCAAAATGTTTTTTCAGCTCAGGGATGCGATGCGGTGCTGCCGGTGGTGATGCAGGGTGGATTCAACCAGTATCTTTTTAAAGGCGAAACAGTGCAATGCATTGCCGTGGATGGCGCCGACAGGAAATGGGTGGGAACAAAGAATGGGGCCTGGCTCATCAGCACCGAAGGTGAAAGCGTTATTTATCGTTTTACAGAAATTAACAGCCCGCTGCTGGGCAATGATGTGCGCAGCATCGCCATCGATGAAAAAACAGGAGAGGTTTATTTTGCCACAGCCAATGGCATTTGCTCATTTCGCAGTACGGCTACCGAAGGAGGAGAGAGGAATGAAAACGTACTGGTGTTTCCCAATCCCGTGCCGCCCGGTTACAATGGTACTATTGCCATCCGCGGTTTAGTGAACAATGCCATTGTAAAAATCACTGAGCTGGATGGACGATTGGTGTATCAGACCCGTGCCCTTGGCGGACAGGCTGTGTGGAATGGCCGGGATTACAGGGGAAGAAAAATTTCCAGCGGTGTGTACCTGGTTTTGGTGAGTGATGACGGGAGGAAAGAAAACCTGGTAACAAAAATTATTTTCCTTAACCCCCCAACCCCATAATGGGGCTTTTATGAAACTATTTTCAACCAGAGGAATCGTTCTGCGAACTGTGAAATATGGTGAGACCAGTCTTATTGTCACCATACTCACTGAGTTGTTTGGTGTGCAATCGTACATTGTAAGCGGGGTGAGGGCTTCTGCCAAAAAAGGCAGCGGTAAAGCCAACCTGTTTCAGCCGGCGGCAATACTGGACATGGTGGTATATCATAACGAGCTGAAACACCTGAACCGGATTAAGGAATACAGGTGGGGTTATTTGTACCGGCATATTTTTTCCGATGTGCCGAAGAATGCGGTGGCTTTGTTTATGGTGGAGCTGCTCACCAAATGCCTGAAGCAGCCCGAAGCCAACGCGGATTTGTTTCATTTTTGTGAGGATGCTTTTATTCATCTTGATGAATGCAGCGGGGCCGTGATGGCAAATTTTCCTTTGTTCTTTGCGCTTCACCTGGCCAGCTTTTTTGGCGTGCCCCCTAGCCTTTTGAAAGGAGAGTTTGATAAAGGAAAAATTTATTTTGATTTGAAAGAAGGAGAGTTCACTCTGCGGCAACCGGATCATCCTCATTTCCTCGAAGGCAAACAGGCCGAAGTAACCAATGAACTGCTGAAAGTGATGCAGCCCGCCGAACTGGAACAGGTAAAACTTAACCACGATTTCCGGCGGCAATTATTAGCGGCTTATGAAACGTATTATGCCCTGCATATCCAGGATTTCGGCACCCTGAAAACGCTGCCGGTGCTGCGGGAGGTGCTGGGGTGAAACGAGAATTATTGACTAATTTTGGAAACATGAAAACGATTACAAGAATACCGAAAGTGCCTGTCACCGCATTGGATGTTTTCAGAATGTTGCCAAAGGGAACAAGAGCGGAAGTAATAAATAATGTTCTTTATATGTCGCCATCACCATTTTACCAGCACCAGCGTTTAGTTACATTGTTAGCAGCCAGAATTCTCAATTTCGCTGAGAGTAAAGGATTAGGTGAAGTAATAGTCGCTCCGTTCGATGTTTACCTGGAAGAATTTACCTCAGCTGTGCAGCCGGATATACTTTTTATCTCCCGAAAGACTATACATATTCTGAAGGACGATGGGTATGCACATGGCGCTCCTGATATGATTGTTGAAATACTTTCCCAAAATGAACTTAGGGATCGAACGCTGAAAAAGGAGTTGTATGAAAAAGCCGGCGTAAAGGAATATTTTATGGTGGATCCTAAAACCCAGATGATCGAAGCGTTTGTTTTAAAGGGAAAGAAATATCAGCCTGCTTACCGTAGAAAAAAATTTTTCAAATCTGATTTGCTGAAGCTGGAATTTACTTTCTGAGCCAGGTAGATCTTCTTATTCAAAATCTGATTTTCGCAACGTTAAAAACAATACTGGTTGGGGAGGGTTTATTCTTCAGCTTTTATTGTTATGTAATTACAAAATGTTTTATGCCCGTTTAAGCCAGCCGGGCCGAATGCAATACCAGGTGGGATCTTAAAATAAACTTCCCCACTCTCTTTAATTTTAATAAACCCTCTTCAAATCCTTTTACAAAATAAACCGATGCCGCCCTCCATCTCCAACCTGAAGTCTCAAAATCCTTGCTGTTTTCCAAAACGTTACCTGATTGGCAATCAAATTATATCCAATGAATCGTATCAGAATCTCCAGCCTGTAATTTTTTTCCTGTGCCCTTCGTTACAATTTTAAATTCCAACCCAGATTTAACTTTCTTTCAGCAGCAATCTTCCCACATTAGAGCCGTGACAATTTTAAATTGTGATGTAAAGAGAAAGACAAAAAGAGATGCCTCATATTAGTTTTAATGAAGTATCAAAATCTGCAGTTAATAAAACCACCCCCGGCCTTTTCCCCTTTTCAAAACTCCCCAGTTCATCATCCCAGTGCAGGGCCTTAGCACCGTTGAGGGTGGCCCATTGCAGCACCTGTTCCATCCGCGCCACTGTATCAATCTGTGGCAGGAATGCCGTGGCACGGATAGCCGCCTGCATCTCTTTGGCAATACTCAACTGCCAGTTGCTGCTGTAGCTGTCGGTGCCGAGAACAATGGGGCATTGATGTTTTAAAAATAGCTCTATCGGCGGGGTTCGGTTTTCGATATACAGGTTGGCATTTACACAAAGACACCAATAAAGTTTTAACCGGTTGGCGGCTGCATATTCTTTAGCCCACAATACATCTTCTTCAGGCATATAAGTATTGTGAACAAGAAAAATGGTTTGCCCGTTGTTGAAATGCGGCAACACGGAGCGAATACTGCTCAAACCTGTAACCGGGAATGGTGATTTATCAATGCCAAAAATTTTTAACAGCTTCAGGTAATCCCCGCCACCGGTTTTGTACAGCTCATCTTCGGCCGGGTGCTCCTGGTTGTGGATAGAGATAACCTTGTCTTTGGTTAATTGGTTAATAAGTTTAAAAGTTTTTGGACTAATGCTGTATGGTGCATGCGGCACCAGGGATGTCTTATGTCTGATGTCTGATGTTTGAAGTGCGGCCTCTAAAGTTTTTGCCACGTGCTGATAATGGGCTATGTTCTCTTCGGCTTTCTCATCAGTAAAGCCCAGCACCTCCACAAAATTCTGCCAGCGGATTTTGCTTTTACTTTTTACTGCCGCTGTATCGGCTGTGTTGCCGATATCGCCAACCGCTGCAATGCCTCCTTCATACATTTCTTTTTCAGCGTTTATGATGGCTTGCATTTTCTTTTTTACCGGGTCTTCATAAGCCCCTCCTTCGGAGGGGTTTGGGGAGGTCTCCCTCTGGGTGACGACGGAACAAAGGAATTCAATCAAACCGGTATGCGGCGGTATCACATTTTTCATGTGGCTGAGTTCAAGATGGCAGTGACAGTTGATGAGTCCCGGTGAAAGAATGCCGCTGAATGTCTGTACATCATCACCGGCGTCCGATGCAGGAACAATATCCTCCACCATGCCCGATTCATCGGTGATTAAAACCTTATCGCTGCCATGAAGGCGGTAGCCGTCGAATAACTGGTCTGCTTTAAACTTGAGTAAACCCATGCTGTAATTCATTTAACTTTGCTTCCCTTACTAACGATTTTAAGAATTCCGGAAGATAAACTCCTTATTTGTCAATTGAATAAAAGCCTGACCAGGGCTTTGAAGATGAACGGAGCGTCGCAAGGGACGTTCAATCGGAGTTACCCAAGCCGGTGCCATAAAAATAAAACTTTAGAATGGTAGATCGCCTCGAAGCTATAAAAGCAAGGTTTGAACAGTTGGGCATTGCGCTGACCAACCCGGAAATTGTAGGCAACAACAAAAAATTTGCAGAAACAAGCAAAGAATACCGAAGCCTTGAAAAGATTGTTGCGGCGTATGACGAATACAGAAAAGTGCTGGACGATGAAAAGATGTACCGAGAAGCGCTGAACGCCGATGATGATGAGCTGAGGGAGCTGGCAAAAGAGGAGTTACCTGTTTGCGGTGAAAAAAAGGAAAAACTGGAGACGGCCATACGCCAGATGCTGATACCGAAGGACCCGCAGGATGAAAAGAACGCCATTATCGAAATTCGGGCCGGCACCGGTGGCGATGAAGCCAGCCTGTTTGCCGGTGATTTGCTGCGGATGTACATCCGGTATTGTGAGCGGCGGGGATGGAAGACAGCGATACTGAGTGAAAATGAAGGAACGGTTGGCGGCTACAAAGAAGTGCAGCTGGAGGTGGTGGGAGAAGATGTGTACGGCACCCTGAAATTTGAAAGCGGGGTACACCGGGTACAGCGGGTACCGGCCACCGAAGCCAGCGGGCGGGTGCACACTTCGGCAGCCACAGTTGCCGTAATGCCCGAAGCAGAGGAGGTGGATTTTGATCTTAAAGAAAGTGATGTAAAGATGGAAACAGCCCGCAGCGGCGGCGCCGGGGGGCAGAATGTGAACAAAGTGGAAACAAAAGTGATGCTAACCCATATTCCCACCGGTACGGTGGTAATTTGCCAAACCGAAAGAACCCAGCTTGGCAACCGGGAAAAAGCCATGCAAATGCTGCGGACAAAACTGTATGAAGAACAAGTGCGCAGGCAGGAGGAAGAAATTGCCCGCCACCGCAAAAGCCTGGTAAGTACCGGCGACCGCAGCGCCAAAATAAGGACTTACAATTATCCCCAGGGCCGGGTGACCGATCATCGCATAAATCTGACTTCTTATAATCTTCCGGTCTTTATGAATGGTGATATACAGGAGTTTATTGAAGCCCTGCAGTTTGCCGAAAATTCAGAAAAACTGGCCCGGCAGAATTAAAGGGGTTTAAACACTATACTTTAAAACTATCACCGCAAACGTTTCCGTAGAATTAATGAAAGTTTTTTGTCATTCCTACGTCAAAGTAGTTGTGTAAAAGGTTACAAATTGCATCCAACAGGTATTAAGAATTAAGGATGTGTACAGGAATAGTTATTGAGGCTTTTTGAAATGATTCCAACCGGCAGTTGAAGATGTTCTAAGAAGATTTGCGAACAAACGGCAGGAGATATGGCAGGGAAAAGACCTTTAATCATTCGTTAACAACAAGCTTCATACTATTGGCAGTAATTTTGCGTTATACAATAAAGTTCTTCTTACATAAAGCAGTCAATTTTCTCATAAGCAGTTAGTTTTGGTTGCGACCCCTGTTTCTACAGGGGTTTATTTTTTTATATTCGTCCTGGTTTTGAATTAAAAAAAAGCTCCGAACCCGGAGCTCTCAAAAAAATAATTTTTTTTAAAATTTGTAACGTATCCCTGCTTTTAAAAACCGCGGTGTACCCGGTGTATAATGAATCTCAGAAACAGGTGTTGGCTCCGATTGTAATCTTGATTCTGTGTCAAACTGTGCTTCTCTCCATTCCCTGTTAAAAATATTTTCTGCAGAAATCGCGAATTCAATTTTTTTCCAGGTAAAGCCCAAAACAATATCAGTAATAAAATAACCCTGTGCTTTTACCGTATTTGTTTCATTAGCCGGGCGGTCTTTCATAAAGCGATAGCGCAGTGATCCGCTGAACCCGTTTTTCATTTTGGCCGAAAGGCCGCCAATGCTGGTAAAAGCCGGTGCCAGCGGCACATAATTTTTTCCTTTTGCCACGCCAATTGATCTTGCTTTTGTATAATTCAGATCCACATCAGCAAAAAGCCAGGGAGTGAACTGGTATCGGGCTGAAACATCTATACCCATTCTTCTTGTCTTGCCACCGGGTTCTACAATACCGGCATCACCTATATATACAAACTCCTGCTCGGAATATAAATGCCATAGTGTTGTTTTGAGCAACAGATTTTTTACTGGCTTCATTATAAGTCCAAGGTCGGTGCCATACACTTTGGGTAAAATATCTTTTGCTGTGTTACCCAGTATCACCCGTGTATCGTTGGAGTGAAATCCAATACCGTTGTTGAGAAAAATTTTTACGGCAGGCGAAAGGGTATAACCAAAATTCAGTTTGGGGCTTACAATACTTCTTTGCTGGTGGCTGTAGGCTGTTTCTCCGGCAAGCATATCACGGTAATCAAACCGGAAATGATCAAACCGCAGCCCGCCGGTTATGGAAAATTTATCAGTAAGGTCAACCTGCTGATTCCAGTAAAGAAATCCATTTGACTCTTTTACGTCACCCCGTTGGATGAATTCGATAAATTGTCTTTTTGCCGCTCTTGACAGTTCAATATCATTTACATCATCCATTCTGAAACCACCGCCCAGTTCTGTGTGTGCATTTTTATTTCCCAGCATCCATGCTTTGGCAGCGGTAGTGGTGTAGCCATAAATATTCCTGGTTTCCCGCTGGTTTATTTCATCACCGTTTACCGGATCATCCAGGTAAAAGGTGAAGTTGGAGTAAAGGTTGAAATGATAGCGGGTGTAATAAATCTGGTGGGTTGTCTTCCAGTTGTTTTTCCATTGTTTTGCAAAACGGATAGAAAGATTGCTGCGGCTGGTATTGCCTCCTTCGCTGTCATCAATAGAACCAAACCGGCTGATCATTCCGCTCTGTACGGCCCGATCGGGTATTTGTCCTGATGCACTCCATCTACTGTCAAATGTGGAAACAGTGATGGTGAGCTGGCTTTGATTGCCAACCCACGTATTGTATTTTCCCATCAGGTTCAGGCGGTGAAAATCCTGCTGGTTCTCGAAATAACCATCCGACCTGAAATACTCCGATGCGATATAAAACTGCCGGCGGTTGTTTTCTTTTTCTTTATTGAAAACTTTCAGCATACCAACCACTCTCTGCGTATTGTATCGGCCCGCTTCCAGCTTCAGGCTGTTATCTTTCAGAAATTCTTTGGTATTAAAATCCACATAACCGGCTGTGGCCAGGTTTCCTTTATGCGAGAAATAAGGGCCTTTGTCAAAATTCACTTTCTCCACGAGTTCCGGAATCAGGAAATGCAGGTCGGCATAGCCCTGCCCGTGTGCATGACTTACCATATTTACCGGCATGCCGTCCACCGTAATGCTGATGTCGGTGCCATGGTCAATATCATAGCCACGCAGAAAAATCTGCTCAGCTTTGCCACCTCCTGCATGCTGGGCAATGAATAAGCCCGGTACAATACGCAGTACATCCTGCGAAGTGTTTACGGGCCGCAGCATGATGTCTATTGCCCCGATAGTATTGAATGAAGAATTTTTTTTGCCATTCACTTTCACTTCGGCCAGGTCAAGGTTGGTCCGTTTCAAACTGATGTTAACCGATGATACAAGATTTTCCCTTACTTCCACCGGCACGATTTCCGTTTTATAGCTTACATGTGTTACGATAAGTTCGTATTGCCCCGGGTTGACAGACTGTATGTTGAAGCGACCAAACATATCGGAATTATCGCCCTTGTTGCCCGGAATAATGATAGTGGCCCCGGCAAGCGGCGCTCTTGTTTCTTCATCGCTGATAGAGCCCTCTATTTTCCCCTTTTGGGCAATAATTTCTGAAGAAACCGGCAGCAGTAATATGAAATAAAATAACAATAGTTTCATAGCTGGTTCTTATCCGGGGTACTTACGGATGAAAGGGAAACCCGGTTTCAGCAATGATGTTTTTTTTAAATTTTCTCCTGCTTCAAATCTGCCGGTGGCAGGTTGCCGTAATTACACCTGTGTTTTTTGAAAATAGTTCGGGTAAAAATGCCGGCTATTTTACGGGCAGTGGCAAACGGCCGTTGCTGCAGCCTGAATCAAATAAAATTTATAAAACTCATTTTAATTATTTATGAAAAAGAAAATTCTTCTCGGGTCCCTGCTGGGTATCACGTTGCTTGGAGGGATCATTTTTGCAGCTGATCATATTGATGCGCCTGCAGTAACCGGCGCCAGCAGCGCCAGTCTGAATTCAGATATTACCGACATTTATGCATTTCAAAGCCCGGCAGATAACAGTAAAATGGTATTTGCCATCAATACACAGGGTTTGTTGTCGCCTGCTGCCACCGCCACTGCTTCATTTCCATCCAATGTAATGTATGAACTGAATATTGATAATTCGGGAGATAATGTAGAGGACCTCGTTATCCAGTTCCTGATACAGAATGGAAAAGTAAAAGCTTACGGACCTGTGGCCCCGGGCTCAACCGGTTTAACCAGTACTGTAAAAACCAACGGCCCGGTAACTGAAGCTGCCGTTACCTCCTACGGGGCGGCGCCGGTTATTGGTACCAATTCAAACGGCATCCGGATTTTTGCCGGCCCCCGTGATGATCCGTTCTTTTTTGACCTTGTACGGTTCAAGGAAGTAATTGCCGGTACACAACCCGGTTTCCGCAATCCCGGCATGGATACGTTTGCCGGTACCAACGTGATGTCGCTGGTAGCTGAAGTTCCCAAATCATTGCTGGGCAGCGCCACTACCATCAATGTGTGGGCCGAAACAAAAATGAAGTAATAAGAATAGTAAACTAAAAAAAATTTTAAATCATGAATCGCTTAAATATAATTTCAGCTGTACTCAGTCTGTCAGTAGTCCTGTTTGCTACCGGCTGCGATAAAGACGATGAAATAAAAGACAATTTCGATACTTCGGGCACTTACACCCAGGTGGATCAAATGGCAAGACCGGCCATCAACACCGTGTTTGTTAACTCAGCACGCAAAAATGAATTCAATACCACGGTGCCTTCGCAGATGAATGCCGCTTTCAATGCGCAGTTCCAGGCTGTGCTTACCAATTTTGGCTACACTTCCAATGCACTGGGGCTCGACAAGCCCACATTTGCCAGCGTGCTGGTAACCGATGTGCTGAATGTGAAGATGAACGGCACCACTACTTTTTTTGACGGTACTAATGTGCTCACCGGCAGAGCCCTTGCCGATGATGTAATTGACACCGAATTGCTTTTAATCTTCGGCGGGCCGATGGGTACCAGCAATGCCGGCCTGACAAAAGATAATGTGAATGGAAATGATAAGCCGTTTTTAAACAGCTTTCCGTTTTTGGCCGCACCTTTCTAATCCTGAACCTTCTCCTGTATAACCCGGGTTTACCTTAAGTAAACCCGGTTTTTTTAAATCAACCACATGAACCGTATTTTATTTTTTCTTTTCTGGACTTACCTGTTAGCCGCTTGCAGTAATAAAAAATTTATTTCTGACCCGCCAGACTATAATGCATTTCTTATTGATGAAAGCCGAATAGAAAGAGAAACCGGGAAAGTCCGGGCTGAAATTGAATTCTGGCAAAACAGGCTGGCAAGGGACACGGGCAGCTTTGTTGATATGCTTGAGCTGGCATCGCAGCATAGCCGGCGGTTTTCGCTGTCCGGTGATGTACTCGATTTGCATAAGGCTGATTCATTTTACCAGCGCTGTCTTGAAAAAGTAAAGCATACCGAACCGGAAATTTATTTTTCGCTTTCGCAAAATGCCATCACGAAACACCGGTTTCGGCAGGCATGGCAGTATTTGCAGCAAGCTGACAGTATTGGTGTGAATCCTTATTTCCTGCACCTGCTGAAATTTGATGCCGCCATGGAGCTGGGTCTTTACCAGGAGGCATTTATGAACCTGGAGCAGGTAAAAAATAAAAACGCCTTTGATTACCTGGTTCGCAAAGCAAAGTTTGAAGATCACAATGGCCGGCCTGGCACTGCTATGGAACTGATGCAGCAGGCTTTAATGCGAGCTGAATCTTCCGGCAAAAAATCATGGGTGCTTTGGACAAAATCAAACCTTGCCGATATGTACGGGCATGCAGGCAGGGTAAAAAAAGCATACAAGAATTACCTGGAAGTTTTGAAAACTGACAGCAGCTATCTCTATGCATTGAAGGGAATTGCCTGGATTGCATATTCACATGACCACAACACAAAAGAGGCCCGGCGGATTCTGAATTATATTTTATCGCAAACCAATATGCCCGACCTGTGGCTGATGCTGGCTGAAATTGCTGAATGGGAAAACGATACTACGGGAAAAATCAAATACATCAGCCGGTTTTTATCCGAAGCTGAAATGCCGGCTTATGAAAATATGTATAACAAATATCTTATTACTATTTACACAACTGAAACCAATGAATTTGACAGGGCATTGGCATTAGCTCAGGAAGAAGTCAGCAGCAGGCCCACACCTGAAACCTACAGCTGGCTGGCCTGGACTTATTACAAGAAAGGCGATACAGCCAAAGCTGCCAGGCTGATAAATGACTATGTACTGGATAAAACCTTTGAACCCGATGTGCTGTTGCATGCCGCTTTTATTTTAAAGGCAAATGGCAACAGGGAACTGTCAAGAGAACTCTTTAACAAGTGCCTGGCTGCTTCATTTGAGCTGGGCCCGGTGGCTGCTGCACAAATAAAACAGCAGCTGGCAGGTTTATAAATAATAACACAAGGCTCAATCCGATGTTCTTGTTTTCAAATATTTCTTTACCGAAATAAAATATCCCGCGGCACTGCCGGCTCCGTCAAAAATAATATCGCCTGCTTCGAATGAGCGGAAGGGCACATAAAAGTGCTGAACGATTTCCATTATTGTTCCGTACACAAGCCCGGTTATTGCTATCCACAAAAAAATTTTCTTTTTATCTCCTGTTTTGTTTTTACCCGCATAAGCCCGGCACCAAAGCATCACCAGCGCCAGGAACAAAGCGGCATGCACCCATTTATCAATCCAGATTTTTTCCAGCCAGCCCTTTTTCGGGAACTCCGATCCGGGCAGGCAAAGCAGGAAGGTTATAGCGGCCAGGCAGGCAAAGGCGATTGTAAATTTTATCCGGACGTTTTTCAAGAAATAGTTTTTTACAAAATAAAGAGAAAAAATGCGGGGATAAATAAAGCTGCATTCATCAGCCGGGCAGGCTAATAAAAGAGGCCTTCCTGAGAAGGCCCCTGCATTAACCAACTATTGAACCAAAGAGTTGCTGGTTGCATATGGTTTAGCTGAATGCAGATACGAAAAAATGAAGCGGGTAGTTTTACCAGGCGCTTACAAATTAGCCATCACGTAAATCTTGTCAAGATTGGGAGCCGGGTTGCCGTCTTTCTTTTCCAGGGTGATGGCAAAGGCATGGGCGGCCTGTGCATTGTTCATGCGGTAAAGCTGCAGCGGTTTTTGAGTGATTTCAAGAAAGCCGAGGTCGATGGGTTGCAGTTGTTCGCCGGATTTTAAAATTGCCCAAAGCTGGTACTGCTCGTCTGATGCCGGCTGGGGCAGGTTATTCACCAGCAGGTACACATCATGCGAAGTGGTATCCCAGTACACGGTGGCAAACGCATGCGGAGCATTGGGTGTGCCTGGCAAGCCCACCATCTTTATTCCTTCTTTCTGAATGGCGCGGGCATCATTTTCGAGCTGGGCAATCTGTTCATTTGATTTTTTCAGCTCGGCCTGCAGGTGCTGATTTTCATTTCTCAAATTCACAATCCACCACACACTGCCTGCAAGCAGAATGAAACAGGCGGCAGCGGCTATCTGCAGCCAGGTTATTTTTCTTTCCTGCTTTGTTTTTAATGGCAATACCGGCGCAGATTTTTTACTGCCAAAAATTACATCGCTGATATTTTGTTTCAGTTCAGGTGGAGGTAGCACGGCATTTTGCATGGCTTCTTTTTCCAGCGCCAGTTCAAATGCTTCCCGTGCTGCCTTTATTTCAAAATGTTTTTCGCAGAGCTGTTCAAATTCAAACCGCTCCTGGGCTGTCAGCAGCCCGAGTACATAGCTTTCCACTACTCCGCTTGATATGTATTCCTGAATATTCACTGTTATCGTATCATGGTTTTTAACTGGCTGATGGCTGTTCGTATTCTTGTTTTTACCGTTCCCAGCGGTATGCCCAGCATTTTCGAAATTTCTTCGTGGGTATAACCCTGGAAATACGAAAGGTCAATCAGCCGTCGGTATTCTTCGCCCAGGGTTGTCAGCACTTTTTTCAGTCCCACGTCATTTACTGCCGGGTTGGTGCTCATGGCCATACCCGAACTTACGGCTTCGTCCACAGGCCGGTTTTTCAGGCCATCCCTGAAACCTTTTGATCGCAGTTTGTCAATAGCAGCATTGCGGGCAATATTCAGCATCCAGGTAAACAGGCGGCCTTTTGCCGCATCGTACATGCTTATCTTTCTCCAGATGTTTACAAACACCTCCTGCAGCACATCGCCGGCTGTTTCTTTATCCATCACTATCTGGTTGATGATGGTGTACAATGCCCCGGCATAATGATCGTACAGGTAGCTGAATGCCTCGTTGCTTTGCTCTTTCAGCAGGGCAACAAGTTCCGGTTCGCTGTATCTGGTTTTCGGTTCCAAAAGTTGGTTAAAAGATAAAACAAAAAAGCATCCCAAACCAAAGGATGCCTTATTTACGAAATTTTTTTTTGTTCAGATTATGCAGTAATGGCTTCGTATGCGGCGGCGTCCATCAGCGCTTCCACATCAGCCGGTTGGTTTACTTTCATTTTTATCATCCAGCCTTCACCGTAGGGGTCGTTGTTTACCGATTCCGGCGAATTGGCCAGGGCTGCATTCAGTTCTGTGATGGTGCCATCCACCGGCAGAAACAAATCAGAAACCGTTTTCACCGCTTCCACCGTGCCAAACACCTCGCCGGCCTTTAAAGGTTTGCCCACCGTTTCCACTTCCACATACACAATATCGCCCAACTCCCGTTGTGCATAGTCGGTAATACCCACAGTGGCTATGTCGCCATCCAGCTTTATCCATTCATGGTCTTTTGTGTACTTCAGGTTCGAAGGAAAATTCATCGTACTTGTTTTAGGCGGCAAATATGTGTAAAAATTTTCAATGCGCCACTGGTTTTTGTCATTGCAGAAGGAGCCGGTACATTTTATCTCCTGCTTTTCTTTCGCTTCACTAGTTTGGCTTTAATTATTCTCACATCATCCAGCGGCCGGTCGCGGTCACGACCCGCACTGGTAGGTACTGCGGCAATACTGTCCACCACATCAAGCCCTTTTATTACTTCGCCGAACACGGTGTAGCCCTGGTCGAGATGCGGTGTGCCGCCGATGGTTTTATATACTTCTCTTAGTTCAGGCGGAATTTTTCTTCCGTTCAGCCTGAAGCGCTCTGTTGAATCAAGGCCCGCATCTGTAAAAATTTTTCCCTGCACAATATAAAACTGGCTGCCGCTGCTGGCTTTTTGCGGATTTAGATTATCGCCGGTTCTTGCGGCAGCAATTACTCCTTTTTTATGAAACAAAGAAGTTCTGAATTCAGCAGCAATAGTGTAACCGGGTCCTCCGCCGCCCAGCGGCTCACCCGGCGCTGCCCGTTTGCTGTTCGGGTCGCCGGCCTGTATCATAAAGTTGTTGATGACCCGGTGAAATAAAATACTGTCGTAAAAACCAACCTTCACCAGCTTCAGAAAATTATCGCGGTGCAGCGGTGTGGAATCGGAAAGACGGATAAATATATCGCCCATATTTGTCTGCAGCAGCACATCCCGTTTCCTGTCTTTCTTTTTTATGGTTGAATCTTTTTGGGCAGATGCAGAAACAACTACCAGGCAATTCAGCAATAAAAAAATGAGTTTCTTCATATCCGGTTAATCTTTTTATTCCAGGAAATCGTGGTTTTGAAAATAGAGCAGGATGTGATCTTTCAGAAAATTTTCCTGCTCGGTAGTGTTCATCTCCGGCATGGGCTTCAGCTGGCGGAAATGCGGCCACCCGTCTTCATCTTTTTTTTCCAGCTCATAATAGCCGCTCTGTGCTAGCAGGCTGCACACCGCTACATGCATCAGGTCCTGCTTTTGTTCTTTGGTAAATTTTTCTTTTACCTGCCCGGATTCCTGTATGCCGATAAGAAACAAAATGGCTTCCAGGTCGGGTTTTTTTCCAAACCTTTCGGCCAGCTTTGCTTCCAGTGTCCACCATCTTGTTTGCAAATCATCTTTTGCCTGCATGCCGGCAAAGATAGGTTTGAAGTCAAAAGTAAAAATAGAGAAAGGGATTGATTAACCTGAACTCCTGATTACGCCTCAAGAACTATCTTTGGCGCTAAATCCGGAAAATGTTACAGGTAGCTTTTATACGAAACAATAAAGAAGAAGTAATACAGCGGCTGGGAGTAAAAAATTTTACAGAACTGAACCTGGTGGATGAAGTTCTTTCACTGGATGATGAACGTAAAAAACTGCAACTGGAGTTTGACAATACGCAAGCCAAAGTAAACAGCGTTTCAAAAGAGATTGGCCAGCTGATGGCAAAGGGAAAAACAGATGAGGCAGAAAACAGGAAGCAGGAAGTAACATCACTCAAATCCTTACTTCAACCAATTTCTGATAAACTAAATGCAGCAGAAAAAAAACTGCAGGAAACACTGGTGCTTCTTCCCAACCTGCCATCCGAAAAAGTGCCGCCCGGCAAATCACCGGAAGACAATATCATTGTACGGGCCGGCGGCAGCGAGCCTGAACTGAATGCTGATGCATTACCGCACTGGGAACTGATAAAAAAATACGGCATCGTGGATTTTGAAACCGGCGCCAAAATCACCGGCAGCGGTTTTCCCCTGTACAAAGGCAAAGGCGCCAAACTGCAGCGGGCACTTATCCAGTATTTTCTCGACTTCAACATTGCTGCAGGGTACACCGAGTACCTGCCACCACTGATGGTGAACGAAGCCACTGCCTACGGCACGGGTCAACTGCCGGATAAAGAAGGGCAGATGTATTCTATACAGGCCGATAATTTTTACATGATACCCACTGCCGAAGTGCCGGTGACCAATATTTACCGTGATGAAATTGTAAAGGAAGAAAATCTTCCCATCAGGATGACGGCTTACACTCCCTGCTTCAGGCGTGAGGCCGGAAGTTTCGGAAAAGATGTCCGCGGCCTGAACCGGGTTCACCAGTTTGACAAAGTGGAAATCGTTCAGCTGGTTCACCCCGAAAAAAGCTATGACGTGCTGGAAGAAATGGTGGAGCATGTGGAAAGACTTTTGCAAACACTTGAACTGCCTTACCGCATTGTAAAACTCTGCGGCGGCGACATGAGTTTTGCTTCGGCGCTTACATACGACTTTGAAGTATTCAGCGCTGCACAGCAGAAATGGCTGGAGGTGAGTTCGGTTTCCAATTTTGAAAGCTTCCAGACCAACCGGATGAAGATCCGCTTCAAAGACTCAAAAGGAAAGATGCAGCTGCTGCATTCGCTCAATGGTAGTTCATTGGCTTTGCCCCGCATCGTGGCCTGCCTGCTGGAGAATAATCAAACAAAAGACGGAATAAAAATTCCCCTTGCACTGCACCCGTATTTTGGCGATGAAATGATAAACTGATGGATGCATACTCGGGAAAATACTACATACAATCAGGCCAGGAACAGGAAGCAACCATTCTTTTTCTGAAAGACAAGCTCAGCATCGGGCTGCGTGATGAATATGGCAACCCCCGCATACTATACTGGCCTTACCAGCAAATCATCCGGGATAATTTCTACAAACGGGGGCAGGCCGTGGTGCGCTGCGGCACCTACCCGGTGCAAACCATCGAAGTGGATTCAAGGGAGTTTGCAGAAAAACTGCAAGCGGTGTTTAAAGAAAGGGAAAAATCGTGGCTGAGCAGAACACTGAATAAAAATGCCATGGGCATGCTGAAAGTATTCACAGTGCTTTTAGCCATCCTGCTGGCCGCTTACTTCTGGCTGATTCCTTTTTTGGCGGAGCGGTTGGCAAAACGGGTTCCGGTTTCGTATGAAGAAAAACTGGGCAATGGATTATTTAATGCCCTGCAAACAGGATTTACCATTGATCAGAAAAAGACGGCCTACATCAATGAGTTTTTCCGGGAGCTGCAGATATCCACGCAGTACAATGTCCGCATCACGGTGGTAAAGGAAGATATTGCCAATGCTTTTGCCATGCCGGGCGGTCACCTGGTGGTGTACGATAAAATACTTGCCGGCATGAACGGCTATGAAGACCTGGCAGCGCTGCTGGCGCATGAGTTCAGCCACGTGGAGCACAAGCACACTACCCGTTCGCTGTTCAGGCAACTGGGTTCTGCAATTTTTCTTTCGGTGCTGCTGGGCGATGTGGGCGCCATCGGCAATGTAATAGTGGGCAATGCCGATAAACTGAAAGGGCTGAGCTATAGCCGCAGGCTTGAAACAGAGGCTGACCTGAACGGACTGGGGATTCTTAGCGAAAGAAAAATTGACTGCAACGGATTTGTGCGGCTGTTTGAATTTCTGAAAAAAGAATCGGAGAAAGCCAATCTGCAGCCTGCCGAATGGATCAGCAGCCATCCCGACCTTGACAGGCGGATTAATTACATCAGAAAGCATGAGCTGTTTAACCGGAACGGGGTGGAAAAAAATGAAACGCTGCAAACGCTGTTTCTGAAAATTAAAACAGGGGAGTGAGCTTTCGCTTTACTTTTTCTTTGGATAAAATTATGTGAAAGGATAGGCATGTGTATTGCAATCTCCTTTTTCTTTTTCATTTTAGCGAAACAAAATTTTATTGCTTATGAAAAAGATATTTTTACCATCCCTTATTATTTTCTGTTTAGCTGCAACTGCTTGCGCACAAATTTCCCGGGGATCAATATTAATCGGCGGTGATTTATCCGCTTCTTTTCTGAAGCAGGAAATAGTTGCCGGCACTGAGTATAAAACCAGGAGCCTGCAGTTTTCACCCGTACTGGGTGTGGCAGTAAAAAAGAATATTTTTCATGGCGGGTATATTCAATTGGGTTTTTCTCATGTCCACAACAATACGAACCCGTTGGAATCGGATACACGGAGCTTTGGCATCGGCTACTTTATCAGGAAATATGCCGTGTTGAAAAATAATTTTTATGGTTTTATACAGGGAAATGCCGGCGGTTCTTATTTTAAAAGCTATTTTGAATATGCCATGGGAACGGGGCAGTATAAGCAAACGGCAATTGGTCTTGATATATCACCGGGGCTATCCTGCCGGGTTTCGAAAAAGCTGCACCTGGAATCGGGCCTGCGGCAACTGGCGGCATTAAACTACCAGGTGAATAAGAATGTTTCAAACAACCAGCAGGCAACTGATATTTTAAAATCGAATCAACTATCATTTTCCAGCAGCCTGAATAATTTTACTTCCGGTCTTTATTTTGGTTTCCGGTTGCTGCTGGATAAAAGTTAATTTGGGTTGAAGTTCTTTTTTTCGGATGCTACAAAACAATCCGGACCCCGGTACTCAGTACAGAAATCACTTCCATATACGAGCCATAGTCATCTTTGGCTGCGTAGGGGCCAATGGCCGAAGTCAATACCTGTAATGATTTATTTTTCATTAAAGGGAAAGCATAACCTGCATTAAAAGTGAACATAAGGGCAGCATATTTTATGGCATCGTAATGCGCATTTACTTCTTTCACTGCGCCGGTTTGCGTGATTGTCCAGCATTCATCACTGGCTTTTTGAAATCCTATTCCTCCCCCGATGAAAAACCCCCTGCCCGGTTTTTTGCCGGAAGTCTGGTAGTTGAAATTGGAGCGGATGGAGAAGGACAAGAATCTGTCTTTTTCACTTTCGGTAGGGCTGTAGGAGTAAAAAATTGATTTTTTAAAATAAGTTACTTCCGGCGCCCATTGCCATTTTTTCTTTTTCCCGATTGGATGGGTGATGCCGGCAGAAAACGACGGACCCGCATAATACGCATCGGAGTTGAGGGAGATGTTTAATCCGGCAAATGGCTGCCAGTTTTTTTGGCTGTAAGTCGAAGTAAAGCCGGCAAATAATGACACAAAAATCATAGTGAATAATCTCATATACTTCGTTTTGGTTTTAATAATCGTTTCAGACACTGCATTGAAGGTTGTAGGTTTAAAAGGTTTAATCATAGAAACATGCTGGTGAAATATAGTTTGCATCCTCCTTATAGCACCCCCTGTTCAGCAGCTGCAAGGTACGGTGCCGGACACGTACAGCACCGTCTGTTCTCATCCCGAAACTTCCTGACTTGTGCCAATAGATATTTTTGAAATAACAACAGGCTTTTAACGGTTACATCGTCAAAGAATTTAGCAGTGGTTTAAACTTTGTTTTTACACTCCCGTCCTAACCAAAAATTTTCCGGATGCCCCTGACCAATCAAATCAAGAACCAGCACCTGATGTGGCGGGCTGGTTTTGGTCCCGCTGCCGGGCAAATGGCCAACTTCTCCGAAGTTTCACCCAAACAACTCTACAAAGCGCTGCAGAAAGCTTCTTCCAAAAAACCTGAATACATTGATGTGGCCGACGATTTTCTCAAAGGCCTTTTTGCCGGTATTGATGAAGCGGGCCGGCAGCAGCGCCGCAAAGAAATGGATGAAGAGCAGCGCAAAAAAATTCAGCAGAAGCAGCGTGAAAGCGTACGCAGCCTGAACCTGAACTGGCTGAAACTTTTTGTAAATACCGATGCGCAGTTGCGGGAGAAGATGGCCTTCTTCTGGCACGGCCATTTTGCCTGCCGAAACTTGAATGTGTTTTACCAGCAGGGCCTGCTCGATGTGCTGCGCCGTAATGCGCTCGGCAGCTTCCGCACTATGCTGCACGAAGTTTCCAAATCAGCAGCCATGCTGAATTTTTTAAACAACCAGCAAAACCGCAAGGATCATCCCAATGAAAATTTTGCACGGGAAGTGATGGAACTCTTTACCCTCGGCCGCGGCCATTACACAGAAAACGACATCAAAGAAGCCGCCCGTGCCTTCACCGGCTGGACGGCAGGCCTGAATGGCGAATTTATTTTCCGCCGCATGCAGCATGATTTCGGAAGCAAAACCGTGCTGGGAAAAACAGGAAACTTTAACGGCGAAGAAGTGCTCGATATACTGCTGGAACAAAAGCAAACCGCAAAATATCTTTCCCAAAAGCTTTACCGGTTTTTTGTAAATGAAAGCACCGATGATGAAAAAGTGAACTGGCTGGCCAACCAGTTTTATCAATGTGATTATGATATTGGCAAGCTAGCTGAAGATATTTTTACCAGCGACTGGTTTTATGATGAAAAAAATATCGGCAGCAAAATCAAATCACCGGTTGAGCTTATCGTAGGTATTCAGCGTATGTTGCCAATGAAACTGGAAAATGAAGAAGCGCTGACATTTCTGCAGCGGGCCCTGGGGCAGATGTTGTTTTACCCGCCCAACGTGGCCGGCTGGCCCGGCGGCAAAACCTGGATTGACAGCAGCAGCCTGATGCTGCGCATGCGCATTCCGCAACTGATAAACGAAACTGACGAACTGAATGTGAAAGCCAAAGACGACGACGACGTGATGATGGGAAGAAAAACCGAAGACAAACCCATGGGCATGACCCGCCGCTCCATTCTCCGCGCCGGCATTGACTGGAAAAAATATGTGAGCCATTTTGAAAACCTGCCCAAAGAAAAATTAGCGGATGCCATAGCAAAGAATGTATTGCAGACAAAAAGCAGCCTGAATCATGAGCTCATTATGCAGTATGCCGACAGCAGCAGCAGGGAAAGTTTTATCAAATCGGCAACATTACAATTGATGAGTACACCGGAGTACCAGCTTTGTTAAGCCCCCTGTCCCCCTAAAGGGGGAACTTCGACCGGGGTTTTTCCTGTTGCATTTGACAGCTCTTAAAAATTTGTAATTTTTTTTGTGTCACCAGCAGAAGCTCCTTGGTTAAACTTCTGTTGCGCCTGCCCGTCCGTATCCGCCACAGGCGGAGCAGGCGGGTCGCACAGTTTAGCTTCCTGTTCGCTCATGATCAAAAAAAAACCCAAACTAACGGATACATTTCAGTTGAACATCGGGCATTGATCCCGATAGCTATCGGGATTGAGTGTTGAATATTTAATTTTAAAAGATATGCTGATAAAACGAAAAGAATTTCTCCAGTTCGGCTCCCTCGCCACCGCATCGGTGCTGGTGCCGAAATTTCTGAAAGCATTTGAAGCCGGCAACCTGGTGCCGCCGGGAAATAATGTACTGGTGATTTTGCAGCTCAGCGGCGGGAATGATGGATTGAATACCGTGATTCCGTACCGCAACGATTTATATTATAAAGCAAGACCGCGAATAGGCATTGAAAAAAACAAAGTGCTTTCATTAACCGATGAAGCAGGCCTTCATCCTGCACTCACCGGGCTGAAAGAACTGTATGATAACGGCAGCCTTGGCATATTAAATAATGTGGGCTATCCCAATCTCGACCGTTCGCATTTTCGCAGCATGGATATCTGGCACACCGGCAGCGACAGCCGTGAATACTGGACCACCGGCTGGCTGGGCCGCTACCTCGATGCACAATGTAAAGGATGCGATAAGCCCACCTATGCGCTGGAGCTTGACGATACGTTAAGCCTTGCCATGAAAGGCGAAGAAGCCAAAGCCATTGCCATGAAAGACCCAAAACGTTTATTCGGCACGGCCAACCAGCGTTTCTTTAAAGAAGTAATGATGCAATACAAAGACGAACCCGGCGAACAACCCGCCGATTATTTATACAAAACTCTTTCTGAAACCATTTCCTCAGCCGATTATATTTTTGAAAAAAGCAAACTGCATCCCTCCCAGGCCGATTATCCCAAAACCGAGCTGGGGCAAAGCTTCAAAACAATCGCCTCGCTGATTTTTTCCGACATCAACACCAAAGTGTATTATGTTTCACTCGGCAGCTTTGATACGCATATCAACCAGCAGATTCAGCAACAGAATTTATTTACCCAAATGAATGATGCTGTAAAAGCCTTTGTAAAAGACCTGAAGGATAATGGCCGCTTTAATGATGTGCTGCTGATGACTTTTTCTGAATTCGGTCGGCGTGTATCGCAAAATGCCAGTGGCGGCACCGACCACGGCACGGCAAATAATATGTTTCTGATCGGCGGCGGATTAAAACAAAAAGGCATCATCAACACTTTGCCCGATCTGGCTGACCTCGATGAAGGTGATTTAAAATACAAAGTGGATTTCAAAAATGTGTACGCTACGGTTTTGAAAAAATGGCTGGGTGCCGATGATGCGGCCATCCTGAAAAAGAAACACGATTACCTCGAGTTTGTGTGATAAAAAAACTACCGGGTTCCCTTCATCCATTTTTTCAGCACCGGCGAAAGCAACAGCAGCAGCAGTCCGCTGGCAGCAGCCACCAGGGCTATTTTTCCAAAAATATCAGTGTAAACAGGAAGACTTTCAACCGGCGACAGTTGTGTACCGGTTTCTTTTGGTATTGCCATCAGTGAGCCAATCAAACCGGCAAGATACTGCCCATACGAACTTGCCAGGAACCACATGCCCATCATCAGCCCCACCATTTTTGGCGGTGAAAGTTTGGTGATGGCCGATAAACCGATGGGCGACAAACAAAGCTCACCCGTTACCATAAAGAAATAACCCAGCGCAAAATAGAAGAGGCTTATTACACCATCTTGTGCAAACCTGGCTGCAAATACAAACACATAAAAGCCCAACCCCTGTTGCAGCAGGCCCAATGAAAACTTGATAACCGAATCGGGCTCCCGGTTTCTTTTTCCCATCCCTATCCACAGCCACACAAAGAACGGCGTAAGCACCACCACGAAAAATGCAGTGATGGAGTTGTTCACTGCCGCCGATGATAATTTTATTCCCAGCAGGTTCATGTTCACGTTTCTTTCGGCAAAAAGATTCAGTGAGCCGCCGCCCTGCTCATAAAAAGCCCAGAACAGTGAAGAAAAAACAATCAGCACCATGGCCACCATCAGTTTCAGAAATGCTTCTTTGCCTTGTTTGCCTGCGGTATAAATAACATAAATGAGTGCCAGGATACCGAATGGATTGATGATGTAAGAATAGATTTTATAATAATTGAGAATAAGGATGAACAAGGGAATGGTGGCAACACTCAGCAGGTACACCAGCATTTCATTCGGGATACCCGCCACGGCTTTTGCCTTCAGTTTTTCCTGCGAAGGTGGCAGGCCGATGGGGCCCAGCTGTTTTTGATTGAATGTAAAAGTGACCAGCCCGATAATCATAAATACACCGGCCAGCCCGAAACCGAGATGCCAGCTGATGGTTTGCCCCACCCAGCCGCAAAGCAATCCGCCCAGCGTGGCGCCAATGTTTATGCCCATGTAAAAAAATGAAAAGCCCGCATCTCTCCTGCCATCGCCTTCTTTATACAGGCTGCCGACAATAGTGGATATGTTCGGTTTGAAATACCCGTTGCCCACAATCATGATGCCCATGCCAATGAAAAAAGATTCTTTCACCGGGATGGCCATTACAAAACTTCCGCAGGCCAGTAATATGCCTCCCCATAAAATAGATTTCCGCTGCCCGAGAATTTTATCAGCCATCATGCCGCCCAGCACCGGCATGGCATAAATGAGCGACTGGTACACTCCGTAAATTATGTTTCCTTTTACATCGTCAAACTTCAGGTAGTTGACCATGAAAAGAATCAGCAGGGCACGGTTGCCGTAAAAAGTGAACCGCTCCCACATCTCGGTAAAGAAAAGCAGGTAAAGCTGTTTGGGATATTTGCCTTTGAAATTCTGAATCTGCTCTAATGTTGGCTCCATGTGTTATCAGATAAATTTTAATTCACTCCTTTTTCCTTCATAATCCGGTTGAGCCACCTGAGCATAGCAAAGCAGACACCGGCAGCAATCATCAGCAAAATAAAATTCAGCCAGAAGAAATTGGCTTTATGCTCATAGCTGTCCCACATGGTGGCCAGCACACCGGAAAGTTTGTTGCCGATGGATGTGGCCAGGAACCATCCGCCCATCATCAGCGAAGTAATTCTTACCGGGCTGAGTTTCGACACAATGGAGAGCCCCATCGGGCTCAGGCATAGTTCACCGATTGTGATGACGCCATAGCTGGCAATCAGCCAGAGCACACTGGCTTTTTCTGCACCGTTGCTGCAGGCATACACGGCACCAACCATTACCAAAGCAGATAAGCCGGAGATAAAAAGGCCGAAAGCAATTTTGGTGGCCGTGGAAGGTTCCCGGTTTTTTCTCCGCAGCCACGTGAAGAAGGCAACAATCAGCGGCGTGAGAATAATCACCCAGCCGGGGTTGATGGATTGGCTGAGATTGGTGGCCCATAAACTCAGCTGGCTGCCTTCAGCCGGTTTTTTATCATAGGGCACATTTTTAAAATAAGGAGGGTAATTGAATTCCTTCACCACTTTGCCGTTTTCTTTCTGCAGGCGAAACTGATCATCATATTTTGCTACTGAATCCTGCCTGTAGGTTATGGTTTGTGCAAATTTTATACTGCTGAAAATATTTTCAGCCACGCCGCTTACTTCACGGTTGGTGTAGCGGTCGGCCCATGTGTTCAGTGCAGAGCCGTTTTGCTTGAACACCGCCCAGAACATGACCACCACGGCAAAGATGGCCAGCAGCGCCGCCACGGGTCTTTTCTCATCTTTATCGGCACGCAGGTAAACGGAAGTAAAAAAATAAACCACCGGGATGCAGGCAAACAAAAAGGCGTCGGTGGATTCGGAACCCACCAGCGGGTGGCCGAGCAGTTTCACCGGCAGTATCCAGCCTGCAATGCCGGCGACTACGGAAGGAACAAGAACCAGCATCACGATGCGGGCAAACGACATATCGCCTTCCTTCACGCCTTTCTTCACATCATATGCCGCATAATGTTTTGTGCCGGCAAGAAAAATGATGACGCCAAGAAACATGCCCACCCCGGCCGCCGTGAATGCAGCCGCCCAACCCAACGTGATGTACAAAGCGGCGCCAAAAAAATTGCAGATAAAAGCCCCGACATTGATGCCCATATAAAAAATATTGTAACCTTCGTCTTTCTGGTGAATATGCTGCGGCGTAGTATACACATTACCCAGCAGTGTGGAGATGTTGGGTTTGAAAAACCCGTTGCCAACAATCACGCAGGTCATAGCCAGGTAAAGCACCGTTTTGTTGTGAACACCCATGATGCAGTAGCCGATGCCCATCAGCAGTCCGCCGATGATGATGCTCTTGCGGTAGCCGAAATACCGGTCGGCAATCAGTCCGCCAAGAAATGGAGTAAGGAAGGTCAGCGCAATAAACGTTCCGTACAGGTCGGCTGATTCCGCTTCGGTCATGGCAAAGCCGTCTTTCACATCTTTTAGATACAGTGTGAAGATGCCGATCATGAGGTAATAGCCGAACCGTTCCCACATTTCAGAAAAAAACAGGAAGGGCAGCGCTTGGGGGTGTTTCTTCCACATAGTAACTTTTTTTATTAAGATAAAATAACAAAACGCATTTCAGTAAAAACAAAAGCGGCTAATGCCGCTTGTGAAATCATTTGAAAAATTACCGTACGCCGTGCATCATCTTCTTTAAAATTGGAGAAAGGGAATAAAGGACCAAACCGGCAAGTCCGCATAAGACAACAAACAGCATAAAAAAGTCATAAATATTTTTCAAAGTAAAGCCTGCGAAAGTTGGATAGCCTACGTGGATGATTTTTTCTTTTTCTATTACAGCAAGCTGTTCAGCAGTTAAAACCGAATCTTTTACTTTAAAAATTTCTTCAAAATCGAGGTTGTTCCTGCTTCCTTTTTTGTAATCAACCGTAGAGGCAATTTTATTTTTTGCCAAGGTATAAAGCTCTGCACCTGTTGGCGCTTTTTCTCCATCCAGTATGCTTTTCAGATTTATGTTTTCTTTATCCATATTAATATAAGCTTCAGTAGTGGGGGGCAGTAATGATCCCAGGACACCGGTAAGTACATAACCACCTGCATTACCCAGGAACCAAACACCCATCAGTAAGGAGGCGAATCTTCTTGGAGCTAATTTTGCAACCAGGGAGAGACCAATAGGCGACAAACATAATTCGCCCCAGGTATGCAGCAGGTATAAAATTATCATCCAGATGATACCGACTTTACCCGCAGTACCCAGCTCTTTTACCTGCGTGGCAATGATCCAGTAACCCAATGCAATCAACAACAATCCCCAAGCCTGCTTCACCGGCGAAATGGGTTCCAGCCTTTTTTTATTCATCCAGGTCCACAGAAAACTGAAAGGTATAGCGAAGATCATTACAAAAATGCTGTTGAAATTTTGCACCATGCTGGGCGGCATTGTCCATCCGAGTATCCGTGTGTCAGTTTGATTATCGGCAATAAAAGTTAAAGAAGAGCCCGCCTGTTCAAATGCACCCCAAAAGAACATGACAAAGAAGCAAACAACATAAAGCACCCATATACGGTCTTTTTCTACTTTGGTTATTGTTTTATCAGTAAGAATCAGGAAACCCAGACTAAGACCTGATGCCAATATGAATGGATATAGCCATGATTTTATGGGTGAAACACCCGGACCTTCAAACACCAGGTGAAATCCATAAGTAATTAATATCATTAATGCGATCGAAATGCCGATATTGGCTTTTGTAAATTTTGCATGGTCTGATTCGCCTTCCGGAATATCCGATTTTTTGGGACGACCACCGATGGGAACCCCTTCAGGAGTTCTTACATATTTGTTTTTTAAAAAAAGGAACATGATGGTACCGGTAAACATGGCTGCAGCTGCTGCCAGGAAACCCCACTTAAATGCAGATAAATCCCTTACGCCATCATGTTTTACATCACCAAAAAACGGGCATATAAATATCCCTAGCGTAGCACCAATATTTATTCCGAGATAAAATAAAGTAAAAGCAGAATCAAGCTTTCCCTTTTGTTCTTTTGGATAAAGACTTCCAACCATTGAGGAAATGTTTGGCTTAAAAAAACCATTACCCAAAATAATGGCCAGTAAAGCCAGCCACATCATGTTTGTGGCTAAGGATAAATTGGTTGCAAACAGACTGCCGCTGGCGAACAATAACAACTGACCCACAGCCATTGTTGTTCCTCCGATTAATATACAGCTCCTGTTGCCAAGGTATTTATCGGAAATATATCCGCCTAACATGGGGGTGAGGTAACACAGGCCAAGATAACCACCGTAAATTATGGATGCTTCAGATTTTCCCATCAACAATGCATCGGCAAGGAACAATGAAATGAGAGCCCGCATCCCATAAAAATTAAATCGTTCCCACATTTCTGTACCAAATAATACCCACAAACCTTTCGGATGTCCGGCCGGAACAGTAGTTTGGTTCATACAATCATTTTTATTTTACTAATCAGAAAAATTAATTCATCCAAAATAAACAAAATCCTCCACTCGCAAAGTTTTCGTACCCGGTTTAACTTTCTTACCCGATATTCGCAAAGCATTTATTAAATATTTTTATTTCATTTATGCGTATTCTTTTACTTGGTTCGGGCGGCCGGGAACATGCCTTCGCATGGAAACTTTCCCAAAGTCCGCACTGCGAACAACTTTTCATTGCTCCCGGCAATGCAGGCACGGCCCGCTGCGGCACCAACCTGCCATTTGCTGTGAATGATTTTGAAGCCATCAGGAAATGCTGCATAGATGAAAAGATTGACCTGGTACTGGTAGGCCCCGAAGAGCCCCTGGTAAAAGGCATCACCGATTTTTTATTGAGCGATCCGCACCTGCAGCACCTGGATGTCATCGGGCCATCAAAAGCCGGTGCCCGGCTCGAAGGCAGCAAGGCTTTTGCAAAAGCTTTTATGCAGAAGTACAATATCCCCACGGCGGCTTACCGTGAGTTCACCCTGCAGAACTATAAAGAAGGAGTGGACTACATTACTCACCATGCACTGCCCATTGTGTTGAAAGCCGATGGGCTGGCTGCCGGTAAAGGAGTTGTCATTTGTGAAAACTACCTGGAAGCTTTGGCCGAGTTTGAGCTGATGATTCAGCGGGCCAAGTTTGGCGAAGCCAGCCGCAAAGTTGTGGTGGAAGAATTTCTCATCGGCATCGAACTCTCCGTGTTTGTTTTAACCGACGGGAAAAATTATGTGTTGCTGCCCGCCGCCAAAGATTACAAACGGGTAGGTGAAGATGACACCGGCCCCAACACCGGCGGCATGGGCGCCGTTAGTCCCGTGCCATTTGCCGATGATGCCTTTATGAAAAAAGTGGAAGAAAAAGTGATTCGCCCCACCATTGAAGGATTGAAAAGCGAAGGACTCGAGTACCGCGGGTTTATTTTCTTCGGCCTGATGAAAGTGGACGACGAACCTTACATGATTGAATACAACTGCCGCATGGGCGACCCCGAAACCGAAGTGGTGATGCCACGGCTGAAAAATGATTTTGCCGGATTACTTATTGCCGCTACCAAACAGGAGCTGGATAAAATTACCATCAGCGAAGATCCGCAGTTTGCCTGCACCGTGATGGCTGTGAGCGGCGGCTATCCCGGCGATTATGAAAAAGGTTATCCCATACAGGGGCTTGATAAAATTGAAAACTCCGGCAGCCTGTTGTTTCATGCAGGCACTGCAATAAAAAACGGCGAAACCGTTACCAACGGCGGCCGGGTGCTTTGCATCACTTCCTTCGGCAGCGCTGTTTCCGAAGCGGTAAATAAATCACTGCTGGAGCTGCAGAAAATTTCTTTCACCGGCATGTCGTACCGCAGCGATATCGGTTATGAGTTTGACTGAGATGATTTGGTTGCCGGCACCAGTAATTCTTATCACCGTCCCTTGCGGCGCTCCTTTCATCTTGTAGTAAGTCTGCTCATCCTTTTCGTCAATGGTGAATGGTAAATGGCAAAGCATGGGCTTACTATTCTGGTCGTTTCACTTTTTATTCTCATGTTCATACCACAATTACCCATTCACTGTTCATAATTACTTTTGTACCAAAGCTTCCTTATGCCCGAAATGCACTACCACGACTATCTCCAGCTCGATAAAATTCTCAATGCCCAGCAGCCCGAAAGTGAAAAGCGAGACCTGCCCGCTCATGATGAAATGCTCTTTATCATCATTCACCAGACCTATGAGCTGTGGTTTAAACAACTGCACCATGAAGTGGATTCCATTGTGGCAATCATGGGCCGTCCGGCGCTGAATGACAACTCTCCCGAGCTGCAAACCGTAGTGCACCGCCTCCAGCGCTGCATCACTATTTTACGGGTGCTGGTGCAGCAGATAGACATCATGGAAACCATGACGCCGATGGACTTTTTGGATTTCCGCGATATGCTGCGGCCGGCTTCCGGTTTTCAGAGCTGGCAGTTTAAAGAGCTGGAAGCAAAACTGGGCCTGAAATATGAGCAGCGCCACGGGCAGGAATATTATATCTCGCAACTGCGCAAAGAACACATCGAGATTATAAAAGATGCGGAAGCTGCCAAATCGCTGCTGCAGCTGGTAAATGCCTGGCTGGAAAGAATGCCATTGTCTCCGGTACTATCGCATGATCCGGGCTCTTTCTGGCAGGTGTATCGGCAGCACTACAAAGAGAGCTTGGCCGACGCTGAAAAAAATAACCTCGCCGCCTTTGATGAAATATTTATCGCTGAAAACAACGATAAACTCTCTTTATCCTCTGCGGCGTGCCGTGCGGCACTCTTCATCATGCTCTACCGCGGTTATCCTTTATTGCAATTGCCTTTTCAATTATTAAACAGTTTGCTGGAGATTGATGAACAGCTCAGCAGCTGGCGTTATCGCCACATGAATATGGTGCATCGCATCATTGGCACCCGCATCGGTACCGGCGGCAGCTCCGGAAAAGATTACCTGAAGGCTGCGGCCGACAAACATTATATTTTCCGCGACATTGCCCGGCTCAATAGCTTCCTGATGGAAAGAAGAAAGCTGCCTGTTTTGCCAAAAGAAATGGAAATGAAGCTTGGATTTGCCCACAGCTGAATTTCAAAAAAATCTTTTTACCGTATCAAACCGGCGAAATGGTTTTCTAAAAAACTCATCCACCTTGCGGTTGAATTCATTCATGTAAACGACCGGCAGGCTGTGCCCCGAATTGGGCAATATCCATAAATATGCGGTTGGAATATTTTTGAAAATCTCCATTGTGTGTTCTTCTTTTATCACATCATGATCGCCACCAATGACCAGCACAGGGCAGGAAATTTTTTGGAGATTGCTTGACGGGATATTTGGCTGCTCCACCAGCAGCCGCACAAGTTTAAACCCGTTTTTCTCCATTTCATTTTTCTCCGGTTTACTCTTCAGTTCTTTGTATGTTGGAGTCACCATATCCCATATTTCCCGGAAAACGGCCGTGGTATCGGGCCGCAGGTTGGCGCCCGTAATAGCCAGCTTTTTTACTTTTCCGGGATGACGCATCGCAAGCAGCAGGCCGTTGATGCCGCCATCACTCCAGCCCACTACGTAAGCCGAATCAATCTTCATAGCATCGAGCAGCGCCGCATAGTCGTCTGCCATCATTTCGTACGTAAGCGAATCGCCGCTGTCGGCCGATTTTCCCTGTGCCCGGCTGTCGGCCACAATCACTTTGTATTTTTTCGAGAAAAAAGGAATTTGTTTAAAAAAGTCACGGATGGAACCGCTATTGCCATGAATGAACAGCAGCGGCTGGCCCTGTCCATACACTTCGGCATACATTTTAAAGCCCCGGATATTGTAGTATTTTCCTGCTGCTTTGTTTTTTCCATAAATGTTTTTGGGATCATTCAGCAGCTTTTCATACTCCATCATCACTTTTTCAAAGTCGCTTTGCGCAATCAATACGGGGTGTAAATAACATGCAGCGGTTAATAAAATGAAAAGCTTTTTCATGTTGCCTTGTTTTGGTAAAAAATATTTTGGTACAAGATAAAAAAGCAAGAGGCATTACGCAAATGCCTCCTGCCTTACAAACCCTGCATGGGGAAAGACGATTTTCAGAAAGTATAGCGAACGCCCAGCCCGCCCCAGTTGCCGACAAAGCCGACAAAATCGCCAAATTCAAACGACGGTTGCCAGTCAATTGAAATATTGATGGGGGCGCCGTTGAATTTATAGTCGAGACCCAGCACGCCATCAATACCCAGGTAAGTGCCGTCAATGTGATTGTTGCGGTTGTAATAATCATAAAAGCCGATATGGGCGCCGGGGCCTACATACCATTTCAACCCGGTGGCGCTTTCAATGTCGCCATGAATTTCATAAAGCCCCGTGAGGCGGAAGCCGCGGTTCCAGAAATAACCGATGAGCTCGCCTGCGTTTTTTGATGACCAGAAATGTTTTAAAGTTAGGCCGCCGCCATCCCACACTTTTACACCCAATGCTGTTTTGTACGAAGAACTGTTGGCGCTTTTGCTTTGTGATGCTGCTGTCAGAATGATAAACAATGCCGATGCTGTTACTGCTATTTTCCTCATAGAATTGATTTTAAGCCCCAGCTTTCCATTATCGTGCCAGAAAAAATTTGCGGCAGCAGAAAAATCAATACCTCCTGAAGTTCAGCAGAAAATAAATCAATACGACAAATGCAACAATTGCAGTAATACCAAAAGTGTAAGCGCTGCCCAGCCAACCCCAGATGAAACCGGCAATGATGCTGGCCAGCAGGCTGCAAATGCTCTGGCACGAGGTGTAAAAACCAACCGCTGTGGCAGTATTGGCATCATGCGCAATATTGGTAATCCATGCTTTGCTGATGCCTTCGGTGGCGGCCGCATACAAACCGTAAATGAAAAATAGAATAAAGATGACCAGGGTGGAAGGATGAAAAGCAAAACCGCCATAAACTATGGCGAATAAAACAAGCCCGGCGATGAAAACATTTTTAATCCCGAACCTGTCGGCCAGCGAACCCGAAGGATAGGAGGCTGCTGCATAAACAAGGTTGTAAAAAATGTATGCGGCAATGGTAGTGGTATCGCTGCCGGTGACCTGTTTGGTGAGCAGCAGCAGAAAAGCATCGGAGCTGTTGAAGAGGGCAAAGAGCAGCAAGCCTGTCACCAGCCTTTTGTATTCCGGTGTGGCGATTTTCCAGTATTTAAAAAACGAAAAGAAATTTCCTTTGTCCAGCGTGGCGGCCGTTACTTTTTGTTCTTTCAGCAAAAACACAAGCAGCACGGCTATGATGCCGGGAATAAAAGCGAGATAAAAAAGGGTGGAGTAATTTTTCGGGAAAAAATAAAGAAACAACAGGGCGATGACGGGCCCGATGGCTGCGCCTACCGTATCCATGCCCCGGTGAAAACCAAACACCCTTGCTTTGGTTTCTTTGGTTGATTGTTGGGAAAGCATTGCATCACGGGCCGCCGTTCTCAATCCTTTGCCAAAGCGGTCAATGGTTCTGGCAAAAAAAATCCAGAGCGGGTACGTAAGCATGGCCATCATCGGTTTGCTGATGGCGCTGAGAAAATAACCGCCTTTAATAAATGGTAACCGCAATCCTCTTTCATCACTCAGTTTGCCGAAATAGCCTTTGCTGATACCGGCGGTGAACTCTGCCACACCTTCCAGAATACCGATGAGCAAAACGGAAAATCCTATTTCTTTCAGGTACACCGGCACCACGGGATAAATCATTTCGCTTGCGATGTCGGCAAACAAACTGACAACAGAAAGGATGATGACGGTGCGGTTGATGAACTTCATGAGTGAAAGTGCAAATGTAAGCCGTGAGCCGTGAGAGGTGAAAAGTGAAAACAGTGACATGAGAATATAAGTTGCCTGCTTTTCATGTCTGACTTCTCGCCAAAAGCCGAATAGCGTGTAGAACGTAGAAGAGTGCGACGCAACGGGAGCTTAATAGAATTTCTTCAGCCGGGCTCATAAAAAAAATTTTGCAAGCACAGGGTTACCGGCTGGCACAAGCGTAAAAAATCTTTGGCTGTCAAGGGTTTTCGCTTTGCTAATTCGGGTATTTTCCTCCAACTTTGCAACCATTAAATCCAATCCTCATACATGGGACTTTTTAACTGGTTTACTCAGGAAATAGCCATAGACCTCGGTACCGCCAATACCCTCATTATCCATAATGATGAAGTCGTGGTAAATGAACCTTCGATTGTGGCGCTGAACCGCAACAACCCGAAGGAAGTGCTGGCCGTGGGCAAGCGGGCCCTGATGATGCATGAAAAAACGCATGAAAGCATCCGGACGGTGCGGCCGCTGAAAGACGGCGTGATTGCCGATTTCAACGCAGCCGAGCTGATGATACGTGAACTGATAAAACTTGTTTACCCGAAGAAGCCCCTGTTTCCTCCCAGCTGGCGTATGATGATTTGTATTCCTTCTTCCATTACGGAAGTGGAGAAAAGAGCGGTACGTGACAGTGCCGAGCAGGCCGGCGCCAAAGAAGTGTACCTGATTCATGAACCGATGGCTGCCGCACTCGGCATCGGCATTGATGTGGAAGAACCGGTAGGCAATATGATTATTGATATCGGCGGCGGCACAACGGGAATTACCGTGATTGCACTGGCCGGCATTGTTTGCGACCAGAGCATACGCATTGCCGGCGATGAATTTACTGCCGACATCATGGAAGCGCTGCGGCGTTATCATAGTTTGCTGATTGGTGAAAGAACTTCAGAGCAAATCAAGATACAGGTAGGCGCAGCGATGAAAGACCTGGAGTCACCTCCGGATGACATACCGGTAAATGGCCGTGACCTGGTGACCGGTATTCCCAAACAAATTATGGTGAGCTTCCAGGAAATTGCCGAAGCGCTGGATAAAAGTATTTTCAAAATTGAAGAAGCCATACTGAAAGCACTGGAACAAACTCCACCCGAGCTGGCAGCCGACATTTATCGCCGCGGACTTTATCTCACCGGCGGCGGCGCATTGCTGCGCGGACTGGATAAGCGACTCAGCCAGAAAATAAAACTGCCGGTGCACATTGCCGACGACCCGCTGAAAAGCGTGGTGCGGGGCACGGGCATTGCCCTGAAGCATTATGACAGGTATCCGTTTGTGATGAGATAAAACGAAGTCTGAAGTCAGATGTCTGAAATCTGATTCATGTATGAGCTTCCGGCTTCTGACTTCCGGCTTCAGACCTCAAACTTTTTTCATTGCGTAACATATTTCTATTCATCCGCCGGTATTTTACTTTCATCAGCTTCCTGCTGCTGCAGGCGCTGGCGCTGTCCATGCTTTTCCGCTACAATAAATATCACCGGGCAGTTTTTTTGGGCAAGGCAAACGAGATAACCGGATACATCAATTCGCAATTCGATAAAGTGGAGGATTACTTTCTTCTGAAAGAAGAAAACCGGCGGATACACCGCATGAATGACTCGCTGCTGAACCTGCTGCAGGAAAATTTTATGAAAGTTGATACCGGTGTGTCAGAATATTCAGATACTGTCAGATATGATACTACCCGGCTGGTGCGGCGTTATTTTATTCGTAGTGCCCGGGTATTGAGTAATTCCGTCAACAACCAGAAAAATTATTTCCAGGTAAACCGCGGCGCCCGGCATGGCATAAAGGATAATATGTCGGTAATAAATTCTGATGGAGCCGTGGCCGGGCAAATAGTAAATGTGAGTGAAAATTTCAGCCAGGCTATGAGCCTGCTGCATATCCAGAGCCGGGTAAATGCCATGCTGAAAAAAAGCCGTACCAATGGCCGGGTGGAGTGGGACGGAAAAAATCCGCAATACCTGGTGCTGCGAGATATACCCAAGAGCGATTCGGTATCCATCGGCGATTCGGTGCTGACGGGTCTTTTTTCTTACAACTTTCAGCCCGGCTGGATGATTGGCACCATTGCAGGCATTGTGGATGACAAGAGCACTAACTTTTATGTACTGCAGGTAAAACCTGCGGCCAATTTTCAAAACATGCAGCAGGTGTTTATTATTGAAAACCTGCAGCGAAATGAACAGGTGACGCTGGACAGGGCCACGCAGAAAAAAATAGATGAACTGAACAGGAAAAAACAATGAGTGAGACGCTGCGAAATATTACCCGGTTTGTATTATTCCTGGGCCTGCAAGTGTATGTGCTGGATAATATTCCGGCGCTGCACCGCTTCATCATCCCGGTAATATATTACCTGTTTATTCTCTGGCTTCCGTTTTCTGTTTCCAGGTTCTGGCTGCTCATCATCGGCTTCATCACCGGCTTGTCGTACGATTATTTTACCAACCATCCCGGCCTGCACGCAGCAGCCTGTGTGCTCATTGCATACGTAAGGCCTTTTGTGGTAAACCTGCTGACACCGAAGGACAGCAGTGAGTTCAATTACCGTGAGCCATCGGCAAAAGCCATGGGCTGGGCATCTTATTCGGTGTATGTGTTTGTGCTTACGCTGCTTCATCATGGGTATCTTGTTTTTTTAGAATGGCTTGAATTTGGCAGCTTCCTCGATTTTATCATTAAAGTGATTGCCACCACCGGCATCAGCATGCTGCTGATACTTACAGCCGAGGTTTTATTTCCCAGAAAACTCAAGTTCAGGACAAATGTGGCGTGAGATAAGAGGGTTAGAAGATTTGATGGTTTGATGGTTCGATGGTTTGATGATTAATCCTGCAATTCAACAATTCAACAATTTAGCAATTAAACCATGTAACCATCCGGTTCAAACAATTTAACAGTCAAACAATTTACCTCTGCAGCAATCGTTGTAATTTGCATCCGTACAGCGAAACATTGACCTGTATTTTTTTCTATGCCTGTGTTTAACCAATCCCGCAGCCGCATCATCAGGCTGATTTTTATCGTTGCCTTCCTGGTTATTCTTGCTCAACTGTTCAACCTGCAGGTTATTTCGGGCAAATACAGAAAACTGGCAATGGATAATGCTGTTTATCCAAAAATAGTTTACCCCGAAAGAGGAATCATTTTCGACCGCAAGGGGAAGGCCATCCTGAACAACGCCATCATGTACGACCTGATGGTAACACCGGCTGAAGTAAAGGGTATTGACACATTGGAGTTCTGCCGCATGTTGGGTATTGATTCGACTGAGTTCAAAAAAAGAATGGTAGAAGCAATTGTAAAGAACACGTCGGTACGTCCCTCCATTTTCGAAGACCTGCTTACGCCGGAACTGCAGGCACGATTTGAAGAAAACAACTGGAAGTTTCCGGGTTTTGTGCTGGTGCAGCGCCCGGTTCGGGTGTATCCGTTCAATGCCGGGGCGCAAATTCTTGGCTACATAGCTGAAGTAAATCCCAGGCAAATTGAAGAGTCGGGAAATTTTTACCGCATGGGCGATTATGTGGGCCAGACGGGGCTGGAATCTGTTTATGAAAAAATGCTGATGGGCCAGCGGGGTGTGCAGTACATGATTAAGGATAACAAGAACCGGCTGGTAGGCTCTTATGAAAACGGGATGTTTGATACAGCTGCTATTGCCGGCCGCGGATTGCGAACATATATTGATATCGAACTGCAGCAACTGGCTGAAAAACTGATGACCAATAAAGTGGGCGCCATAGTGGCGCTGGATCCAAAAACAGGCGGCATACTTACTATGGTATCGGGTCCCACATTTAATCCCAATGAACTGACAGGGCCTGACCGGAATAAAAATTATACAAAGCTTGTGCTGGATGTAAAAGCTCCCTTACTGAACCGTGCCATCAAAGGACTGTATCCTCCCGGCTCTACTTTCAAACCACTTGGCGCATTAATAGCGCTGGATGAAGGAGTGATTGATGCCAACTTTGGTTTTCCATGTTTTGGCCGCTACAATGGCTGCGGGATAGGTAAGCCGGCCTGTACACATTCGGGCGGGGGACACGCCGCAAATCTTCGCCTGTCAATTGCCAACTCCTGCAATTCCTATTATGCCCATGTATACCGGCTTACTGTTGATAATCCAAAATATAAAAATGTAAAAGCGGGTTACCAGAAATGGCACGAATACATGAATGCCTTTGGTCTCGGTGTCCGTCTCGGCATTGATTTACCAAGCGAGGATAAGGGATTGATTCCTGATACTTCGGTTTACAATAAGGAATACCGCAATCAATGGAATTCCTGCACCAATCTTACACTTGGCATCGGCCAGGATAAAATGTGGATTACCCCGCTACAGCTTGCCAACGCCATGTGCATTATTGCCAATAAAGGATTTTATTACACCCCGCATTTTGTAGATAGAATAGAAGGTGAAACCGATGACGACACAGTTTTTTTAAATAAATACCGCAGCAGGCATGAAGTACTTACGCAGATTCCCGACACGGCGTATAATTCAGTAATCTATGGTATGAACGATGTAGTGGAGCACGGTACAGCACGCATTGCAAAAATTCCGGGCATTACTATTTGTGCCAAAACAGGTACGGCAGAAAACTATACCATCCTGGATGGAAAGCGCATCAAACTGCCCAACAACTCGATGTTTGTTTGCTTTGCACCCATGGAAAATCCGAAAATAGCGCTGGCCGTAACGGTGGAAAATGCCGGCTTTGGCTCCACATGGGCCGGTCCTATTGCCCGCATCCTGATGGAAAAATACCTGAACGATACGCTGCAGGAAAAAAGCAAGGCTGACCTGGAAAGAATTGCCAATACCGACCTGATGCCGAAATATTATGTGAGAAAGCAGTTTGTGGCTGACTCGCTTCGTGCTATCGAGTGGTATAAAATGACAAAAGACAGCTCATACCTGAAAAAATATGTGCAGGCAAATGATTCACAACCGGGATCTGAACGGGAAAAACCAAAAGAAATGCTTATGATAAAAGAAAATTTGACACTGCGTAAAGAAGAAAATGTGAATGGTCAAAAACAACCGGCCCGGAAAGCATGAACCAGCGCAAACCCGAAATATCAAAAGGTATTGACTGGAGCCTGGTGTGGTTATGGGCACTGCTGAGTATTATTGGCATCATTGCCATCTTTGGCGTTACATACCACGAAGGCGACAATATCGTTCAGACATTTCTTGGATTTAAAACCGACTACAGCCGGCAGGTTTTCTTTTTAATTGCTGCTGCCTTCATCGGCATGTTTATTTTGCTTACCGACAGCAAATTTTTTCCGGCCACGGCCAATCTTTGGTATGTGCTGGGTATTTTGCTGCTGCTGCTTGTTTTTCCTTTGGGAACAAAGGTGAAAGGCACGGAGTCTATCATCCGGCTGGGCAGTTTCCAGTTTCAGCCGGCCGAGTTTTGCAAGATTTGTGTGGCGCTGGCCCTAGCAAAATATCTTTCGCGGCCTGAAACAGATTTCAGCCGTACACAATCACAATTGATTGCCGCCGGCATTACGTTGTTGCCGGCAGCCATCAGCATCATGCAGAGTGAAACGGGCCTTGCGCTGGTGTATCTTTCTTTTTTTATCGTGATGTACCGCGAAGGTCTTTCATCTGCTGTTCTTATTATCGGCTTTTCTCTTGCTACATTAACAGTAGCCACACTGCTGATTGAAAAAAATTTACTGGCCATCATTCTTACGGCTATTGCTGCTGCAGTGGCTTATTTTATGCGCCGGCAAATCCGGCGAAAAAAATCAGTGCTTGTCAAAATTATTTTTACCTGGGCCCTCTGTGTGGGCATGCAGCGGTTCGGGGTACCGTTTGTTTTCAAACATGTTCTGAAAGAGCACCAGGTAGAACGCATCTTCAGTACCATTGGTAAAGATGTGCCGGACGAATACAGAAAACCGGCAAACACCGAAGTGACCGGCACGCCAAAGAAAAAGGATGTGGATTACAATGTAAAGCAATCCAAAATAGCTATTGGCAGCGGCGGCTTTGCAGGCAAGGGTTTGCTGGGAGGCACACAAACCCGTTTTGATTTTGTGCCGGAACAGAGAACTGATTTTATTTTCTGCACCATTGGCGAAGGCTTTGGTTTCATCGGCAGCATAATAATAATAGGGCTTTATCTTATTTTATTATTCCGCATCGTCACTTTAGCCGAGCGGCAGCGCAGTGTGTTCAGCCGCTGCTATGCTTACGGTGTAGCTGCTGTTTTCTTTTTTCATATTGCCATCAACCTTGCTATGACGGTGGGCCTTGCTCCGGTCATCGGTATTCCGCTGCCTTTTGTCAGTTACGGAGGCACTTCACTGCTCACCAATACTATTCTTCTTTTTATCCTTATCCGGCTGGATGCAGACAGGCAAATGGTGCTGCGATAAACTCCCAACCCTTACAGGGGGAATTGGTGCAAATCCCAATTAATATTTACAAGACAACAAATGATTACGGGTACTGAAAAAATTCTTTTTAATAACAATAATGATAAGTGATAATTTGCACGACCATATAAAGCAGCAAAGGAATATTACAGATGCATAAGGACAGCAACAAACTAAACGCCCCCTTTAGGGGGACAGGGGGTATCATTCCTCTCAGCGAAGGCACTTTTACGATTGACAAAACAAAACGCTTTGTCCCATTTGATGAAGAGAAGCATGACCTGCAGAAGCGGCCGGCCGGCAGCCTGCTGGTAGAGATACAGCCCTTTGTTGTTATTACTTCAAAGGATATTCTGCTGCTCGATACCGGTCTTGGATTTGAGAAAGAGGGCCTCTTGCAGCTGCATAAAAATCTTGCTGAAGCCGGCATCAATCCAGCTGACATTACCAAAGTGCTGCTGACCCATTTGCATAAGGATCACGCCGGCGGAGTCTCAACAGGCGCAAATCATGAAGCTTTAAGTTTTCCCAATGCCATTTTTTATGTACAGGAAAAAGAACTGCAGTTTGCTTTTGAGAAAGGCTTTCCATCATTTATTCCGGAAGAGCTGGAAGTGTTAAAAAAATCAACGCAGGTTTTTTTACTTAAGGAAGATGAAGGCACAATTGACGATTACATTCATTACAAAATCACCGGTGCCCATTCGCCTTATCACCAGGTATTTTGGATACAGGATAGCGGCAAAAAAATTTTCTTCGGCGGCGATGATGCACCACAACTGCAGCAGATGAAACACCGCTTTGTGGCCAAATATGATTTTGACGGCAAGAAAGCCATGGAACTGAGGAGAGCCTGGTGGCAGCAGGGGCAGGCCGAAGGCTGGTCATTTTTATTTTATCATGATGTAAAACACCCGGTAGTTGAATTTCAGTCCCGATAATTATCGGTACTGAAATCCGCAATCCGAAATCAAAAAAGGCCCGCCCTTTAATAAGAGCCGGCCGTTGCTAACCTATGAAAAACACCAAGATTAATATTATTCGATTATTGCCCTGAAGCGTTTGTTGGGGCGGTCGTCCTTTCGGTTCCTGATTTGTTCCTGCCGTATTTTTTGCAGGTTGTCAATAAAGATTTTTTGCTGGCGGAAAACTTCATTACTTCTTTTTTCCCCCACAATTTCACGAAACTCGGTACGGTACCTGATTTTTACTTCCGTAATTTTTTGCTCACGAAGTAAAATATCAGGCTCCCTTAAATTTTGTCTCCATTCTCTGAAGTAGCGGATAAAAACGGGTGTGAATCGTTCGGCCTCATTCCGGGTCAGGTTGAGCCTTTTTTGAATGAACTCCCTCATCTTGTCCCGGATTTTATCATACTCATCATCTTGCGCCCGGGCTATGAATCCGGACAACAAAACCAGGGTTAATATGAAGAGTAACTTTTTCATGTTAATTCATCAATACATCTGCGTTGTCATTAGATTCCAAAGCTACGGCATCGTTTAAAAAATTTTCTATCTCTTTTTCCGGTACATCTTTTATCAGTTCTTTTATTTCGGCAGAATCAGCATCTGTATTTTGGCTTTCGGTACTGATGATGGCATCACCTTCGGCCAGCGTCACAAAATCATTTATCTTATCGCTGCTTACTTTCTTCTTTACATTTTTGGCAATCCATTTATCGGGGTCCTTATTCACATCTACCCGGCTATTGCCGATAATCAGCAAGCCGCCGAGAATAATAATGCCTGCAATGGCCGCTGCAGCAGCAAAGCGATACCATCTGCGCCCGGTTATGGAAACAATTTTTGCTTCCTGCTTTTTATATTTGGCTTCCAGGTTTTCAAAATAACCTGCAGGTACCGAGTAAGGGTTTTTATTCCGCAAGCGGTTTAATACAGGCGATAAAGTTTCCATTTCTTCTTTACTGGTCAGGTAATCGGGATGCTCACTCAACACCTGCAGAATTTTCTCTTCCAGGTTTTCAAAATAACCAGCCGGCACAGCATATGGTGTTTTCTTTGAAAGCATGCTGAGCATGGGAGATAGTATTTCCAGTTCTTCACCTGCTTCGGTAGTTTCCATGGCTTTGATACGGCTCATGATTTGGCTAGCCAGCCCTTCAAAATAGCCATCAGGTACAGCATAGCAATTTTGAGGGCTGTGATTGGCCAGTGTACTCCCTAAACCCATCAGTTCATTCAATATGGTGCTTTTGTTTGTCATTTTTAACCGTTCTTAAGACGAGGCCGGGTTTTGTAAGTTTAATGATTCTTAATGTATTCCTCAATTTTTTTGACCGCATGATGGTAGCTGGCCTTTAGGGCCCCTTCGCTGGTACCAAGCACCCGGCTCATTTCCTCGTATGGCATTTCGTCGTAGTACCGGAGCTGAAAAACAAGTCTTTGTTTTTCAGGGAGTTGCTGTATGGCCAATTGTAGTTTCCACTCCAGTTTATTACCGTCAAAATGCCTGTCGGCCCTGATTTTATTTTCCAGCCCGCTTTCCACATCACTCAGCGAAACGGCGGCTCTTTTTTTCTGTTGCTCCAAAAAGGTAAGGCATTCGTTGGTAGCCACCCGGTAAAGCCAGGTATATAGCTGGCTGTCTTCGCGGAAATTTTCGAGGCCGTTCCAGACACGTATCATTACATTTTGCAGCACATCGTTGGCGTCTTCATGATCCACCACCATGCGGCGCAGGTGCCAATAAAGTTTTTCCTGGTATTTTTTGATGATGGCAGTAAATGCCTTTTCCTTGGTAATAGGGTTACGGAATTCTACGAGCAATTCGCTGTCGCTTAGGTTAGTCAGGGCCATTGGTTCGGCTTTAGGTCTGGTTTAGAATATTGGAATACGGATGCGTTTAAACTGTACGGCAGTATAAAAGTAGAAATTTTATTTTGATACCGGTATCTGTAACCAATGTTGAGCTTCTGCTGCCTATGGGGCCGATGTCCTTTTAGCCAGCCGCGCAATTTCTCGCCATCGGCAGGCATTCATCTCATTTAATTTTTAGTAAACAGAAAAGCTGTCACCAATTTCAGTAACAGCTTTCAATAGTTTGATTTATTCAAATT
>CAYUJD010000023.1:33333-45494 GCA_964444975.1 uncultured Chitinophaga sp. | reverse complement strand
ATAATACGAAAGAGGAAGTGGATATTGTGGTAGAAAAGCTGAAGGAGATTATTTAATCAGCTGCCATGGGGGGCAATAATCAATCCTGTCACTCATCATTTAGCATTTTCCACTTCCTAATTGGTGTACTGTCCGCCTGCATTCACCCAGTTGGTAATGGCGTTTCGTTCGGCAAGCGTAAGGCCCGGGCTGGGCGGTGGCGGCATTTGGCTTATCGTTCCGAAATTATCAACAGCCCTCACTTTTATTCGTTGGTTATTGGCCACAATCACACAGTCCTGCGTAAAGTCGAGCCCGCCGGTAGGCGCCGGGGGCACGTGGCAGCCGGAGATGGCACAATTATTTTGAATGATGGGTTTTACAGCGGCAAACAAAGTACCCGGTGGCGCCGGGTTCACCGTTACGCTTGCTGTGCGTACACAGCCGCCGTTTTCTTTGGCGCCTACTGTATAATTGTTGGCTGCAAGATTGTTGAATGTGGGTGACGATTGAAATGCGCCACCATTGAGATTAAAAGTAAACCCGCTGCCGCCACCACTGGTAGTAACTGTGATGGAACCATTGGGTGTAGCCAGGCAGGGGGTGGCATTGGTAGTAATGCCGCTTACGGTAAAACTTACCGATGCGCAGGGATCATTGGCGTTTACAGTAAAAGAAGCCGAACCGGTGCATCCCCTGCTGTCTTTTGCAGTAATAGTATAATTGCCGGCTGCGAGACCTGTAAAATTTCCTGATGATTGAAAAGCGCCGCCGTTGATGCTGAAAGTAAATCCTGAACCCCCGCCGGCTGATGCAGCTATGCTGCCATCATTGTTTCCGGGGCCCGATGAATTGGTTACTGTACCGCTCACCGTGATATTGACACCGGTGCATGGATTTGAAGGGCCACCGCCTCCGCCCTTGCTGCCGCAGGACGCAAGTACAATCGCTTTAATCAAAGCAATAAAAAAGACAACCTGGATTTTATTCTTTCTCATAATAATTTATGATGTTATCGCAATGGCATGCGCCGGGGTTGCTTGATGAGCATGTAAAGTTTCACAGTTATTTTTTTTTTGGCTGAAAGGGATGCAAAACGGCAGAAAAAAGTATGCCGGCACTGTTGAGTTTCACCTTGCCATACCCCACACCGCTTAAGGCTATTTTCATATACGGCTCTGCCTGCATGCTGAACCGGGAACTGATTTGGCGGTTATAACCACCGGACAAATTGAGGACAGAAAAATAATGTTTGTTTTCGTCTTCAAAACTGCGGTTGTAATAAACATAAGTGGCGCTGTAGGCCGGTTTAAAATAATAACTGTAATCTTCTTTTTTCATCAGCAGGCTGGAGAGGCCGGCCGATACAAACCAGCTTTCTTTCTTTTTGTGGCTGATGGCAAAGTCAACCATCACCGGAATTTCATACACTTTGCAATCAGCATCAATATGTTTCAGGTTGGGATAATAATTCCAAAAGCTGGGCGGTGGGTTATATTCATCGGGCATGGCGGTATATACTTTCCGGCCTGCGTAAAAACCGGTGCGTACCGCAAAGCGGGGGGATATGCTGTACCCGATACCTGCACCAAGAACCGGTTTCAGTTTGCCGGTTTTTTCAATACCAACTGTGCTTACATCAGGTCCTGCTGAAACAGAAATAAAGAAATTACTAAAGAAAGTTTTCTTGGCGGTTTGCTTTTTCGGTTTGATTACAGGAGATACGGTTGTTTCCTGTTTCTTTATTTCTTGCTGCACCGGGACAGTGCTGTCAGTAAACGGGTTTTGCAGTTCAGTTTCTTTTTCCGCTTTTATGGCTTCTTTTTTTTCAGCATCGCCGGCAGGTATTACCGGTTCGGTTTCTTCAACCGTTTTTTCAGGCGCCATTATTCCGGGTGTTTCTGTATTTTTTATTTCTGGTAAAACTGTCTCATCCTGCTTTATCCCTTCTTTCTTTTTCTTTCCGGTTCGGGCAACAGGTAAGAGACCGGCATCACCAGGCAGATAATTTTTTGCTGCAAGCATTTTTTTGTTTTCTGCCGCCAACGGTTCCTGGCCTGCCTGTGAATTCAGCACCGGGGCCGGGTTTTCTTTTTCAAGAGCCGGTATTGACATTTCAGTTTCTTTTGCGTCGCCCTGTTTGATTACCTCAATTGAAGGTTGTGAAACGGGTTGGGTTTTAGTTGCAATAATTTTTTCAGAAGAACCACTGCCGGCATATTGATTTATCAATACAAAAGCCCCGCCACCGGCCAGTAAGAAAAGGAAGAAAAACAAAATGAATCTTCGCCTGCCGGATTTATTTTGCGGCAGGTATTTATCCAGCAGGCGGCTCATTTTATCCCACGCTTTATCATCGTAGCCGGCGCTGTGTTGTTCAAGCGACTCTTTAATTTTTTTATCGAATTTTTCAGACAGCATTTTTGGTGACAATAGGTTGGGTGTCCTGTAATAATATTTTTTGTAAATGCATTCTTGCTTTGGCCAGGTTCGATTTGGAAGTGCCTTCAGCAATTCCCAGCTTTTTTGAGATTTCATCGTGGCTCAGGCCATCCATCACAAACAGGTTGAAAACGGTGCGGTAAGCAGGCGACAGTTGCTGCACGGCTTTTATGATTTCATCATACGAAAGTTTATCCAGCGCCGTCTCCTGTTTGGATGCAATCTGCAATGTAATAGGATCAGCCTGCCCGTTGTGCAGGTGCTTTTTGATTTTGCGGTAATGATCAATAGCGGTGTAAACCATAATTTTCCTCAGCCAGCCTTTGAAGGACGCTATGGTATCTTCAAAAGCAGGCTGGTATTTATACAGTTCTTTAAAAATTTTCAAAAAGCCGTCGTTTAAAATTTCTACTGCATCATCATAGTTGCCGGCGTATCGTTCGCAAATGGACATGGCATAAGCGTAGAAAGAGCAATAAATAGTTTTTTGGCTCTCCCTGCTGTTCCTTACACATCCTTCAAGATGTTCGGCCAGTTCCCGGGCTGTTAACAAGTGATGTTATGTTTCGTTAAATAATCGGTTGATGACCACACCGGGTTGCTTTGTCCTCTTACAATTTACAATTTTTTACATTCAGACCAGCCTGTGCATTTTTCCCGGCTTTTGATATAAGTAAAAAAGAAGTATCAACACAATGGCTGTGAGTATAACGGGCAATTGTTGCAAAAGTATTTGCTGGGGAAAAAGACTTCCTGTGGCCCCTAAAATTATAGCCGTGCCGAATGAAAGCCCTATTCCTCTTGCCGCTTTGCCGTCCAGGTTTTGTATAAGAAGCGATGTGGTGGCCGGTATACCTGATTGCAGCACACCGATACCAATGCAGAATAAAACAATTTCTTTTTTAAAAAAGGTTAACAGCGGCATCGAAATAACGGCAGATGCAATGGCATAAATTCTCCAGCCCATCCTGTCGGCAATCCATCCGCCGGCGAGCTTGCCGGCAAATGCAGAAGCGGCAATGGCGATGAGCCAGGTAAAATCATTTTCATGAATGAGCTGGAAAATATTCCAGACAACAGAGCGAAGCGAAATGACCATTAACAACAGGATCATAATGAGGTCATGTTTTTCAGGAACTGGTTGTAATGGTTTTCCCGAAACTGCTTTTTCCGCACCGGGCTTTACATTAAAACGTAACCGGCTTACCAGGAAAAGAAACAATATTGACATCAACAAGAGCATCCAAAGAATATTTACATGGCTCCATGCCAGCAAGCCGCCGCCGATAAGCCCCAGCACACCGGGTGAAGCAAACACCCCGATATTGGTTGCTTTATTTTTCTGGACACAGGCTGCGCCTCCTGCCACATGGTAAATGGCTGAAGCGATGCCCGCAAAAAGAATGGCTGATGGCACCGAGAAATAAAAAATAATTACAGCACAGGCATTCAGGCTGCAGGCTGTAAGCAGAAATTTTTTTGGTGAAGAACTTTTTTCGAGCCAAAGGGCCACGGGGTATTGCCCGCCAAAGGCCAGCAGGTTGTAAACAGTCACTGCCATACCAATTTGCAGTGGTTTCATTTCCACCAGGGCGAGGCTGCCGAGAAAAAAACCTGCGATGCAGTCATTCAGGCCATGACCCAAAGCAAGCAGCAGAATCTTTCCTTTTTTCATTACTGTAATTAAAGCTGCTGCAGGATAAACAGGATAATATAAGTTACCAGGTTGATGATAAAAGCGGTGAGCAGTGTTTTGCCCCAGGGTTTGCTGCGGTTGAGCAGGTAAAGGGTTACGAATTCTGCAACCACGGTAAGCAGGTAAATGGATATATAATCAAGAATGACGTTATGGGTGAAGTCTAATGAACCTGCAAACGCTACTACAAGATAGCCGGCGCCAAGCGATACAAGGTTAATCACAAGGGAATCGAGGAAAGCCTTGCCGGGAATGTTGTATTTCAAAAATACCATGACCAGCGCCTCGGCAATAAAGGCGACAATCATGAAAATTATCAACGCAATAAATACAAGGCCGGCTCCCCCGGCATCAAGCAGGTACAGGTTCATATACTTATTTTTTTTAAAGATAGATGAAACCTGCTTAATACAAAATGAGCCGGTGCTGTTGTTAACAAATAAGAGGCTGAGTCAAATGATTTTAATTTTAACACAGAGGAACAGGGATAAAGAGTTGCTCAGAGAATGTGTTTCAGTTTATCAGCACTTCGGGGTACTCCGTTACTCTGTCACTCTGTGTTGAAAAAAAACCTGTGAGACAAGTTCATTGATATGAGAAAACCGGATTACTGCTTCTCCACGATGTCTTTTTTTACCGTACCCACTATGGCCAGCAGTTCGTCCTGTTCTTTTTTCGGCACATTGAATTTGTTCAGCGTAGCAACGAAAAGAGTAGCCATGATATTCCAGTCGGCTTCGGAAATACCAAGCCCTTTGTGTGCAGTTTTCATATCGCGGCCGGTATAGCTGCAGGGGCCGCCGGTAACCATGCACACCTGGTTGATGATATGCGTACGGATTTTGGCTTTCGAATCGTCGCTGTGTCCCACAAAGAACCGGGAAAGGCTTTTGTCGGTAGCCAGCCGGGTGATGAAATCATCGGTGACGGCCGCAATGGCATCGTAACCGCCGAGACGTTTGTAAAGACTTTCCTGGGCTGAAAGATTACTGGTGGAAACTGCAAGGAAAGCTGCAGCAAGCAGGAGTTTTGAAAGACGTTTCATAATTATACAGTTTTTTGGGTTACATACGGGAAAACCGCTTTCCCGGTTTTTGAATGATGATTTCAGGCTATTGAAATTTCCGGCCTGTCTTTTTTTATTTCATAAAAGGCAAAATAGCCGGATACAAAAACTGCAATCACCAGGTAGGAAGCCACGATATAATGATACCAGGGCCAGTGCTGCGAAGAGAAGAACCAGTCGCCGTAATAATAAATTGCGTACAGCCCGATAACCGATTTGATGAGTTCCATAAAGAAAGCATGACGGTTGCCGTCCATCAGCTCGGTGTAGGCATAAATGGAAAAAAACACAAAAGCGCCATAATAAAAAATGTGGGGTGAGCCAATCTGCGCTAAAAAAGAGAAAAAGTAAATGAGCAGAAAGTAGTTGAAAAACATCTGCACCCAGCTCCAGGCAATCAGCCGCCTTGTAGCCGGCGTATCAAACTTGCTGTAATTATTTATATCGCTGATGTAATAAACAGGAAATTTCTCCTTTACATCATCGGGTCGCCAGCCGGTGGGCATTATCCAGATGCGCAGTTTGTCTTTCCAGCTTTTGGCACGCCATGCATCTTTTACCAGCAACCAGAGATGAAGAAAATTTATCTTGACCGGGTTCCAGGTTCTCACGGGTCTTGTTACACCATACACCGGCTTTACTTCATCCAGTTCTTTTTGGAACGTGCCGAAGAGTTTATCCCAGAAAATAAAAATCTGCGACAGGTTTTTGTCCATGTACTCCTTGTTGATGGCATGATGCACCCGGTGATGCGATGGCGTGACGATGATATGCTCCAGGAAACCCATTTTGCCGATAAGCTGCGTATGATACCAGTATTGCAGGAAAAGATGGAGCGGGGCCACAATGGCAATCACTTTTTCGGGCACGCCCAGTAAGGCCGCGGGTATTAGAAGAAACGTAAAAAAGTTGATGAAGTTGGAAATGGACTGGCGCAGGGCACAGGAAAGATTAAACTCCTCGCTGCTGTGATGAATGATGTGGTAGTTCCAGAAAAAATTTATTTTATGACACCAGCGGTGCACCCAGTAGCCCTGGAAATCTATCACCAGGAAAGCGATGATGTAAGTAAGAATTGTATCCTGGATGTGAATGAGTGCAATATTATTTACCAGCCACCCGTATGTAATGATGGTAATGCCAATGCCCAGCACATCTTTCACTACATTGGTAATGCCGCTGCTGAAGCTGGACACGCTGTCGAGTCCCCGGATGACGTGCAGGCCTCTTCTCCACTCCACAATTTTTTCAACCAGGAAAAAGAAAAGAAAAAAAGGAACGGCGATATTGAGCAGTTTACCGTAGGTTTCCATAACAAGCTTGACCCGGTAAAGTTAATAAAATAAAAAAAGTGAAACCGCAGCCGGGTTTCACCTTTTTTATCGGGACACTTTCAAAGGATGGTGGATGGGTCTGAAGCTTTTGCTTCAGGCGGCAATTTTTTCAAAGTGGACGGATAATACGGTGCCGTTTTCATAACTGCCGGTGATGGAAACCGGGGCGCCAAATCGTTGCGCCACTACCTGCAGGGCATCAACACACATAATAAAGGAGTGGTTTTTTGCCAGGCTGATTTTTTTTGAGCTGACGATTATTTCTCCCTTTTCAGAGGAGCTCACTTCCAGCCTGTCGTTTTCCGTACAAGTTATTGCATCATTGAGGAGATTGCCTATCACAAGGGCAAGGATGTTTTCATCAATCATCATAAAAAGTTCGGGGCACACGGAATTAAAGATAATATTTCCCCTTTTGGTACTACCGGGCAGCATTACGGAAATCAGCTTGTCAATAACGGATTTAACACGCACAGGTTTTTTTTCTTTTTTGTTTACTTCAGCTTCGGTTTTCATAATGTAAGGTTTGTTTCATGGTGGCAGTTTGGTTAATTTCATAGGGCCGGATGTTTTCAACAGGATAAAGGATGGTAATAGGATGGTACGGTTTTCACAGGCGATTCGGTTTTCACAGGTTGGTTAATCAAAGAATCTGATTTTTTTTATCTGTCGTTAACGGGAACAAAGTAACTATGACTGCCGCCCGCAAACCAATAGTTCTTTTAATGGTCATTATGTGCTGATTGAAATGATGAAATTGTAGACAGAATACTACAGAAAATGATAAAGTATTTATGGACAATGCCTGTAATGTTTCAAGTCCATGAAAAAAAGTAAAAACTACAAGGAATATTACGACAGGTGAAATAAACAGCCGCAGCGAATAAGCAGTTCAGTTATTTTTTTCTCCGAAATATTTTTTTACCAGATGCGCCGGCGCCACGGTTTTCCATGCTGTGGTCAGTGCATCCAAAAACATTTCCTTCCTTATTTTTTTCAGGTTGATAAATGTCCATCCCTGGCGGCCCCAGCCGCCCGGTACGGGAAAAATCACTTGTTTGTCAAAAGCGCAAAATACCGATTGATCAACGACGGTAAGTTTCACCACCATCCGGTTTTCCTTTTCATGCAGCGTGGCAAACACTTTGTTTTTTATTCTGAAATCGGGGATGTCAAAATGTTTTTTCTCTTCCGCTTCCGGCAGCGACAATGCCGCTTTTCTTGCCTGTTGAATTGAAATCATAAAGCGTATTTCAAAACTATGTTCAGCACTTTTGCTCTCAGCTCATTCATCGGTTTTGGCGTATTGCAGAGTATTACGTAAAAAACATTTTTCTCCGGCAGCCATACATAGTCGGCCCTGAAGCCACCCTGTGAGCCGGTATGGCCAATCATGTTTTCATCGCCTGCTTTGCTGATGAACCAGCAAAGACCGATGAATGGGGGTATAGTATCCTTCCAGTTTTCAAAATGGAAAATATTTCTTGAGCGGCTGATCCACAAACTATCCAGGAAAATATTTTGTTGAATGGCCTGCTCGTATTTCCAGAGTTCTTCCACACTGCTCCACACACCACCGTTGCCCGAGGCGGCAAAGGTGGGTTCTTCGCCATAATCTTTTTCAAAAAATATTTCACCATCATATAAATAACCGTGCGACACGCCGCTTTCAGGGTAGGGGCCATCGGTGATGGTGGATGCCTGCATGCCGGATGGACGCATGATTTTTTCTTGGATGTAATCCTGCCATTTTTGCCCGCTCACTTTTTCAATTATCAACGCAAGCCCGTTGAAAGCGGGGTTTGAGTAATTGAATCGTTCACCCGGATCAAACTCCAGGGTATCGGCCGGCTTAATGGCTGACCAGTTTTCCTCATCTTTTGCGGTAAGGTAAAATACGCTGTCTTCCTTCACTCTTCTTATGTCAGGCAATCCGGATGTATGCGTAAGCAGGTGATAGATATTTACCTTTTTTGCAATTGTCCTGTTATTAAAGTCGGGGAAATATTTGTCAATATCGTCTTGCAGCGAAAGTTTGTTTTCTTTTGCCAGCTGCAAAATACCGAATGCAACAAATGTTTTGCTGATGGAGCCGACATTGAAAAGCGTTTTACCCGTGATGGGTTCTTTGGTTTTCATATCGGCCACACCGAATCCTTTTTCATAAATAATCTTTCCGTCTTTTGCAATCAGCACGGCGCCGCCGGGTTCAGCTGCCCGGAAAACAGAATCAAAAACGGCATCCAGTTTTTTGGCAACGGGTTCTTTTGCTCCGCTGCAGCTGAACAGGATAATTGCTAAGAGAATAATAATACATTTCATACGGCCAGCTTTTTTTGTTTGTTGATGACATCCAGTTCTTTCAGGTTTGCCTTCAGCATTTCCTTCAGCACATTCATGTTTATGTCTGCCAGTTTTTTGAAGTAAAGGCAGCCCACACCGGTTTTGTAATTGCCAAGGCTCTTCATCAGCGGTACCAGGTTTTGGAATCCCGCGCTGAAATAAACGGTCATGTTTTGCTTCCGCGGCGAAAAGCCGGTGACAAACCAGTCGCCTTTGCGGCCGCTGGTATATTGATAATGATAATTTCCGAAGCCGACAAGGCTCTTGCCCCACATTTTTGGTTCCTGCTTCGTTGTTTTTTTAATCAGTTCCAGCAGGACAAAGCAGTCGTCCCTTTTATCTTTTTCTTTGATACTGTTCAAAAAATTTTCAACCGGGGTATCGTTGGGTTTGGTTTTCAGTACCGCCATAAAAAAGTTTTTCTGAAGATACAAAAACCGGGATTGTGAGTGGGAAGCAGGGTTTGCCGCAGTTCAGCAGTTAAAAATTTTGTATGTCATAGTTAATACTCCGGTAATATATTATAAGCTATCTCAAAAGTCACTTTAACCCCAATTAACCACTGATAACACGGATTTTATTTCACTGATTTCTCAGATTTTAGAATAAAAGCGGTGCAATTTGTTTGCTTATCCTGTGCAATCTGTGGTCTGAAATACTTTTGAGATGACTTGTAATACTTTTTTGTCCCGTAGGGATCCCGGTCACAACCGGGAGTGGGTAGAATATGTTCAAGGAACCATTCATGCGTTCCATCGGAACGCCGGGTGTTTGTTGCCAGAGCACCCAATGTTCCTACGAATCATCACAAAAATCTTCGATGTATTCAACCCACCCTCGTTTTTACGGAACGAAAATAACCTGGATTTTTTTTCAAATTCAGCCATAAAGCTGAGTTGATGTAAAATAACGTACCTATACTCACATTTTTACATAAACTTCAGCAATCCACTTCAGAAAAATTACCGGCGTATTCATAGTACAAGGAAGAAAAATTGCTGCACATCGTCAAGCCGCCAGCGCTGCTTGTCAAACCAGTTTGCTTCCCGCCGGGTTCATCGTTTAATTTACATTGTTCTGAAAAATCATTTACTCACTTTAAAAAAAGTATAGTATGAAAAAATTGAATCTTCAGCCGTACATCATGCTGGTGCTGATGGCGGCATTGAGTTTGTCACTGTTTTCCTTTACCGCTAAAATTAACCGCACTGTATTTGGCAATGATGCAACTGCCGGCGGCGAGGGGTTTGAAATTTACCTGGACAATAAACTGGTGTTGCAGCAGTTTGGCAAAGAAATGAACACGGTGAAAACAGTTTACCTGGATCAGCGCACAGGCAACGGGGAACTGGCCATCCGTTATTTTCACTGCGGCCGGGCAGGGAAGAACCGGGTAGTGATGATTAAAGATGAGCAGAGGAATGTGTTAAAGGAATGGCGGTTTGACAATGTAAATGATGCCAGCACCAAAATGTGCTGCAAGGTGAAAGAAATACTTGCATTGCCGAAACTGAAGGCAGGTAAAAAGCTGAACCTATATTATGCATCAACTGAAATTCCTGGAGGAAGACTGCTGGCAATACTTGCCCCGGAAAAAGAAAATAGTGTATTGCCATAAAACATTGTCCTGAAAATTAGCACTTGCAAAAACGGGTCGATCCCGTTTTTTTTATTGCCGGGTCCATGTTTTTGTAATCTTCACCGGCTGGCCTGAGGGCAGTGAAAAGTCCTGCGTGGTTTTAAACTGCACCGATGTCATGGAAATAAATTTCTCCGATTCCGGCAACTGGCCTTCGGGCACATATACCAGGTCCTGTGTGTTGACGATGAGCCAGCGGCCGGGTTTGGTGACGGAGCAGTTGAGTTGAAAGGTTCCTCTTTTTTCGGCAGTTATTGAATTGATGGTATCGGCAGTAAAGGTGTAGAGATTATCTTTCTGGCAGGTAGACCATGTGTTGAAAATATCCGTTTCGGCAGTGCCATCGCCATTCCAGTCGTAAGAAACATTGGAGCTGACAGCCGTAATTTTCCAGGTACCCACTACCTGCGAATCAGCATAGCCCTGCGGCAAATTGTTTCGTTCAATTTTCAGGTGGTCCCGGTTGCAGGTGCCGGCGATGTTGAGTGAAATAAGCAGGTATAGGACAAGGCGTCTCATTCTCTCCTATTGGTTTTTGTACTGTAGGGAAACAAATTTAATTAATTGTCTTTCTATAAAAAGCTTTTCTGGCTATTATTTATTCAAACAGCGGGAGCTGGGCCTGGTTCTGTTTCAGCTTTTGCAGGCTTTTTGCGGATTTTACGTATAAACTTTTCTCCACGTAAAACAATTCCGATTCCCTGTGACGGGAAGCCACTTCTATTTTTACTGCACCGGCATGAGGGGTAAACAATTTCTTTACCACCGAGGGGTGATTATTGTTTTGCGAAAGATGTGAAAGTATGAGCAGTTGCAGCCGCTCCGGCCGGTGATTCAGAAAAAGCTCCAGCGCCTGGTGATTGGACAAATGACCTTTGTTGCTGCTGATTCGTTTTTTCAGGTGGGCAGGGTACGTTCCTTTTGCCAGCATGTCATCACAGTAATTTGTTTCCAGGAAAACGGCATCACAAAGTTTGAAATGCCTGATCACCCGGTGACAGGCATAGCCGATATCGGTTATTATCCCCACGTTTACACCGCCTGCTGAAACCATAAAGCTGTGCGGGTCTTCCGCATCATGACTTTTGCGAAAAGGAGTAACTGATAATTCGCCAATGCGGACCGGGGCATTTTGTTTGTAAATTTTTACCAGTCCTTCCTCAATTTTCAATGGACAGCTGCGCAGGGTTTTTGGGGTAATGTAAACCGGCAGCCTGAATTTTTTTATTATTACCGGCAGGCCCGAAATATGATCGGTATGTTCATGTGAAATAAAAATCGCTTTAACTATGGATAAATCCAGCCCCAGCCTTTTCATCCGATTTTCCAGTTCCCGGCAATTGAGCCCTGCGTCAATCAGCACGCCTTCTTTGTTATTGCCGATATAATAACAGTTTGCGTTACTACCCGAACTGAGTGAAGCGATATAAAGCGACATGGGGTAAAATTAGGAATTATCGTTCTGTTGATTTTTCCTCCCCGGCGTACCGGATTAAATACCAGTAAGCCTTAAAGATCATTTTAATGACGGCGGCATTAATTATCGTTACTGAAGCTAATAGCTGAATTCGGATTTTTACGCAACCCCTCCTGAAAATTCATATATATAAGCTATCTCAAAAGTCACTTTAACCCCAATTAACCACAGATTACACGGATATT
>CAYUJD010000023.1:0-33233 GCA_964444975.1 uncultured Chitinophaga sp. | reverse complement strand
AATCGGTTTGCTTATTCTGTGCAATCTGTGGCTGAAAATACTTTTGAGATGACTTTTAATAACTTTTGTAAATTCATACGGCAATGCAGTAATCATGAACAAAATCGTAAATCTCCTTATTGACATTACGTTTTTTAATTGTGATTTTTACACTCCCTTTCACCTAATCTGAAACCTTATGAGAAAAATTTTTTTAGCGCTGCTGTTGCCAGCCGTCATTAACCTTCCTGCACAGGAACTGCTTTTCAACAAAACCATCAGCGAAAACCAGGTGCCACAGGCTGCAAGAGTTGGCAGCGATCTGAAAAGCCATTATTTCAGCACCCGCTATGTAAGCCAGGCCGATTTCCTGCTGCCGCAGGATTTCTTTATTGCCATCACACCGGAACTTATAGCCAGGAGCCGGTTTATAAAAATTCACCCGCATCCCACCGGTTCTTTTTCCTATGAAGGAAAACTGGAAGGACCCGTTAGCGGTGAAATCAGTTTTTCAAAATTTAATGACCGCACTGCGGGCATGATAGTACTGACGGATGGGAAAAAATATATGATTGACCAGACAGCCCCGGGCATTTTTGCTATTTCGCTGTCTGTTGATAATATTTTCATCCAGCGTGATGCTTCCGACGACTTTATAGAAGTGGAGGGAGAATCGCAACCCAACCTGGCTGCCACCAGCATTTGTGACATTAACAGCACCTGCCCGTCATCCTCTATCATAGACATCATGGTGGTATATACTGCACAGGCTGCAGCTAACTGGGGCGGCGTCAGCAATACGGTGGCAAACATCACGCAGGCCGTCACTAATATGACTACTTCGATGACCAACTCGGGTATAAACAATGTTACTTTCAGGCTGGTGCATACTGAGCAGGTAAGCTATACCGAATCGGGCAGTTTTAGCACCGACCTGAGCCGGCTGGCCGGCACCACCGACGGGTACATGGACAATGTGCATGCCCTGCGTGACCAGTATGGAGCCGACCTGGTTTGTCTCATCATCGGATCACCCACCAGCAGTTGTGGTATCGGTTATCTCAATACTTCACCTACATCTTATTCTGCCAGCAATGGTTTTAATGTGTCGCTTTACAGTTGCGTGGTTGGCAATTACACCATGGCGCATGAGTGCGGTCACAATATGGGCCTGCGGCACGACTGGTACGTAGATGCCAGCACTACGCCTTGTTCGCATCATCATGGTTATGTAAATCAAACTGCCGTCAGCCAGGGCACATCCAGCCCCACATCGGCCCGCTGGAGAACCATCATGGCATACAATAACCAGTGCTCTGATGCAGGCATCAGCTGTACAAGATTGAACCGCTGGTCAAACCCGCTGCTGACATACAATGGCGATCCAACAGGTATTGCAATTGGAAATACGCAGCCATCGGATGAAGCGTATGCATTTTACCGTATGGCCTGCCGGGTGGCTGAGTTCAGGCCCGAGGCCACCACTTGCCCACAGCCAACCGGGCTTACTGCAACAAACATTACCACATCATCTGCTACACTTGGATGGAATGCAGCAAGCGGCGCCATCAGTTACGATGCGGATTATAAACTTTCATCTTCCTCCACATGGAATAATGCAGCTACCGGCACCACATCGCTATCGGTAAATATCAGCGGGCTATCAAGCGCCTCGGTATACGACTGGAGAGTAAGAACCAATTGCAGCGGTGAAAACAGCCATTATGCTCTATCGCAGTTCACCACGCAATCGCCGCCTACCTGTAATTCCCCTGCAGGCTTAACTTCATCCAGCATTACGTCGAGCAGCGCTACAGTAAGCTGGAACAGCGTAAGCGGTGCCCTGAATTATGATGTAGATTATAAAGCCGCTTCATCTGCCACCTGGATTAATGCAGCCACCGGCACCACATCGCTTTCGGTAAACCTCAGCGGATTAACAGCCTCCACATTATACGACTGGAGAGTAAGAGCCAACTGTTCCTCACTCAGCAGCAATTACAGCCAGGCACAGTTTACCACTTCGGCTCCGGCAGCACCTTGCCCCGGCCCGTATGACATAGGTACCAACGGCAACACAAGCGGTGCAGCATTGATACCTTTGAATACTGATATCAAAGGAACAATCGCCCCGAGAAATGACAACGATTATTACCGGTTTACAATTACCACCAGCGGTACCATCACTGTTTCTTTAACCACTTTGCCTGCCAATTACCAGCTGGCATTGTTAAATGCAGCCGGAACGCAGATTGGAATTTCGCAAAACAACGGGACAGCCAATGAAACAATTAATGCAACCGTGGCGGCCGGCGATTATTATGCAAGAGTTTTCCCGAAAGGCGGTGCCAACAATGCCACTAATTGCTATACCCTCAGGGTGCAGACCGGCACAGCCAGTGATGCTATAACCAGTAAAAACCTGATGGTAAAACTTTATCCAAACCCGGCAGCCAGCCAGGTGTATGTGTGGATAGAAGGGATAAAAGAAAAGGCAGAAATAAAGATTTATAACATGCTTGGAAAACTGCTGGTGCAGCAAAGAGCCGCCAACACTATGCAGGTAATGGATATTTCAAAACTGCCCGCCGGACTATACCTGCTCCGGGTGAATGAAGGAACAGAAATGAAAACGGTAAAGTTTGTGAAAGAATAATGCCATGATAATAATTAAAAAGGCTGCTTTCGTGGGCAGCCTTTTTTTGTTTGATAAATTCAACTTTAAGCTATCTCAAAAGTCACTTTAACCCCAATTAACCACAGATTACACGGATATTGTTTCACTGATTTCTCAGATTTTAGAATAAAAGCGGTGCAATCGGTTTGCTTATTCTGTGCAATCTGTGGCTGAAAATACTTTTGAGATGACTTGTTGATTATTTTGGAGGTTGAATCGCCTGGCTGTATTGATAAAGTACATCCACTTTCCCGTTTTTATTGAACCGCCAGGTTTCCTGCAGTTCTGTAGAATCGGTTTTGCCGCTGTTATCTGTGTGTACTTCTCTTGCCCAAATCATCACCCAGTCTTCACCTTTGTCTGTGGCCTTTGCTCCCAATATTGCATGTACTGAACTTTTTACCGTGGTGTACATATTCCTGAAATTTGCCATTGCCGAAAACACAGAATCCCTGGCGCCGTTAATTATCGTACCGTCGCTGAGTACAAGCATTACTGAGTCTGCGAAAGAAGCTTTGGAATTGGCAAGGGTGTTATTGTCCCAATCCCTGTACAGGGAAAGCACAGTTTCTGAATTGGCATTGTTGTCAATGGTATAATTGGTTTCATAGGCGAGGGTATAGCCATGTGTGTTCAGGGCAGCGGCCCTGGTTTTACTTCCTTCCGCTTCGGATGATTTTTTTTCATTATTGCATCCGAAAAGAAGTGATGCAATAAACAGGTATAAAACAGTTCGCATAAAAAATTTTTTAGGTGAATAAAAAGGTTTACAGCAAAAAGTTTCCACGCAGCCGGAGAATAAAATAGAAAAGGAGGGGGAAAGATAAATCCTTTCACGGTAATTGAACTGATATTTTCCTGGAAACCGGGGCAGGCAACTCTATCATCCCACCCGGGTGGGAAGGATATTTGCCTTCAATACTGCTGAGGATGAAATATCCACTGCCGGCAGCAACTTATGGGCACAGGACAGCAACCTGTATCATTCATCTTGCAGGAGTGCATAAAATACCTGTAGCGCAGATTATCCGGGAGGGGGTATATATTGAAAAGAACTACAACAGGCAGGTATCTTATGGTATAGCAGGATTTCCATAAAATTCAGTCCGGGTAAGGGTTTAGCGAATAATCACTTCTATAAGCTGACCCTGATAACGGGTACCTGCAAACCCGGAGCAGGGCAATTCAATTTGGAAAAACAGGGGGTGATAAATAGTGTAGTCACTATGCTCCACATTGAGGGTTGTCTATGCATTACCCATTTCTCAGAAGGGAACTGCCCTGTTTTCAGAGGGAAAATGTGAATAGAAAAAAGATAGAATCAATTTGGTGGAATGATAAATACTCTATATTTGATATAAGTAACAACACAACCCATTAAAAATTTTAAACCCAAACAACATGGCTACAAAGAAAAAAGCAAAAAAAGCTGCCAAGAAGCCGGCTAAAAAGGCTGCCAAGAAAGCTGTAAAAAAAGCGCCGAAGAAAGCTGCTAAAAAAGCTCCCAAGAAAGCAGCCAAAAAACCAGCTCCCAAGAAAGCTGCTCCAAAGAAGAAAACACCACGCAAACCCAACCCGGCATTCATGAAAGCCCTTACACCCAGCGCTGCATTAGCTGCAGTGGTTGGAAGCAATCCATTGCCACGCACCGAAGTGGTGAAAAAAATGTGGGCCTACATCAGGGCTAACGGTTTACAGGACAAAGTAAACAAACGCATGATCAATGCAGACGACAAACTGAAAGCAGTTTTCGCTGGCAACTCACAGGTGTCCATGTTCGATATGGCAAAACACCTGGCCAAGCACCTGAGCTGATTAATTTATTATCCGGGCAAACGGGCTTCAGCAGTGAAGCCCGTTTTTATTTGCTGCATGCCGGGTAGTTATTTTTACAAGAAATTTTCCGGTTTGTCAGTACAAAAAATTTTTGATGATTGCGGGTTTACTGTAAGCAGTTATGAAGAAGTTCATGGCGGCGACATCAATGATGCTTATTGCCTGCATGCTTCCGGCAAAAAATATTTTTTGAAAGTAAATGATGCCGCCCGCTACCCGCAGATGTTTGTAAAAGAAGCCCGGGGTTTAAAAATTTTACATCAGAATTTTTTACTCACAGTTCCCCAGGTAATCCATTTTGGCCAAACGGATGGAAAGCAATATTTGCTACTGGAATGGATTGACCGTAGTATGCCGAAGAAAGATTTCTGGGAAAAATTTGGTGAAGCTCTTGCCATGATGCACAAGCATCCCCAGCCATACTTCGAGTTCAACGAAGATAATTATATCGGCAGCCTGCCGCAGCAAAACACGGCGCATGACTCCTGGCACAGCTTCTTTTCCGAATGCAGGGTGATGCCACTTGCGAAGAAATTATTTGACTACGGTGCATTTTCAAAAGCCGATATTGCCGCAGCAGAAAGATTTTACAAAAAAACTGAACAGCTTTTACCAGCTGAACCCCCGGCATTGCTGCATGGTGATTTGTGGGCAGGCAATTACATGGTGGCATCAGATGGTTATGCCGCCATTTACGACCCGGCTGTTTATTTCGGCCACAGGGAAATGGATATTGGCATGACAAAATTATTTGGAGGATTTGACCAGCCATTTTATTATTCTTATCATGAACACTACCCGCTGCAGCCGGGCTGGCAGCAGCGATTGCCATTAACCCGGCTTTATCCATTGCTGGTGCATGCCTGCATATTTGGCGGTCACTATATCAGCAGCGCAAGGGAAATAATCAGGCAATACAGCTGAAAGGGGTGATCAATATCATTTACCGGATTATCACATATCATAAACCGGCTGACGGTAATTTGACTTATTTTATAAATCAGCAGTGTTCAAAAATATACTGATCGATAAATAAAAATGCCGGCTTTTAATTCCCAGGTAAAACAAATACTAATCTTATCGCTGCTCCTGGCATTGATTATTCTTGTTATCCGGGAGATTTATATTTTTTTACCGGGTTTGCTTGGCGCACTTACCCTGTACATTCTCAGCCGCGGAAGTTATTTCCAGCTAATCTATTACCGTAAATGGCGACGGGGATGGGCAGCCGGTTTTATGCTTTTGTTTTATTCCGTCATCATTGGATTACTTATTTATCTTGCCATCACCCTGCTGGCGCCGAAAGTTCAGTTGTTTTTACAGGATCCCCAGGCCATGATTAATACGGCTAATGAGGCCCTTGCCGAAGTGCAGAAGAAATCAGGTATCGTACTTATTTCCCAGCAGTCCATTGCCGGTTTTCTGAATAACCTTTCTGTTTGGCTGCCCCGGCTGATAAACAGTACGGCCAATCTTATTACCAACATAGCGGTGATGCTGTTTATCCTTTACTATATGCTTGTGCATGGCAAAGAAATGGAGAAGTACCTCGATCACATTATTCCGCTCAAGCACAGCAATGTCATTACACTGGCATCAGAAACCAAAAAACTGGTGCGGGCCAGTGCACTGGGTATTCCATTTATATCGCTTATCCAGGGGCTCACTGCCACACTCGGTTATTACCTATTCGATGTCGGCGATTATGTATTATGGGGATTCCTCACCGGGTTATTTGCTTTTTTCCCCGTGATTGGAACCATGATTATCTGGGTGCCGCTGGTAGTATATATGTATGCCAATCACCAGGCTGCTCATGCCACCGGGCTTTTATTTTACAGCCTGATAGTAACAGGCAATGTGGATTACCTGGCCCGCATCACTATATTAAAAAAATGGGGTAATGTGCACCCGGTGGTAACCGTGATTGGTGTGATTGCCGGCTTAAGTCTTTTTGGATTTATCGGGTTCATCTTCGGACCGCTGCTGGTAAATTATATCATCCTGCTTTTTAAAATTTACCAGAACGAGTTTATGCATAATCATAACAGCACAGCAGGACCTGGTTAAAACCGGGAGTATGACGGAAATCATTCAGTCGTTTCAGAATATTCCTAACTTTGAAATAAGCTCTTTTATTTCTTAACCCCAAAACTTTGCTATATGAACTACCTTCATCGTCTCGAACAATGGGGGGACACTCATCATCCCCGGTGGATGGATATCATACGTATAGCGCTGGGTGTGTTTCTTTGCTACAAAGGGATAGAATTTCTAAGGGATACGAGTGCCATACTCAACCTGATGAATGAGACTTTTTCTTTTGGCTCATTTACGCTGGTTCTCATCGGCCACTTCATCGTCTTTGCACATATTTTTGGCGGGTTTTTGATTACCATTGGCATCATTACCCGCATTGCCTGCCTGGTGCAAATTCCCATTTTGCTGGGCGCCATTCTTTTCATCAATGCCCCGGAAGGGTTGTGGCAGCCTTTTTCTGAAATGTGGCTTGCTATTATCACCCTCCTGCTGCTTGTGTATTTCCTGGTTGCCGGCGATGGACCCTGGTCATTCAAATTGTTTGTTGACCGGGAGAGTAAAAAATAATTTGTGCAGATAGCCGGTTTGATTATAGTTTAATTGCTGACTGAAATGGCAGGTTAAAGAAATGTGCGGGTTTAAAAATCAGGCCGTTTGCATTTGCACAGTTCTATACTTTCACTGTGCTGGTTATTTCATCGGGTGGTTCCTTCTGCCTGATGAGAAATTCATCCACTTTCAGCGATAGCTCTTTCAGCACTTCCCGGGCAGCCGGCAGGTAATTTTCCGCACAGCGGTGCACCATCAGCAGTTCGCCGTAAATGGCCAGGGTGATTTCACAAACATACTTGTCTGCTGCCGGCACATCCTGTTTTCGCAATACTACTTCGGCACCTGTAATTTCATTATCACGGTGGTAAAATCCCATCAGGTTATCTTTTACATATTCTATGATGTGTTCCGGCACTTCGTCGTGCGGGGCATAAATTTCGATAGTCATACTGCTTTTTTTTTGAACCGGTTAATTTTTACAGCAGCAAATTATAGGCAGTAATGCGAACGCATGATGAGGGACGTCAAAGCGCCTGCTGATTCATATCAGCAGCCCCTAAATGATGTGAAGTATTTTATGAGCCGGTCAATAGTGTAACCGTGAAATTATTCCGGTGTGCCGGGCGGGGCTGTGGTTTTGTGGCTTTCTTCGCCTGACAGTTTATCCACCACTTTAGTCCACAAATCTTTTGCTTCTTCTTTCAGCGTATCGAATTTTTCCCTGGCTTTGCCAGCCAGTTCGCCGCTCCTTGCTTTTTCAAATAAATCTTTTGCCTCGCCTTTCAGGGTTTCAAATTTCTCTTTTGCCATGTCGGCCATTTCGCCGCTTTTGGCTTTTTCAAATAAAATTTTAGCTTCTGCTTTCAGCTCTTCAAATCTTTTTTTGGCCTTATCGGCCAGTTCGCTGTCTTTGGCTTTCTTCCATGCTTCTTCTGCTTCCTGCTCCAGTTTATCCCAAACCTCTTCAGCTTTTATGCTGAGCTTATCCACAGCTACTTCAGCTTTATCGAGCAGGCTTTCCTTTTTCGGCTGCTGTTGTTGTGTGTTGGTATTTTCTTCCATGATAATTTTTTTTTAAAAAAGCAAGACTTGAAAGGTAGTGAATAAACGGATTAGTTTTTTAAAAAATATTTTGCGGACAGTAATAATAAATCCCTTCAGCCAGCAGAATTTTTATTGATAAGGTCAGGAAACCCTGTTCAGACTTACTACCCCGTAGGTCGCATTACACTTTGGCAAATTGAGACCTTATAACGTTTAATGCCCCGCCGGCCTTAAACCATTCTATCTGCTGTTCGTTGTAGGAATGATTTACCTGTATTTCATCGCTGCTTCCGTCTTTATGATTCAGCACTACAGTTAAAGGCTTGCCGGGTGTAAAACTTGTGAGGCCAAGAATATCTATGCTGTCATCTTCCTGCACTTTGTCATAATCATCTTTCTTGATAAAGGTGAGAGCCAGCATGCCTTGTTTTTTCAGGTTGGTTTCATGTATCCGTGCAAAGCTTCTTACAAGAATGGCACGAACGCCAAGATGCCGCGGTTCCATAGCGGCATGTTCTCTCGATGAACCCTCCCCATAGTTTTCATCGCCTACCACCAGGCTGCCAATGCCTGCGGCCTTATAGGCTCTTTGTGTGGCAGGCACAGGGCCATATTCGCCGGTCAACTGGTTTTTTACACTGTCGGTTTTCTCATTAAAAAAATTGATAGCGCCGATAAGCATGTTGTTGCTGATGTTATCGAGGTGTCCGCGATATTTCAGCCAGGGACCAGCCATCGAAATATGATCGGTGGTGCATTTCCCTTTTGCTTTTATTAAAAGTTTAAGCCCGGTTAAATCTGTTCCTTCCCATGCAGAAAAGGGTTCAAGTAACTGCAGGCGTTTTGATTCCGGTGCCACTTTTACCTGCACACTGCTGCCGTCCTTCGCTGCTGCCTGGTAGCCCGCATCTTCCACAGCAAAGCCTTTTGGCGGCAGTTCATAGCCGGTTGGTTCTTTCAGCATCACGTCTTCGCCTTTTTCATTTTTCAGCGCATCCTTAAGCGGATTAAAGGCGATCGTTCCGGCCATTGCAAGCGCAGTTACAATTTCAGGACTGGCAACAAATGCATGAGTGGAAGCGAATCCATCATTTCGCTTGGCAAAATTCCTGTTGAAGGAAGTAATAATAGTGTTTTTGCGGTTGGGATCATCTATATGCCTTGCCCATTGACCTATGCAGGGGCCACAGGCATTGGCCAGTACCACACCGCCTGCATCTTCAAACTGCCTGATGAATCCATCCCGCTCTATTGTATATCTTACCTGCTCACTGCCGGGAGTGATGGTGAATTCGGATTTTGTTTTTAATCCTTTGCTGATGGCATCTTTTACAATGGAAGCGCTGCGGCTGATGTCTTCGTAAGAAGAATTGGTGCAACTGCCTATCAGTGCCACCTCTAATTTCGCAGGCCAGCCATTTTTCTCCACTGCTTCTTTCATCTTCGAAATGGGCGTGGCCAGGTCAGGGGTAAAAGGACCATTTACGTAAGGCTCCAGTTCATCCAGGTTTAGTTCGAGCAACTGGTCATAATATCTTTCCGGATGCACATATACTTCGGCATCGGGACGCAAGTGTTCACGGATTTTATCGGCCATGGCGGCCACTTCTTCACGTTCGGTAGCCTTCAGGTAGGCGCTCATTTTTTCATCATAAGCAAAAAGCGAACAGGTAGCGCCTATTTCGGCGCCCATATTGCAAATGGTGCCTTTCCCGGTTGCACTAAGGCTGTCGGCGCCGGGCCCGAAATATTCAACGATGGCGCCGGTGCCGCCTTTTACTGTCAATTGTCCCGCCACCCAAAGAATCACGTCTTTCGCCGATGTCCATCCGCTCATTTTGCCGGTCAGCTTTACACCAATCAGCTTCGGCATTTTCAGTTCCCACGGAAGCCCTGCCATCACATCCACGGCATCGGCGCCGCCTACACCAATTGCAATCATTCCCAATCCGCCGGCATTGGGTGTGTGGCTGTCGGTACCAATCATCATGCCGCCGGGGAAAGCATAGTTTTCAAGCACCACCTGGTGAATGATGCCGGCGCCGGGTTTCCAGAAACCAATGCCATATTTATTAGAAATAGAGGATAGAAAGTCATACACTTCACGGTTGGTTTCTATTGCAAGCTGCAGGTCTTGTTTGGCGCCCACCTTTGCCTGGATAAGGTGATCGCAATGCACGGTGGAAGGCACCGCCACTTGATCCCGACCGCAGGTCATAAACTGCAGCAGGGCCATCTGCGCAGTGGCATCCTGCATAGCCACCCGGTCGGGAGCAAAATCCACGTAATCTTTGCCGCGGTTATATGGCATTGAAGGAAGCGAACCTGACAAGTGGGAGTATAAAATTTTTTCTGCCAGGGTGAGCGGACGGCCAACCAATTTCCTGGCGGCTTCCACTTTGGCAGGCAGTTCGCTGTAAACTTTTTTAATGAGCTCAAAATCGAAAACCATGTTGAAGAATTTAAGATGTATGATTTCAGATTGCGGATTGAGGGCAAGCTTGAAATAATTCTAAAATCTGCAATCCGGAATCTGCAATTGCAATGGGCTGCGAATTTACGGAAAAGCACCATGTTGAAAACAGGTTCTTGGCCGGTTTTGCTATAAAATTTAACTTAGCACCGCCATGAACCGCCTTAAAAATTTCATCGAGTGGAATGCCTTCGGCGTTTGCACGGCTATTGGCGAACGCTTCGGAATTGCAACCAGCAAAATCCGGCAGTACTTCATCTACGCCTCCATCCTTACCATGGGTTCACCTATTATCATTTATATGGTACTGGCTTTCTGGAGAAATGTGCGCAAATATATGTGGGCGGCAAAAAGAAATCCGTGGTATTATTTGTAAACAACATCCCCCTAAAGGGGAGTTTTAACATCAGTAATTCCATTCAACTGCAGGTTTTTTTTGTTCATAGCTTTATTCAAAAGCTGAAATGCTGAATTGCTGGCGAAAGATATTCCTGGTATAAAAGCCCCCTTCAGGGGGATTGGGGGTGTTGGGTTTGGGGGCTCACATACAGCACCGTTGTATTACCTTCAAACAAATCATGTACGGCAGCTTTTTCCATCAGGCCGATGGATTGCAACTCTTCTGCAAATGTTTTCCGGCTGAGGACTGCGGCTTTGTTTTCCGATAAAAATATTTTCAAAGAATCAAGACGGGTAAACACTTTTACCCGCTGCGGCAGGTAATATGTAAATGAAGGATGAAAAATCTGGTAACTCACCACGCGGTCATACTTTTTCACTTCATCTATAGTTAAGCTCATCGGGTTTTTTTGATAAACGGCCGGGTAAAGCCAGGTGAAAAAAAGCAGGTGAAACAGGGTATAAAGAATAAATAAACCGGCTGCCGCTTTTCTGAAATTTTTTTTACTGGTAAAATAAACTGCCGAAGCAGCTGCCAGGGTGAGTATTAATAAAAATGCAGCCAGGCCTTCCATTCCCGTAGTATTGATTTCATTTTTTATGCCAAGGTAAGCGCCAATTGGCAACGCAATATTGATGAAGAGCAGAAGAATGAAAGGGTAGAGCCTGGTTTTTGTAGCACCAATCCAGGCTTCGTTAATGTAATTGCCCAGCAAACTGGCAACAAAAGGATAACAGGGCATGGCATAGTTGGGCAGCTTGGTACTGCTGATGCTGTAAAAAATTACAAAGACGCCCACCACGCAAAAAGCAAGTCGTAAAAATGAGTTGCTGAACCGGCTTTTAAAATTTCTCACTGACTCGCCGATGAAAACCGAAGCGGGTAACAAGCCCAGTAAAATCATTACCGGCACAAGGATGAACAGTCCGCCATGGCCTTCCATGGTTTTAGAAAACCGGCCAATATTGTGCTGAAGGAAAAATCCTTTTGTCCATTCACCATTCGTTTCTTTATGCACCAGCCAGTACCAGGGCAGCGCTACGGTAAATAGGATGATGATTGCAAAGAGAATTTTCCAGGAAAAAATTTCCCGTAATTTTTTTTCCCAAAGCAGCCAGCATAAAACGGCACTGCCGGGTAATACGATTGCTACCGGCCCTTTGGCCAGCGTACCAAGCCCGAGGGTGATGGCACAAATGAGCAGCCAGTAAAACCTGTTTTCTTTAAAATAGCCGTAAGCAGTGAAGATGGAAACTGTGTTCAGAAAAATAAGATACGGATCGGGCACTGACATCCTGAACTCAAAAAGAAAATGTGCCGAAGCCAGCAGCACCATGCAGCTGAAAAAAGCATGGGATGCTGATGAAAATCTTTTTACAAAAAAATAAGTACACAGAATGGCAAGTACCCCAAAGATGGCAGAGAAGAACCGGGCACCCAGCTCCGTAATGCCAAACAACTCAAAACCGCCAAACATAAAATAATAATGCAGCGGCGGCTTCAGGGTTCTTAATCCCCCATTGAAAGTGGGCACCACCCAGTCGCCCCGTTCGTACATTTCTCTTGCACACTCGGCATTGCGCACTTCATCATAAATCCAGAGAGGTGTTTTTCCCAATCCCGGGAAAAAAAGCAGGATAGATAAACCCAATAATAGCCAGAAATATTTTTGATTTTGCTGCACTGATTTTTTACGCCGGGTTGTTTGTTTACCATTTCATTGTTGCGACAGGCTATGCCCTCTCTTTACGGCTGTTGCAAATGTAATTAACCGGCAACCGGCCACCAGTGCCTGGAAACTATTTTTCTTCCTGCAACGGGTCATGATAAATAAAATAAACGCCCCAAACCGATGAAAGGGCATTGGACAGATAAAACAAAATACTGATGATGGGTGCCACATGAATGTCGAGATGGAAATAATTAGCGCCTTCCACAAATACAAATTCACGGGTGCCCAGCCCGCCGCCAAGTGAAATAGGGATAACCGTGATAACAGCAGCTACAAGAAATATAAATATCCATTCGCTCTGGTGCAGCGGCAGATGCAGCCCGATGAGTATGCAATACACACATACTACCTGGAATACCTGCACCGCAATGCCCCATAGAAAAGTGGGCCAGAAGCCGGGCATAAATTCTTTCAGGAAAAACCGGACAGTAACATACAGGGCGATGACAGCAAGCACCGAGCCGCTGATCAGTGCGGCATCATACAGTTTATTGTCGAGCACAATGATGCCATAAACTGACAGAATCAACCCCAGGGCCAGCAATCCGCTGAACCTGTCGAGCAAAACGGCCGCCGTGATTTTTTTATAGCTCACATCATATTTTCTTGTCAGCAGCACCACCTTGTAGGCATCGCCGCTGATGGCGCCGGGCAAAAACAAATTGTAAAACATGCCCAGCCAGTACAGCTTCAGGTTTTTTCTTTGTGCAAGATGAATACCGATATTTTTAAAATATATATTCAGCCGGAAGGAGGCGAGAAATTTGGAAAAGGCAAAGGACGCAATGGACAAAAACAGCCACCACCAGTCGGCCTGCATCACAGCGTCTCTTGCTTTGGCGAAATCAATTTTGCGGGAAATGTACCAGAAGCAGATGATGGTAACTGCAATCTTCAATAACAACTTCAGCATCCGTGTAGCCTGTGAATTTTTTTTTACAACAGCTTCTTCCATTTCTTTTTTGAATCGGGAAAGGTTGGATAAATTTATGTGCCGGGTGCATCAAAACCGGGTGCAAGTAAATTCAAAATGATGACAAAAAAAATTATCCTTTTACCCCTGGTTATTCTTGCTGCTGTAACTTTTTATGCCCAGGTTCGTAAAGTCTCAATCGTGGAAAAGCCGCTTGTAAAAGGCATGAAGATTAACCGTTCGGAAAAAATAAAAAAACAGGAATACAGGCTGGATGCCTTTCCATCCATGGATGCAGCCGCGGTGGTCATTGAAGGGAACAACATGACGGTGGATTTTAATCATGCCGTAATGAAAGGAAGTAATGCAAAAAAATATCCCGATGAATTTTTCGGCGTGGCGGTTTTAATAAAAGGCGGGAAGAACATCACCATCCGCAACCTGAAGGTAAAAGGATATAAAGTAGCAGTGAGAGCAGCGAATACTGAAAATCTCACCATCGAGAACTGCGATTTCAGCTACAATTACCGCCAGCACCTGAACAGCACACAGGATAAAGAAGATATTTCTGACTGGCTCAGCCATCACCAGAATGAAAAAGACGAGTGGCTGCGCTATGGCGCCGCCATCTACCTGCGCCGGTGCGATTCGGTAGTAATCCGGAATACAAAAGTGACCGGCGGTCAAAATGCACTGATGATGACGGAATGTGGTTACGGGAAAATTTACAACAACGATTTTTCATTCAATTCCGGGTTAGGTATCGGCATGTACCGTTGCAGCTTCAACACGGTGGCTTACAACAAAATCAATTTTAATGTTCGCGGCTACAGCCACGGGGTGTACCACCGCGGGCAGGACAGTGCCGGCATACTGGTGTATGAACAAAGCAACAGCAACCTGTTTTATAAAAACTCAGTTACACACAGCGGCGATGGCTTTTTTCTGTGGGCAGGGCAAACCACGATGGACAGCGGCAAAGGCGGTTGCAATGACAATGTACTTTTTGGAAATGATTTTTCCTATGCCCCTACAAACGGAGTGGAAGTTACATTCAGCCGAAACGTGATAACCGGCAACCGCATCTATGAATGCGACCATGGCATCTGGGGCGGCTACAGCTACAACACAATAATCAGCGATAATGTATTTCGTGACAACCGCATCGCCATTGCCATCGAGCACGGGCAGGAAAATGAAATTCATCATAATATTTTTTTAAAAGATAAAGAAGCCATTCGCCTGTGGGCAAGAAAGGAACAACCGGCCGGCTGGGGCTATGCAACGTTTCGCGACACCCGCAGCCGCGATTATATCATTGCCAGCAACAACTTCACCGGCAACCGGCTTGTGCTCAACCTGGGCAGAACAGAAAAACTGAAAGTGTTTGAAAACATTTATTCCGGCTATGAAGAACTATTTAAAATGGATTCCACAGTCAGCGGGTTTGATACCACCTGGCATGATGAAATATCCCTGCGTTATGCAACAGACAGTACCGTGCCGGCGCCAATAATTCCTTCGCCGCAGGATCCCTTTAAGGGCAATGTATCTTTTGCCGGGCGAAAAAATATTCTTATCACCGAATGGGGGCCTTATGATTTCCGCAGCCCCATAATCTGGAATACCAATCCCGCAGATTCGTCATCCGTAATGAATTTTGATTTGCTCGGCCCGAAGGGCAGATGGAAAATAAAACAGTTCAGGGGAGTGAAAAACATTTCGGCAACAAGTGGTGTGTTTCCCGCGATGATTACTGCTGTGAAACCTGAAGGCAGGCGAACGGATATTTTCATTGAACTTGAATATACCGGATCAGCCATCACTACCCCGTTCGGGCAACACATCAGCGCCGGCAAGCCTTCTCTTTTTTCATTTAAAAAATTTTTCCAGCCCATCCACTTTGAAGTGGTATGGTATGCCTATGATTTTTCCATGCATGACCCGATAACAACGGGGCAGCTGCTGCCGCCCAATGTACGGTTGCGGCCCATTAAAACTGAAAATGTAAACAAACTGGATTATGCCTGGTGGGGCGGCATAAAAACGGAAGAAGGGGAGTTCAAACAGTTTGTTACGCTTGCAAACGGCTCAGCAGAAATTGAAAAAGGCAATTATGAACTGGGAGTAACCTGGGATGATGCTGTGCGGGTGTATGTGGACGGCAAACTGGTAATTGACGAATGGAACCCTTCGCTATACAAGTTTGATGAATCGCCGCACAAAACGGTAAAGCTTCAGTTGGGCGGCAAACATTTTTTCACAGTTGAACATGTGGAAAAAGGCGGTTTTGCCACACTCAGTATGAAACTGAAAAAGATGTTGTAGCCGGGTTAATAAAAATTATTTTTAAAATTCACTTTTCTGAATTAATACTCCGGTAATATAATAATACTTTTTTGTCCCGTAGGGATCCCGGTCGCAACCGGGAGTGGGTAGAATACGATCAAGGAATCATTCATGCGTTCCATCGGAACGCCGGGTGTTTATTGCCAGAGCACCCAACGTTCCTACGGAACGTCAAAAAAAAACCTTCGATTTATTCTACCCGACTTTCGTTCCTACGGAACGATAATATCCTGGAATTATTTTCAAACTCTGCCATAAAGCTGAGTTGAGGAAAAATAACGTACCTATACCCACATTCTTAATATAAACTTCTGCAATCCACTTCAGAAAAATTTCCGGAGTATTATAAATATGATTACGGTTTCTCCCTTTCAATAACATGTTAATTGATGGGCATGATTTCTGCAGGAAATAGAAAAGCAAATACCAATGCAGAAATAATTTCGTTTTAAACTTAACCCACATTATTATGAAAAAGCTTATTCTGCCCCTGCTTTTCCTTTTGTTTATTACAAATGTTTTCTCACAGAAAAAAGACCCGTCAGAAAAAGAATCGCTCTTCCGTTTTGGATTCAAAGCCGGCCTCAACCTGAATAAAATTGATGGCAAATCTTTTAAAGATGAATTCAGGTATAATTACCAGCTTGGCGGTTTTATGCAAATAAACCTTGCCAGGAAACTGGGCCTTCAGCCGGAATTGAATTTTGTTCAGACCAGCGCCGAACAATCCGATGATATCACGGTTATTTATGACGATCTGTTTCTTGGCGGCAGCCAGAAAAAAGCAAAACTCAATTACCTGAAGCTTGCCGGGTTATTGAATATTGATATCGGCCCTTCGCAACGGGTAAAGCTTCAGCTCGGCCCGCAATGGGGTATGCTGGTAAGCGAAGCTGTAGACAGTCTGAAATCGCCGGCTGATATTTTTAAAAAAGCTGAGTTGAGCGTTCTGGGCGGAGTCATGCTGCAACTCCCTCTTATCCACTTCGGCACACGTTACGAAATCGGGCTTACGAATATCAATGCCATAGACAATAAAGACCAGTGGAAAACCCAGGCCTGGCAGTTTTTTGTCGGCGTCACTTTGTAGCTGGTATTCACATCAAAAATTTCTTTTCCAAATCTTTGCCCGTTAACAGGCATCCCCCTATCTTTGCGCTCCCAAATTCAAAAGGGCATTTTCATTCATGTCGCAAAGAATCAGGATTAAACTACAGTCTTACGATCATAACCTGGTGGACAAATCTGCCGAAAAAATCGTAAAGACAGTTCGCAGCACCGGGGCGGTTGTTACGGGTCCCATTCCTTTACCTACCCGCAAAAAGGTTTTCACTGTGTTGCGTTCGCCGCACGTAAACAAAAAGAGTCGTGAACAATTTCAGCTGGCCACTCACAAGCGCCTGCTGGATATTTACACTTCATCAAGCCGTACCGTGGATGCCCTGAGCAAGCTGGACCTGCCCAGCGGAGTGGAAGTGGAAATAAAAGCATAACGAACCAACGGTTTCCTTGGAGGGGGAACATCGGTATAGTAAGGTCTTATAAATAAATTAAGTCATCTCTCAATCCCGCCCCGAGTGGGAGAAAAGAGCACTGACAATATAAATAATCCTTAACCCCTTTAGGGGGTTTGGGGTGTGACATAAAAACAAGCCACTCAGGGTTTGTTTACTGCCGGTACTTCTGAAAAAAAGAAAAGGTCGGTGGTCCCGATAATAATCGGGAGGGATTGAGTCTTCGCTTCGCACAGGCTTACAATACACGCTGCGGAGCAAACCGGATGTCCCCATAATCCTGCAGGCGCAAACTGTTGAAACAATGAAAGGTATTATTGGAAAAAAAATTGGGATGACCAGTATCTTCGATCCCTCGGGCAAGCAGACAGCCTGCACCATCATCGAAGCGGGCCCCTGTGTGGTTACGCAGGTAAAAACACAGGATACCGATGGCTACGATGCCCTTCAGCTCTCATTTGGCGATAAGAATGAAAAACATTCTAATCAATCAGAAAAAAATCATTTCGCCAAAGCCGGCACTTCGCCCAAGCGCTTCTCCAAAGAATTCCGCAACTACTCTCTTCAAAAAAATCTAGGTGACACAATAACTGTTGACATCTTCGCCGAAGGTGATAAAGTGGATGTAGTGGGTACATCAAAAGGTAAAGGTTTCCAGGGTGTGGTAAAACGCCATGGATTTACCGGTGTAGGCAGTGCCACACACGGCCAGCACGACCGGCAGCGGGCACCCGGTTCGTTGGGTAACTCATCCGACGCCAGCCGTGTAATGAAAGGCATGCGTATGGGCGGCCGCCTGGGAGGTGATAGGGTGAAAATGAAAAGTCTGAAAGTGCTGAAAATTTTTCATGATAAAAATTATATCCTCGTCAGCGGATCCGTGCCGGGGCATAACGGTTCAATAGTTTTGATTCAAAAATAAAATTGTTAAGACGCCATGAACTGCGTCTTCCAAAACGATACACAATGCAAGTAGATGTTTTAAACATAGAAGGAAAGAAAACCGGAAGAAAGGTGGAGTTGCCCGAGGAAATTTTCGGCACGGAGCCTAATGAGCATGTGGTTTACCTGGCCGTAAAACAATACCTCGCTGCACAGCGGCAGGGAACACATAAAGTGAAAACCCGTGCTGAGGTAAAAGGTGCCAGCCGTAAACTGCACCGCCAAAAGGGTACTGGCGGAAGCCGAAAGGGGAATATCCGCAACCCGTTGTATAAAGGTGGTGGTACCGTATTCGGTCCCAAACCTCATAGCTACGACATCAAGCTGAACCGGAAAGTGAAAGACCTGGCAAAAATCTCTGCACTTTCTTCCAAGGCAAAAGAAAATTCCATTGTAGTGATTGAAGATATTTCACTGGAAGCTCCCAAAACCAGAAATTTTGCAGAAATACTCGGCAACCTCGAAGTATACGGAAAGAAAACCTTGTTTGTAACACCCGATTACAATGATAACCTGTACCTGAGTTACCGCAATATTCCTTTTGTAAAAGGCGCCTTGCTGAACGATATTAATACTTATGATGTAGTAAATGCTGATGTGCTGCTGATGACGGAAAGCGCAGCAAAGATTTTTACCCAAACTGAAAACCCTGTTGAAGCATAAAAAAATTTAAAAAGCTGAGCGATGAAACTTTCTGACATTCTGATAAAACCGGTTTTAAGCGAAAAGGCCAACAACCAGCAGGAAAAACTGCGTCGTTATACTTTCCGGGTTGCTGCAAAAGCAAACAAACTGGAAATAAAGAAGGCAGTGGAAAATTTTTACGGAGTGACGGTAGTGGATGTAAATACGGTAGTGGCGCCTGCTAAAAGCAAAACCCGCTATACAAAAGCCGGGTTTATTTCTGGCCGCATGCCCTCGTATAAAAAAGCTTTTGTGACGCTGGCAGAAGGAGAAGCGATTGATTTGTATTCGAATATTTAAAAATAGTTGATTGCCGATTGACGAAGAGGTAAATCCGGAATCGTCAATCTAAAATCTAAAATCAGAATAATGGCACTTAAAAAATTCAAACCGGTAACAGCAGGCACCCGATGGAGGATTGGAAATGCCTATGCAGAGATTACGACCAACGAGCCGGAAAAAAGCCTGCTGGAGCCAAAGAAAAGCACCGGCGGACGCAATTCATCCGGACACCTTACTATGCGGTACATAGGCGGTGGTCATAAAAAGAAATACCGGGTTATTGATTTCAGAAGAGAAAAGAAAGGAATGGAAGCCACCGTAAAAACCATTGAGTACGATCCAAACCGTTCTGCTTTTATCGCTTTGGTTGAATACGCCGATGGCGAAAAACGATACATCGTTGCCCCGCAGGGTCTGCAGGTGGCAATGAAAATAGTGAGCGGCGATGATGTGGCCCCGGAAATCGGTAATGCGTTAATGCTGAAAAATATACCGCTGGGTACAATGGTGCACAATATTGAAATGCAACCGGGTCATGGCGCCAAAATTGCCCGCAGCGCAGGCTCATCGGCACAGCTTACAAACAAAGAAGACAAATATGCCGTGCTGAAAATGCCAAGCGGAGAACTTAGGAAAGTGCTTATCAACTGCTATGCTACCGTAGGTGTTGTGGGCAACAGCGATCACAACCTGCAAAGCATGGGTAAAGCCGGCCGAAACAGGTGGCGGGGTATTCGTCCCCGCAACCGCGGTGTGGCTATGAACCCTGTAGATCACCCGATGGGTGGAGGCGAAGGAAAAGCTTCTGGCGGTCATCCGCGCAGCCGTACGGGTAAATATGCCAAAGGCGAAAAAACAAGAAAGCCGCATAAGGTGAGTGATAAGCTGATAATTCAAAGAAAGAACGGAAGTAAGTTGACGGCATAAAATCTAAAATCGTAAATCATTATATGGCACGATCAATTAAAAAAGGTCCTTACGTAGCAACACATCTTGAAAAAAAGATACTTGCTATTAACGAAGGCAAAAGCAAAAAAAGCGTCATCAAAACCTGGAGCAGGCGCAGCACCATCACGCCGGATTTTGTTGGCCACACTTTTGCCGTACACAACGGGAATAAATTTATCCCGGTGTATGTTACAGAATTTATGGTGGGCCACAAGCTGGGTGAATTTGCACCCACCCGCCAGTTCAAAGGACACTCAAGCAAGAAAGTAGAAGGAGAAGCATAAAAAAGTTTACTGGTTTGTGGTTTATAGTTTTCAGTTAAGAAAACAAACGGTAAACGGGAAAAAAAATGGGAAACCTAACATGGAAGCAGTAGCAAAACTTAAAAACTATCCCACATCGCCACGCAAGATGCGTTTGCTGGCCGATTTGATTCGCGGAAAAAAAGTTGAAAAGGCTTTATCCATCCTGGAGCATAGCCCGAATCATCCGGCCGTGCCCCTGCGTAAGCTGGTGCTCAGCGCCATCAGTAACTGGAAACATAAGAATGAAGGCGGCGACGAACATGAACTGGTGGTAAAAACCATTATGGTGGATGAAGCAAGAACACTGAAACGTATGCGACCTGCGCCACAGGGCCGCGGCTACCGCATACGCAAGAGAAGCAACCACGTAACTGTGATAGTGGATGCAAAATCTGAAAAAATGGAAGCAGCTACTGTGGTAGAAGAAGCCCCGGCAGCAGCAGAAGAAGTGAAAGAAGCCCCTAAAAAAACAACAAGAAAAAGAACAACAAAAACAAAATAACTTTTAGAAAATCCGGGTCTCAAGTGGTATTTCGAATTTGAGATTTGGAATTTAAAAAAACATCATGGGTCAGAAAGCAAATCCGATTGGCAACAGGTTAGGCATCATCCGCGGCTGGGAGAGCAACTGGTACGGAAGCAAAAAAGATTTTGCCTCCAAACTGATTGAAGACAACCGCATCAGAACTTACCTGAATGCCCGTATCAACAAAGGTGGAATTTCAAAAATTGTAATTGAAAGAACACTCGGAAAACTGATCGTTACTATTCACACCTCCAAGCCGGGTATCATCATAGGCAAGGGTGGGGGTGAAGTGGACAGGATAAAAGAGGAATTGAAAAAACTCACCAACAAAGAGGATGTGCAGATCAATATTCTTGAAATCCGCCGCCCGGAGCTGGATGCAATGATTGTAGCCGACACCATTGCCCGCCAGATTGAAAACAGGATAAACTATAAGCGAGCCATTAAAATGGCCATTGCTTCAGCGCTGCGTATGGGCGCCGAAGGAATCAAGGTAAAAGTAAGCGGTCGCCTGGGTGGCGCCGAAATTGCCCGTTCTGAAGAAATAAAACAGGGGCGTGTACCGCTTCACACTTTCCGCATGGATATTGATTATGCCAATGTATTTGCCCTCACCGTGTACGGAAAAATAGGTGTCAAGGTGTGGATTTGCAAAGGCGAAGTACTGGCAAAAAGAGATTTAAATCCAAACTTTACCGGCGGTAAAAGTGATATAAGCGACCGCAGGGAAAGAAGGGATGTAGAAAGAAGAGATGACAGGCATGGCAGAGGCGAAAGAAGAGGCGGTGGTGAGAAAAGAGGTGGTGGCGAGAGAAGAGGTGGCGGCCGCGGAGAAATGAAAAGTGGGAGAGAAAAAGGATAGGATAAATAAAGAATGCTACGGGCTACGAGCCGTATCATTTAAATGAATGATTAATCGCTATGCAAAACAGGCTCAAAGCCCGAATCGCATAGCAAAAAGCTGAAAAAATGTTACAACCAAAAAGAACCAGGCACAGGAAAATGCAGAAAGGCCGTATGAAAGGCAATGCTAAACGGGGTGCAACCATAGCATTCGGTTCGTATGCACTCAAAGCACTGGAGCAGCATTGGGTGACCGACCGACAGATAGAAGCAGCCCGCCAGGCACTTACCCGTGAGATGAAACGGGAGGGGAATGTATGGATCCGCATTTTTCCCGACAAACCCATTACCCGCAAGCCGCTGGAAGTAAGAATGGGTAAAGGGAAAGGCAACCTGGAGTTCTGGGCAGCTGTGGTAAAACCAGGAAGAATACTTTTTGAAGTGGATGGCGTAAGCGAGCAGGTGGCAAAAACATCACTGGCGCTGGCAGCCGGCAAATTGCCCATCAAAACAAAATTTGTGGCCCGCAGAGATGTGGTGAATCAATAACGAATAAAACGACAGACAATGTCCAAGAAACTTGATTTTTTGAAAGGTATCCAGGGATTGAATGCGGCAGATCTGAAGGCCCGCATACACGAAGATGAGCTGCGGCTGAAAAAGCTGAAGTTTGCTCATTCCATTTCTCCCCTGGAAAACCCGATGAACATCCGTAGCCTGCGCCACGATATTGCCAGGCTGAAAACCGAATTGAAGAAAAAAGAGGCCGGAGAATGAAAATTACACAAAGACGCATTGCAATGCGCTTTCATACAAAACGAAAAAAATGGCTGACAGAAATTTAAGAAAAACAAAAACAGGGGTGGTTACCAGCAACAAGATGGCCAAAACCATTACAGTGGCAGTGGAAAGAAAAGTAAAGCACCCTATTTACGGAAAGTTTGTAAAGAAAACCACAAAGTTTCATGCACATGATGATAAGAACGAGTGCAGCATCGGCGACACGGTACGCATTATGGAGTGCCGGCCACTGAGTAAAACCAAGCGCTGGAGGCTGGTGGAAGTGGTAGAGAAGGTAAAGTAATAAAACAGTACCTGGTGCTAATTACTGGGTACCGGGGCAATCACTGAAAATTTGTAAAACGATCTAAGTACTGTGTACTTAGTATTAAAAATTTGGAAAATGATTCAGCAAGAAAGCCGGTTGAATGTGGCCGACAACAGTGGTGCACGGGAAGTACTCTGTATCCGTGTACTGGGCAACAGCGGACAGCGATATGCAGGCATTGGCGATACAATTGTTGTAACCGTAAAGGATGCCTTGCCATCTGGTGGCATTAAGAAAGGAACCGTAAGCAAGGCCGTGATAGTAAGAACAGCCAACAAGCTACGCCGCAAAGACGGCTCCTACATCCGCTTTGACGATAATGCCGTGGTGCTGCTGAACCAGGCCGACGAACCGAGAGGCACCCGCATTTTTGGTCCCGTGGCAAGAGAGCTGCGTGATAAGGGGTATATGAAAATTATTTCATTAGCCCCGGAGGTATTGTAATTTTCCAGAACACGGGTGTTGGAAAAGAAAAAAGAATAAAATCTTTAATAATAAAACAAAAAGTCCCTTTAGGGATTTAGGGTATGAAAACAAGATTCAAACCGAAGTTTAACATCAGGAAAGGCGATAAAGTGGTAGTGATAGCCGGTGATGATAAAGACCTGGCCAAACCCCGGACGGTAAAAAAGGTGCTGGTAGACCAGGGCCGTGTGATACTGGAAGGTGTAAACATCGTAACCAAGCACAGCAAGCCCTCGGCGCAAAATACCAGGGGAGGTATAATAAAAATGGAGGCGCCCATTCACATCAGCAATGTAATGCTGTGGGATGCAAAGGAAAAAGCACCGGCCAGAGTGCGTCGCGATAGAGAAAACGGCAAGTCTGTACGGATTTCAAAAAAATCGGGTGAAAGAATCTGATTCAAAAAAATATTTTATGAGCATACAAACATATAAACCCAGGTTGGCGGAGCGATATAAAAAAGATGTGGTGCCCGCACTGGTAAAAAAGTTCGGGTACAAAAGCGTGATGCAGGCGCCCCGGCTTGAAAAAATTTGCCTGAACCGCGGTGTAAACGGCGCTGTAAACGACAAAAAACTGGTGGATGTGTCAGTAGAGGAACTGGCCACCATCACAGGGCAAAAGGCGGTATCCACCCTGTCGAAAAAAGACATTTCCAATTTCAAGCTGCGTAAGAGCATGCCCATCGGTGCAAGAGTCACCTTGCGTGGCGACCGGATGTATGAATTTCTTGACAGGCTGATTGCGGTGGCATTGCCCCGTGTTCGCGACTTTAAAGGGGTAAGTGAAAAATCTTTCGACGGCCGCGGTAATTACACGTTGGGCGTGACCGAGCAAATCATCTTCCCGGAAATTGATATTGATAAAGTGACACGAATTACCGGGCTCGACATCACTTTTGTAACTAACGCCAAAACCGATGAAGAAGCATATGAACTGCTGAAGGAGTTGGGAATGCCTTTCAGAGATATTAAAAAGTAAAATTGCGGATGGCGGATTTTAAATACCAGGCTCTCAATCCAAAATCCAAAATCATAAATCTAAAATTGAATCATGGCAAAAACATCAGTAACAGCCCGGCAGAAAAAAAGAGAAAAAATGGTGGCTCAGTTTGCAGCCAAGCGTGAAGCACTGAAAAAGGCCGGCGATTGGAAAGCACTGGATGAGCTTCCGAAAAATTCATCCAAAGTGAGACTGAAAAACCGCTGCCAGATTAGCGGCCGCCCGAAAGGCTATGTGAGGTTTTTCGGCATTTCAAGAATCGCCTTGCGTGATATGGCGCTTGACGGAAAAATTCCGGGGCTGAGAAAAGCAAGCTGGTAAACACCCTACCCCTAAATGGAAGTAAGGGAATAATAATTCAAATGAAAAATTATTTTAATAAATAAAAGTCATTAACAATCTAAGTTCTCCGCCGCGGCGGAGGACAGGGGGCTTAATATTATGGTAACAGATCCTATAGCAGATTTCCTGACAAGAATCCGGAATGCACAGATGGCGGGACATCGCATTGTGGAAATTCCGGCATCGAACCTGAAAAGGCGGATTACCGAAATTCTGTATAACCAGGGTTATATTCTCAAATACAAATTTGAGGAAGACAGCAAGCAGGGCGTTATTAAAATTGCCCTCAAGTATGATGTGCAGACAAAGCAGCCTGCCATCCAGACGCTGGAAAGAGTGAGCCGCCCAGGCCTGCGTACCTATGCAAAGCCTGGTGATTTTCGCCGTGTAAAGAACGGACTTGGAATCGCTATCGTTTCCACCTCGCAGGGTGTGATGACGGATAAAGAAGCAAAAGCCAAAAATGTAGGCGGCGAAGTTCTTTGTTATGTATATTAAAAAATGCTACTCGCTATACGCTTCTCGCAGCAGGTAGCACAGTTATCAATACGATTAAGCCGAATCCGCTGCGGCGGACTGACCGGTCAGTAAGAATAAATCTGAAATCGTAAATCTAAAATCTGAAATTGTATGTCTCGTATAGGCAGAAAAGCAATCAGCGTACCGAAAGGAGTTACTGTTACTGTTGGCAACGACAATGTAGTAACGGTAAAAGGCCCCAAAGGTGAATTGAAACAGGCCGTTGATCGTGATATCAGGGTGGATGTAAAAGATGGTGAAGTAAGTTTCAGCCGTCCTACTGACCAGATTCGTCACCGCTCGCTGCATGGTTTGTACCGTGCCTTGGTGGCCAATATGGTGAAGGGTGTGACCGACGGCTATAAAAAAGACCTGGAGCTGATAGGGGTAGGTTTCAAAGCCAGCAACCAGGGCAATATCCTCGATCTGACTTTGGGCTATTCGCATAATATAGTTTTCGAAGTGCCCAAAGAGCTGAAAGTAACAACGGCCCAGGAAAAAGGTCAGAACCCGACCATTACGCTGGAGGGAATTGACCGGCAGCTGCTGGGCCAGGTAGCGGCAAAAATCCGCAGCCTGCGCAAACCCGAACCATACAAAGGAAAGGGTGTTCGCTACATTGGCGAATATGTGAGAAAGAAAGCCGGTAAAGCAGCCGGTAAATAATGGCAGAATAAAAAAATGACTCAATGGCGCAATTTTAAAATTCGCAAGTAATGAAGACCAAATTGGGTAATTGAGCAATTTTCAAATTTTCAAATCAGGAACATGAATCCGAAAGCAAAAACTTTAAGAAGACAGAATATCCGCTTCAGTATCCGCAGAAAAATAAGCGGAACAAAGGATAAACCGCGTCTTTCTGTTTTCAGAAGCAATAATGAAATATATGTGCAGCTGATTGATGATGTGCACGGGCAAACATTGGCTGCCGCTTCATCAAAAGATAAAAATCTTGCTGCACAGAAAGGAACAAAAACAGAAAAAAGCAAACTGGTAGGCGCAGCCATTGCTGCCAAAGCATCTGAACTGGGATTGAAAGAAGTGGTTTTTGACCGCGGCGGATATCTTTATCATGGCCGTGTGAAGGCAGTGGCTGACGGAGCCAGGGAAGGAGGATTGAAATTTTAACAGCAAACAGGCAAAAGTGAAAATTTGCAATTGCTCAACCGCAATTTTCAAATTTGCCAATTTTCAAATTTTCAAAATAACAAATGTCAAAACTTAACTTAAACAGGGTAAAAGCCGGCGACCTGGAGCTGAAAGATAAAGTGGTAGCCATTAACCGCGTGGTGAAAACCACCAAGGGCGGCCGTTCATTCAGTTTTTCAGCATTGGTAGTGGTGGGAAATGAAAATGGAGTGGTTGGTCACGGGCTGGGCAAAGCAAAGGAAGTTCAGGAAGCAATTACCAAAGGCATTGAAGATGCCAAGAAGAATCTCATCCGCGTGCCGGTGATGCATGGCACTATTCCGCACGACCAGTGGGCCAAAGAAGGCGCTGCCAAAGTGCTAATCAAGCCTGCTGCACATGGTACCGGTGTAATTGCCGGTGGCAGCATGCGTGCCGTACTGGAAAGCGCCGGTGTGACCGATGTGCTTGCAAAATCACTCGGTTCAGCCAATCCGCACAACGTAGTAAAAGCTACGTTCAAAGCGCTGGCCATGCTGCGGGAGCCCATACATGTGGCAAAAACCAGGTCGTTGGGGTTGAAGAAAGTGTTTAACGGATAGCATAAGTATCTAAAAATTCAATATTTTTTATAAATAAAATTGAAGTTCCCGGTTAATCTAACCATTAATAGGATGAATTATTTATTTTCATGATTAAAAAAATAGAGAATGAATGCTAACTCTTTTAAGAGAATCTTTACTTTTTTATTGATGGGAATCTTTTCTTTTTTGTCTTGTCGCAAGGTAGATTTTTTTCAAATTAAACAGAACATAATAACAATAACAAAAGAAGAAGTTGTTGCATGGTTGAATAAAGAAATGTCTTTAACCAATGACTCAGAGAAGGTTGTAATAGATAAAATTAAAGAAAGCATACTTTGGGATAAAGTTTTTGCAGCATCAAATGTGAGAGGAGAGCGGCGATATGTTTTTCAAATTACTAACATCTTTTCTGAAAATGGGGCATCAACTTCAAATGTTAATACAGCCCTATTAATCTCTGTTAACAAAAGAAATGAAATAACTACAGGGAATGTACTTAGTTTAAATGTAATAAATGAAATAAGTGAGACTGAAAAACTTAGGCTCTTTATAAAATTATTAGATGACAAGCCGCCAATTCATTTTAGCGGTATACTGACAAAATCGACTATTTCAAATAATTTCATTTTTGAGCTTGAATTCAAGGATGGCAAGTTGTTCAGTAAAAAGAACTTCCAAAAAAAAATTAGGCGAAGCAATTTAGGGGGAAGGACACAAGAGTTACGATGTTATGATGTTTATTTAGTCACTACATACCAATATCCAGATGGCAGTTTTGGGCAGGAATGGGAATATTTATATACATACTGTGTTGATGAACCGGATTGTCAAAGGATTCAAGTTATAGGTGGCAGGTCATACCGAACGGCATGTGGTGGCGGTGACAATGGAGGAGGCTCTGGAGGTAATTCAGGTGGGGGTGGAAGTAATTCTGATACTACTATTAACAGAATCTGTTTAGAAGTAGATTCACTTGAGTCGAATAATGCATTTAAGCAGAGAATGACGGCACTTTATAATTCAACTTCACTTAATTTTGAGGTTGGTTATTTTTTGCAAAGAAACAGTAATGGAAGTTATAACTATGGATTAATTCAAGGTACTTCTAATACACCCGGGCTTCCCGATTTTAATCTAACACTGCCTCAAGATGGGTTAATTCACACTCATTACTCAGGGCTTTTGTCAATATTTTCACCAGACGATTTAAGATCTTTGTATTTAATGTACCGGGATAATTGCACAAATCCAGGATTTATTTATGGACTGGTTACAGGCTCAACTTCTTATTTATTAAAAATTGATAATTTGGGAGCTTTTTTACAATTTGGTCAACAACATTTTGAAGATCAGGCCTCATTTAATATTTTCCAGAATCTTTATGCAAATGTTTTTGGAATATCAGCATCCAATGCAATTGCAGTAAACGAACAAAAGTTTCTATGGCTATTACAAGAGAATAATTCAGGATTAAAATTGTTCTCAGGGGATGTTAATTCTTTTAATAATTGGGAATTGAAGGGGCTGAATTTAAATAATGAAGTTATTTTACTAAATTGTAATTAGTGTGAAGTCATATTACTTATCATATATTATTTCGACTTTATTTTGCCTAAATACGTTTGGGCAAGATAACTGTTGTTATGCCCACCAAAAAAAGTTCGAAGATTTTTTGGGGATTTGGCAATGGACATCATCACAGGATACATTTACAATAAAGTTAATAAAAGATTCAATTTTTTTAAAGCAACGGGAAACAAGATTAGTGATAGTTACAGGATGGCATAGATTTATTAAAGACGGCAAAGTACTTGAAAGTAGCATGGAATATTCAGATACGATTAAAAATAAATATACAACAATAGTTGGCTCAAAGATTGAAAGAAATATTTTAAGTTTTATTTTTAATGATATTACCAGAGATAGATCTTTTGAGGTAAAATTTGAGCTTATAGGTGTGAATGATAGTAGGGCAGTTTGGTCGAGTTATTATTTGGAAAGAATTCGTGTAAATGAGCCACCTCCTAAATTTAAGGACGGACAAACCATACCTTCAGACATTATTTTAAAAAAACTTAACCTCAAATTGTGAATGTATATAAAATGAAAAAGTTAAAAATAACATTGGTAAAAAGCCCGATTGACCGGCCGGAGCGTCAGAAGAAAACTCTCCAGGCACTTGGATTAAGAAAGCTGAATGCAATGAAAGAAGTGGAAGCTACTCCGCAAATCATGGGCATGGTTCGCAAACTGAACCACCTGTTGAAAGTGGAGGAAGTGTAAGTAATTCAAAAATCAAAATTTAAAAGTAAAAAAGCACATCCGCATTTTGAATTTTTACTTTTGACTTTTTAATTTAAAAACAAGCGAGCTCCGAATGCTTACGGGGCGTTGAGTAAAAAATAAAAGCAACATGAAATTACATCAGTTAAAACCTGCACAAGGATCAACACAAAAAGAAAAACGTTTAGGCCGCGGCGAAGCTTCGGGTCATGGAGGCACATCTACAAAAGGTAACAAAGGACACCAGAGCCGCAGCGGGTTTAAAAGAAAAATGGCACACGAAGGCGGCCAGATGCCCATTCAGCGCCGCATTCCCAAACGCGGCTTCAACAATATTCACCGCATCGAATTCAAAGTGTTTAATCTCGGCCAGGTAGATCAGCTTGCAGAAAAGTACGGCATCAAAGAATTTACTTTGCCTGCTTTGTATGCAAATAATCTTATCAGCCAGAACGACCGGGTAAAGATTTTAGGCAACGGGGAAATAAAAAGCAAGTTATCTTTTAAGGTGAATGCGGTGAGCCGTAAAGCGAAGGAAGCCATCGAAGCAGCCGGCGGTACGGTGGAACTGGTAAACTAATTTTCTGTAACTTGCGATGGCGCATTTGCAAAATGCGTCTTTTTAGTTTTACGCTTTTAAATTGCTCTGCATCTGTGAAAAAATTAATTCAAACGCTGAAGAATATCTGGAGCATCGAAGATCTGCGCAGCAAGATTCTCTATACCCTGGTATTGATTTTTGTTTACCGTGTCGGCGCCCATGTGGTGTTGCCCGGTATTGACCCCGATACTATCGCCCAATCCATGGAGAAGTCAAGAGGGGGTATTCTCGGCATGATAGATATGTTTGCCGGAGGCGCTTTCTCGCAGGCTTCCATTTTTGCCCTCGGCATTATGCCTTACATTTCGGCTTCCATCTTTATGCAATTGATGACGGTGCTGGTGCCGCAAATGCAGAAGCTGCAGAAAGAGGGCGACAGCGGCCGCAAAAAAATCAACCAGTGGACCCGCTACCTCACCGTGGCTGTTACGCTGGTGCAGGCATCAGCCTATGTTACTTACCTGAACGAGATGACACGCAGCGGTGGCATGATTGAAGCTTACCGTCCCTACTTCTGGCTTTCCACTGTCATCATTCTTACTGCCGGTACTTTGTTTGTAATGTGGCTGGGTGAAAAAATTACCGACCGCGGACTAGGTAACGGTACTTCGCTCATCATTATGATTGGCATTCTTGCCCGGTTGCCGCAGTCTTTTGCCCAGGAATTTACCAGCAAAACCACGCAGCCCGGCGATATCCTGATTTTCATTGTTGAAATTGTTGTACTCATTGCCATCATCCTTGGTTGCATACTGCTGATACAAGGTACCAGGAAAATTGCGCTCAACTATGCCAAGCAGATAGCCGGCGGCAACAGGCAGTTTACAGGCGCCAGGCAGTTTTTACCTATCAAAGTAAACAGCGCCGGCGTTATGCCCATCATCTTTGCCCAGGCCATCATGTTCCTGCCCACTTTGTTTACGTATGCAGATGCCACACGTGGCATCGGGCAGGTGTTTGCCGATCATACCAACTTCTGGTACATGCTGGTGTACGCCACGGTGGTCATTGGTTTTACATTTCTTTATACTGCCCTTATTTTTAATCCCAAGCAGATTGCCGAAAACCTGAAACAGAACAACGGGTTTATTCCCGGCATAAAACCCGGGCAGCCTACGGCTGATTATATTGGCGCAGTAATGGATAAAGTGACATTGCCGGGCGCCATACTGCTTGCCTTTGTAGGTATTTTACCCGGCATTGCCGATTTGGCCGGCGTTACGTCGGGCTTCTCTACATTCTATGGCGGCACGTCGCTGCTCATCATGGTAGGTGTGGTGCTCGATACGCTGCAGCAGATAGAAACACAACTCCTGATGCGCCAGTATGATGGCCTGATGAAGAGCGGACGCATACAAGGCCGTCAAACGCTTACGCAGGCTTCGGTTTAGACTCACGAGAAACGAAGTGACGAAGTGAACTCCACATTCTGCGAAGTTATCATTACAAACATATTAACCTGGCCGGTTCAACCGCCAGGTTTTCTATTTAATAGCAAATAAAGATATTTGCAGAATGATTATCATTAAAACGGCCGATGAAGTGGAGCTGATGCGGAAAAGCGCCTTGCTGGTAAGCCATACACTTTCCGAAGTGGCCAGGATGCTGCGGCCGGGTATGACCACCCTCTCGATCGACAGGATGATTGGCGGGTATGTGAGGGATCATCATGCCGTACCTTCTTTTCTCAATTACCAGGGGTATCCGTACAACTCCTGTATTTCGGTAAACGATGTGGTGGTGCACGGATTTCCCAATCACTATGAGCTGCGTGAAGGCGATATTATTTCCATTGACATTGGCGTCATCCTGAACGGCTGGCATGGCGATCATGCTTACACCTTTGCCATCGGCGACCCGGGGCCCGAGGTAGCGCAACTGATAAGGGTGACAAAAGAATCGCTGTATCTCGGCATTGCCAGGGCGGTTGCCGGCAATCATGTGGGCGATATTTCTTATACCATACAGGAGCATACGGAAAGGAAACATGGTTATGGGGTGGTGCGTGAACTGGTAGGCCATGGACTTGGCCGCAACCTGCACGAAGACCCGCAGGTGCCCAACTATGGCAAGCGGGGATCGGGTAAAAAATTAAAAGACGGTATGGTGCTGGCCATTGAGCCCATGATTAACCTGGGTAAAAAGGAAGTGTACACCGAAGCCGACGGATGGACGGTGCGTACCCGCGACGGCAAACCCTCCGTGCATTTTGAACACAATGTATGCGTAAGAAAAATTGCGCCCGATATTCTTTCTGATTACACGCCTATTGAAGCGGCAGAACGGGCCAATGAAAACCTGTTTAGCAGTTATCAGCTGCATTTTGTTTCTGAAGGATAGCAAGGATTGTTTTTTGCGGGTTGATTCACATCCGCCTGTTACTGCCAGAGTTTTTTATTAGCAGGTATTTTTTAATTTCCCCCGGTATTTCCTGCTTACATCCCGATAACTATAGGGAGAAAATATGATTGAATGATATGAGCCTTTGCGGAATTCCTATATACATAGGATGCTGAAATCGCCTAATTCACTTCACCTATCCAGTTGGCTTTTCACCTGCACATAGGCCCACGCCGCTAATGGCAACAACAAAAAGAGCAGCAGCACCCACCAGCTTTTTATTAAAAGATAAGCAAGCAGCACAAGCAGCAACAGGTAAACCGGGTAAGTAAAAACAAGCAGGGCCGTGAGTACAGAATCAAAATACACGGTGCCGTTGTATCTGCGCCGCACCATTTTTTTCAATGGCAGGTAGAGCGGCGCATGAAGCAGCCAGCCAATGGCGGCGGGCAGGGCAAGCAATGCTTTCAAAAAAGAGGAGGGCTTTATTTCCAGCAGTTCCTTTTGTTTTTGTTTGTCGCGGCTGTCAATTTCAAACACCAGCGGCTCCAGTTCTTTTTGCAGGCGGCTGTTGAATGCCTGGTATTTTAATCCCTCTGATTTGCGAAGCAAGTTTCCCTCATTGTTAACAGGCACTTTCAGCTTTTCAGCAGTATTATCATCAAACTCATCCATTGTAAACAAGCTGCCGAAGCGGATGAAAACGTTTTTGCCAAACCGGGTAAAGGAACTGTAATTGATGCCCACGGGTAAAATCTTCAATGGGATGTTTTGTATCCCATCGGCCAACCCCGTCATTGCCCCTTCTTATCTGCGGAATAA
>CAYUJD010000022.1:23244-45919 GCA_964444975.1 uncultured Chitinophaga sp. | reverse complement strand
AAGGAAGTGATCGCCAATGGCGGCAAAGTGGTAATCAATCCCGTACTGGAAGGCTTTTCCACCACTGCAATCATCAATGCTATGAAAAGCTGAACATATTAACCGGTTGTCATCGCTTTTTTTCTTGCAGCAACGGCAATATAATAAAGCGGAATCCCAATCAGCGTAATGATAAGCCCAGGCCAGGTGAACTGGGGCTTATATACAATCAGTAATCCGCAAAAGGCAATCCCCATCACGATATAGAGTACCGGCAGTATGGGATACCCGAATGCTTTGTAAGGTCTTTCAGCACCGGGTTGTCTTTTTCGAAGAATAAAAATGCCAAGAATGGTGAGCACATAAAATATCACCACAACAAATGAAATCATATCCAGCAACTGGCCGTAGCGGCCGCTGATGCTCCAGATACAGGCAATAACACACTGCACCCAAAGAGCCCACTGCGGCACGGCAAATTTGTTCAAATGCCCTGCCGGTCTGAAAAATAAACCGTCTTTTGCCATAGTATAATATACGCGGGCGCCGGCAAGTATCAACCCGTTGTTGCATCCAAAAGTGGAAATCATAATCATCAGGGCAATGACTACCGTGCCGAGGTTGCCGAAAATTTCAATGGATGCAGCCACAGCCACACGGTCTTTTTCTGCCGAAGCAATTTCCTGCATGGGCAGCACGGCTGTGTACATCACATTGGTGGTGACGTAAATGATGGTGACGATAAGCGTACCCAAAAACAAAGCAAGGCCGATATTGCGTTTCGGGTTTTTAATTTCACCGGCAATAAACGTCACATTATTCCATGCATCGCTGCTGAAGATGGAACCCACCATGGCTGCTGCTATGGCGCCAAGCGCAGCCACCATAGTATAATCTGTTGTGCTGTTCAGCTCACGGAGGTGCCAGGCATCTTTCCAGTTTGCACTCCACACGTCCGGTTTCATCATTATTAATCCAAAAACAATCAGCCCGAAAAGACTCAAAAGCTTGGTTACTGTAAAAGTGGTTTGAATGGTTTTACCTCCCTGCACACCCAGTGTATTTATAAAAGTGAGAAAAACAATTAAAGCGATTGCCAGCAGCTGCGCCGGCGAAATATTCAGGCTGCCGATGGAAAAAGAAACCAGGTCTTCGCTTACACCGGGAATGATGTAGGCAAGAAATTTTGAAAACGCCACACCCACGGCAGCAATGGTGGCTGTTTGAATGACGGCAAAAAAACTCCAGCCGTATAAAAAACCGGCCAGCGGATTGTAGGCCTCTTTCAAATAAACATATTGACCGCCTGCTTTCGGAAACATACCGCTCAGTTCGCCGTAGCTTACGGCAGCTGTGATGGTCATAAAGCCCGTAAGCAGCCAAACCACAATCAGCCATCCCGCTGAGCCCACATTGCGGGTGATATCGGCACTGACGATAAAAATTCCCGAACCGATCATAGAGCCGGCCACAATCATAGTGGCATCGAGCAGGCCAAGTGATTGTTTGAAAGAAGTTTGCTGATCTGTCATAGCGTTGGTTTGCCGTTCAAGATAAGTAATTCGGATTATATGACCAGCACATGAGGAGGTTGGAGTTAAGATTAAGGTTGAGGGGAAAATAATTTTCGGCTATGCAAGTCAGAATTAATTTTTCCGTTTTTTGCTGTAAAATTCATTCAGCCCTTTCAGCAGCTCTGCAGTAATATTGTAAGCTGTGTCTTTGAAATAAAACAGCCCGGGCTCATTGGCAATGATGTAGGAATATTTTTTATCCCTGTTGAATTCCCTGCAATAATCTTTTATCAGCGAAACAACCTCCTGCTGTTTGTTCATGTAAAACTTCTGGTAGTCATGGTTCAGCAGTTTTTCAGCATTTTTAATATCCTGGTCAAGCTGCGAAAGCCGGTTGCTTTCTTCATTGATTTGTTCGGGAGTTAATTTGGATCGCTGTGCCTGGAATTTTTGAAACTCCAGCTGCAGGTAGGCCCGCATCCTGTTCAGCGAATCATTTATGGCTTCTTCCCTTTTCAGTACTTCAGCCTGCATTTCTTTGGATAAAATAAAACTTGTTTCTATGGAATCCATTTCGAAATAAGCTACAGGAGTATGTTCCCGGGCCGATGCTGTGTCAGTTTGCATCGGCTTTACTGATACAGGGCCATTATTTTTATTATTAAAATAGAGGTAAAACAGAACTGCTACCGATGCCAGTAAGAGAATGTTCAGAACCAGTAAACCTTTATTCATGCACCCCTTTTTTGCAAATTAACCAATGCGGGCCGGGCAAATATAGGCATTCGAATTACTTTAGGAAACACTTAACAGGGAATGGGCCGTTAAGTCAGTCGTTAGTCTATAGTGGATAGTTTATGATCAATAGATCATAGTATGTTGATATTATTTAAATAAAAAATGGAGCAAGTTTCCCTTGCTCCTTCTGTTATGTTCAGGTTGTTACCACTATTGACTATAGACTATTGACTTCCGGCTAAATTATTCTTCTTCATCAAACGCCATGGCTTCTTTGGTTGTCTGCAACAGTTCGTATTCTTCCTTGCTGCCCACAATCAGGTTCTCAAATTCACGCAGCCCGGTGCCGGCAGGTATCGGGTGTCCCGTAATCACGTTTTCTTTCAAACCGAGCATTTCATCTGTTTTGCCATGGATGGCTGCGGCAGAAAGCACTTTAGTAGTTTCCTGGAATGAGGCAGCAGATATCCAGCTTTGCACACCCAGCGAAGCCTTGGTGATGCCAAGCAAGGTAGGCGCCGATGTGGCCGGTCGTGCATCACGAAACTCTACCAGCTTTTTATCATTACGGCGGAGAATTGAATTCTCTTCTCTCAGTTCACGCAGGCTTACTATCTGGCCGGCTCTGAGCTTTGCAGAATCGCCCGGCTCAGTAACCACTTTTTTGTCAAACACCCAGTCGTTTTCTTCAATGAATTCAAATTTATCAACCAAATCTTCTTCAAGGAATTTGGTGTCACCCGGATCTACGATGCTCACTTTGCGCATCATCTGCCGAACGATAACTTCGATATGTTTGTCGTTAATCTTTACACCCTGCAGCCGGTACACTTCCTGGATTTCATTTACCACGTATTGCTGCACGGCAAACGGACCCTGGATGGAAAGAATATCCTGCGGTGAAATCTGCCCGTCAGACATCGGTGATCCTGCTTTTACAAAGTCACCGTCTTGTGCAAGAATCTGGCGGGTAAGCGGAACAAGATATTTTTTCTGCACACCATCTTTAGCCTCGATGATGATTTCCCGGTTGCCGCGTTTGATGGCGCCCATGGTTACCACGCCGTCAATTTCAGAAACGATGGCGGGATTACCCGGGTTTCTTGCTTCAAACAATTCAGTTACTCTCGGCAGACCACCGGTAATGTCACGCAGCTTACCAATAATACGCGGAATCTTTACAATGACCTGCCCGGCTTTTACTTCATCGGCCTCTTCCACTACAATATGGCTCCCGGTGGGCAGGTTGTACGATTTATTTTCTTTCCCTTCCACCACCAGCGAAGGAATTTTTGTTTTATCTCTTGTTTCAATTACCACTTTTTCGCGGTGACCGGTCTGCTCATCGCTTTCTTCACGGAAAGTAACACCTTCGATTATATTTTCAAATTTCACTATGCCGGGCTGTTCGGCTACAATTACGTTGTTAAAGGGATCCCATGTGCAAATGAGGTCGCCTTTGTTTACCCGTTGCCCGTCTTTTACATTCAGCACGGCGCCGTAAGGAATATTGTTGGTAATGAGAAGGCGGTCATTTTTTAAATCCATAATCCGCACTTCGCCGGTACGGCCGATGACCACCTGCACCGGGTTGCCATCGTTGTTTTCTGTGGTTACGGTTCTTAACCCGTCGAACTGAATAGTGCCTTCAAATTTGGCAATCAGTGTGGATTCCACAGTAGCAGAGCCGGCCACACCACCCACGTGGAAGGTACGCAGTGTAAGCTGTGTTCCCGGCTCACCAATTGACTGGGCGGCGATGATGCCTACCGCATCACCTTTCTGTGCCAGGTTGCCGGTGGCCAGGTTTTTACCATAACATTTTACACAGCAGCCGCGGCGGCTTTCGCAGGTAAGCACCGAACGAATCTCCACTACTTCTACCCCGCTTTCTTCTATTCGTTTGGCAAGTTCAGTTGTCACTTCTTCACCGGCATGAATGATGAGTTCATCGGTTTGCGGGTCGTACACATCGTGCAGCGAGGTGCGGCCCTCAATACGGTCACTCAGCGGCTCGATGATGTCTTCATTATCTTTTAATGCACTGATGGCAATACCACGCAGCGTACCGCAGTCTTCTTCGGTAATTACTACATCCTGGGCTACGTCAACCAACCGGCGGGTAAGATAACCGGCGTCGGCTGTTTTCAGGGCTGTATCGGCAAGACCTTTGCGGGCTCCGTGTGTGGAGATGAAATAATCCAGCACATTCAGTCCGCCTTTGAAGTTGGAAAGAATCGGGTTTTCGATAATCTCACTTCCGGTAGAGCCTGATTTTCTCGGTTTGGCCATCAGTCCCCGCATACCGGCAAGCTGTTTTACCTGCTGCTTACTGCCACGGGCACCGGAGTCGAGCATCATGTACACAGAGTTGAAGCCCTGCTTGTCGTTGCTCATTTCACGGATCAGCGTTTCAGTGATGCGGGTATCTACCCGGCTCCAGATGTCAACTATCTGGTTGTAGCGTTCGTTGTTGGTGATAAGGCCCATATTGTAGCTTTCCCACACATCGTTTACTTCAGTTTTGGCCTGTTCCAGCAGCTCTTCTTTTATTTCCGGAATCACAAGGTCGTTGATGTTGAATGAAAGCCCGCCCTGGAATGCCGTACGGAAACCAAGCTGCTTGATATCATCGAGAAACTTCACCGTCTTCGGAATGTTGGTTATTTTCAGAATGTCGCCGATAATTTCACGCAGGTTCTTTTTGGTAAGCAGGGCATTTACAAAGCCCACTTCGCCGGGAACATACTGGTTGAAAACAACACGGCCCACGGTGGTGTCAATTATTTTGTTCACCAGGTCGCTACCTTCTCTCACATTTGTTTTCACTTTTATCCAGGCATGCAAATCGAGCTTGCCTTCGTTGTAGGCAATAATCACTTCGCTGCTGCTGTAAAAACGCATGCCTTCGCCACGAACTTTTTCCGTATCGGTGCTCTTTTTTCCTTTGGTAAGGTAGTAAAGACCCAGCACCATGTCCTGCGAAGGAAGTGTGATAGGGGTGCCGTTCTGGGGATTTAAAATATTGTGTGATGAAAGCATGAGCAACTGGGCCTCCAGTATGGAAGAATGACTCAACGGCACATGCACGGCCATCTGGTCGCCATCGAAGTCTGCGTTGAATGCCGTACACACCAGCGGGTGCAGCTGTATGGCTTTGCCTTCAATCAGTTTGGGCTGGAAAGCCTGGATGGACAAGCGGTGAAGTGTCGGGGCACGATTGAGCATCACCGGGTGGCCCTTCAGAATATTTTCAAGAATATCCCAAACAACAGCTTCTTTTTTATCTACCAGCTTTCTTGCACTCTTCACGGTTTTCACAATGCCTCTTTCAATCAGCTTGCGGATGATAAAGGGCTTAAACAATTCGGCAGCCATATCTTTTGGCAGGCCGCATTCATGCAGTTTCAATTCAGGACCTACTACAATTACTGAACGACCGGAGTAGTCCACCCTTTTACCGAGCAGGTTTTGGCGGAAACGGCCCTGTTTTCCTTTCAGTACATCGCTGAGTGATTTCAGTGCACGGCCGCCTTCAGCTTTCACCGCATTTGATTTTCTTGAGTTGTCAAACAGGGAGTCTATGGCTTCCTGCAGCATGCGCTTTTCGTTGCGCAGAATCACCTCGGGTGCTTTTATCTCTAAAAGTCTTTTCAAACGGTTGTTGCGGATGATAACCCGGCGATATAAATCATTCAGGTCGGATGAAGCAAAGCGTCCGCCATCAAGCGGCACCAGTGGACGAAGCTCCGGTGGAATCACCGGAATGTATTGCATCACCATCCACTCGGGGCGGTTGGCAATTCTTGAGTTGGCATCGCGGAAAGCTTCTACTACACTCAGTCTTTTCAGTGCATCGGCTTTACGTTGCTGCGAGGTTTCGGTAGCGGCGGCATTGCGCAGGTCAAATGAAAGCTGGTCGAGGTCAATGCGGGTCAGCAGGTCATGTACGGCTTCGGCCCCCATTTTTGCAATGAACTTATTGGGATCGTCATCCGGCAAATACTGGTTTTCCTTGGGTAATGCTTCAAGAATATCGAGGTACTCTTCTTCAGTAATAAGGTCGGCTACATTCAGGCCTTTGTCAGCACGCAAACCCGGCTGAATCACTACATATCTTTCGTAGTAAACAATACTTTCCAGTTTTTTGGAGCTTACGCCCAGCAGGTAACCGATTTTGTTTGGCAGCGATTTGAAGTACCAGATATGTACCACGGGCACCACCAGCTTGATGTGGCCCATGCGTTCGCGGCGCACTTTTTTCTCGGTTACTTCTACGCCGCAGCGGTCGCACACAATACCCTTGTAGCGGATACGCTTGTATTTACCACAGGCGCACTCGTAATCCTTCACCGGACCAAAAATTCTTTCGCAGAACAAACCGTCACGCTCTGGTTTGTAGGTGCGGTAATTAATAGTCTCAGGCTTCAGTACTTCGCCATAGCTTTTTTCAAGAATGGTGTCTGGCGAGGCCAGCCCGATAGTGATTTTAGAGAATGTTGACTTGGGACGATTATCTCTTTTCATTGCCATATAGAGAACCTTGATTTTTTTGATTTAGATGGATTATCAGGAAAATTCATCCTTCATCTATCTTTTATAATTTTTACTACCGAGGGTGGAAAATAGATTTCTTCAAATAATCCTTTTGATCCCCTCAATCATAGTTATTCAAACTTCAGGTCAAGACCCAACCCTCTCAGTTCATGCACCAGCACATTGAATGATTCGGGCACACCGGGCCGGGGCACATTGTCACCTTTCACAATACTCTCGTAAGTCTTGGCCCGTCCGATGATGTCATCGGATTTTAATGTGAGCAGCTCCTGCAAAATGTTGGATGCGCCATAGGCCTCGAGTGCCCACACTTCCATTTCTCCAAAACGCTGGCCGCCAAATTGCGCCTTACCTCCAAGCGGCTGCTGGGTGATGAGGCTGTATGGTCCGATAGAACGGGCATGCATTTTATCATCCACCATGTGGTGCAGCTTGAGCATGTAAATGACGCCTACCGTTGCTTTCTGGTGAAAACGTTCACCGGTTTCGCCATCAAAAAGGTACGTGTGCCCATACATAGGTATGGTTGCTTTTTCGCAATAACCGGCGATTTCATCAATAGTGGCGCCATCGAAGATGGGTGTTGAAAATTTTACACCGAGCCTCATACCAGCCCATCCAAGCACTGTTTCATAAATCTGGCCTAAGTTCATACGGCTGGGTACCCCCAGCGGGTTCAGTACAATATCCACAGGGGTTCCGTCTTCGAGGAAGGGCATATCTTCCTGGCGAACGATTTTGGCTACAATGCCCTTGTTGCCATGGCGGCCGGCCATTTTATCTCCTACTTTCAGCTTGCGCTTTACTGCGAGGTACACCTTTGCAAGTTTCAGCACACCGGCAGGCAATTCATCGCCAATGCTGATGTTGAATTTTTCCCGCTTATAGCGGCCGAGTTCCTCATTGTATTTAATGTTATAGTTGTGCAGCAGGGTATTGATTTGTTCGTCTGTTTTCTTTTCGCCAGTCCAGCCAAGCGGGTTCACATTCTGGTAGTCGAGAATGGAAATGTTCTTGGCAGTAAATTTTACACCTTTGCCAATCTGTACTTCACCAAAATTGTTTGATACGCCGGCACTGGTTTTATCTTTCAGCAGTTGCTGCAGCTTGTCCAACAGCAAGTCTTTCAGATCGGTTTCACTTTTTTCATGTTGCTTTTCCAGTTTTTCCAATGCTGCCTTTTCACGAATCTTTGAGTTTTTATCTTTCTTGGCACGCTGAAAAAGTTTGCGGCCGATGACGACACCTTCCACGCCGTTGGGCGCTTTCAGTGAAGCGTCTTTTGCATCGCCGGCCTTATCGCCAAAGATGGCCCGCAGCAGTTTTTCTTCCGGGGTGGGGTCACTTTCACCTTTGGGTGTAATTTTTCCAATGATGATGTCGCCCTCTTTCACGTGGGCACCCATACGTATAATACCGTTTTCGTCGAGATCTTTGGTAGCTTCTTCAGACACGTTGGGGATATCCGGGGTCAATTCTTCTTCGCCCAGCTTAGTATCACGTACTTCCAGCTCGTATTCTGAAATATGAACCGAAGTGAAGAGGTCTTCACGAACCACCCGTTCGCTGATCACAATGGCATCTTCGAAGTTGTAACCCTTCCATGGCATGAAGGCCACTTTCAGGTTTTTACCCAATGAAAGCTCACCGTCTTTTACGGCATAGCCTTCAGTTAGGAAATCGCCTTTCTTCACTTTCTGTCCTTTCTTTACGGCGGGCTTCAGGTTGATGGCTGTTTCCTGGTTGGTCTTGATGAATTTGGTGAGTTTGTAAACCCGCAGGTCATCTTCAAAGCTTACAAGCCTGTCCATTTCATCGCGGTCGTAGCGAACATGAATTTCGTTGGCATCAACAAACTCAACCACACCGTCGCCATCGGAGTGAATCTGTATCCTGGCATCACGGGCAGCTTTGCCTTCGAGGCCTGTACCGACAACCGGCTGGTCGGGACGAATAAGCGGCACTGCCTGGCGTTGCATATTTGAGCCCATCAGGGCACGGTTGGCATCATCATGTTCAAGGAAGGGAATCAATGAGGCGCTCAGGCCCACTATCTGGTTGGGTGCTACGTCCATAAACTCCACTTCATTTTTATCCAGTATGGGAAAATCGCCTGTTTCGCGGCTTACTACTTTTTCTTCTTTAAAATTTCCGTCATCATCCAGCGGTGAATTAGCCTGCGCAATTTTAGCCGTATCTTCTTCTTCGGCACTCAGGAATGTGAGCTGCCGCATATTCACTTTACCGTTTTCCACTTTGCGGTAGGGCGTTTCTATAAAGCCCATCTCGTTGATCTTGGCATGAACGCAGAGGGTAGAGATAAGACCAATGTTAGGACCCTCAGGTGTTTCGATGGTGCATAAACGGCCATAGTGAGAATAGTGAACGTCGCGAACTTCAAAGCCGGCTCTTTCGCGGCTCAAACCACCGGGGCCAAGTGCCGAGATACGGCGTTTATGTGTAATCTCACTCAGCGGGTTGGTCTGGTCGAGAAACTGCGATAATTGCGATGTGCCAAAGAATGAGTTGATAACAGAAGAAAGTGTTCTTGCATTGATGAGGTCAACGGGGGTGAACACTTCATTGTCTCTTACATTCATTCTTTCGCGGATGGTACGTGCCATACGGGCAAGGCCCACGCCAAACTGGGCATAGAGCTGCTCGCCCACGGTGCGGACACGGCGGTTGCTCAGGTGATCAATATCATCAATCTCTGCTTTACCATTCGTAAGGCGAACGAGATATTTGATGATTTCAATAATATCTTCTTTTGTCAGTGTTTTTTGCTTCAGCTCCACATCGAGGTTCAGCTTCCGGTTGATTTTATAGCGGCCCACTTCGCCCAGGTCGTAGCGCTTGTCGCTGAAGAATAATTTGTCAATGATACCACGGGCAGTTTCATTGTCGGGAGCATCCGTACCGCGAAGCTGGCGGTATATGTGTTGCACAGCTTCCAGTTCGCTGTTTGAAGTATCCTTGTTGAGTGTATTGTAAATAATGGCGAAATCGCCGCCCACATCCTCTTTCTGGATGAACACACTCTTCACTTCCATTTCGGTGATCAGGCTGATGGCTTCTTCATCGAGGATGGAGTCACGTTCCAGCACAATTTCGTTTCTTTCGATAGAAACCACTTCGCCGGTATCTTCATCCACAAAATCTTCTACCCAGCTGCGCAGCACACGGGCAGCAAGGCGGCGGCCAACGTATTTCGATAATGTCTTTTTATCTGCCTTTACTTCATCGGCCATTCCAAAAAGTTCCAGAATGTCCTTATCCGTTTCGTAACCGATCGAGCGCAGAAGAGTAGTTACCGGGAATTTTTTCTTACGGTCAATGTAAGCATACATTACATTGTTGATGTCAGTGGCAAATTCCATCCAGGCACCTTTGAACGGAATCACTCGTGCTGAGTAAATTTTGGTTCCGTTGGGATGGATTGACTGGCCGAAGAATACACCCGGTGAACGATGAAGCTGAGATACCACTACACGTTCAGCACCGTTAATAACAAACGTGCCTCTCGGCGTCATATAAGGAATATTGCCAAGGAACACATCCTGCACAATGGTCTGGAAGTCCACATGCTCCTCGTCGTTACAGCTCAGACGCAGTTTGGCTTTGAGAGGAACGGCATAGGTTAATCCTCTTTCCATACACTCTTCGATGGTGTAGCGGGGAGGATCGATAAAGTAGTCGAGAAACTCGAGTACAAATATGTTGCGGGTATCGGTGATCGGAAAGTTTTCTTTAAACACCCGGAACAAACCTTCAATGTTTCTTTTGTCGGGAGTAGTTTCCAGCTGAAAAAATTCTTTGAAGGATTGGATCTGGATGTCGAGCAGGTCAGGAGCGTCGGCGAGGTGTTTTATTTTCCCGAAGTCGATCCTGTGATTAAGTTTTGTTGAAGACATATCTGTAAAACCGGTTTTTTAGGTTTGACTGGGGACACAAATCACTCTCAGGCTTTCCTTTTCGGTAAAAGAAAATCCTGTGAATCTCAGCTATTTAATCATGATTTGGGCCGTCAATGTATTAGCGCTAAATAAAAGGATGGCAAAGGTAAGGAAATAATTTTCACCGCCAAGAAAAGTTTGCCAACAAAAATCCGGCCGAAAATACCACGAACAGGGCATTTTCCCGTGATAAAAGTTCTTTTACCTTGATTAAAATTAGAGCCGTTGAACTGGCAGGAGTTTTTGAAAGATTATCTCAGCTTTACCCGTAAGGAGCGGATAGGAATGCTCATCCTTGCGGGGTTGATTGTAATTGTTGCCCTTCTTCCCAATGTGGTTTCAGTAAAACCGGGCCGGCTAAATAGTAACCCGGACACAACCTGGTTTTCTGAAGTGAAAAAGCTGGAGATAAAGATTGACGATGTGCCGGAAGATAATGCAAGCGGGGAAGAAGAAACTAATTATCAGTTCGAACCCTCCAAAGGCAGTTATTATGCAAACCAATACGCCAAAACTGAGTTGTTTTATTTTGACCCCAATACTTTGCCGGCTGATGGCTGGAAGAAATTAGGACTCAGAGACAGAACTATCCAAACCATTCAGAACTACCTGGCCAAAGGAGGTCATTTCAACAGGCCCGAAGATCTGCAAAAAATTTATGGCTTACGCAAAGATGAATACAGCCGGCTGATGCCTTTTATTAAAATTGAATTAAAACCTGAATCAAAGGAATTGGTAAGCACTTTTGCAAATTCAACTGAACCGGAAACAGTGATATCAAAATACCCTACCCGTTATTTTGCAATTGAAATCAATTCTGCCGATACAACTGCTTTCATTGCTCTGCCCGGTATTGGCAGCAAACTGGCTGCACGAATTGTCAACTTCAGGGATAAGCTTGGTGGTTTTTATTCGGTTGAACAGATTGCTGAAACTTTCGGCTTGCCCGACTCTACTTTTCAAAAATTAAAACCATACCTGAAGCTGGAAAATATGGTTTTAAAAAAGATAAATATCAATACAGCTAGTGTTGATGAATTAAAAGCGCATCCTTATATCAAATTCAGTCTTGCCAATCCAATTGTTGCGTATAGAAATGAACATGGCCCATTTTTTAAAATTGAAGACATTAAGAAGGTGATGGCTGTTTCGGAACAGATTTATCAAAAGATATCACCCTACCTGACGGTTGAATAAAAAAAATCCCGGTACCTGTCCGGGATCATAAGTTTCTGTTGAAGATATTTTCGCAATCTCCCTCCCGTCGCTTTGGCCGGGATGTCGGTAGTCTTAGGCTATCTCAACATCAGCGCCTGCTTCTTTCAGCTTGTTGGCTATATCATCAGCCTCAGCTTTGGAAATGCCTTCTTTGATGGGCTTGGGTGCACCGTCTACCAGGTCTTTAGCTTCTTTCAGTCCAAGACCGGTGAGTTCTTTCACAATTTTAACTACATTCAGTTTATTAGCGCCACCGCTTTTTAATACCACGTTGAAAGAAGTTTTTTCTTCTGCAGCGGGAGCAGCGCCACCGGCAGCCGGACCAGTTGCCACAGCCACTGCAGCGGCTGCAGGCTCAATGCCGTATTCTTCCTTCAGAATTTTTGCCAACTCGTTTACTTCTTTTACTGTCAGGTTGACCAACTGATCAGCAAATGCTTTTAAATCTGCCATTGTTTTACTTTTTTAAAAACCGCCTTCATAGCTGGAGATGCAAAGTTTTACATCTCTACTCCGGCGGAGGTTTATGAATTGTGTCTTCACTTATACCCGAAGACGTAGGATTCTATTTAAAATTTTATATTTAAAAACCGAAATCTGAAATCATGCCTTCGCAGCTCTTTCTTCTAAAGCTTTCACCAGGCCTGCCAGCCTGTTGCCGGCATTCAATGCGCTGATTACATTCTTTGCAGGCGATTGCAGCAGCCCGATTATTTCGCCCACCAGGTCGTGCTTGCTCTTCAGCGAGGTCAGCGTTTTCAGCTGATCATTGCCGGCAAACACATCCCCGTCAATAAATGCAGCTTTCAACACCGGCAATTCGCCCTTGCTTTCCTTCCTGAATTCTGAAATGATCAGGGCAGGATCTTTGGGGCTTTCGCTGAACATGAGCGCCGTCACGCCGTGCAGCGCATCAACCACATTGGAATACCTTTCTTTATCCAGGGCTTCCAATGCTTTTTTAATCAGGGTGTTTTTTGCCACCTTTATTTCCACTTTTTTATTAAAGCAGATGCGGCGCAGTTTATTTACCTGCTCTACGGTCAGCGATTCGGTATTGGTGACATAGAAGTTGCTGTATTGAGAGAATTTTCCCTTCAATACTTCAATCACTTCATTTTTTTGTTCTTTAGTCATTTTATTAAAGTTTGACTCTTCAAATTTTTATTTATTCAAAAGCACTCTTACGGAGTGTTAATGGATAAATCCCTTTGTATCAATAGAAATTCCCGGGCTCATGCTGCTGGCCATACTGATACCTTTCAGGTAAGTGCCTTTTGCAGTGGCGGGTTTTGCTTTGATGATTGCATTCAGCAGTTCCTGGCTGTTTTCAGCAATTTTTTCCGGTGCAAAACTTACACGACCAATAGACGCATGCACGATACCTGCTTTGTCAACTTTAAAAGCAATCTTACCGCCCTTTACTTCATTTACAGCAGCCGCTACATCGTTGCTCACAGTGCCGGTTTTAGGGTTCGGCATCAGGTTGCGGGGCCCAAGCACTTTACCCAGCTTACCTATTTTCGGCATTACCTGGGGCGTGGCGATGACAACATCCACATCCACCCATCCGCCTTCAATTTTGGTGATAAATTCTTCCAGCCCGACATAGTCGGCGCCGGCGGCTTTTGCTTCTGCTTCTTTATCGGGTGTGCAAAGTACCAGCACTCGTTTTGTTTTTCCTGTGCCATGCGGCAAGGTCACCGTGCCCCGGATGGCCTGGTCGGCTTTTTTAGGATCTACACCCAAACGCACATGCAAGTCAACTGAAGCATCAAACTTACAGGTGGTTACGTCTTTCACCAATGTTGAAGCCTCTTTCAGGCTATATTGTTTGTTGCTGTCAACTCTTGACTGGGCAACTTTTCTTTTTTTACTGAGGAATGCCATTGTAATCCATTTTAGTTTTTTTTTGTCCCCCTTGCGGGGTCCCGATAGTTATCGGGATTAGTTTTCCCAGGGAGCTTTGCCCTCTACTGTGATACCCATGCTGCGGGCTGTGCCTGCCACCATACGCATGGCGCTTTCAATGGTAAAGCAGTTCAGGTCAGGCATTTTGTCTTTGGCAATTGCCTCCACCTGAGCCCAGCTCACTTTGCCCACTTTTGTGCGATTTGATTCTTTGGAGCCGCTCTGCAGCTTGGCTGCTTCCAGCAACTGCACAGAAGCCGGGGGGGTCTTGATGATAAAATCAAAACTTTTGTCGGAATAAACAGTAATTAATACTGGAAGTGTTTTACCCATTTTGTCCTGCGTGCGGGCATTGAATTGCTTGCAGAATTCCATGATGTTTATGCCCTTGGAGCCTAAAGCCGGACCGATGGGGGGTGCAGGATTGGCCTGGCCACCTTTGCACTGGAGCTTTACAAAGCCACTGATTTCTTTTGCCATATTTAAAAATTTATTGGTTCAAACGTCCCTACCTTAAGTACCGGGACTCCCAAATTCACTTTCCCGCCTTTGGCAGGCGGGTAATGCTAAAGAACTTATTGGGGCGGCAAAGATAGGGTGTGACAGTTAATTTTTGGGAGGATTAATAGAAATTATTTTGGCGCACGTTTTTGAGGTCTGGTTGGATTTCCGCTGCATCTTCCAGCTAACTGTCGGGCTAATGTTACCTGGTAATTCCAATCTGCAATCAAAAATTTACCTCCTCAAAAAATCTTCATATAGCACCTGCATCAGGGCTTTTGCAATTTCTGCCTGCGCCTTATTGGTTTTTCCTTCTTCGAACACCACCCTTCTGCCGGCATTATCAAATAAAAGACGGCTGCTGTCGGTGCTAAATCCAATGCCGTCGTTGTATGTAAAAAATGCCCAGTGCTTTACTGTTGTATCAAAAACATTTTTACTGAAACGGAATGAAGCGTCGTCAAAGTGAAACTGCCGGCTAAGACTGCGGGCCATGTCGAGCTGATTGATTGTTTTTTCAACGACCAGATTTTTCTTTTGCAATGCCCCGCCCAGCCACAAAACAGGTACCCGGTAATCATCTGCCCGCTTGCCTGTTATTGGCAGGTAGTGCCCGTGATCGGCCGCAATTATCACCAGTGTGTTTTCCCACAGCGGCAGCTTTTTCAGTTCACTGATAAAAGAAAACACTACTGAATCGGTGTAATGAAGCGAATTCAGAAATTTTATTTCCTTATCATTTCCCCTGAAAACAGGGGGCATCGGGGTTTCAAAGGGCTCATGGCTGCTGAGGGTAAGCCAGGTAGTAAAAAATGGCGGCGGCATTTGCGGAATATCTGCCAGCAGTTTTTTCATCACCACGTTATCATGGGCGCCCCATTTTGAATTCATGTCTTCGTCACTAAAATTTTCTTTTGTAGTCAGGCGCTGAAATTTTTGTGCTGCCAGGTAACTTTTAATATTGGCAAACTCCGGCTCGCCGCCATAATAAAAATGGGTGGAGTAACCATTTTCAAGAAACAAATTTCCCAGACCCCGGAGCCTTGCTGTTTTCTCCGGGTAATTTACAATGGAGCCTTTTGGCAAAGCGGGGTAACCACTTAGTACTGCACTGATTCCTTTATCCGTTCTGTCGCCCGATGAGTAGCAATTGCTGAAATAAATCCCTTCTTTCATCAGGTGCGGAAAAAACCGGATAACCGGCCGGCCGTCCACCATCTTATTCAGCGCTTTTTCTGTAAAGCTTTCCCATAAAATAAAAAGTACATTGGTTTTTACAGAATCTGTTTTCAGCACCGCTTCTGTTTTATCCCCGGCATCGAAAAGTGATTGAACCATGGCAGTGGCCTGTTCTTCATTCATGTATTCATACGGATTGTGATTAAGCTGGTTTATCAGCGTCATCGAATACATAAAATTCCACGAAGCGTTCACGGCCGCATTGTTGGCATACTGGTAATTGCAGTAATAAACGCTGCTTTGATTTAAAGGAGACAATTGCAAACCACCCCGGGCAGGTATGATGAGCAGGCCGGTAAAAACAAGAACCAGCGGCATCTGCACAAGGCGATAGCTGTTGTTTTGCAGCAGTATTATTGCACGGGAAATTATTTTTCTGAATACCCAGAAGAAAAAAATATAGATAACAACAAATCCTGTCGCCATCCAGAAAACCGGGAGGTGACTTACAGAAGCCCATATTTCCCGTGGCGTAGCCAGGTATTTCAGCGGCGTGTAGTCAATTCTCGTTCCCCATGCTTTGAAGATTTCTGCATCCGCCATAATCAAAAGCAACTGCACAAAAAGAATAATACCGGTGTAGATAAAATAAATTTTCTTTCGCAGGAAAAAAGGAATAAACAGGCCCAGCAGAATAAATACACAAGCCGTACCGGTAAAATACACCGCTGCTGAAATATCCATTTTTAATCCGTACCACAGACTTTTTAACACGACGGGTGCCGGCGCCTCCTGTGCATATTGATTCGTGGCTACAAGAAAATAGATACGGGCTATTTCAAAAAAAACCACCCACGTGAGCAGGTAAATCAGCAGGAACAAAATCTTTTTCAGCATCGCATAAAATTAAAAAAGCAATCCTTAACCAGGATTGCCCTTTAAAAAAAATTCTGTACGAATATCAGCTTATTTTTTCTACCTGCATATAGTTCAGTTCTACAGGTGTGGAGCGGCCGAAAATCTTCACCGTCACTTTCAGCTTTTTCTTTTCATCATTCACTTCCTCTATCACGCCGTTGAAATCATTAAAGGGACCTTCGATGATTTTGATGGTTTCACCCACAATAAACGGCTCGCTCATGCTTACAGCGCCGGCTTCGGCCATTTCATCCATCTTGCCCAGCATCTTGTTCACCTCAGCTTTGCGCAGGGCTATCGGGTGTTCCTTGCCCAGGAAATGAATGACATTGGATGTGTTTTTAATAGTGTCACGCAGGTCGTCTGACAATTTGCCTTCCAGTATTTCAATCATTACATAGCCCGGGTAATAGTTGCGCTCACGCATCACTTTTTTTCCGTTCTGCACTTTATATACTTTCTCCACCGGCAGAAATACCTGCTTCACCATTTTGTCCCAACCACTGCGGGAAATTTCCTTATCCAGGTATTCTTTTACTTTTTTCTCCTTGCCGCTTACTACACGCAGCACATACCATTTGGTTTCAGCCTGCTGCCCGCCTGCCTGTTCCGGTTGCACGGACGTATCAGGTGTGTTTGTTGTTTCCATAATTAAAAAATGTCATAAATAAATTTCAGCGCTACATTGGTTACAAAATCCATGGCTGCTACCAGCGCAGTAATTACCAGCGTAGCGGCAATCACAATCATGGTGGATTGCTGTAGCTGACTCCACGTAGGCCATGTTACTTTTTCCATCAGTTCCTTGTAGCTTTCCCTGAAATAGGTTGTAATCTTGTTCATATTTGTTTACCGGTTGTAGTTTGATGTTTGATGTCATAAAATCCGATAAAACCATCGAACCGCAAACTTTTTGCACGGGCACCAGGATTCGAACCCGGATCAAAGGTTTTGGAGACCTCTATTCTACCATTGAACTATGCCCGTATACCCCAAACCACTAAAGGGTCTTTGATAAATTTTTAAACAAATAAAGTACCTGAACTTTGCAGCCCAAGTACTTTGCAAATATACTACAGCTTCCAGACTCGCCCTTCAGGAGGCTGGGGCATTACTTCAGAATCTCGGTCACCTGTCCGGCTCCAACTGTACGGCCGCCTTCACGAATAGCGAATTTCAAACCTTTCTCCATTGCGATTGGTTGAATCAGCTTCACGGTCAGGGCCGTATTATCGCCGGGCATCACCATTTCTGTTCCTGCCGGCAGTTCCACTTCACCGGTCACGTCTGTTGTTCTGAAATAGAATTGCGGACGGTATTTATTGAAGAAGGGGGTGTGTCGTCCACCTTCTTCTTTGCTTAGCACATATACTTCGCATTTGAATTCAGTATGCGGAGTGATGGAGCCCGGCTTGCAGATAACCATACCGCGGCGGATATCTTTCTTTTCTATACCACGCAGCAGCAAACCTGCATTATCGCCGGCTTCACCTTCATCAAGTATTTTGCGAAACATTTCCACACCCGTAACCACCGAAGTAAGCGGCTGGGGAATCAGGCCTACAATTTCTACCGGCTCGCCCACTTTTATACGTCCTCTTTCAATACGGCCGGTGGCTACAGTGCCGCGACCGGTAATGGAGAACACATCCTCTACGCTCATCAGGAAGGGCTGATCAACCGGGCGGGGAGGAAGGGGAATATAATTGTCCACTGCATCCATCAGTTCATCCACGGCTTTCACCCATTTTTCTTCGCCGGCCAAAGCACCGGTAGCCGAACCTTTTATGATGGGGGTATTGTTCCCGTCAAAACCGTAGAAGGTAAGCAATTCACGGATTTCCATTTCTACCAGTTCCAGCAGTTCGGGATCATCTACCAGGTCCACTTTGTTCATAAACACTACCATGCGGGGCACACCTACCTGGCGGGCCAGCAGAATGTGTTCTTTTGTTTGCGGCATCGGGCCATCAGTAGCTGCTACCACTAATATAGCGCCATCCATCTGGGCAGCGCCGGTAATCATGTTTTTCACATAGTCAGCGTGACCCGGGCAGTCAACGTGAGCATAATGCCTGTTGGCCGTCTGGTACTCTACGTGAGCAGTATTGATGGTGATACCACGTTCTTTTTCTTCAGGAGCGGCATCAATTTCATCATATTTTTTAGCCTGCGCCAAACCTCTTTGCGAAAGAATAAGTGTTATAGCGGCAGTCAGTGTGGTTTTACCGTGGTCAATATGGCCAATGGTACCAACGTTTACGTGGGGTTTATCCCGCTTAAAGGTCTCTTTTGACATGGTTATCCGTTTTTAAGTTGTGTTTTATAATTAGGTGCCCGGCAGCAGTGCTCGATTTAGCTTCCGTTGCGTCGCACTCTTGTACGTTCTGTTCGCTGTTCAGCTTATCAGACAGTTTCTATCTGATAGGAGCGTCAGACGGAGACCGTCAGACGCCGGTGAGCCGTTGATGAGAATTGAACTCACGACCTCTTCCTTACCAAGGAAGTGCTCTACCACTGAGCTACAACGGCATACTCAGTTGATAGTTTATAATTTGTGGTTTGTGGTTAGTGAAACGAACTACAAACTACAAACCTCAAACTACAAACGAGTTTGAGCGGAAGACGAGGTTCGAACCCGCGACCTACAGCTTGGAAGGCTGTCGCTCTACCAACTGAGCTACTTCCGCATTTCAATTGGAAAAAGTTCAATTGAGAAATTTTGAAACCGAGGCTAAAGTACAATTTCCCAAATCGCCATTCCAAAATTCCAAAACAAAGAACTGTGGGCAAGGATGGATTCGAACCACCGAACTCCGAAGAGGGCAGATTTACAGTCTGCTGCCGTTGGCCACTTGGCTACTTGCCCATCTCAGAGCCAGAGAAGGGACTCGAACCCCCGACCAGCTGATTACAAATCAGCTGCTCTACCAGCTGAGCTACTCTGGCTTATACTTTAGTTATATCCAGCTAAACTCAGCCTTTTTTACACGGTAATCCCCACTAACCTTAGGAGATGCCCCTACCGGCTGAGTCACCTGGCGTTTATCATCCGCCTGAGCCTGGTTTCAGCGGACAGGATAAATAAAGAACTGCCATCAATTTTATAAGACGCCCTCCCGGGTGTACTCATATCACGAAAATTTCAATGAAAACAGGTACGGTTCGGGCGGGCAAAGGTAAGGGAAATTGATATTTGTAAAAATCTTTACTCTGAATTTTTGTACTGATAATGAGAAAGAAAAGATCCCGCTGGGTGGTTTCCCGGCGGGATCGGAAAATTAAGCTGCCTGTTTTTCTTTTTTCTTTTTTATCTGGATCAGTAGAGAATCAAATGCTTCATCAAATGACTCCTCAAAGGATTTACTGGTTGTTTTTGCAAAAAAATAATAACGGGGTACGTGTACTCTGATCTCTGCGATTTTGTCTTTAATGGTATGAACCACGTTATCGAGTTTCAGAAACACATCTACTTCAACAATGCGGTCGTGGAATACTTTCAGCTTTTGCAATTTATGTGTAATGTAATTCACAAGCTTGTCGTCCGCATTGAAACGAACAGTTTGGATCTTAACGTTCATAACAATCGCAATTTTTAAGGTGAAACAATAAATAAAGAGCTTGCACTGGTGTTAGAAATGTATTACATAGGCTTGTTTTTTGGTTCAGTATGAAATTAAAGCGAAAGGCCCTTTTTTCCAAATAAAATTTGCCCGTTTTTTTTGTCTTTACCCCGTTAAAATCAGGCCCTGGGATGGGCTTTTTTATACACATCTTTTAACTTCTCAATTGTATTATGCGTGTACACTTGCGTGCTGGTAAGGCTGGCATGACCCAGTAGATCTTTCACGGCGTCCAGGTTTGCGCCATTATTCATCAGGTGGGTGGCAAACGTATGGCGCAGCACATGCGGGCTTTTTTTATCCAGTGTACGGGCTTCTTTTGCCAGGATTTTATTCACCCGGTTATAAGCGTATTTCGGATACAATTTCCGGCCGCTGGCTGTAACAAGCAACACGTCGTCGGCGCTTTCAAATACTTTTTTCTTTTCAGCAATATAATTTTTAACAGAGGCCAGCAACCCGGTACTTACCGGTATTATCCGCTCTTTGTTTCCCTTGCCCAAAATCTTGATTTGTTTTTTGTAAAAATCTATCTGCCGCTCTTTCAGATTAACCAGTTCGCTGAGCCGCATGCCGGTGGCATAAAAAATAGTGAAAAGCATTTTGGTATTGAGGCTATCCCAGTCTTCAGTAGCTGTTTCAAGCGACTTTGCTATGGCTGCCAGCTCATTTTCCTTAATAAAAACCGGCAGCCGCCTGCTTATTTTTGGCGCTGTTATATTGGCCATCGGTGTTGTTTCAATGTTTCCCTGCTTTAACTGGAACTTGAAAAAAGATTTAAGCGTGGACATTTTCCGGTTGATGCTCCGGGCCGACATGCCCTCTTCATTTAATACGGCCAGCCAGCTGCGTACCATCACCTGGGAAATTTCGCCGGGCAAACTAACCCCAAATTGCATTTTAAGAAAACTGAAAAACTGCAGCAGGTCGTCGTAATAAGAACGAATGGTATGGGCTGAATACCTTTTTTCAAACCTGAGGTAATCAACAAAGGATTGGATTTCCGGAAGCGGGCTGTTCATAAAAAAGGATAGCTGCAAAGCTATAAAACTCTGCAGCTATCTCCTATTATTTAAGGCGGGTATTCTTACTGTTCAATCTTTCCGCTGGCAAGCTTCTGCTTGTAGATGGCCCGCAGCACTTCGCTGCGTCGTTTCACCGATGGCTTGGTGAAGGCCTGGCGTTCACGCAGCTGCAACAGGATTTTGCTCTTTTCAAATTTTTTCTTGTACTTTTTGAGGGCCTTGTCTATGTTTTCGCAGTCTTTAGAATCAATGATGAGCATATTTGATATACCTCCTTTGGTATTTTTTTACGGGCAGCAAAGATAGGAGGCAATTGTGAAAACCGGAAATGGAAAGTGGAAAAAGGACTAATTTGCCCCTATGTTTACCGGAATTATTGAAACACAGGGTGTAGTTAAAAAGATTATTGAAAACGGCAGCAATAAAAGCTTCTGGATAAAATCTCCCATTTCTAAAAAACTGAAAACCGACCAGAGTGTGGCGCACGATGGTGTGTGCCTGACAGTGGAAGAAGTAAAGGGCAACCGCCACCGGGTTACTGCCATTGCTGAAACTCTCACCAAAACTACTCTCGAAATCTGGCAACAAGGCACTATAATCAACCTGGAGCAGTGCCTGAAGATAAACGACCGCCTCGATGGTCATTTTGTGCAAGGCCATGTGGATGCTACTGCAGTGTGCATAGAAAAAACAGGAAAAGACGGCAGCTGGGAATTCCGGTTTCAGTACCCGGCTGAATTTGCTGCCCTCGTTATCGAGAAAGGCTCCATTGCTATGAATGGCATCAGCCTTACCGCGTTTAATGTAACAGAAACAACATTTGATGCAGCAATTATCCCTTACACGTTTGAACATACCAATTTCAACTCCCTGGTGCCGGGAAAAAAAGTGAACATTGAGTTTGATATGCTTGGAAAATACATTTACCGGAAATTATCTTTGGGTAAATAAACAACCATTACTAAATCGCCAATACCTCTGACTCCCACTGCTGAAAGAGCCCATTATCCTGCCCTCGACGGGCTGCGGGGAGTAGCCATCCTGCTGGTAGTTTTCTATCACAATTTTGGCTTTATCGAATACTTTTTTTTTGGTTGGCTGGGTGTGGATTTATTTTTTGTGTTGTCCGGTTTCCTGATAACAGAAATACTGCTGCGTACCGTAAACCGCCCGGGCTATTTTAAAAATTTTTATGCAAAAAGAATCCTGCGCATTTTCCCGCTTTACTATCTCAGTCTGATTATAATTTTTCTGTTGTTTCCCCTCATAAAGAATCTCTCGCTTGATTTCAGTTTCTATTATCATCACCAGGGGTGGTTCTGGGCTTACCTGCAAAACTGGTTTTTGATTTTTTATGACACGGGCAGTACCACCACGGCTATTCAGCATTACTGGTCGCTGGCAGTGGAAGAGCAGTTTTACATACTGTGGCCATTTGTAATTTTTATTATCCGAAAACCTAAATGGCTGCTGATGATAGCCGGTTTTCTATTACTGGCCGTCATTGGCGCCCGGCTTTTGATGTGGGAAATGAAAGTGAAAGATTTGAATTATTT
>CAYUJD010000022.1:0-23144 GCA_964444975.1 uncultured Chitinophaga sp. | reverse complement strand
GTAAATGGAGAAAATAAATTCATTAATTTTCTGCTGACGCTTTCCCCGTTACGGTTTTTTGGCAAAATTTCTTACGGGCTTTATGTTTTTCACTGGCCCGTTTACCTGATTTTTTATGGCTGGATGGAGGAAAAAGTGAAATCGGCTGCTCACATTTCCGGTAATACGCTGGCCATTGGGGTTTCGGTGCTACTTACATTGACGGGGATACTGATCAGCATTCTTAGCTTTTATTTTTTGGAAAGTTATTTTCTGAAAAAGAAAAAAGCCTTCCACTGATTCTGCATGCTAACCCTGTTTGCGGCACATATCATTATCAGCGCATCCTGCCTTTGGAGCGGGTTTTTATTTTATAAACTCTTTTATAAAAAAACGGAAGGCAAACCTGCCGTTTATTACTTCATCAGCGGGCTTATCCTGCTTTCCGTTTTATCCCAGTTGCTGGCTTTGTTTTTTCCGATAGGATCCCGGATTCAATGGCTGATGGGAAGTCTTTTGATGTTATCCGCTTTGATAAAATGGATAGAATGTGGAAAGCTATTTGGCCGACTGGCAGATGAACTTGCCTCCTGGCCGCTGTTTACAAAACTGCTTTTCATCATCACCTGGCTGATTATTTTGTTCATCAACGCCGGCCCGGTAGTGATGGATGACACGGAAAGCTATCACATACAGTCAATAAAATGGATACAGGAATACGGCACGGTGCCCGGCCTGGTAAATCTGCACGAAAGATTCGGGTTTAACTCCTCCTGGTTTAGCAGCGTAGCATTATTTGGTTTTTCAAAAAACACGGCAGGCGGCTACACTGTCCTGAACGGCGTCTTATCGCTGTGGCTGGTTTACTGGTTAGTTTCAAAACAGCAGCAGCTTTTCAAAGAAAAAAAATACCCGGCATCATTTGCGTTACTTATTATTTTTATCACCTGCATGGCAGTATGGCCGCTTACGCGGGGCAATGCAGCATCTGCCAACTATGATTTTATCGCAACGGCTGTTGTGCTGGTTTTGTTTGCTGAATCTATTTTATCGGAAGAAAAACGGTTTTTGCCCGGTGTGGAGTGGGTTATCTGGCCGGTATATTTGTTTACTGTCCGTATCATCCATTTTCCCTTTTTACTCATAAGCCTTGCCTCCCTTGTTTTTTTTATCCGGCAAAAAAGTCTAAAAGCTCTTTTAACCTCACTTGCCTGTTGCCTGCTGCTGATTATCCCTTTTCTTGCAAGAAATATCATGCTCACCGGCTATCCCTTTTATCCGGCTGTTTATTTCAACTGGTTCAGTACCGACTGGAAAGCCGACCCTGAAATAACCGGCAGGCTGCTGGCGTACATCAAGTATTACAACCGGGTAAGCACCGCTTATTTTGACATTGAACAAACCCGGGCGCTGGGCTCCGGCTGGATACCAGTATGGTTTCAGCATCTTTTTCTTTTTGATAAAATACTGGTGGTTGCTGCTGTTGTGGGGTTGCTTAGTTCCGCTATGCTGAATTTTCTGCGTAAAAATTTTTTCAGTAAAAATGTGGTCGTCTTTCTTGCTGCAATCCTCCTTTGGCTGATTTGCTGGTTTATCATTTCACCTGATCCGCGGTTTGTTTATGGCTGCCTGCTGGCCGGAATTTTTCTTGCTTCGTTTTATTTCACTTCTTTTATTAAAAACCAAAAAGCGGGAAAATGGCTGACAGACTCCGTTATGATTTTGCTGATAGCAGGCTCTGCATTTTATTTAGTTTCAAAAACCATAAAACAGGAAGAATACAGAAACTGGGTAACTCCGGCATCATTGCCGCAGCCGCCGGTGAAAGAAGTAACGATTGATGGAATTATTTTTCGCATTCCTGAACCGATACACAGCAACTGGAATGCCCGCTGCTACGGAACACCGCTGCCCTGCATTTATAAACCCGACCCCCGGCTGCAGCCACGAGGAAAGAATATTCGAAGTGGTTTCCGTTTAATTAAATGAAGCATCTGGATTATCTTCACCGCCGGTACTATGAACCTGAAAAAACTCAGCATCATCATCCCCTGCTACAACGAAGGCAACCTGGTTGCCGGTGTGCTGGAAAATGTGCTCCGTGCAAAGCTGGACTCTGGCATGGAAAAAGAAATTATAGTAGTGAATGACGGCTCAACTGACGAAACAATAGAAGCTATTGATAAATTTTGTGAAAATAATCCTCCGGTGCTTGTCATTCACCATGAAAAAAACATGGGCAAAGGTGCATCAATAAAAACTGCATTGCAAAAAATCAGCGGCGATGTGGTGATCATACAGGATGCGGATTGGGAATACGACCCCAATGATTATAATAAAATGCTTCAGCCGATTGCTGACGGCCATGCCGATGTGGTTTATGGCTCCCGCTTTATGGGCACGGGACCGCACCGTGTGTTGTTCTTTTTTCATACCATCGGCAATAAGTTGCTGACTTTTCTTTCCAACCTTTTTACCGGCTTGAACCTGACCGATATGGAAACCGGTTACAAAATGTTTAAAACGGGCATCCTCAGGCAAATTAATCTGAAAGAAAACCGCTTTGGGTTCGAACCCGAAGTAACGGCAAAAGTGAGCCGCCTGCCCGGCATACGCATTTATGAAGTGGGCATTGCCTATTACGGAAGAACATACAAGGATGGCAAAAAGATAAACTGGAAGGACGGCCTGCATGCCATGTGGTGTATTCTGAAGTACAATATCTTTTCACGCAAATGAACGTTGCCGAAACAAATGATCCCGTCGGGCTGCATACCCTGGAAGTAGTGGCAAATGCCGGCCGCTTCAACCATTGGATGTATGAGGAGTTTCGCCATTTTCTGAAAGGAGAAATACTGGAAATTGGCAGCGGCATCGGTAATATTTCGAAGCTGGTGATTGAGGACGGGCATTTTATCACCCTCTCCGATTACAACAGCGAATACTGCAGCAGGCTGCGGCAGATTTTTTTGGGAAATAAAAATGTAAGAGACATCATCCGGCTGGATCTTTTGAAAAACGGTTTTGAACAACAGTATGCGGAATTTCATGAAAAGTTTGACAGCATTTTTCTTTTGAACGTAATTGAACATATAAAAGATGATGCGCTGGCATTAACGAATTGCCGCTTCCTGTTAAAACCCGGCGGGCATCTGATTGTACTGGCCCCGGCCCTGTCGTGGCTCTATTGCCGCTTCGACCGGCAACTGGGGCATTACCGCCGTTATTCATTAAAAAAAATGAAGCGGCTGCTTGGTGAAGAAAACTTTACCGTTCGTTCAGCATCATATTTCAACTTTACCGGCATTGCCGGCTGGCTTTTGTTTGGAAAAATTTTAAGCAGAAAAATGCTGGGTAGCAGCGAAATGTCAGTCTTTGACCGGATGGTGCCGGTGGCCAAACGGCTGGATAAACTGATTGGCAAGAGGGCCGGTCTTTCAATAATTGTAACGGCTGTCAAAAGCTAAACTATGATCATCACACTTATTGCCTGGGTTTATATCAGCTTTCTTTGCTGGGTATGGGGCAGGCTTGTGCTGAGGTTCATTCAAAAAATTTCCGGGGAAGAATTACCCCCGTATCATTTCAGCATTGTTTGCCTTGCCGGATTATCTGCAATCACCGTTACGGCAGGAATCGTTTCTTTGTTCATCCCATTAGGTAGCTGGTGGGTGCAATTGATTTTTCTTGCACCCGGCATTTTGCTTTTACTGAAAAAAGAATCGCCTGGATTTTTAAAAACAGTCTCCTCGCAATTTTCGGGGCTTCACCTGGTTTCATTTCTGTTGCTGCTGGCTTGCCTGCTAATGGTTCTTGTAATGAGCACCTGGAAAATAGTTCACCCTGATACATTGGGATATCATGCACAAACCATTCAGTGGATTGAAAAATACAGGGCCATACCCGGCCTGGTACACCTGCATGTCCGTTTCGGTTACCAGGGGCTCTGGTTTGTTTCGGAAGCGCTGTTTGGCCTCCGTTTTACCGGTGTGGATGGCACCACATTTCTGAATTCAACGGTGCTGGCCTGGTTTTTTATTTTTATTATCAGCCGCATCCACTTTTATTTTTATGAAAATGGAAACCGCTTACCAGGATTGCTTTGGATAACAATGCTTGCACTGTCTACCTGGAGTTATACGCAGGTAAGGCTGACGGCCACCTCGGCCAGTCCTGATTTTATTGCGGCCATTTATGTGTGGGTCATTGTTTGTTTGTTATTGGATAAAAAAGAGAAAAATAATTATCAATCTGCCGGCCATTGGCTGTTTGTGGCGCTGCCTGGTCTTGTTGCCCTTACCATCAAATTATCAGCGGTGGCGGTTGTTTTAACTGTTGCTGCTGCTCTAATTGTTTTTATTAAACAAAAAAGATTTAAACTCGTTTTTGCAACACTCATCATTTCCACTATTATCCTGTTTCCCTTTTTTGCCCGCAATATTATTACCACCGGTTATGTCGTATTTCCCAGCACAGCTGTTGATATGGTGAATGTGGACTGGAAATACAGCAAACAACTCACTGAACACGAGAAAAATTATATTACTGCTTATGCCAGGAAAAACGGTGTTTCTCATGGCCCTGAAGTGGAACAAGTGATGCGTTTGAAGAGTGCGGAATGGCTGCCCGGCTGGTGGCAGCAACAATCGTCAGCCGATAAATCCATCATCATATTATTTATAGCTTCAGTTATAGCGGCTTTGCTGCTTCTGAAAAAAATTAAACGGGCCGGTTTCAATACCATTCTTGTATACGTTATAACGTTGCCAGGTGTTGTTTTCTGGTTTGTCGCCGCTCCTGATCCTCGGTTTGGTTTTGGATCAATTACTGGTTTAATTGCTGCTACCGCTTACCTGGCAACTGAAGGCAAAAAAATTTCTTTAAATAAAAAACTGACATCTGCGGTCCTGATTGCGGTTTCGTTAATTATCACAGCCTACACCGGGTACCGCTTTACCCGTTTCTTTGAAAAAAATCAATGGCTGGCGCCGCTGGGAATTGAAAAAACTGCTTATACAACTTTTGATTGCAGCGAAATGAAAATAAACAGGCCGGCCGCGGGCAGGGAATTCAGCAACATCCCCGTGCCCTGCAGTGATCAGGATTGTGATAATTTTTTTCCGAGGGGGAAAAAAATAGCAGAAGGTTTCAGGGCTAAATAGCCTTGTTGATGCTTTTGCCACTCAGCGCTTTGCTGATGGCCATATCCATCACCCGCTCGGCATAGGGCCGGGAAATTTCGTTCAGCTCTTCTGTTTTTTTATGAATAAAATCTTTGTCACCGGAATCAAGTGTTTCTTTCAGCGCATCAATTGCCTTTGTGGTGGTGGCAATTTCTTCCGGCATCAGCAGGTCATTGTTCTTTTGTAAAAACTTCAGAGTAGTATCAATTAACTGCTGTGCTTCTGCCCGGGCTTCCACCAAAGCTCTTACCTGGATATCTTCTTTTGCATGCCGGATGGATTCCATCAGCATCCTTTCCACTTCGGCATCAGTCAGGCCATACTGCGGTTTCACTTCAATGCTCTGCTCCACGCCGCTGCGCAGCTCTTTTGCCCGCACATTCAATATGCCATCGGCATTGATGAGAAAAGACACTTCCACTTTCGGCAAGCCTGCAGGCATGGCAGGAATTCCGGTAAGATTGAATTCAGCAAGCTTTCGGTTGTCTTTTACCAAATCTCTTTCGCCCTGGAAAACTGCAATGCGCATGCCCGCCTGGCCGTCTTTCTGTGTAGTATATTGCCGGCCGGCCTTTGTCGGAATCTTTGAGTTGCGTGCAATTAATACATCCATCAGCCCGCCCATGGTTTCAATGCCCAGCGAAAGCGGTGTGATATCGAGCAATAAAAAGTCTTTGTTGTTGCCGGCAAGTATATCGGCCTGAACGGCGGCACCCAGCGCCACCACCTCATCCGGGTTCAGTTCGTCATGCACATTACGGCCAAAGAATTTACTGACCGCCTTCTTTACCACCGGAATTCTTGTGGAGCCGCCTACCATCACCACTTCTTCAATATCCATTGCTGTAAGCTGTGCATCATTCAATGCATTATTACAGCATGCGATAGTTTTTTCTACCAGCGGTTTTATCAGCTCTTCCAATTCTGATCTTGAAATTTCCACCGGCTCACTCGCTACTTCGCCTTTATAAAATTCATGACAGCTTAAAAACTTTTTGGCTTCTTCGGCCTTTAGCCGTAGTTCCTGGGCCAGGTTTTTATGCAGGGCAAGCTCAGCTTCAGTTATTCCCTTTTGCTGTATCCAGTGCTTCACGATGCTGTGATCAAAATCATCGCCGCCAAGATAAGTATCGCCGTTGGTAGAGAGCACTTCAAAAATGCCATGGCTGATGCGCAGGATGGAAATATCGAACGTGCCGCCGCCTAAATCATAAACAGCTACTGTTTTGCTTTCATCCTTTTTCATTCCCAGGCCATAAGCAAGACTGGCTGCGGTTGGTTCGTTCACAATACGAAGTACATCCAGCCCGGCAAGTTTACCGGCATCACGGGTAGCCTGGCGCTGCGCATCGTTGAAGTAAGCCGGCACGGTGATGACCGCTTTTGTCACCGGTGTTTTTAATATGTGTTCAGCTCTTTTCTTCAGCTCGGCAAGTAGGAAAGATGACAATTCTACCGGCGAATAAAATTTATCACCCACTTGTATCTTCACCAGCCGTTCGGTATCGTCGTCAATTATTTTATAGGTAAAAAATGAAGCTCTTTCTTTGATGTCGTTGTACGATTTGCCCATCAGTCTTTTTACCGAAAAGATGGTGTTTTGCGGCTCGGTGACAAGAAAATTCTTTGCCGCATCGCCCACGGTGATGAAACCCGTTTTATCGAAATGAACAATAGAAGGCACCAGTGCATTCCCGTCATACTCTTTCAGCACCACCGGTTTCCTGCTTTCGGGATGAAGGATGGCAACAAGACTATTTGTAGTACCCAGGTCAATACCCACAATCATTTCCTGCTGCTGCAGGCTGCCCGTGGCTATGTTGATGGCTATTTTGCCCATAATGCTGTAAATACCAGGTATAAAATTCCAAAATCCAATTAATCTGCAAATGTATCAAAGCAACAAGCGATTCTCTTACGAAGATGGAAACAAAAAATCCCCTGGCATATACAGGGGACTATAATTAGAATTTGAAATTGTTATTTCAATTGTTACCGCATCAGGTACATTTTACCATACCCTTTATTGAAGTACTTATCGGTATTATCATCTTCCGCTTTGTACTTGTCAAGCGATTTGCCGTTCAGGTTGGTGACAACACGGTATAGATAAATACCGTTGGCAAGTTTCTGACCGTACTGGTCGGTGCCATCCCATTTGAATTCGGTAATGTTTCTGCCGATGTGCAGCGGGCCCAGTTCATCTTGGGTGATTTCCCGTACAATCTTACCGGTGATGGTCAGGATCTGGATTTTAATATTCTGCGGTACTTCGCTGCCGGTGATGGTGAATACAAAAGCTGTGGATGTGGTGAATGGGTTCGGGTAATTCAGCATGTTTGAAATCATCGGCTTGTTGATGACCTGGAAACCCACCTTGTATTCGAGACTGCCTGCGGTATTGCCGCTGCGATCTTTACCTGTTACTATCAGCTCATAATCTCCATCCTGCAAAAAGTAAGGATTGAAATCAATGGTGGCCGTATTATCGGTACTGGGCGCTGTGCCGGCCGAAGTAAATTTCAGCGTGTCATTGGCAACAAAGAAATAAGGTCGGATCACCCCGTTGGGGAAACGCACCTTCACGCTGGTGCCGGCCGTATCGTTCAGCACCAGCCATTTGCTTTCATCTTTCAGCTTGATGACGATGTGCGGTTTTGATGAAACAATATCACGGTTCAGGATGTGCACGCCGTCAAACGTCACATCGAGTATCGGGTTCACTTTATCGGCTTTTACATAAAATGTTTTGTACATGAAATTGTTGAAATGGAACTGCTCCGGCTGATCGTTATCGGGATTTACATCCACATACAGCGTATTCAGCCCGGCAAGAGTTGCTGTATTTATCAAGGCCCTTACCTGCAGCGTATCGCCGCTGACAAGCGGCTTAAATCTGGACAGGGGAACTGCATTCTGCACATTGTTGCGGTCGGTAATAATGATTTTCACTTTCAGGCTGTCAAAATTCACTTCGCTGATATTTTTAAATGCCAGTTTGAAATCGAGCGGTTCGCCTGCTTCCAGGGTATCTTTCATCTGGATTAAAATATTGGGCGCCACAGTACCTTCCGGCACAGGCACATAAGTCAATCGCCAGTAGCGGAGCTGGTAAGCAGTGAGATTAACCGAATCAAGATTACGCATCCGCAGTTTTACATAAGGATACAGCAAGGCATCCACACCCGATATATCCTGGTCTTGCTGCGACAGATCCAGCGAACTGTACAAAACAGTTTCCGCCCCGAGGTTATTTATTCCGATAACATCCACCGTCGGGCTGTCGCCTGCAGATTGATCCACGGTGTTCCCTCTCCACTTCAGTTGCTTCCACTGGCGGGCCGGACCAAACACCGGCGATGAAATATAGCCGAGACTGTCAGGCGTGGGGCAATCAACACTGTAGAGCAGCCTGTCATAAATGTTATCTGAAAACACATATTGCGGAGTAAACTGGCCTTGTGAATTCTTTTTATAAACAAAAATGAAACAACGTGTGGTATCATACATATCAAGGTCAGCAAACCCCTGGTTCAATAAAGTATGATATAATGAATTGCCCGGGCCGTAAATAGCGGTATCCGCCTGCCAGGCTGCTGCGTATGTATTCCAGGTGTCATACGGGGCAGTATTACTCCTGATGGCAATATAGGACCCGTCGGGCACGATGGTATCGAGAAACACCTGTGCACGATGGCGCCAGTCGGTATTGGTAAGAAAATAATGGAAATTATATTCTCTTCTTGTACCGCAAAATGCATAGCTGCTGTTGTAATCGGTACCGGTTACATTACGCCACGGCCTGAAGGTAACGGGGTCAAAGACATTTATGATTAACTCGTTGTAATTGCATCCGGGGCCGATGAAATTATCTCCATTTACTGTTATAGTATAGTCGGCCTGTGCCGGTGATGAAGTAGGATAAATGCCGGTACGAATAAACAGGTTGTTTAAAACATCATGAAATTCCCATAACCGGTCGGCTGAGTCAAGAGTAACCCGCTCTGTGTATGATTTTGTATGCTGGTAAAAATGTGACTGATTAAACCCGAGATCGCTGTTGGGCAGGTAAACAAAAGAAGCCTGATTCCATTTGCTGGCATTGCCAACGCTATCCAGCGGCGATACCCGCCAGTAATAAACCGTGCTGTCTGTGAAAGTAACCCCCGGGTTAAACTCAAGCAATCCACCCGGTGCAGTAATGTTTACAGTGCGCTTGAAGGCACTGTTGAAAAACTCGGTTGTATCCATCTCCATCCGGTATTGCTTCGACGGGCTGAACGGGTTGGCTGTAGAAGCATACAGTTTTATATTCTGTTTGTTGATGATGGCATAATTGACTGGGTAAACCGGGCGGGCATCATCTTCAAAAATGAACACATCCTTGGTGATGCTGTTGTTGGATTCATACAGTTCGTCCACAGCAAAATCGGCATCCACGGTGACCGTTATTTTATTCAGTCCCTTATCAGTTGTCGGGTTTATGGGAAGGGTAATGAAAAGAGAATCGACGTAGCGGATACCCGGAATGGTGTCTTTGTATACAATAGCAATGGAACCGTCCGGGTACTGGCGTTTCACTTCAATGGAAATATCAGTATTTATCGCTTTACCCATATTGATGAAGCGGGCATCCACATTAAAGCTGTTTTCTGCAACCGAGATAAATGAAGGAGAAACTTTCACCATCGGGTCTTCCACCACGTAATCCGGTTTCAGTTGGGGGTTGGGCTTAAGCGCCGGGTCGCCATGAAACGTGTTCTGCTCGGTATGCATCCGGGCATAAAAATCAAGCACGGAAGTTTGGTTGAAGGTCTGGATAATGGCCTCTTTCAGAATTTCCCCGTAGGTTTTTCCGTAGTGCGAGCGGGACTCTGCTGTATAAGTTTTTGTATTATAAATATCGAGGTAATGAGGTATGCCGAAATGCGAACTGGCCAGGAAAGCAATGGCGCCCCTGTTGGCTGTCAGCAGCCAGGCTTCAGAAAGCGTTTCCTTTTCATAAAAACGGGCAGGGTTGAAATTAAAGAAATTTCCGGCCAGGCAGCCCATAGCAATAAAGAAAGGATATTTTCCCGGGTTATTATACTGCTCAGGATTATCAAGGTTAAAATCGAGCACGGTGGAAGATGAGTGGCCGAAATAAGTAATTTGAGTCACTCCTTCCTGCAACAGGTCTTTCAGCCGCTGGTCGGAAAGCTGCTGCACGGTTTCCACTGAAGATTTTTTAAACGTGGTGACATTGGCCCCGAACAAAGTATCCACAATAATCTGCCTGTATTTTTCCATGTAATTGCTGAGCTGGCCCACCAGTATGGGTTCGCTGCCGCCAATTACATGCACTACGTTTTTCATCCATGCCTTATCCTGGATCAAAGGTGACGAAACTGCCTGTGCAGCTTCATACTCCTGTACTTTGGTTAAATAAATGGAAACTTCGTCGGGTACAATCACAGAAAGTCGCCCGATTGGCGTGATGGGCACCTGTTGCCTGATGTCGGCGCTGAGCAATATATCGGATGCAGGGTTACCATAGGTAGGCACCAGGTTCAGCCGCTCCGCATCAGGGTTCGATTCATAATACCGGTACTGATCATATACGACAGCATGACCTACCAGGAAAACAAATTTGGGTTGTGTACTGAAGTTTGCCCTAGCCCAGCGTAAAAAGTTTTTTATTGACAACGGATGCTTTTTAATACCAAAGGCAAATTGGTCAACCAGCTCGTTGATGTCATAAACCTTTGCAGTGAACCCGCCACCTGCCGCCGAGCTACGATAAGCCCTGTAATCATCCACCGGGGTAGCGCCACCGGCGCCATTATACAAAACGGGATTGGAAATTATAAGATAATCACCCTGCGAGGCAGCAAGAGAATAATCAACAAAATTCCGTAACTGAAAATTGCCGGACGAATTAATATTAGTTGCTTCCAGGCTTATCAATTTCAGTTTACGGTCGGTAGCCGAAGGTTCCAGGGCAAACTTCACAAGTGACGGGTTGCTGATATCGCCTATATATCTTTTGTTATTGGTAATGTCATACAACACCGGGGCTGTGGAGCCGTAATTGAAATTGCTTATTTCAAGATAATTTCCGGCGGCATTGGCGGGCAGCTCAAATTCAAAATTGCTGGTGCCGGCAAAATCAAATATTCTCGGGTATACCAGCTCATATTGCGCCACAGCCATGCGGTCGTATGCGCCTGTACTGAGGTTGGTTATTTGAATCGAGTTTACACCATTGGTCAGTACCGTAAGTGGAATATTGGGTACTTCGTATTTGGCAAAATTCAGGTAGTCAAGTTGCTGTCCAAAAATGCTGTCGGCATTAATATTTACCCGAAACCGGCGCTGGTTAATGGCATTGCCGGTAAGATTAATCCGGAAAGTGGCCGTAGGCCCACTGCTGTACAGGTATAAAGTATGGTTTTTAGAATAAGTCTGCTGCCAGTAAATATTCCAGCCGGCCCATCCTTCGCCCCTGTCGTATGAAGAAGAGTGAACATACTCGCCGGCATCAATAAAATAACCGGGGTTGATGTAATCTTTGAAATAGTTTCCTTCAGTGTACATGAAATAAGGTTCCGGAGGTAAAACATTTCCCGCTACATTATTCACCGTGTTTTGGATTCTCAGGTTGCCTCCTGCCGGGTTTACGGTCAGAAAGAAGGCGGCGGTATCGGTTTGAAAGTTGTATTTATCACTAAGAATGTAATTGGGGTCCCGGTAAAGCATGGAGTCGGGTTTACCATCATTTCTCATTCCCCAGAATTCAATATAATCGCCGGCGCCCAGCGGGCCGGTTGATACGGAAGTGTAAAGCGGCACCTCACGTCCGTTGCGCCAAAGCTGAAAATGTTCAGCCGGCGTGCTGCCAATACCCAAACTGGTTAGTTCAGCCTGTGTAATCCGGTAAAGACCTGTTTTACCTACTTTGAACTTGTAATAAGTTTTGGAATAATCAATCCATTCGTTGTAATAAGGAAAGGTTTGCGAGTGAACGAGCAACCCGGTGGTCAATAGTGTTGTTAACAGTAAAAATCGTTTCATCGAACAGAGTTTATTAGGGTGCGGATTAGTTTTTCTTTTTGTTTTTGTCGTTTATCATATCCAGCTTTAATGAAAACACATGAGTAAACAACGGGTTTGACTGGTTGGCCAGGTTGGTAAAAGCATAATCAATCGTCACATTGGAAATTTTAAACCCTGCCCCGGCGCTGGGCTGGTAAATCCAGACCTTTTTCTGGTTGAGTGTATCGCCATCTGCCAGTGCTTTCTGGAAATTATTGATGCCTGCCCGCACATAAAAAATGTTGTTGATATTGCACTCCACTCCCAGCTTGGGATCGGCGCTAACCGGATCGGCGCTGATCAGTGTATTGCGCTGACCGTCGAAGGTGAGATCCACATTAGCTTCGGCCAGCAGGCTTACTTTTTTACTGATGGTGAAGTCACGGGCCACGCCCAGAATCAGCCGCGGCGCAGTCAGTTCACTCGATTTTACCGGAATTTCATTATTGGTGAGGTATAAAATTTCTTTTTCTTTTTCGGTAAATGAAAATGACCAGGTGTTGAAGGTGGTGGTGATATCCCTGCCTGCAATTCCGAACTTCCATTTATTCTGATAAACCTGCAGGCCGGCATCAAGCCCGAAACCCCATGCTTTGGCAAATTTGCCCACATTGCGATGAATCACTTTTGCGTTTATTCCGAACTGAACATTTTTGTTTTTGTTTTCTTTCAGCTTTTGAGCAAGAGAAAAAATAAAAGCATAATCGGCAGAAGAAAATGCCTGGATGTTGTTGTAGTTGATGCTGCCATCCGGTTCTACCAGGAAGAGGGTGTTCATAATGTCGTCCACAGCAAACCGAAGGCCCGTGATGGCAAAGGTTCTTTTGTTATTGGTAGCGGGAAATGCAACGCTTGCATAGTCGTATTTGCCAATGCCGGCAAAATACTCTGCATGCATCAGGTTCAGGTTGGGATTGTTTTTTACTCCCACTAAACCTGCAGGGTTCCAGTAGCCGGCTGTTCCATCGTTTACTGAAGCCACCTGGGCGCTGCCCATGGAAAGGCCCCGGGCGCCGGCGCCAATGTTTAAAAATTCGTTGGAGTATTTTCTGAACTGTGAGTAGCTTGAAATACTGGCAAACAGAATCAGTAGGGTAAGATAAACCGGTGGTCGTATCATAGTTCCAATTTTCGGATAAGCATTAAATAAGACTGCTTTTCATAGAGTTGGGCTGCTTGTAAAATTAGTTTTTAGCAGCCGAAATACATAGCAACGGCTGAAAAATCTAACATTTGAAAACGAATTAGTTAGAAAAATATTGCTACTTTCCCCATGCTTTCTTTTGCATTACTTTTGCGCCAAATTTTTTTTCTGAATGAAACTAATGGATGAGCTACGCTGGCGGGGGTTGATACAGGACATTACGCCGGGTACAGAAGAACAACTGAATAAGGAGATGACAACAGGCTATATTGGCTTTGACCCGACAGCCGATTCTTTGCATATTGGCAGCCTGGTGCCGATACTTTTGCTGGTTCATTTACAAAAAGCCGGACACAAACCCATTGCCTTGGTGGGCGGCGCCACAGGACTAATCGGAGACCCTTCAGGAAAAAAGGAAGAAAGAAAATTGCTGACTGAAGAGGAGGTGAACCACAATGTGGAATGTATCCGAAAACAATTGAGCCGGTTTTTGGATTTTCAGTCTGAAAAAAATGCAGCGATACTTGTAAATAACGCCGATTGGTTCAAAGAAATTTCAACCATAACTTTTTTGCGGGATGCAGGTAAATATCTCACGGTCAGCTATCTTTTAAGCAAAGGTTTTATCAAAGACAGGATGACAGAAGACCAGGAAATTTCTTTCACTGAATTTAATTACATACTGATGCAGGCATATGATTTTATGTGGCTGTATCAGCAATACAATTGCAAATTACAAATGGGTGGTTCCGACCAGTGGGGCAATATAACAGCCGGAACAGAACTCATCAGAAAGAAACTTCGGGGAAAGGGATTTGCATTTACCTGCCCGCTGATAACAAAAGCAGATGGTGGTAAGTTTGGTAAAACAGAGAGCGGCAATGTGTGGCTTGACCCGAAAAGAACAAGCCCATACCAGTTTTACCAGTTCTGGTTAAACACGAGTGATGAAGATGCTGAGAAATGGATAAAGATATTCACCTTCCTGTCAAAAGATGCCGTGGACATGCTGATACATGAACACCGAATGAACCCGGCGGCCCGCACACTTCAAAAAACTCTGGCACAGGAAGTGACGGCTTTCGTACATGGTGATACGGAATTAAAAAAGGCGGTAGAAACAACGCAGAAACTTTTTGATGACATTCATGCTCCTGCCGAAAGCCTGAGTGCTGAAGACCTGGAGGCTATTGAGGGAGCAGTGAAGATTGATTTTGCCAAAGAAAAAATTACGGCCGGCATGGACGTGGTTTCATTCCTGGCTGAAACTAAAATTTTTCCCAGCAAAGGTGAAGCAAGAAAGACAGTGCAGGGTGGTGGAATAATCATTAACCGGAAGAAGATAGATAATCTGCAACTGGCAATAGACAATTCATTCCTGTTGTATGAAAAATACATACTGGTGCAAAAAGGAAAGAAGAATTATTACCTGGTAAAATCAGTATGACTTTTCTGAAAAATTTTCCGCAGCAATTATTATTTGGACCAATGCGCAGCAAACCAGTGTTTGCCCCCTTCTTCATAGCCGGAAATGCAGCGGGTAAGCCTGCCTTGTGACAGGTTATCTTCCCATTTTTCCTGGTAGTCATTAAAGCCGGCTTTCCGTACTGCATTCCAGCTTGAGTAGCCTGCCTTCTCATACCAGATTACCGAAAACCGGGTTTTGCCGTCATGATGATACGCATTAATATAAACCTGTTCATAGTTTTTCTTGCCCAGGTCATTGAACAACTCCTGGTATTCGTCTTGTGTCAATTGACTTTTCAGGAAGTGATTTCCCACATTTCTTTTTTCATAAAATGCTGAGTAGTATAATTTGCCGCCGATTGAAGTGACGGAAACATTTACCGGCACAAAACCATCTTTGCTGTATTTTTCAAATAAATCCTGGTGGTCGGCCGGCGAAAGGGCATGATAAGCCGGTTGTGCCTGCGCCTGCCCGGGTTTTTTTATAAAGATGGCTGCAAACTTCAGTTTGCCGGCATCGTTATATGCATCCATCTGCTGCAGGCGATATCCCTTTTGTTTTACCCAATTATCATACTCTGCCTGGTAATCATCTTTACTCATGTTGTGCCGTACTTCTATGGCATAATTATTTTTATTGTACCGGAAAACCGCATTGAAAAATGTTTTTCCGTTCACATCATAGGCATCAACCCACACCGGGTAATAACCGCAACTCCAGATTTTTGTTATCTCATCCTGGTACTTGCTTTCGGGAACAGCATGCCTTGCAATTTCATTAAGATTGTACGGATACCAGCAAGGCTTTTTTTCATCGGGCCAGATGAGTGCCCGGTCGTTGAACGACCTGCCCGATTTTTCCTCTACAAATGGTAATCCTTTTTTAGTGAGCTTTACCCAACCGGCTCCGGGATCGGGTTCATTCAATTTTCGGATGTCAATGGAATAAATATTGCTGAATTGCAAAGGCAGATAAGGACCTTCGCCGTCTTTGTCGGGATCCCAAATGGCATGCACGTGCAGATGCGGACCGGAAGAATTGCCGCTGTTGCCAGCCAGCCCGAGAAAATCACCTTTCTTTACTTTGGCGCCTATCTTCATCAGTTGCGGATTGAGCGATCCCGGCTGCATATGATAATAGAAGATGGTTTCTTTGCCATTATTTATTTTGAAATTATTTCCGCCTTTGGTTCCGGTATCGGAAGTGGAGGGCGCCTCGCCCCATGAATTGAGGTATCCGATAACTTCGCCCTCGCCAATGGAATAAACTTTTTTGCCATAGACACGGAAGTTTTCATTTTTATCCTCTGTTTTACCCAGTTTTTTTTCGCTCCATTTTTTGGCCTCTGCATCCCAGCCCACTACAATCATATCGTAGGCAAAAACCTGGGCGCCGCCGGCATGTGAAGCATCGCCATACCAGAATTCATTCATCAGCAGGTCTTCATCTTTGCCGGGAAAACCGTATGCATTCTCCAAACTGGCATTCAGGTAACCGGTCAGTGCTTTTGCAACAATAAACGGGTCGCTGAAATTATCGAAGTAAAATTTTATTTTAATCCCTGTGGGATAGGGCGGTATCAGCATAATTACATCTCCCAGTTCATGGTAATCTCTTTTATTTTGCCAGGTGTAGTTATCTTTTGATTTGATAAGTGTACCCCGCCGTTCGGCAGATGGGTAAGTACGGGAAACACTCTGGCTGCCGCCGCTGCATTCGATGATTACTTTTTCCAGCCGCAAATCGGTTGCTTCATTATTTTTTATTGTTGCCATCACTGATAACTGCGCCGTTTCATTGTCGCCGGTGCTCAGCGATGCACAACTGAGATAAAGCACCTGACCGGATACGTTCACCGGCTGTATATCCTGCAATGAAATATTGGGCACCTTTGCAGTCCTTGGTGTTTCAATCGTGTTGTAAAGTTTAGGATTAGCGTCGGAAAGAAATATTACCGGGATAAGAAAAAGAGATTTCATACCCGCTGGGTTTTGAGGTGAGCAAAATCGTTGATTGTTGTACTAAAGATACTGAATGCCGAGACGGGAAAAAACTAATTCCCGTTGCAAATGGTAGTAAATTATTTCAGATTGATTTTATCACCTTCCACATTTCTTCCGCCACCAGCTGGTTTCCTTTTGCACTCAGGTGTACCCGGTCAGTAGTGAGGATGCCGCGGTCTTTGTTGTCCGAATTGTTTTTGAGGTTGTATTCAAGAAATGCTTTGCGCAGGTCCACCAGTGGCAAGCTGTTTTTGGCAGCCAGCCGGCGGATTAGATTACTGTATTCATTCATATCACCGTCCTGCGGATTGCTGAAGTCTGTCTTCTCTCCTATGGCTGCCGGTGTACACAAAATCACTTTAATGTTCTTTGCCTTGAACCTGTCAATGATAGCCTGGTAAAATTTTTCGAACTTATCCGGGTCGGTGCCGGTGCCGAAAGATGATTTGTGCCACACATCATTTACTCCCACATAGATCAACACCACATCCGGATTTTTTTCCAGCACATCGGTTTCCAACCGCAGGTACAGGTCATACACTTTATTGCCGCCGATGCCGGCGCCGATAAATTCAAACCGGTCGCCCATGCCTTCCTTTTTGCTCAGGCTGTCAATGCGCAGAATATAGCCGCCCGGCTGCACCCCCGCCTGCGTGATGGAATCGCCAAAGAAAATAACTTTCGCTTTTTTTTGAGAAATGAATACACTTGACAGAATGACAATCACAGAAGACAAAAATAATTTCATGATAAAATGTTTTGCGCAATTTTAAAAAGACTCCCCATAGAAATGACCAAAAAGCAAATACAATCTAAATTTGCAATCACCTCATTCATCCGACATCCGACATCCTCACTCCACATCTACCTGTTTCCTTATCACCGCCCCATCACTTGCTTCCATGATAAATTTTCTTTCGCTGATGATGTAGCCGTTGCCTTTTTCGCAGAAATGCACTTTCAGGTTTTCGATGCTGATTGGATTGCCATCGGGAATATCAGCAATGTTGCTGTGAAGAATATCATGTCCGTCAATAATGACCACAAGCCCGCTGCCGATAGCTTCCATTTTATCGCCGCCGGTTATCAGCATACCGGTGTCTTCACCCAGGCCGATGCCAATGCAACTGGGATTGGTGGCCACAGCCTGCACCAGCCTGCCAAAGCGGCCGCGTTTTTCAAAATGTGAATCAATAATGACGGAATCAATAAAACCAAGACCGGTGGTAATCTTTACTTCGCCTTTCAGGTGGGCACGGGTAGCATTGCCCTCATAAATCATCGTTTTGCCCATGGCCATGGCGCCCGCCGACGTACCGGTTATTAAAAAATTTTCATTCAGGTACCGGTTTTTCATAATAGCTAAAAACTCCGTGCCGCCATCCGTCACACTCAAACGCAACTGGTTGCCCCCGCTGAACATTACGGCATCGCAGGCTTTTATTCTTTCAAGATAATCCTGCTGCATTGTATCCTGCCGGGTGCGGATGTGCATCACTCCCACGTTGGTGCAGCCTATTTTGCCAAAAGCATCCAGGTAATTTTCACCCACTTCGTAAGGAATGATGGATGCGGTGGTGATGATTTCAATACGGGCCTCGGGGCCGCCGGCTTCTTCCACTACACGACGCAAGATGCCGAGTTCGAAAAAATTCAGGTTATTGCGGTGAATCTCGCCGGCTTCCAGGTCGGTGCCCTTGTCTTCAGCGCCGCCAATGGCAATCAGTTTTCCTGTGGGAATGCTCATTCAAAAGGGTTTGATTGGGGACAAAATTAACCGGAAAGATTAAAATTGTTTTATTGCAGATTACAAATTGAGGATATGGGGAAAATCTTTCTGTAAAAATATCACGCCTGCTTTACAAACGCCTCAATCCCCTCCACCAGCACATCGAGGTTTTTGGTAGTGGTATACACATTCGGCGTCACCCGGATACTGTGAATGTTTTCCCAGTTGATAGCCACCGTGTGCACTTTGTATTTGTCCAGTAAAAAGCTGTCCAGTTCCTCGGGCTTTTTCCCCTCCACGCTTACGTTGCCGATGGCGCAGCTCCATTTGGGTGAAAAGGAAGTATGCAGTTTTACCCTGGGCATATTTTTCACTTTGTCCATCCAGTAATTTTTCAGGTAGTGCAGCCGCTTCTCCTTTCTTTCGTTGCCAATCATTTCATGAAAATCCAGCGCCTTGCTGATAGCCTGCTCGATGAACATAGGCCGGGTGCCCAGCGCTTCAAACTTGCGGATGTCTTCATCCAGCGGTTTTTCAGGAGCAAAAAGCGGGTACAGGTTTTTGATTTTGTTTTTCCGCACATACAGCATGCCGCTGCCAATGGGTGCATAAAGCCACTTGTGCAGGCTGCTGGCAAAATAATCGCAATCGAGGTCGGTTATTTTGAAATCAAAATGAAACAGGCTGTGCGCTCCGTCCACCAGCACTTCGATGCCGCGCCGGTGCGCTTCGGCGGCAATCTTTTTTACCGGCAGTATCTGCCCGTTCCAGTTGATAATATGGGTGATGTGCACCACCCGGGTTCTGGCACTAAATGCATTTACATACTGACTGACGAGATAGTTTTCATCTTCACTCGGCAATTCCAGATTAATCCAAACCATTTTTATTCCTTCCCGCAGCTCCCGTTGTTTCCAGGCATGCACCATATTGGGATAATCCTGTTTGGCAGCCACTACTTCATCACCAGGCTTCAGTTGCAGCCCGAAGATGATGGTTTCAAGACCCTCGGATGAATTTCTGTTGATAGCGACTTCTTCCGCATCGCAGCCGCTCATTCTGGCCATGTTCTTGCGCATCGGCTCACGGCCCTGGTCCAGAATGCGCCACATGTAGTAGCTCGGCGCTTCATTACTGTAATCGTAGTAGCGCTTCATGGCTTCCTGCACTACTTTTGGCGCCGGGCTTACACCTCCATTGTTCAGATTGATTAAGTAGGGTGACACGGTGAATGATTGCTGGATATAATACCAGAAGTCCTCTTCACTTGCCAGCACATCGGCAGGCACACCTTCCGCATCCCGCAGTGCGGCTTCCAGGTTACGGGCCCACAGAGGTTTTGTAAATGATGAGAGAATGCCGAGGACAGAAAAAGCGCCGGCCCTTTTCAAAAATTTTCTGCGGTTATTGGATGGCATGAGCAATTATTTACATAAATGTAAGCATTTTGCAACAGCATGCTCTGCCCAATGTGATAGAGAATGGGTACCTTGAATAAATCCGGTAATTCTCCATCTGACTGCGGATTTCCATTGCCCCATAGCGAACAGAACCCTGAACGGTGTGTCCCTCCTGCGCTGAAGCTACGGAGGTCAGGCGCAATAGAAGCTTAATCGAAACACTCCAGTTGGCTACCTAATCAAAAAAAACTATCTTCCATAATAAAGTAACAGCATTATGAAAATACTGGAAATAAAAGTGCTGAAAGGCCCCAACTACTGGAGTGTGCGCCGCACCAAACTGATTCAGATGAAACTGGACCTGGAAGAACTGGAACAGCAGCCAACCAATACGATTGCCGGTTTCAGGGAGCGACTGGAAAAACTGTTTCCGACTATGATCGAACACCGCTGCAGTGAAGCCATACGAGGTGGTTTTTTCAAGCGGGTGGATGAAGGCACATGGATGGGTCACGTGATTGAGCATATTGCACTGGAGCTGCAAACGCTGGCCGGCATGGATGTAGGCTTCGGCCGTACCCGCACCCCCGAAGGTGAAAAGCCCGGTGTGTATTATGTGGTGTTCAGCTACATGGAAGAAGACGCCGGTGTATATGCGGCACGGGCTTCGGTAAATATTGCACAGGCTTTGGTGGATGGAAAGGAATATGATTTGACCCCCGACATCCAGAAACTGAGGGAGATTCGTGAGGATACAAGGCTGGGGCCATCTACCGGCTGCATTGTGGAAGAAGCTGCAAAGCGGGGTATTCCGTTTATTCGGTTAAACAAACAAAGTCTTGTACAGCTCGGTTACGGAGTAAACCAGAAACGCATCCGGGCTACGATTGCTTCCACTACTTCCAACATTGCCGTGGATATTGCCTGCGATAAAGAAGAAACCAAAATGCTGCTGGAAGCCGCCGAAATTCCCGTACCGAAAGGAACCGTGATAAGAACAGAAGAAGGATTAAAAGAAGCGGTGGAAAAATTTGGTTACCCGCTGGTGATAAAACCCATTGACGGGAATCATGGAAAAGGAAATACTACTAACATCACTACTTATGAACAGGCGGTAAAAGCATTTGCCGCTGCCAAAGAATGGAGCCGTAGTGTGATTGTAGAAAAGTTTATTACCGGTTTTGACTTCCGCTGTCTTGTTATCAATTATAAATTTATTTGCGCAGCATTGCGTACGCCGGCATCCGTTGTTGGCGATGGTGTGCACAATATCAAATGGCTGATAGACGAAGTGAATAAAGACCCGCGGCGGGGTTATGGCCATGAAAAAGTGCTGACCCAAATCACCGTTGACCAGTTTACACAAAAAATGCTGGATGATATCGGCTATACAATTGAAACGATTCCAAAAAAAGGAGAACGGGTGCTGCTGAAACCCACCGCCAATCTTTCCACCGGCGGCACATCCACCGATGTGACCGATGAAGTGCACCCGGCTAATGTGTTCATGTTTGAACGCATAGCAAAAATCATCGGGCTCGATATCTGTGGTATTGATGTAATGGCAACCGATTTACGTACACCAATATCAGAAAACGGGGGCGCCATACTGGAAGTAAATGCGGCGCCGGGCTTCCGCATGCATATCGAACCTGCAGATGGTTTGCCACGCAATGTGGCCGAGCCGGTGGTGGATATGCTTTTCCCGAAAGGAAGCGCTGGCCGAATCCCGATAATTGCTATTACAGGAACAAATGGTAAAACAACCACTACAAGACTGACAGCACACATTGCAAAAAGCGCCGGTAAAAAAGTGGGATATACCACCAGCGATGGTGTGTACATCCAAAACCAGCTGATGATGAAAGGCGATTGCACGGGGCCCATCTCATCGCAGTTTGTGCTGAAAGACCCTACGGTTGATTTTGCCGTACTGGAATGTGCAAGAGGCGGCATTCTGAAATCAGGATTAGCATTTCAGAATTGCGAAGTGGCAGTGGTGACCAATGTGGCAGCCGACCACCTTGGGCTTGGCGGCATTCATACATTGAAAGAACTGGCCAAAGTAAAAGCCGTGGTGCCGGAAACTGTTTTCCCGCATGGTTATGCCGTGCTGAATGCAGACGATGATTTGGTTTATCACATGAAAGATGATTTAAAATGCAATGTGGCCCTTTTCAGCATGGATGAAAATAATCCCCGCATCAAAGAACATGCGGTGGAAAACGGGCTGAGCTGTGTGTTTGAAAACGGGTACGTGACGCTGATGAAAGGCAACTGGAAAATACGGGTGCTGGATGTAAAGAAAATTCCGCTGACTTATGAAGGCAAGGCAGTGCACAATATTAATAACTGCCTGCCAGCCGTGCTGGCAGCTTATCTTTTCCGCGACATAACCATTGAAGATATAAGAACCGGGTTGCAGACTTTTATTCCTTCGGAAACACTGACACCGGGGCGGCTCAATTTTTTCCATTTCAAAAACTTCACCATGCTGGCCGACTTTGCGCACAACCCGCATGGTCTGCTGTTGCTTTGCGATTTTGTGAGCAAGCTGGATTACCCGCTGCGCATCGGCGTCATCAGCGGCACCGGCGACCGGCGGGATGAAGACATCCGAGAATTAGGTGAAATTTCTGCCCGGTATTTTGATGAAATCATCATCCGCTGCGATAAAAACCTGAGGGGCCGAACGGCAGATGAAATCATTGACCTGCTGAAACAGGGTATTGAAAAAATAAATCCCAACATCCCGGTGATGACGATACCGAACGAAGACCAGGCGCTCGATTACATTTATGAAAACTTCAGGCCCGGCGCCCTGTACACCATCATGTGCGATGTGGTGGCAAGGGCTTTGGATAAAATACGGGAGCTGAAAGAAAGGGAGGAGAAGGAAGGAAATCTGGTTACGCCGGGTCATCAGTAATGAAGCAAAATCCATTTGGCGCCAAACTCCTCAAATCTTAATTTTGCCAGCCCCAACTGAAACGTTGAACAGTGCTGGCCCATGGTGTAACGGTAGCACTACAGATTTTGGTTCTGTCTGTTAAGGTTCGAATCCTTATGGGCCAACAAAAACCGGAGTTCTGCTCCGGTTTTTTTTATGCTGTTAAGGTTCGCCCCGATGAATCGGGGCTTAGGAGCCAACAAAAACCGGAGTT
>CAYUJD010000021.1:43594-47066 GCA_964444975.1 uncultured Chitinophaga sp. | reverse complement strand
TTTCTCACAAATCCGTGACAGGTGTGGATTTCATTTTTACAGGAAGACCCTATCTTCAAAAGTAAACATTGATAATTGAGCATTGAGCATTTCAAACAAAATGAGACAATATAATACCTGTGGCAATGGCAGCATTCAGCGACTCTGTATTGCCCTTTCCGGGAATGGTGATTCTCACATTTGCTAAACCCAGCAGTTCTGCACTGATTCCTTTTGATTCATTGCCGATGATGATGAATCCTTCGCCGGGCTTTTCCATTTTGGTAATGTCTCTTCCGTCGAGCACCGCTGCATAGCTGCGTATGTCATTGTGCTTTTTTAATAATCCCGGTAAAGAGCAGTATTCAATTCTTACCCTGGCAATGCTGCCCATGGTGGCCTGCACCACTTTGGGATTGTATATGTCGGCGCAATCGGGGCTGCAGAAAACATTTTTTATACCAAACCAATCTGCAACACGGATGATGGTACCCATGTTACCGGGGTCTTGTATGGTTTCCAGCAGCAGTGAAAGGGTTCCTTGAATCGGCGGTTCGCTTTTCCATTTTATTTTTTCCACTACAGCCAGTACCTGGTGCGCTGTGGTAAGTTGTGAAATTTTTTCTAATTCCTGCTGGGTGATTTCAATAATACCAACCCGTGCAGCGGGATTATTCTTTATCCATTCCGCTAATGCATACACCTGCTTCACGTTGCAGGTGGGAGATGCGAGCAAATCTTTTACAATTTTTGGTCCTTCGGCAATAAACAGGTTTGCTTCGTCTCTCGGTTTTTTCTGGCCTAAACTTTGAATATATTTGAGCTGATTTTTTGAAAGCATTTTCTTTCGTTTAAATACTCATGTTGTCAGGCAAGCCACAAACTAATTTTACTGCCCTGGTTGCAGCCGGGGTGGTTTTGTTTTTAATGGCTTCCTGTGCTATAGTGCCAAAAGATTATCCGCCAAACAGGCCCTTTGTTTATGAAACAAATATCCGGCTTGAGGGCAACTTCACCAAAGAAGAAAGACTTAGCCTGCAATCGCAGCTGAAAAACCAGCTGGATGACAGCATACGGGTGAGATCGGTTTATAAATTTCTGTACAAGGGAATCAATCGCCAGGTTTTGCTGAAGCCGCCGGTGTATGACAGTGCCAATGCCGACCGCTCCGTAGCTTCCATGAAATCGTTGCTGAACAAACTGGGTTATTTCCGCAGCGCCATTACTTACGACACGTCGGTAGAATTTAAAGAAACAAACCCACCCCAGTACAGAACCACTGTAAATTTTACTGTGAAAACGGGAAGGCAGTTCAAACTTGACAGTGTCAGCTATGTTATCAATCATACTGAGCTGCAGGCATTGACAGACGGCAGCAGGCACAAATCGCTATTGAAGAAGGATGTTCCCTTTTCGCAACCGCTTATATCCGATGAACTGAACAGGCTGGTGGAACTGTACCGCGAAAACGGATATATGCGTTTCAGCTTTAATGAGCTGGCCGGTGTATGGGATACGTTGTACAATGATTTGTTGCGGCCCACAGTGGATCCCTTTGAACAAATAGAGATGCTGGAAAAACTGCGCAGTAAAATTGATACGCCTGTTGCCGATATTGAAATCAGGCTGCGGCCCGGCTACGATGTGGAGAAACTAACCAAATACTATGTCGGCCACAGCACCATTTACACCGATACGGCAAGAGCGGTGGCACAACTGGCCTACCGCGACAATAACTTCAGCATTTACCAGTATCACAATTTTTTTAAACCAAAATTTATTATTCAGAACATTTACTTCCGCCGCGGCGATTTGTACAACGAAAAGCAATTTCTGAAAACCATCAATCGTTTCAACCAGCTGGGTGCCTGGCGGCTGGTGAATATTGAACAAATACCAAGAGCTGAATCCGATACAGTTGATTTCACCGTTTTACTAACCCCCGCCGAAAAGCTTGCCTTTACAGCCAATCTTGAAGGCAGCATCAACAACAGCAACAGCCTTATCCTGGAAGAAAATTTATTAGGCATCGGGGTTAACGTACAGCTGCTGAACAGGAACTTCGGCCGCACAGCCAACCTTTCTTCCACGGCGGTGCGTTATTCCACTGAAGTAAATACCAAAGGTGAGTTTGTAAAAACAAGGCAGGCCAGTATCAGTCACAGCATTAGTTTTCCCAAGCCGATACCCAATGTAAAATGGATACCGGAAAGGTTCAGGGATAATTTCAAGACTGTATTAACAGCATCGCTGGGCAATATTGAACGAAATGATTTTTTCAATCTTACATCCATCAACGCATCCTGGGGCTACAGCTTTTCGTGGCGAAATAAAACCTTTAGCCTGAAGTTTCCCAACATTGAATATGCCTATGTAAGAAAAAGAGACAGCCTGGTTGAATTTCTCAACCAGAACCCTTCATTGAAAACCGTATTTCCCGAAAACGGCCTGGTTCTGTCGGTGCAAAGTGGTTTTACTGTTCGCTGGGGCAGAGGCAATACATCTCAATTTTTCAGGGCAAATATTGAAGAATCGGGATTGCTGACCAACCTTATCAATCTTAAATTACTCGATAGTCTTTTCCGTTTTATAAAACTGGATGCCGAATACATCAGGAATATCAGCCTGGGTAAAAATTCTTTTATCTTCCGTACCTATGCGGGTGCAGGCTTTGCCCTGCGCACCAAAGACCGTTCCGGCACCCCCAACCTGCCATTCTTCAAACAATTTTCTGCCGGCGGGCCCTACAGCATGCGGGCATGGGGATTGAGAACCCTGGGCCCCGGCTCCACGGTTGAATACAGAAGCGCTGTGCCAATTCGCTTTGGCGATTTTCAGTTTGAAACCAATGCTGAGTTTCGTTTCCCATTATTCAGACTGGGCGGATACCTCACCAGCAGTTGTGTGTTTGCCGATGTGGGCAATATCTGGTTTTTGAAACCACACTCCGATTTTCCGGACGGCACACTTTCTTTAAACAAATTTTTTAAAGATATGGCTGTGGGAATCGGCACGGGCATAAGGGTGGATTTTGAATTTTTCAGGGTGCGGCTCGACTATGGCCTGCGGGTAAGAAACCCATCACCGGAACCGGATAAAGCAGATGGACAGTTTAAATGGTTTTATCATTTCAAGCCGCTGTCAGGAATTTTACAATTAGGCATCAATTACCCGTTTTCATTCTGAGCTGTTTTACTTCTTCGTCAAATTCAGAAATGGTTTTTGCATCTTTCAATTGAAATTCGCCGATGCGTGTACGGCACAGGCTGCTGAGATAGGCGCCGCAGCCAAGTGCAGCACCAAAATCATTTGCCAGGCTGCGGATGTAAGTGCCCGTGCTGCAAACTACACGAAAGGATACAACAGGCATCTCCACTCCTGTTATTTCAAATTCTTTAATAAAAACTTTCCGTGGGTCCAGTTTTACTTCCTGCCCCTTGCGGGCAAGTTCATACACTCTTTTTCCCTGCTGCTTTATGGCAGAATGTGCCGG
>CAYUJD010000021.1:0-43494 GCA_964444975.1 uncultured Chitinophaga sp. | reverse complement strand
CCGGCATGTCCCGCTTTTTTTACCCCCAGCAGGTTCCTTATTTTTCTCACTACATCAAACGATGTCCACCGGAGCGGCTTATCAAGCAGCAATACCTGGCCATCTTCAAACTTATTTACAGGCTTGTTCATTTCTGCAAAAGTAGTGCCTGGCTGCCGGTAAATGGATACTGGTTTCTGGTTACCAGTTAGCGGTTGCCTGTTGTTCTTTACCAGCAACCAGCAACTAAATCGCCTGCCTTGCCTTCAACTCCAGGTACTTGTTTACAGTGTTCACTGTAAGATTTTCGGGAGGTGTAAGAATGGAAAGAATGCCGTGATTCTGGAGTTCTTTTACAATCAGTTTTTTTTCATGCATAAATTTTTCCGCTATGGTTTTTACATAAACTCCTTCCATATCCTTTGCCTGTTTTTCTGTGAGTTTATTCAGTTCGGTGTTTTCAAAAAATACCACCAGCAGCAAATGGTATTTTGCTATCATGCGCAGGTAAGGCAGCTGGCGCTGCATGCCGCCAAAGGATTCAAAATTGGTAAAAAGAATCAGGAGACTACGGTGGCGGATGTTGGCCCGTACCTGCCGGTAAAGCATTTCAAAATCACTTTCCAAAAAACGGGTGGTTTGGTTGTACAGCAATTGCAGCACATTCTGCAGCTGTGTTGGTTTTTTATCGGCAGGCAAAATAGTACCGATGTTTTCGGCAAATGTAACCAGGCCGAAACGATCATGGCGGCGCAGGCTCACATTGCACATCACCAGCGAGGCGTTGATGGCATAGTCGAGCAGCGAAAGATTATCGAAGGGCATTTTCATCAGGCGGCCCTTGTCAATTATGCAATACACCTGCTGCGAACGTTCATCCAGGTAATTATTCACCATCAGCGAGCCTTTGCGTGCCGTGGCTTTCCAGTTGATGAGGCGGATGTCGTCGCCGCGGGTATAATCCTTTACATGTTCAAATTCGAGGCTGAGCCCCAGCTTGCGGAGCTTTTTTGATCCGGCTTCATTGGTTTGTGTGTCCCGGGCAATCAAATCATATTTTCTCATCTGGAAAAAGGATGGATAAACCGGAACCATCTGCATTGCCGGCGCATCAAACCGCCGGCAGAGCATGCCCAGCTGCGAACTCACATACAAAATGATATTGCCAAAATGATACGCTCCTCTCTCCACCGGCCGTAAATAAATGCTGAATTTCTTTTCTTCGCCGGGATTAAATTTTTTTTCAAAATAATGCCTTCGTGCCTGGAATTGTTCGGGCAATTCATCAATTATTTTTATGTTAACAGTAAAAGAATAATTATTTTTTACCACAATAGTCACAAGGTTTTTATCGCCATTACTCAGCCTGTCTGCCATGATACGCTGTGCCGCAGGTTTACTGCGTGAAAGAAAAAGAAAAACCGCATCAGCAACCATCAGCAGCAGCCAGGTTATAAAAAAAACAGTGGCTGCGGGCAGCAGCTGCGGGTAAAAGAATGCTGTGATAAAAGAAAGCACTACGATGCCGCCTGACCAGTAAAAACGGCTGTTAAAATACAGTGGTTTCAGCCAGTAATTGGCCAGCATCCACAAAGCCACACCGATAACAATGAGCAGCAGCAACAGCATCAGCGGGGAATTTCGATTGATTTGATAATTTTTTCAATCAGCTCATCGGCTGTCACACCTTCCATTTCTTTTTCAGGCGAAAGAATGATGCGGTGCCGCATGACATGGGGGGCCACCATTATAACATCTTCCGGTGTGATGAAATCCCTGCCGCGGATGGCGGCGATGGATTTGGCAGCCCGCAGAATATACAGCGAAGCCCTTGGCGATGCACCAAGGTAAAGCGCAGGGTTATTCCTTGTTTCATTCACAATCTTTGCAATGAACTCCATCAGCTTTGTTTCCACATTTATCTGCATGATGGTTTTGCGGCAGGATTCGATGTCGGCGGCAGAAAGAATTTTTGGAATATGATTCAGCAATTCTTTCTGAGCCAGGTGGTGCTGTCTTTCAAGAATGGTCACTTCTTCCTGCAGCGTCGGGTAGCCTACATCAATTTTAAACAGAAAACGATCGAGCTGTGCTTCGGGCAGGCGGTAAGTGCCTTCCTGCTCAATCGGGTTTTGCGTAGCCAGCACCATAAAAGGCTGGCGCATGGCGTACGTGTGCCCGTCAATGGTTGCCTGCCGTTCTTCCATTACTTCAAAAAGCGCAGCCTGTGTTTTAGCCGGCGCCCGGTTTATCTCATCAATCAATACAATATTGCTGAACACCGGGCCGGCTTTGAAACGGAAACTTGCCTCGCCGGGGTTGAACACCGAAGTGCCCAGCACATCGGAAGGCATCAGGTCGGGGGTAAACTGTATGCGTGAAAAATCAACATCAATAATTTTTGCCAGCAGTTTCGCTGTAAGTGTTTTGGCCACTCCCGGCACGCCTTCAATTAAGATGTGTCCGTCGCTCAGCAGGCCTGCAATCATCAGGTCAACCATCGCATGCTGGCCGACGATTACTTTTCCGATAATATCGCGGATATTATTTACCGCTTCATTCAGTTTCGACAGGTCGGTGCGTTGTTGAAAAACTATTTCTTCCATAATTTATTTTTTTATAAACTCCTGCAACTGGTTGTGCAGCTCAAGCAGGCTTATATCGGTGATTTTGTCCCCGCTTTCCACCTTACCCATCAGCTGCAGCAGGTAATGAGCTTTGGCCGGCGGCTGGTTGCATTTTCTTGCCAGCGCTTCGGCAAAATCATTATTCAGCAGCTGCGTGTTGATGTAGTAATGATTCCGCACATGCTCAAGAAAATAGGTAATCATTTTCCGGGCGATGTTCAGGTTATCTTTTTTCTGCAGGTAAAGGCGGCCGATGGTTTCGGCATACGATACCGTGCTGTTGACTACAGGAAATTTTTCTGCCACGATGCGTTGTTTTCTTTTACCCCCAAATGCAAGGTAAAGCAGCAACAATGCCAGCACCAGCAAAAATGCATAATACAGCGCCGGGTGTTGTTTTAAAAACTTCACAATGGAAAAATCCTTTGTGCCCCTGCTTAGCCGGTAATAATTATCCCAGTATATACGATCCGTTTCGGGATTGATGTAAGAAAAAACTTTTTCCAGGTATTCAGGATTACCAGGTTTCAGCAGAAAATAATTGCTGAAAGCCGCCGGCGCGGCATGCAAAATAAATTTGCCGGCGCCATAATTTACGGCAACAAAATTCGGTTTACCGTTCTCATTATGCCCCAGCACCTGTATACCCGATGAATCAGTAAAAGAAAAACCACTTTTGAACGCCAGGTAGAAAATTCCGAATTTCTTATTACCCTGCCCTGCTGTATCGGCCAGCGTCACCCAAGTATCGCTTTTCTCCAGCCTGTACTCATCAAAGTTCATCACCTGCAAAAAATCCGGGTCCATATCAATACCCAGTGTGTCCAAAAGCTGCTCGTCAATATAGGCAGCGCTTAGCATCAACGTATTGCCCTGTTTTACATAATTCAGCATAGAATACTTATCGTACCGGCTGAGAAATACAGAGCGGGAAAGAATGAAATAAAAAGAATTGCTGTAGTTGAGCTCATACCAGTGTTCTGAAAAGGATTTGTTTCTTACTTCTTCAATACCTTTTTGGAACAACGAATTGATGTAATGATATGCAATGTAACAGCCCATAGGTTCCCGGTCGCGGTAGCTGTACTTGGGCGAAAGCTTTGGTATTCTGATATCACCTTTAGCCCGGAAATTGCAGGCTGCAAAAATGCAGGCGCCTACAGGCAGCAGGAACAAGAACCGGTATCGTACCTGCCGCTTCACCTGTACTCCATGTTTTTGTTGAATGAAATAAATTCCAGATGAACCTGTGCAAATAGTTTTGCATCCAGCGGGTATTCGCCATACCAGGTATATTCATACTTCAGGGTAAGCGATGCAAAGTCGTTGGCAAAGGAATGTTTTCTAACTTCCGCTGCATATTCATAGTTGGTTTTATTGCGGCTGATTTCAATATACTTTCCTGCGGCAAGGCTTTTAAGGGTATTCAGGTAAAGGTAGCGTACTGCCAGCCGGTAATTGCCGGCAGCAATGGCCTTTTCAATCAGTTCGTCGGGGTCTTTAGGCATTTCTTCACCGGCAGTTGTTGTTTTCCCGTTTATATTTTTCCTGTTTCGTACAAACAAGGCTGATTGGCCAAGAAATAATTTGAAAATAAGATACACAAAAACGCCAATGGCTGCCATCCAGGTAAACCACCGGAAAAGATGGGCAAGAAAATTTTCTTTCCGGGGTTCGGGTGTCTTAAAGGTATTCGATGCCCGAAGCAGGCTGTCGAGATATGCTTTGTAATAAAATTTTTTGTCAATGTTAATTGCCGCCAAAGTATCTGGAGGCACAGGCCGGTAAATGCTTTGCAGGGTGTCGTTGATAAAGTCAATCGCTTCTTCTTCGCCGGTATATTCCGATGGATAATCATCGTCGTACACTGCCTGCGTGGTATCAATCACTCCGGGTTGCTGCGCAGGAGCAGTAAAATGCAACAACCAAAAGAAAGCTGTTGCCAGAATATGATATAATGTTTTTTTATTCAAGTAATCTGCACATTCATTTCCGCATGTGGCTGCTGTTTAAATTTTCTTTCTACGCGGATGGGATAAACGATAAAATACCAGGCAACGAAACCAAGTGAAGCGATAAGAATCATGGCGCTGACCCACAACGGCACACCGCCGCCTGCTTCCCGGTCAAAAGTTTCCGATACCAGGTGTGTGATATAGCTTTCAAGAAAGGCGGCGCCCAGTGTCATCGGCACAAAGATGATCATGATTTTGATGGCGTCTTTTATAGCCTTCTTAAATGATACTACCCGCCTGTATGATCCAGGCATCAGTATGCCCCGGGCAATAATAAAACCGGCAGTGGCGGAAATAATCATAGCAGAAATTTCCAGCGTGCCATGAATCCAGATGACCATCATGGATTTTAGTCCCAGGCCTTTTGAAAAAAACAGGTATTGGAAGCAACCGATCATAACACTGTTGTAAAAAAGCAGGTAGAGTGTGAAAACTCCGAACAGCAGCCCGGCAATGAACATGAGGAAGTCAATCTGTACGTTGTGATAAAACAGGTAAATAAAAGAGCTGAAATATCCCATATTTGCCATATTCTTATACACGCCGAAAGGATCGCCATTAGCAATGTTTTCTTCCGTCATGGCTACATAGTCTTCGCCCAGTACTCCTTTTACAAATTCAAAATCCCGCATGGATGAAACAACTCCCATGAGGCAGCAAACTGAAAAAACAATGAAGGCAAAAAGAAAGACGTTGTGATTTTTCCTTATTACCAGCGGCAGTTCAGTTTTCCAGAAGCTGATGAGCCGGGCAAACTTTTCTTTTTTGTTCTGGTAAATGGACTGGTAGATGGAAACCGCCAGCCCGTTAATCAGGCGTGTCACTTTGCTGTGCGGGTAAAATGTTTTTGCATAAGCCAGGTCATCAACCAGGGTGGTGAACCGGTTGGCCATTTCATCGGGGTCATCGGTTTGAAAGTGCTCATACTCCTGCCATTTCTGTGCATTCTTTTTTATGAATAAGGCTTCACGCATAGGGGAAAAATCGTCCTTCAATATTAAGAAGTAATTTTTTAATGGCGGGCTGCTGATTACGATTTTATTTTTATTACATACCGCTGCCAAACCGCCTTTTTGCTAATTTGCAAACCGTATGTCATCTATCCAGATAAATACACCGTTCAATCTTGCGCTGGATTTTGAAGTGGCAGCCCTGCACAAAAGAATTTTTGCCTACCTGGCCGACCTCGCCATACTGGTCATTTATTCCTGGGGCATGCGGCAGTTTCTTTACGCCATCATAGAGGTAAGGTATAACTGGCTGGGGATTGATATAATTTTAGTTTCAATGCCCATGCTGTTGTATGCGCTGGTTTGCGAAATCACCATGCATGGACAGTCGCTGGGGAAAAAACTGCTGGGCATACGGGTGATGAGTCTTGAAGGCGGCGAGCCCAGCATCAGCCAGTACCTGCTGCGCTGGGCCACCCGGTTTTTTGAATGGCCGCTTGTGTTTGGATTTGTGCTGCCCGGGTATTATGTGATTTACCAGGTGTTCAGTGTCGGTTTTTTTGGAATTTTTGTATTGATAATAATTGCCGTTTCAAAATCGTACCAGCGGCTGGGCGACCTGGCGGCCGGCACCGTGGTGGTGGATACAAAAATAAAAACCTACCTGCACGAAACGGTCTTTCTCGACATCAACCATAATGAACATACCGTGCGGTTTCCCGAAGTGATGAAGATGCAGGACCGTGACATTAATACGATAAAGGCAATACTGGATGCTGCTACCAAAAAGGGTGATTATAAACTGGCCGCTGCCGCTGCAGATAAAATTAAAAATCACTTAAAGATTGAAAGCGACCTGTCGGCTTTCGATTTCCTGGAAGCAGTTTTACTGGACTACAATTACCTATCAACAAAATAAAACCCGGCGAAATGCCGGGATTAGCTTTTTTATTTTTTTAATCAAAAACCTCCACCGGCAGTTCCGGCAATACCAATCAATAAAATCAATCCATACAGGCAAAGTAGAACAATAGTAACAATGCCAACATAGCGGAACATGATTTTCAGATTCTGAAATGAGCTGTTTAGTGTATTCTGCTGATCGGTGGCCAGGGCGGCTTTCATATAATTTGCAAACCGGAAAAGAAACAGGCAGGGAAAGAAATAAAGAATGGCAATACCGATATATAAAACTGACATCATAGCGCCGAGGCCGCCCAGTGGGGATCTTCCACCAAATTCATCGCCATAACGACCTGAGAAGGAAGAAAACATTGATCCGGCAAAAATACCGGCCAACACTACCAGCCCGCACATGACGAAACCCACGATAGCAAGAAACCGGGCCCAGCGGGCTGCTTCGGCTAAATGAGTTTTTGAAGTTGGGTCAATTCCCAACCCGAATAACGAAGTGTTTTGATTTTGTTCCATGATAGTTGATTTTGGTTGCTAAAGGTAAAAATGTATCCGGATTATCCTAAAGAAATTTAAACCGGGCAAAAACTTTTCAGTAAGCGATTGCAAACAGCACTCTTTCCCTGCTTGGCTTACCGGTTAAAATACACCGGCCTTCTTCCTGCGGGTTGTTGAATGGAATACACCGGATGGTAGCTTTGGTTTTTTCTTTGATGGCTACTTCGGTTTCGGGAGTGCCATCCCAATGAGCAGAAACAAAACCTCCTTTCTCGTTCAGTGTTTTTTCAAATTCTTCCCATGTATCCACTTTAGTAATATGCTCTTCCCGGTACGCCACCGCCCTGTCAAAAAGGTGTTGCTGAATTTCATCCAGCAAGTTTACAATGTACTCATTAAGCCCCGCAGTTGAAACATGCTTCTTTTCCTTTGTATCTCTTCTTGCAAGCTCAACTGTATTTTTCTCCACATCACGAAGGCCGATAGCGAGCCGCACCGGTACGCCTTTCAGCTCATACTCGGCAAACTTCCAGCCGGGCCGGGTGTTGTCGTTGTTATCGTATTTAACCCGGATACCGGCGGCTTTCAGTTCCTTCATTATTTCTTCGGCTTTTGCATCAATCACCGGCTTTGAATCTTCGCCTTTGTAAACGGGAACAATCACCACCTGCAACGGCGCCAGTTTTGGCGGCAGCACCAGGCCGTGGTCATCGCTATGCGCCATAACCAGTGCTCCAATCAGCCTTGTGCTTACTCCCCAGCTGGTTGCCCACACATAATCCTGCTGGTTTTCTTTATTTAAAAATTTCACTTCAAAGGCTTTGGCAAAATTCTGTCCGAGAAAATGTGATGTACCTGCCTGCAAGGCCTTGCCATCCTGCATCAGTGCCTCGATGCAATAAGTATCCAGGGCGCCGGCAAACCGTTCGGATGATGTTTTTACACCGCGTATTACCGGCAGAGCCATAAACTGCTCTACGAAAGTGGCATACACTTCCAGCATACGTCGGGCTTCCTCAATGGCTTCTTCAGCTGTGGCATGAGCTGTGTGGCCTTCCTGCCACAGAAATTCTGCCGTACGCAGAAATAGTCTTGTGCGCATTTCCCAGCGCACTACATTGGCCCATTGGTTGATGAGCAGGGGCAGATCCCGGTAACTCTGAATCCAGTCCTTGTAAGTATTCCAGATGATGGCTTCACTTGTTGGGCGGATAATGAGCTCTTCTTCCAGTTTTGAATCAGGATCCACCATCAGTCTGCCATCACCTGACGGATCGGATTTTAACCGGTAGTGGGTAACCACTGCACATTCCTTGGCAAAGCCTTCGGCGTGGCCTTCTTCCTTTTCCAAAAAGCTTTTGGGTACAAACAGCGGGAAATAGGCATTTTGATGCCCGGTATCTTTAAACATTTTGTCCAGCGCCGCCTGCATATTTTCCCATAAGGCAAAGCCATAAGGTTTTATGACCATACAGCCGCGAACGGCTGAATAATCAGCGAGACTTCCTTTTAGTACCAAATCATTGTACCATTGTGAGTAATCTTCTGCTCTTGTTGTAATTCCTTTACTCATTCTCTTTAGGTGCTTGAATGAAAGATTTCGGTTAGTAAATTGATTCATCGGAGTTGCTGGTCTTGAACGGAGCGTCGCAAGGGACGTTCAACCAGGGAACCGATGCTGAACTCCTAAAAAACATTCATCAACCCAACGAATCTTTACCTTTTTATTAACGGCGGTTTTCCTAATTTAACATCGTGAGGCAAAATATTTGATGTTCAAATAAATGTGCCGGAAATCCGGCGCAAATGTAGTAACTTCAATTTTATAAACCGCTTAAATCTCCCTGTCATGAACCGTCAAATTTTACTAGTTGCACTGACAGCAGCAGTACTGAGCAGCTGCACCACGGCCTATCGCACCGGGCAAACACCGGACGATGTATACTTCTCCCCCGCCCGCCCGCAGGATGAATACGTGAAGGTGGATGACGATGACGACAAATACCGCTACGACGACGAATACTATGATGACCGCTACCTGCGCATGAAAGTGCATAACCGCACCCGCTGGGAATATTTGAACGACTGGTATTACTATGACCGGTATTCATACCGTTACAATTATTATTATGGTTCTTATTACAATCCGTATACATCGTGGAATTATTACTACAATCCTTATTGCCCGAATTATGTTGTAGTGTATAATCCCAAAGTGCAGCCAGCCACAGGGAGTGTGACCAAGCCAAGAAACTTCAGCCTGTCGGGTTATACAAACACCAACCTCAACAATCGCAACAGCGCTGTAAAAGTGGCACCTGCCACTACGAAATCTGCCGGCCGGCCGGTTTATAACAATTCCAACTCCAGCGGCCTGAGCAATACGCTCAATAAAATATTTTCGGGGAGCAATAACAGCAATAATAACTCGTACAGCCCGCCTACCCGCAGCTACACACCTTCCTCTTCGGGCAACAGTGGCAGTTCCGGAAGTTCATCCGGCGGCAGCAGCAGCGGTGGGGGTGTAAGCCGGCCCAGCAGAGGTGGCAATTAATTAATACAAACATGCAGGAGGATTACGATGTTAAAGCATTTTTCAGAAATGTTCCTCCTTCATATTACCTGGCCCTTATAAAATTTTATATGAATAAGAAAATTTACACACTATTCTTTCTGCTCGCTTCATACAGCTCCATTTCTCAAACACCCGAAGATGCATTACGCCTGTCCTGGTTTCATCAAAACGGAACAGCCCGCAACCAGGCCATCGGCGGAGCTATGGGCTCCCTGGGTGGTGATGCAACAGCAAACCATGTCAATCCAGCAGGTCTTGCTTTTTTTAAAACATCTGATTTTATACTTACGCCGGGTTTCAGGTTTGGCAAGGGAAAAAGTAATTTCAGAGGAACCAATGCTACCGGGGATAAATTAAATCAGTTTGGATTGGGAACAACTGGTTTTGTGTTCGGGGGTTTTGGCTACAGGAGAAATAATTCTTACGGCATTACCATCACTAAGCTGGCCGATTTCAACCAAAGCATTTACTACCGCGGGCTGAATGATTACAGCAGTTTTGCCGAGCCGCTGGCAGATGAGTTTGCGGCATCCAATCTTACCATTGACCAGGCGCTGAACAGCCCGAATATTTCATTGCCGGCAAAAATGGCACTTTATACTTACCTGGTGGATACAGCAAGAGTGAATGGCAATCTGCAGGTAATAGCCCGGTCGGAAAACCCCTCTGTACGGGAGCAGGAAAACCGGGTGGAATCCAGCGGCGGCATTACTGAAATTGCCTTTGGTGTGGGTTCGGAAGTTGATAAAAAATTTATGGCCGGTCTGAGCGTGGGTGTGAACATCATCAACTATGAAAGAAGAACTTTCTATCATGAAACGGATGCTACGGGCAATACCAATAACGATTTTAATTTTCTGAGTTACGATGAGAGATATACTGTTAAGGGGTATGGGTTAAATGTCCGCGGGGGAGTTATCATCCGGCCAAAGGATTATGTAAGGTTAGGACTGGCGGTGCACTCCCCCACCTGGATGCCGCTGAAAGAAACTTTTGGTTCTGGTTTTGCCGCTCACCTGGATAATTTGTTTGGTCCCAACAATGCGTACGACAGCGTGGCTTCAACGGTATTTTCCGGCGGCGGAATAATTGAAAACAAATACACGCTGGTGTCGCCCACCAAAATCATCATCAGCGGCGCCTATGTTTTTCGTGAAGAAGAAAAGATAGAAAGGCAACGTGGATTTATTACGGCTGATATTGAATATGTGAATTATAAATGGTTGAATTTTTCAGCCTATGATGAAAATACATCGGATGAGCAGTATAAACCATACAACGATGCCATTGATGCACTGTACAAAGGAGCTTTTAATTTCCGGTTGGGCGGTGAGCTGAAATTTAAAACCGTAATGGCACGTGCTGGTTTTGCATATTATGGCCGGCCGTACAAAGACAGTGAGCTAAAGGGAAGAAAACTATTTGTAAGCGGCGGGCTTGGCTACCGAAACAAGGGAATGTTCCTGGATATTACTTATGTTCACCGGCTGAATAAAGATGTCAGCTTTCCTTATCGTGTCAATGCACCAAGAGCCAACACATTTGCTTACCTGAAAGACAACGGGGGTAATGTAATGCTTACGCTGGGCTTTAAGATTTAGTCGCACCAAAAAAACTAAGCTGTTTATGGAAGAGCTCCGCCGGGGCTCTTTTTTATTTGCAATTCCGGCAATTAATTTTTTTGATTAACAGAATAAGGGCATGGCCAAGAATCCTTTTCGATAAACATTTGACAGCATAGATATAAATAGAGAATAAATTAAAAAGCGTCCCGGCCTGCGGAACGCTTTTCTTTGATTTGAGCAGTTGGTTTTAGTAGAACACTTTCATTTCTACGCGGCGGTTTTTGGAGCGGCCGGCAGGTGTTTTATTATCGGCAACAGGCATCGTTTCGCCAAAGCCTTCACTTTCCAGCCTGTCGGCGCTGATGCCTTTGCTGACAAGATATGCTTTAACCGATGCGGCACGACCATCGCTTAACTTCATATTGTAGTCATCGGCACCTACGTTATCTGTATGGCCGTCAATTTTCAGTTTCAGGGCCGTGTTTTCTTTCAGAATCTTTACTACCTCATTCAAGGGGCCAAAAGATTTGGGTAAAAGTTTTGTACTGGCAGTATTGAAATAAACATTCTGAGCAGCGTAGTTTACGGTCTTGGTTACTTCTTCGCTGATGGCTGGGCAACCCTGCTGCTCGGCCACACCTGGCACATCGGGGCATTTGTCTTCTTCATCATTTATACCATCTTTATCCCTGTCGGGCACGGGGCATCCGCCATAGCGGGCCACGCCAGGCTCGTTGGGGCATTTATCTTCTTCATCATTGATGCCATCCTTATCCGTATCAGGAACAGGACAACCCTGGTACTTGGCAAGGCCGGCCACTGTGGGGCATTTATCATTATCATCGTTAATGCCATCTTTATCTGTATCAGGCACCGGGCAGCCTTCGTATTTAGCTACACCGGGAGTAGCAGGACATTTATCGTTATCGTCAGTGATGCCATCATTATCGCTATCCTTTGGAGCAGGTGGCGGCGGTGGCGGCGGCGGGGCAATTACTTTTGGCTCTTTCTTTTTTCCAATGCGGCCTGCAATACCAATAGCATGCATGAAGTGGTAATTGGCAGTACCGGTAGTAATGGGCACCCGGTAAGTGGAGTTGAGAAACAGACGTCCTTCCTGGAAAAAGTTAATATTTAAACCCACGCCAAGTGGAATATAGGCTCCATAATACACATAATACCGCTGGGCTCCAAAGCCGGCGTTGAGAAAAGGTTGTACCCAGTATTTATCAGACATCATTTTAAAATGAGCATTTGCTTCCAGTTGCAGTAAAAATCTTTCCACTCCCACATCCGGCCTGTTGGGAAAAGGATGGTTGAGGAAAGAGGCCGTAAGCGAGGCTGATGCATCTATATGTTTTTTCACCCCTTTGGTATAGTGCACCCCGATGCCGGGGGTCATATTTTTCAGTTTTCCGAATTGTTTATCCCTGAATACAGCGCTTAATGAAGAGCTGCGTATGAGTTGTGCCGTTTTAAAATCATACAGATTAAAACTCACTCCTAATTCAGAAGACCTTATATATTCATCGTCCTGGCTAAAGACAGCAGATGAAAAAATTGAGAGCGCAAATAAGGAAACAAGTAGCCGCTTCATAAAGAGTAGTTTGGTTTGTAAACAAAAATAAAGGCTCTGTACTATATCCTAAAATAAAATATTCATTTGATTTCCACCGGATTTTCAGGTTTTTTCTTTCCCAGCACCTCTACTTTTACACGGGTGAGGCCCGAATTGAGATAACCTAGTTTTTGTGCCGCCGATCGGGATAGATCAACAACACGTTTCATTTTTGTGTGGAGGCGGTCGTTCACTTTTACTATTACGGTACGTCCATTGCGCAGGTTGGTTACCCTTATCCATGTGCCAAGAGGCAACACATTGCATGCAGCTGTCAGTTTTTGCTGCGAAAAAATTTCACCACTTGCAGTCTTCCTGCCACTGAATTTATTGGCATAATAGCTGGCAGTACCATAAAGCACTTTTGTTTTTGGAGTTGCCGGATTCAATGTATCCTGCGCCTGCAGCGGGACGAGCGCCGGCACCAGGATTATGGAAAGAGAAAGAAAAAACTTCATTCCTCTGGTTTTTTGCCTGCAAATAATTGCTCTGTCAGTTGCTTATCCTCATCATAAATATCTTCAAAAAATATGATACGGCCCTTTTTGGCTTCACAGGTAAAATAGCGGATAAAAAGTGGAACACGGTTACGAACCGGTATGCTGTGCTTTTCTTTCACTTGCAACCAGTGCCTCAGCGAGTCAACCGGAACAGGTTTTGATTTGGTTTTTAAGTTGCCGTTCGCGGTTTCAATTTCATTGTTTATAATAAACAGAGCCAGTTTTTCCCACTCCTGCACCCGGACACAACCATGGCTGAGGGCACGTGTATCGAGTCCGAAGTAAAAACGCTGGTTGGTATCGTGCAGGTAAACGGCATATTTGTTTGGAAAATTAAATTTCAAAACACCCAATGCATTATCATCGCCGCTGCCCTGTATGATGCGGTACGGAATTCCCCTTTTATATTTGCTCCAGTCAACAGAGTATGGATCCACCACCTCGCCTTTGTTATCAAATAAACCAAATCCCTTCCTGGCCAGGTAGCCGGGATCTTTTTTCAGTGCGGGTAAAATTTCCTTTACTATGATACTTTGCGGAATGTTCCATTGCGGGTAAGTAATCAATTCCGATATAGCGCTGGTAAGTACCGGTGTACGGGTTTGGGGTTTGCCCACCACTATTCTGCTGCTGATTACAACAGTGTCATTTTTGATAAGTTTGAGGGTATAAGAAGGAATATTTACCCAAACAAATTTCTCCGGCATATTCTCCGGCAGCATTTTATAGCGATCAAGAGTGATGGCGATGTGTTTGAATTTTTCCAGGTCTGACAGGTTTAATGACCGGACGGTCTGCCATCCTATCTTGCCGTCCACGGTAAGCCCGTTGCTTTTCTGAAATTTTTTAAGAATGGACGCTAACCGGGATGAATCAGGAGCGGCGCCTGCAGAATCAACAAAGCCCAATTCGAAAAGCCTTCGGATAAGTGTGGTTTTAAATGCAGCCGAATCAACAGCAGGAAATGCAACCCGTGTAGTTTCACTGAAATCGGCACTGTCGAGAAAATTTTTCAGGCCTGCTTTCAGTTCATGATACTCCTTGTGTTTCGGCTCAAGTGAAGAAATGAGATAGTGCAACGACAGGCCGGATGTGATGGCATTGAATTTTCCGGTAACAAACAACTCAGTTAATGCAGAATCTTTGCGCAGTGTAATGCTGTCTTCCGGCAGGCGCCCGAATTTTACATCATGCATAATATTTACCAGCGCATCGCTGAGCAGCATATCGGCATGAGCCCAGCGTACGGCATCTTTCCTGTCGCCCAACAGCAGGCTGTCAGCATCGAGGCGTGATTTGATTTTTTTAAGAATCGGGGCGTGATAATCCTGCGGATAGAGTCCGTAATATTTCAATTCGTCCAGGAAGTCAAAAAGTGAATCGGCCTGCGGCAGCCAATGCTGCATGGAACTCCAGAGCGGAACAAAACTTTTTTCTTTATAAACAATGGCTAATGCCGGCCACTGGTAAAGCAGGATTGAATCATTGAGGCGGCCGTTTTCAGCCGCAGCATAATTGAGTGATTTTTTAATTAGCCCCTTCACTTTCTCATCCATTTTTTCCGGCACCTCCACTATTTCTTTCGTCACAAGTGGTTTTTTATCTCTGCAGGAAGAAAACAACAGGTTGCTGATTGACAAACCAGTCAATAAAAACACTAAAAGCGTGGAAATTCCCGGAACATTCAGAGGCTTACGGCTCATATATTTTCAATCTGATTTCGGAGAAGGGTGATGGAACAGGATTTCTACAAAATACGGATTCGGTTTTATTTTCTGCGGATAGAGAACTTTATTTTTTCAACATATTGAGACCACGAAAAAATATCTTATAAAAGCGATTTTCGGTTTTCATGTTGACATAAGAACGACAAATTTTTTATAATGCCAAAACACGTGGAATTTTCTGTTCCAGCATCATAAAATCACACAATACAAGCGCTGTCACTGCTTCCACTATCACCGGGGCACGGAGAGCAACACAGAGGTCATGTCGCCCTTTAATAGAAAATTTTTCTACCTGCTGGGTATCCCAGTTCAGGCTTTCCTGTTCTTTGGGTGTGGATGAAGCAGGTTTTATGGCAAGGCGGAATACAAGTTCGTTTCCATTTGTAATGCCGCCAACAACACCCCCGGCGTGATTGGTTTTTGTACGGCCTCCCATTTCCATGATGGCATCGTTGTGCTGGCTGCCAAACATACGGGCTGCGGTAAAACCGGTGCCGAACTCAACGCCTCTTACGGCAGGAATTGCAAAAACAATATGTGATAAAACAGATTCCACGGAATCAAACCAGGGCTCGCCCAAACCAACGGGCAATCCATTTACACGGCATTCCACGATGCCGCCGACGGAATCTTTAGCATCAATTGCCTTTTGCAATCCTTTTTCCAAATCTTTTTCGCCGGCAATTTCGATTACTTCAGCTTGAATTGTGATTTGATTTATGACCTCACCCTCCCGGCCTCCCTCTCCCAAGGAGAGGGAGGAGCCGGCATCTGACAACAGAGCCTTCTTTATTTCCTGGAGCACCCAATCTGTTTTATTCAAAACTTCCTCATTGGTAAACCGAATAATGCGATAGCCGTTTTTATTCAGAAGCTGTGTTCTGAATTCATCCACCTTCATTTGTTCTTCTTTATTATGATATCCTCCATCTACTTCAACCACTAATTTTTTTTCGAGACAAGTAAAATCCGGAATATATCCATCAATAGGATGTTGTCTTCGGAATTTGAACCCGGCAAGTTTTCTGTTTCTCAACTCCTGCCAAAGCTTTTCTTCTGCCGGGGTTGGGTTTTTCCTGCTATATTTTGCAAAAGCCGAGCTGAATTTCCATTGCTCAGGCGAGTTGGTAACATATCCCCGTCCTGCGGAGGATTCGAAAGCCCCTCTCCTTTGGAGAGGGGTTTGGGGTGAGGTCTTTACTGCGTACAAGAGCAGTTTCTTCGCAATGGCACCTGCTGCCACTATTCCGGCAGTAAGTCTTGCACTGAAGTGTCCGCCGCCGCGGTAATCTTCAAAGCCGCCGAATTTCTGATGCGCCACCCAGTCGGCATGCCCCGGTCGGGGAATGCTTCTTTGCTTTTCATAATCGGCGCTGCGGGTATTTTTATTTTCAAATAAAATAGTGATGGGGAAGCCGGTTGTTTTGCCGTTGAAAATGCCGCTTTTGAAAATCGGAATATCTTCTTCCTGCCGGGGTGTGGTTCCCTTGTGCTTGCCTCCTTTTCGTCTTTCCAGGTCAGCAGCCAACTCTTCCGGCGACAAGGATAATCCAGCCGGGCAGCCATCAATGGTAATACCCACGCAATCGCCATGCGATTCGCCGAAGATGGAAATGCGGAATATGCGGCCAAAGGAGTTCAATCTTACAAGTTTATTTGTTGAATGGGTAAAGATACAGAAGCACCCAATGATTTTAAGTCGGTGTAAAAATCAGGATAGGATTTCTTCACCGCCTGCGCTTCTTCAATCACCGTTTCTCCCCCGGCTTTCAGGGCAGCTACGGCACAGGCCATGGCAATGCGATGGTCATGATGTGAATGTAGCTTTGCTCCCTTTGGTTTACTGCCGCCATATATAATCATCATATCATCACTAAAATCAATCTTCACTCCCATTTTTCCAAACTCCTGCAGCAGTGTTGCAGCCCTGTTGCTTTCTTTGTGAATCAAACGGCTTACACCTTTAATTTTTGTTTCATCCTTACAATATGCAGCCAGTGCAACCAGCGGAGGAAATAAATCAGGGCAATCGGTTGCATCAAATTCAAAACCTCTTAACCCGCCCGGATGAACTTTTATTCCTTTTGCTTCCATAGCAATCGAAGCATTGGCATTTATCATAGCATCCACCACTGCACGGTCGGCCTGTGTGGAAGATATATCAAGACCACGCACGGTAATGGAACCGGCAATGGCCCCTGCAACAAGCAGAAAGGCGCCGCCGCTCCAGTCTCCTTCCACGAAGTAGTCGTGCGTCGTGCGTCGTGCGTCGTGAATGTCTTCATCATGAAAGATGAATTCTTCATAGTTTTTGTTTTCAGGCACCCGCATGCCAAATTTCTTCATCACATCCAGCGTTAAATCAATGTAGGGTTTGCTTTTAAGATTCCGGACTCTTATTGTAACTGTCGAACTCCCGGAGTATCCGAAAGCCCCTCTCCTCTGGAGAGGGGTTTGGGGTGAGGTGGCACTGTAAGCCATCAGCAGCCCTGTTAAAAACTGTGAACTCAGCGAACCATCCACTTCAATATTGGCCGGTACAAGCGGACCTTGCACCACCATCGGCACTTTGCCCTTGTTGCTTTTGATTTTCACGCCCAGCTTTGGCAAAATTTTATCAAAAAAATCCATGGGTCTTGACAACAGGCTGCCGCTGCCGTTAACAGTAATTTCTTTTTCGCTCAACGCAACGATGGGGGTGAACATCCGGAAGCTTAAGCCGGATTCCCCGCAGTCAATTCCGGAAGTAACAGGCTGCACTCCCCTGCTTTCCACTTTCCATTCTCCATTTTCCATTTTCACTTCAGCACCCAAGGCCTTTATGATTCCGATAGCTGCTTTATCATCATTGCTGTGGCCGGGATTGCGGATAATACTTTTCCCTTTGGATAGCAATGCCGCAGCACAGGCCCGCTGCATGGAGCTTTTGGATGCCGGCGCCTGTATGGTGCCTTTTATTTCGGATGGATAAATAGTTACTTTCATTTTGTTTGAACAGGAACGCTGATGATGCGGATAAGACAGATTTTAACGGATAATATCCGCGGTTACCCGCTCAATCCGTGTCATCCGCGTTCCTATTTTATAACTGATAAATCATTCTTTCCAATTCTTTCATGGGTATTGACTTTACCACTCCCTTCCCTAACTTTTCCAGCAGCACATAATTCATTTCTTTTCTCTCCCGTTTCTTGTCCATCTTCAATACTGCAAATACTTTTCTTTTATCAAAATCTGCAAAAGTGGGTAAATCGTACCTGAGTAAAAGACCGGTTACCCGGCCCGGCTCGCTGAAACCTATCAGCTTTTGTGAAATGACTGAAGCATAAGCCATACCGATGGAAATTGCCCGGCCGTGCGACAGCTCGTACTGGTTTTCCAAAGCATGACCGAGAGTGTGCCCAAAATTCAGCAAGCGTCGGTCGCCTTTTTCAAATTCATCCTGTTGCACCACTTTTGTTTTTATAAGGGCATTGCGCTGCACCAAATCGCTGATGGCTTTTTTCCCCGACTGGTATTTTTTATAGGAACCGGCTTCCAGTTCCCGGAACATGGCTGCATCTTTTATCGCCGCATGCTTGATGATTTCTGCAAAGCCATTCTCCCATTCATTCTGCGGCAGGGTGCGGAGAAAATCCATGTCATACAAAATAAACCCCGGCTGGCGGATGATGCCTACCATATTTTTAAATACCCCCACATCAATGCCGTTTTTGCCGCCGATGGAGGCATCCACCATGGCCAGCAGGCTTGTGGGCACAAACCCAAACGGGATGCCCCGCATATACACCGAGGCCACATAGCCGGTGATATCGGTAATCACACCGCCGCCCACGCCAATCAAAGTTGTTTGGCGGCCGGCTTCCATTTCTATCAGTTGCTCGATCACTGCATCCACGGTGGCCTGCACCTTGTATGCTTCGCCGGATTTCAGCACAATGCAACTCCAGCCTTTGAATTTTTTTTCATGAGCATTGTACACATTTTCATCAGTGATGATGATGCTGTTTTTCTGCTCCGTTATTTTTTTCAGAAAAGAAAAACCGGCGGCGAAGTAGTAGTCAACTGAACTGGTGGAAAATTTATATGTTCGTTTCTTCATACCCCCAACCCCTAAAGGGGAGTTTAGTTACAACAATCTATTCTGTTCATTTTATTATGAAAGGTATCAGCTATGAATTTTATTCTTCCACTCAGTGTCTTTTTGAACCTGCCGGTGAAATAAAAATTATAGCAGATCAAGCATTTTGCTATAGTATCTGGTAATGACTCTTCTACATTCCTGTCTTTGTATTCCACATAAACATCTTTATTAATTAATTCCCTCATGTCGTTTTCTGCTGCAAAAATGGAATCAATATTCCACTGCGGGTAACAATCACCACAGGCATACATCATGTAGCGGCAGGTTATTGTCGTGCTGCTCCTGTTGTTTGTAAACCAGCGCCTGTCAAATCCTCTCCAACCCATCAAAATGATTAACCCGCCAATCCCGGTTGTCGAAAGCAGTTTCTGATTTATTTTCATGATTGTCGAATAGAATTACCGGACGTACAAGAGTGCGACGCAACGGAAGCCTAATCAGGGAACCAATGCCGGGCTCATCATCCTCAACCCTCACAATAATGACACCATCGAATACACAAAAGAAAACCACAGCCTAATTCTCCCCTTTTGGGGGACGGGGGGCTAACTATTCATAATCTTATTCTGATGATTGATACTTTCCATGTGCACTGCATCGAAATATTTGGTGATGAACTCACGGCTCAGGCCCAGCTGGTCACCTTTTGCATAGGCCCGCTCCAGTATCTGGTTCCACCGGCTCGTCTGTAAAATGGTGACGTTATTATTTTTCTTATACTCGCCAATCTTGTCGGCAATTTTCATCCGCTGGCCCAGTAGTTGTATCAGCTCATCATCGAGATGATTAATCTGCTCACGCAATTTCTCCAGGGCAGTAATAAACTCCTTTTCTTCAGCCGTTTCATGACGCCATTTGATGGAGCTGATCATTTCAGCCAGCCTCTCGGGTGTTACCTGCTGCTTCGAATCACTCCATGCATTATCGGGATCAATATGGCTTTCGATCATCAGCCCGTCAAAATCAAGATCAATCGCTTTCTGCGCCACATCCATCAGAATATCGCGGCGGCCACAAATATGCGAGGGATCATTGATGAGCAGCAAACCGGGATTGCGGCGCTTCATTTCAATGGCGAGGTGCCACATGGGTGCATTGCGAAACTCGGTGTTGCCATACGAAGAAAACCCGCGGTGGATAAGCCCGATTTGTTTGATGCCTGCACGGGCCACACGTTCTACGGCGCCCATCCACAACTCCAGGTCGGGGTTGATAGGATTTTTTATCAGCACCGGCACATCCACGCCGCGCAGCGCATCGGCTACTTCCTGCACGCTGAAAGGATTCACCGTAGTACGGGCCCCAATCCAGAGCACATCCACTTCAAAAGTAAGCGCATCCTGCACCTGCTTGCCGGTAGCCGCTTCCACCGTGGTGGGCAACCCGGTCAGTTTTTTTGCCTGCAGCAGCCAGGGCAATCCCTTCACGCCGATGCCTTCAAACATGCCGGGTTTTGTCCGTGGCTTCCAGATGCCGGCACGCAGTATATCCACTTTGCCGGTGGCAGCCAGCCGCTGCGCCGTCTGCAGCACCTGCTCCTCGGTTTCTGCACTGCAGGGCCCGCTGATGATGAGCGGTCGCCTGCTCCATGCCGCCTGCATTGTTTCTTTCATGGTTTGTTCGATTGTTTGCATTTTTACAAATTTATGCCCCCGTCCCCTAAAGGGGTGTAAGGAAGCGGTTTTATTTATGTATTAATATTTATGAGCCCATCTTTTGTACTTCTATTAAGCTTCCGTTGCGTCGCACACTTCAGCGTTCTGTTCGCTGGTCAGCTTTTTCGGCTCACCACCCGGCCTCCGCTTCTTACGGAGTGGAGGCGGCACTGCATCTCTTTAATCAACTTCAATTCTTCCGCATCAGCTTTCTTACTATTTCAAATAAATAAAGTCTTTTCAACCTAAATTCCCCTTTAGGAGACAGGGGTTTCTTATTTAATAATTTTCCTGATCTTATTCGCTCCCTCAATCAATTCTTTCAGATACTCCCAGTTCTCCTTCTCCAGACAGCTTTTAAATTTTCTCAACTGCGAAATATGTTCATTCAGCACATCCAGCACATTATCCCGGTTTTGCATAAAGATGGGCACCCACATGCCGGAATTGCTTTTAGCCAGCCGCACGGTGCTTTCAAAACCGGCAGAGGCCAGTTCGAAAATCGCTTCTTCTTCTTTTTCTTTCTCCAGCACCGTATTTGCCAATGCAAATGATGTGATGTGAGAAATATGACTCACATACGCCGCATGCAGGTCGTGGGCCACGGCGTCCATCTCCAGCAGGTGCATGCCTATTTTTTTGTACATGTTTTTTGTCCACTCCAGCGCATCGGCATCGCTTTGCTGTGGATTGCAAATGATGACGGCCTTGTTTTCAAAGGCGCCATGTACCGCCGCTTCCGGGCCGCTATACTCCGTGCCCCACATGGGGTGAGTAGCCACCAGCCTTCCTCTTTTGGGGTGATGGTTAGCTATTTTTACCAGTTCCTCCTTAGTAGAACCCAGTTCAATTATTATCTGTTTGTCCACTGTATCAAGAATGCCCGGCAGCAACTTCACGATGGTATCCACCGGGATGGCCAGCACAATCACATCGGATTGCTGAATGGCTTCATCAAGGTTCATGATTTCATCCACCAGTTCCCGTTCCAGTGCTTTTTTCCGGTGTTCTTCATTTGCCTCCACGCCAATCAGCTTGCTGGCAAGGCCCTTTTCATTCAGCTGCAAAGCCAGTGAGCCCCCGATGAGGCCGATACCTACGATTGCTATTCTTTTTCGTTCCGACATGAATTATTAATTACTGATTATAGATTATTGTGCTAAGAGTTTAAAGGAGGGAAAAGAGATAAGGAGAAGAATCTCTTTTTACCTCGTTTTCTCTTTTATCCTCTTAGTTGCTTCTTCAAATTTCTCTTCCGGGCTGCACAGGCTTACACGGATATAGTTATTACCCGCACTGCCGAATATTCCACCCGGTGTGATGAAAACGCCGCACTCATTTAAAATTTCATCACTCAAAACACCGCCACGACCGAGAGGATGCTCTACCCCCTTCCTCTTCTTTGGAGAGGGAGGCCGGGAGGGTGAGGCCGCCCACACAAACATCCCAGCCTGTTGTGTAGAATATTTGCATTTCAGCAAATCCAGCAACTCAAAAGCTTTGACTCTTCTTGCACGATACACTTTATTTATTTCATCATACCAGCTTTTCGGCAGGCCCAGGGCTTTGGCTGCAGCCAGTTGCACCGGCAGAAACATGCCACTGTCCATATTGCTTTTGAAGCGCAGCACTTCATCAATTCTTTCTTTTGCGCCACACAGCATGCCCACCCGCCAGCCGGCCATGTTGTGAGATTTACTGAGTGAGTTCAATTCAATCACGCAGTCTTTTGCTCCCGGTACACTCAGTATGCTCATCGGGTTATCATTGAGAATAAAACTGTACGGGTTATCATGAATGATGAGAAGATTATATTTTCTTCCAAAGTCAACCATTTTCTCAAACAGCTCCTTTGAAGGAAGCTGACCTGTCGGCATTTGAGGGTAATTCACAAACATGAGCTTTATCTTCCGCAGGTTTTTCTTTGATAGCTTTTCAAAGTCAGGCTCGTAATTATTTCTTTCCCGGAGTTTATATTCAACAACTTTCCCTCCAGCCAGCAAGACAGCACTTCTGTATGTCGGGTAACCGGGATTGGGTACAAGCACTTCATCACCCTTATTCAAATAGGTCATGCAGATATGCATGATGCCTTCCTTGCTTCCTATCAGCGGCAGAATTTCCGTATCCGGATTCAAATCCACACCGTACCATTGCTTATACCACTCACTCATGGCCCTGCGCAGCGCCGGCAATCCTTTGTAGGACTGGTAAGCATGCACATTGGGCTTCACACTTACTTCATTCAGCGTCTTTATCACATCCGGGTGCGGCGGCAGATCGGGACTGCCAATGCCCAGGTTGATGACATTCACCCCCTGTTTATTCAATTCATCAATCTCTCTCAGTTTCTGAGAAAAATAGTATTCGCCGATACCTTCCAATCTTTTTGAAGTCGAAATCATAAAATAAATAATCAATAATTAATACTCCTACTTCCACTCTCCCCGCTTATACACTCCATAAATTTTCACCTCTTGCGTTATCGGTCTTATCTGCTCAATCACGTTTTCAAACTGCCCGAGGGTTTCAAATTCCATATCGGCATGAAAGCTGTATTTGAAATCAGTGCCCGGAATAGGAAAACTTTGCAGCTTGCTCAGGTTGATGCCGCCATCAGCAATTCTGGTAAGCACCCGGGCCAGGCTTCCTCTCGAATGGTCGGTATGAAAATTCACCGAAGCCTTGTTGGCGCCATCTACCGGCTGAGCTGCATCGTGCCGCTGCAATACAAGAAATCTGGTATAATTATTTTTCATAGTGTGGATGTTGGGGGCAATGATTTCAAGCTGAAACAACTCAGCCGCCAGCCGGCTGGCAATGGCAGCAATATGTTTGCTCTTGTGCTGGTGAACATGTTTTGCGCTTAGCGCCGTATCTTCTGTTTCTACCAGCTTCCATTTATGTTTATCCAGGAAATCATAGCACTGCTGCAGCGCCATGGTGTGTGAATGCACTTCCCGGATGTCTTCCAACTTTACGCCGGGGTTCACCACCAGGTGTTGTTTGATTTGCAAATAAACTTCGCCTATGATTTTAAGATTTGATTTTTGAAGAAGATTATAATTAGGAAGAATACTCCCGGCAATGGAATTTTCAATCGCCATCACCCCGCCATCGCTTTCCTTTTTACCGGAAGCAATCTTTACTACTTCACGAAAAGTGGCACAGGGAATTACCCCGACATCTTTACCAAAAAAATGTTGCGCCGCCATTTGGTGAAAACTGCCTTCGTAGCCCTGAATGGCATAGCCCCTTCGCCCCCTAAGCAGGGAAATGGCATCGGCATTAACCTCGCTTTTTACGTTTGCCTCTTGTTCCGGAAAGATTTTCATTTTGGTTCATTTTTTTACCCTAAACTCCAGTAAGTGACTGGGTCAAAAAAAAATCCCCCGACTTTGCCGGGGGAATCTTATGTTGATTTTAGTTTATGCTTACTTAGACTTTCAACAAAAGCAACCCCGGCTTCCGGCTAAAGAAGAAATAATAAAAATAAAACCAGCGGTATGCTTTTGTTTTTGTCATTGCGCTTCAAAAATAAGTATTCATTTGCAAGACTCAAATCTTTTACCCAAAAAATATACAAACCGATACAAGTGTTTGTAAAAAAATAGCCATCCCGTATTAACAGGATGGCCCCAAACGATTGCTTGCCAAATTAAAAAAATCCTTACTTGGCTGCAGCTGAAGTATCTGCTTTAGCAGTAGTATCCATAGCGGGTGCAGTAGTAGCGGGTTGAGCATCTGTAGCTGCAGGAGTAGTTGCTGTAGTGTCTGCAGGTTTTACTTCTTCACCATTTCCACCACTGTTGCATGCGGCCAGGGCTGCGATAGCCAGTACATAAAAAAGCTTTTTCATGTTTTGTCTGTTTTTTGATTTTGTTTAAACAATTAAATTTTGAGTTTATTCCGGTTTTAAAAAAAGGTAACCCGCCGCCAATTGATTTTTTTATCTTTCTTTGGGTTACAATTTTAAATAACCCGTATTAAAACCTGTAGAGTGAACCCTGATATTAAAGACCAAGATTTGCTCAAAGGGCTGGCGCTGAACGACAAGAAGGCTGTGGAAACTATCTACCGGGACAACTACAACATGGTGCAAAGCCTGGTGGTTAATAACAACGGTACGGTGCAGGAAGCCAAGGATGTATTCCAGGAAGGGATGATAGTTCTTTTTGAAAAAGCCCGGTCAGGCAGTTTTGAGCTTAATTGCCAGCTGAAAACTTATGTTTATTCTGTGTGCCGCCGAATCTGGCTTAAACGTTTGCAACAACTTAACCGTTTTAGCATCGAAGCAGATAGCGTGGCAGAGGTAGTGCCGGTGGAAGAAGACCTGGAAGAACATGAGAAAAAAGACCAGGAGTTTGTGATGCTGGAAAAAGCTATTGGCAGCCTCGGCGAACCCTGTAAAAGCCTGATTGAGGCTTTTTATATACAAAAACGAAACATGCAGGACATAGCCAGCCAGTTTGGTTACACCAATGCCGACAATGCCAAGAACCAGAAGTACAAATGCCTGATGCGACTGAAAAAAATCTTTTTTGCCCATTATAAAAATGGTAAGTGATGGAAGACATTCAGATACTGGAAACCGTTGAGCGCTACATCCGCGGCGAAATGCGGCCGGATGAGCGGGTGTATTTTGAGCAGCTCCGCAAAAGCAATCCAGAAATTGACCAGCTGGTGGTTGAGCACACCCTGTTTATTCATAAAATGACAGAAATGGGTGAATTGCGCAAATACAAAACCAGCTTAAATGACGTGCACACGGTTCTTTCAGAAAAAGGTTTAATCAACTCTGAAAGATTAAAAGGAAAGGCAAAAGTAGTTTACCTGTGGAACCGCTACAAGCGGGTGGCTGCGATTGCTGCCTCTATTGCGGGCATCACTACACTTACCATCAGCGCCCTGGTGTGGTATGTTTCTCCCAAACCACCAACCGCTAAAATTGAATTGCTCGACCGGAAAATCAGGGAACAGCAGAATAAAACCTACCAGCTGAGCAAGGAGATTGACAATGTAAAAAGCAAGGTGACAGAGCCGGAAGTGAACTACAAAACCGGGGGTTCGGGTTTTATTATTGATGTGAAAGGCTATTTGGTTACCAACCACCATGTGGTAGAGGGTGCAAAATTCATTGCTGTGGAAAACCATAAAGGCGAAGAATTTAAGGCAAAAGTGGTTTTTGAAGATAAAACCCGGGATATTGCTATCCTGAAAATTACGGATGACTCATTCAAACCGCTTTCATCCATTCCGTATGCCATCAATAAATCCTCTGCAGATCTTGCTGCCCCTATTTTTACACTGGGATATCCACGCAACGAAATCGTATATGGACAGGGTTATCTCAGTGCAAAGACCGGTTTCCAGGGCGATACGCTCAGCTGCCAGATTGAAGTGGCTGCCAACAGCGGCAACAGCGGCAGCCCCATCCTGAACAAATATGGTGAAGTAATTGGTGTGCTGAACGGACGCCAGACCAATGCGGAAGGCTTTGCATTTGCCATTCACTCAAAATACATCTATACCGCCATTGAAGAACTGAAGAAAAAAGACACATCTTATAACCGGATAAAGTTACCGGCAACATCAAGCATCAAAAATGCGGAAAGGGAACAGCAGGTGAAAAAAATTGAAAACTTTGTGTTCATGGTAAAGGTGAACCGGTAAACACCTCAAAAATTTTTTATAAAAGCTGCCCGGTGCAGCTTTTTTATTCCCAGATTTTTTCAGGATACACACCACTTACAACCAGCTTCTTCAAACTGGCCCGCACGGCCGGTGCATCTTCTTTGTAGGTGACACCAAACCACTGTGCAGATGTGTGAATGACTTTTATAATACCTGCGCCGTCTTTGATAAACCGGTCAGCGACAATCGGGATAAAAAACTCGGCCTTGGGATTGGTAATATTTTCAGACAGAAATTCCCGGAAAATCTTTTTACTGAATTCAAAAATGGATGGATGAAAACACCAGAAGTTCATGGATACATGTGTATCCAGTGGGAGTTCACGTGGCTGATGCCCATCATCACAGACAATCATATTCCCTTTTCTCGATACATTCAGTCTTTCTACAACTGACTGCAGGTTTCCGGCGCCATCCACCTGGCACACGCCGCGGTTTACAGTACCGTGGTCGGAAAGTGTTTTCAAAAGTTCGTAACCGATAATGGAGTACACGTTTTCGCCGCAGCTATTCTGCAAAAAAGCATGCGCTTTTTCAAAACCATCCCTGCCGTAAAAATCATCGGCATTGATTACGGCAAACGGCCCCTGAACATTTTTTTCAGCGCAAAGCACTGCATGAGCGGTGCCCCAGGGTTTGGTTCTGCCGGCAGGTACTGTAAAGCCTTCCACATAGTCGCTGAGTTCCTGGAAAGCGTATTCCGTTTTTATCCGCTGTTCAATTTTACTGCCTATGGCTTCCCTGAAATTTTTTTCAAACTCCCTGCGGATGATAAACACCACCTTGCCAAAGCCTGTGCGGATGGCGTCGTAAATCGAATAGTCCATGATGGTTTCTCCGGATGGCCCGAAGCCTTCCACCTGTTTCATACTCCCATAACGTGATGCCATGCCTGCCGCCAGAATCACAAGTGCTGGTTTCATCCTATAATTTTTAAGCGTTGCGAAAATAAATAAATTCGCTGCTTAACAGCTTTCTATTTATTGATGCTGCCGGAAGTTTCTAAAATCACTGTGGATGAATTTACACTGCCCGCTTTTGAAAAATGCCGGATAACGGCCGATTTGTTGAGGCTCGATAAAATTCATCCTGTTATTTCCGGCAACAAATGGTTTAAGCTTAAATTTCACCTTGAAAATTTTTTTGCAGGAAATTATAAGGGCCTTCTCACTTTCGGCGGCGCCTGGTCCAACCATATTGTGGCCACGGCCTGCGCCTGTTTTTTGCAAAAAATAAAATGCGCCGGCATCATCAGGGGTGAAAAGCCGGCGCAGCTTTCCTTCACGCTGCAGCAAGCGGAGAGCTATGGCATGCAATTAAAATTTATTTCCCGTGCGGACTATAAACAAAAAGACAAAGCGGAATGCAGGGAAACAATAGGAAAAGAATTTCCGGGTTATTATTTCATTCCTGAAGGAGGTGCCGGCCCCGCTGGTGAAAAGGGGGCTGCGGAAATTTTGCAACTGGTAAATCAAGCAGCTTATTCACATATTATGTGTGCAGTAGGCACCGGTGCTATGATGAAGGGATTGGTTAATGCAGCAATTAATCATCAACAAATTATCGGGATCCCTGTATTGAAATTCCCAAATGAAAACGAATCATCGGATGCAGAAACGAGGGATACGATTTCACCTGGCAAAAAAAGTGATTCATCCTCTTTAGAGACAGGATATGCTCAGTCTCTTTTAAATAAAAAACCGGTTCAAATTCCCGGTTATCATTTTGGCGGATATGCAAAATGCAATGTTACCCTCATTGATTTTATGAACGAGTTTTACAGGCAAACTTTCATCCCTACCGATTTTGTTTATACGGGCAAACTGATGTTTGCTGTAAACGACCTTGCTGTCAAAAATTTTTTTCCGCCGGGCAGCCGTTTACTCATTATTCACAGCGGTGGGCTTCAGGGCAATGCTTCATTGCCAAAAGGAAAGTTAATCTTTTAGCTTTTGCACGCTGCATGTTATCTTTGCCTTGTTGAGGAAATGAATTCAGATGATAATTCGTTTAATATCCATGCTAAAAATCATCCTGGCTCTGCTCATTGGTTTGCCTGTGCTGGCGCAAAAACAGGATTCCCTGCCTGATTTCTCCGTAGTATATAAAGGAAACAACCGCGTGGTCGTCAGCTGGAATAATAAATTTAAAATGCTGAAACAAATCAGTATCCAGCGTTCTGCTGACAGTCTTTCCAATTTTAAAACCCTGGCGACAGTTCCTGATCCCAATAACCCGCAGAATGGATACTTGGATGCCAAAGCGCCAAACGACCGGATGTTTTACAGGTTATACATCCTTGCAGATGGCAGCAATTTTATTTTTACCAGGTCAAAACGGCCGCTGAACGACAGCATCCGGACCGCCCTGCTTGCCGACACTTCAAAGAAGGCTATAACAGACAGCAGCTATATGAAAGTGGTAGAAAAAATCATAAAACAAAACCTGCCCGACAGCGTACTGACAGCCGATGAAATATTTATTTTAAAAAAATACAAAAACAGCCGGCTCGATCTGCTGCCCGATTCGATCAACAGGAAAATAGAAGCCATCATCAAGGTAAAAAACACACCCGAAGTAGTGCTGCCGCAATATCGCATCGTAACCAACAGGGATGGGGTAGTGAAAATCATACTGAATGATTTTAACAAGAAAAAATACATTATACGGTTTTATGAAGATGACGACAGTTTTCTTTTTGAGATAAATGATATCAAAGAAGCTTCGCTTATGCTCGACAAATCCAACTTTTATCACAGCGGCTGGTTCAAATCGGAACTGTACGAAGACGGCAGGCTGGTAGAGAAGAACCGGTTTTTTATTCCGAAGGATTTCTAAGTATTGAGTACTCAGTACTAAGGCTGAACCAATTCCACATCAAATACTCGTTCAAAACTTCGTTTCACCCTTTCCTTGGCTTCATCGAAATCAACTTTTCTTCCGAGTTCTTTTTCCAGTGATGTCACCTGCTTGTTCTGTATGCCACAGGGAATGATATTGTTGAAGTAAGAAAGGTCGGTGTTTACATTGAATGCAAAGCCGTGCATGGTTATCCAGCGGCTGGTGCGTACACCCATAGCGCAAATTTTTCTTTCACGTCCCGCCACATCGGGGTCGAGCCACACGCCGGTTTCGCCGGCCGACCGGGCGCCTTTCAGGCCGTAACCGGCAAGTGTCAGAATGATCACTTCTTCCAGGTTGCGCAGATATTTTCCAATGTCGGTATAAAACTTTTCCAGGTCAAGTATAGGGTAGCCTACAATCTGCTGATCGCCATGAAAAGTAATATCGCCGCCGCGGTTGGTGCGGAAAAACTGAATGCCGCTTTCTTCCATCTCCCTTTCACCCAACAGCACATTTCCAATATTGCCGCTTTTTCCAAGGGTGTAAACAGGAGGATGTTCGACGAAAAGTAGATAGTGTGTAGTTGTGAGTCGTGAGTCGAGAGTCGAGAGTTGAGCATCAGTAATTACCGGCTCCGGATTACCGACCAATGACTCTTTATTAAAAACTTCTGACTTCAGACTTCTGGCTTCAGACTTCTTTTCAGCGTTCTCCTGCAGCAATCGCTCCTGGTAGTCCCACGCAGCTTTATATTCCATTCTGCCCAAATCGCGGAATATGACCTGTTGTTTCGTCATTTTGAATTGCAAATTTAGTTTTGCAACTTCAACCGGGCAAAACAGGGGGGGGGGACAAATGTAGATCGGAGCCCGTCCGTGCCGGCACACCAGCCTGATAGATTCATCCTGGCGGAGTCGGACATCGCAATAACAGATTAATCAGGATTTTAAAGCCTGTGCATATTAATTTTTCAATACAAACCCAGGAGTTTGTTTTGCCCTGATTTTACCGGGGTGAACCAAAATAAAATCATGAATAAAAACCAGGATAAACCCGAACAACAGAACGGTAGCGATGATCTGTATGAACGCTTTGTGATAAAAATTGACAAAGGCCAGGAACCGCTACGCATTGATAAATTTCTGATGAGCCGGATTGAAGGCGCTACAAGAAACAAAATCCAACAGGCCATCAATGCGGGGTTTGTGATGGTGAATAAAAACACCGTGAAGCAGAATTATAAAGTAAAGGCGCTGGATGAGATTGTCGTGTACAGCGACATGAGCCCCGAAGAAGCCGAAGTAATGCCGGAAAAAATTCCACTCAATATTGTATATGAAGACGACGATGTGATGGTGATTAATAAGCCGCCGGGCATGGTGGTGCATCCCGGCAGCGGCAATTATTCCGGTACGCTGCTGAACGGTGCGGCCTGGTACATGCAGCAAAAAGACCCCATGCTCAATGAAGAAAAGCTGCCGCGGTATGGGTTGGTGCACCGCATTGATAAAAATACCAGTGGCCTGCTGCTGATGGCAAAAAACACCCGGGCTATGAGCCAGCTTGCCAAACAATTTTACGATCATACAGTGAAACGTAAATATGTGGCGCTGGCATGGGGTGATGTAAAAAATGACGAGGGAACCATCACGGCACATATTGGCCGCAACCCCCGGCACCGCAAACTTTTTGAAGCCTATCCTGGTGGTGAGCACGGCAAAGAAGCCATCACACATTATAAAGTGATGGAGCGGTTTAATTATGTGACGCTGCTGGAATGTGTGCTGGAAACCGGCCGCACTCACCAGATAAGAGTGCATTTGAAGTATATGGGCTATCCGCTTTTTAATGATGAATTGTATGGAGGTGATAAAATTGTAAAAGGAACCGTGTTTACCAAGTACCGCCAGTTTGTAGAAAACTGTTTTGCCATTTGCCCGCGGCATGCCCTGCATGCAAAAACGCTGGGCTTTCTGCATCCGCATACAAAAAAGGAAATGTTTTTTGATACCGATTTACCCGAGGATATGCGGCTTCTGATTGAGAAGTGGCGGGGGTATGTTTCAACCAGAAGCAGTGATTAGGATGACGGTTCGATGGCTAAATGGTTTAATTGTTGAATAGCCGGGGAGTCACGCTTTTATATTACGCAATACCTTTTCAAAAACAAATTACACATGCAGCTGGTAAACCATGTCAGTGAGAAAAATCAAACAGGGTAGCAGTAAACAATCCCCTTTCTCTTTTTTTGAAGGCCACATCCCATGTGCCGGTGTAGCGAAGTGTGGAAGGAACAATAAGATTGCCAACCCGCGTCATCTGAACTTCCATGTGCACATCAAAATCGTACACAGCGGCATTATAGCTTAAGTCGTAATTGCGGGCCACTATTTCCATGGTTTTGCTGCTGAACCAGGTGGACATATTATCTATCACCACGCTGCTGCCCTCTTTGGCTTTAATGTAAAAAGATAGCAGCTCTGCCCGTTGTAGTCAACAAAGTCAATGGCATAAGAATATTTCCCGGCATTATCACGGTCGAAGATGGCTGTTTTGTCGCCCATGAGGGGGATGCCCGGAATTTTTTTACCGGGGTCGAAAAAGAGCATCTTCATCTGTTCTTTATGTTTTTCAATTCCCTTTTTTGATTTTACGTTTCGCTCATGCCCTTTCACTATATTGGTTTCGCCGCATATTTTTCCTTTGGTAAAAAAAAGCGAAGCATACAGTTCGGCTGTATAATACTGATAACTGCTGTCTTTTTCATAAAAATCACCGCTGCTTTTTTCTTCCAGCACTTCCATGCTGCGGCATCCGGCTGATGCCTGTTGCCGGGTTCTGCTCTGCATCGAGGCTTTTACTTTTCCTTTTTTATCCAGCATGCGGATGTCGTTCAGCGAAGTGTAGCTGAGCACCCGCAGGTTGCGGAAGGCTTTGTAAAAGCTGCTGTCATTTTTGACCCGTTCTATAAAACTGTTTATATCCAGTTTGTTTCTTACCACCACTTCGGAAAGCTGAATCATCTGCGCCAGGCGCACATTATCGAGGGAGTCTTCGTTTTGAGCGTAAAGAAATTTTGCGGTACACAAAAAAACAAAAAGTATGATCCTTTTCATAGAAAGGCAGTATCATAAAGCCATTAAGCCGGGAACAGCATTTTGTAATCCACTTTTACTTTTCCTTTGCTGATGTCGTTCAGTTTCCCTTTCAGCAGTTTTCTTTTCAGCGGGCTGATGTGGTCAATAAAAAGTTTTCCCTCGATATGATCGTATTCGTGCAGTATGATTCTTGCCGTCATTCCCTGGAAAGTGCGCATGCATTGCTGGAAATTTTCATCCCTGTATTCCACTGTTACCACCGACTGGCGCCTGATGTCTTCCCGGATTTTGGGAATGCTCAGGCAGCCTTCGTTGTACGACCATTCAAACCCATCGAGCTCCCTTATATGTGCATTGATAAAAACCTGGCGGATACCCGGTGCATCAGGGTAGTTGTGCTGCTCTTTGTCTTCTTTCAGTTGCCGGAATACCTGCTCCGAATCCATCACAAAAAGCCGGATGTCACGATTTACCTGCGGGGCCGCAAGCCCTACTCCATTGCTGGCATACATGGTTTCCCACATATCTTCAATCAGTTGCTGCAGGCCGGGATAATCTTTATCTACATCCCTGCATAGTTTGCGCAGCACCGGGTGGCCATACGCTACAATAGGAAGAATCATTCCAATTACGATTTTGGATTTGCGGTTTTTGATTTTGAAAGCAAATTTAAGATTATTAGCCTGCAGATAGACCTTCAACCGGAAAACATCTCAAAAGACTGAATCAATCCAGTGATCAACAGAAATACCAGGTGTCGGATTGAGATTCCTGAAGTTTTATGGAAAATTTTGCTGTCATTATAAAATAGCCAATCGGTTTTTTTTCAGACCCCCGGCATTAAAGAGTTCTTTATTTCAAAACTTAAAATTCCACGTAACCGCCGGCAGTACCGGGAAAAGGGATACCTGTCTTGCCTCTACTTTCAATGTGCCGTCGTATGGACTGCCGGTCTGGTCGAAGTAAATAAAGTAGGGATTGAGCCGGCTGTACACATTGTATATGCTGAATACCCAACTGCTCTTTATTTTTTTCATTTTCTTTGGCGCGGGAGTATAGGTGGCTGCCAGGTCAAGACGATGATAAGCCGAAAGGCGGTACTGGTTCACACGGCTGTACTCCTGCGTAAGCACCCCTTCGATAATGTAAAACCGCTCGGGCAGTGTTGTGGCATTGCCGGTACCATAAACAAACACGGCACCAAACTTCCATTTGCCGCCAGGCTCATAATTTGCCACTACGCTCATGTCGTGCCGGCGATCGTAACGGGCAGGGAATCTTTCACCGCTGTTCAGCTCAGAAAATTTTCTCCATGTCCATGACAGCGTGTAACCAATCCAGCCATTCAGCTTTCCTCTTGTTTTATTGATAAAAATTTCAGCGCCATAGCTCCAGCCATCGCCAAAAGCGAATTCCACCTCCGGGTCTTCCAATGATGGGGTATAGCCCTCTTTATACTCAATCTGGTTCTTCATTTTTTTATAATAAACCTCAAGCGATGTTTCATACTTGTTGTTGTCAAAATTTTTAAAGAATCCCGCTGCATATTGCCAGCTCAGCTGCGGTTTAGTACGGTAAGTGCTGGGCACCCACAGATCGGTGGGCAGTGTGCTGCCGGCATTGCTCACCAGGTGAATGTACTGCAGGTTGCGGTTCACTGCTGCCTTTACCGACGTTTCATTATTGATGGCATAGCGGATAGTGATGCGGGGTTCAAAGCCACCATAGTTTTTTACCGGCTCAAAATTTTTGTACACGGTGCTGTCAATTTTATTGCCGTCGTCATCACGAACATATTTTTTGTAAGGCCCGATTTGCGTAAAACCGCTCCAGCGGATACCGTAGTTAATTTTTAGTTTATCACTCATCTCCCAGTCATCCTGCAGATAAAGAGCAAATTCACTTGCATACTTTACGCTTTCATTATTGGGCTGAAAGATGACGGAATCCTGCCGGCCCGAAAGAATGTTGGGTATAAACTTGTGATACGTGTACAACCCTCCAAACTTCAGTTTGTGTTGCGGCACGGGGTAATAATCAAAATCCATTTTCAGGTTGGCATCGCGGATGCCGGAGGCAAGACGTAACTGGAAATTGTGCTGCGCTGCATCAAACCTGAATTTATAATTATTGTAAACGCCGGTAGTGTTGGCAAAAAGCTTTTTGCTGAACACATGATTCCAGCGCAGCGTAGCGGTACTGTTGCCCCAGGGAATATTGGAGCGGAAAGATCGTTTGGCATTGTTGAAATCAAACACATCGCGGCCGAAATAGCCGCTGAGGTAAAGCCTGTCTTTTTCAGAAAACCTGTAATTCACTTTGGCGTTCAGATCATAAAAGAAATAACCCGAGCCATAGAAGTCGCTGCTTTTTTTTATAAACGGTTTTGCCAGCGCATCCACATAAGTGCGACGGGCAGAAATAATAAAGGAAGCTTTATCTTTTTTTACCGGCCCCTGCAGCGAAAACCGGGAAGCAATCAGCCCGATGCCTCCCTCCGCCTGGAAATGGTTCATATTTCCATCCTTCATCGCCACATCGAGCACAGAAGAAAGCCGGCCGCCGTACTGTGCCGGCATACCGCCTTTTATCAGCGATGTGTTTTTTATAGCATCAGAATTAAAGATGGAAAAAAAACCGAAGAGATGACCGGTGTTATACACTACAGCATCATCCAACATAATGAGATTCTGGTCGGGCCCGCCCCCGCGAACGTAAAAACCTGCATTGCCTTCGCCGGCATTTCTTACTCCGGGCAGCAATTGAATGGCTTTCAGGATATCAATCTCACCCAAAAAAGCAGGAATGTTTTTTATACGGCTTGTAGAAAGATCAATCTTTCCCATTTCAGCATTTTTCACATTAGCATCACGCCGGCGGCTGGTGTAAACCACTATTTCAGCTATGGCTGCAGTTTTCGGTGCCAGTTCAAAATTGAAAGCTTTATCAGCCTGCAGTTGCAGTTCGATGCTTTTAGCCTGGTACGAAATGTGGCTGACAATAATATTATAAGCACCGGGTTCGAGAGTGATGGAATAAAAACCATAGCTGTTGCTCGCCACGCCTCTTCCCTGCCCGTTGATGCTTATGCTGGCGCCGATAACCAGTTCGCCTGAAAGACTGTCCCGCACGTAACCATTCAGTGTTATTTTGTTTTGTGCAAATAAAGAAAGATGAGCAAGGGTTAATAGAATTATAGCTGCTATGCTGTGCATTTTTCCCGGTTACGATTTAATCAGTTCCCGTCTGGTTATTCAGCAAAGTGTAGAGAATCCCGTGTAGCGCCGCAGATCAGCATTGCTTTGCCGTACTTGGGATCATGCAGACCGAGATATGGATTGCGGCGGTCATCATCCTCACCGCTGGTACTCAGCCAAAAAGCTGACGATTCATAATTGTTCAGCGCCATGGGGCATTCCTGGTAATACACGTTGGCCGCATCGTATTTAATTGTGCGAAGCAAATCGAACAGCTGCTGCGAAAGAAAATTCAGTGATTCTCTTTTCTCATAAATTTCTTCATCGGCACGAAGCCCGGCAACTTCTGTTTTTACAGTATTCCAATAACTTTCAACTGTGGGATAGATAGCGGAGTCTTTTTTCATTTCATCCAGCTTCAGGCTATCAACAAGTATTCTCAATTCATCAGCGCTTTTATTTACGGCGGCGGTATCCCAGTTTACAAACGCTTCGGTCAGCCGGTAGTAAGCGTCGAGCATTTTATTTACCGACTGGTTGAAGGCGTCGCTGTGCCTGCTTACCGTCATCGCTGCCGGTTCAGGAACATCATCACGGGTTTTTTTCTTGAAAACATATTTCCATCCGAAAACAACGGCCAGGGCTATCAGGATACTTAACAGGGCAAAAGCAGATTTTTTCATCAGGTAAAAATTTTGCCAAAGGTAAACAAGGACAGCCTAATGAAGTAATCAATTATTTTTGTGGTTTGTTAAAAAAGTGAATGATGAAAATACAGCATTAAATAGCCGCTGGCACCAAACAACTCATCACTCACCACTCATTACTCATCACGCATATTATGCTCGCAGGCCTTACCAACGTCACTTTCGAATTCGGCGCCCGGACTCTTATCCGGAATGCCACCTGGCATATACAGCCGGAAGAAAGAATTGGTTTGATTGGTTATAATGGCACAGGCAAGTCAACGATTCTGAAATTACTTACTGGAGATTATACTCCCGCTTCAGGCATTGTAGAAAAAAGCCGGAATACAAGTATCGGCTACCTGCACCAGGACCTGCTGAGCTTTGATACCAACGAATCTATTTTGGATGTGGCACTTGGGGCATTTGAAAAAATACGGCAACTGGAAAAAGAGATTGAAGACCTGGGGCAGCAATTGGAAAATGACCATAGCGAGAAGTTGCTTAATGATTATACGGATAAACTGCATGAGCTGGAAACGCTCGGCGGTTACAACATCCATCATAAAACAGAAGAAATCTTACAGGGCCTCGGTTTTGCCAATGCCGATTTGAAACGACCTTACAAGGAATTCAGCGGCGGATGGCGCATGCGGGTGCTGCTGGCCAAAATGATTTTGCAGCAACCCGATTTGCTTTTACTGGATGAACCGACCAACCACCTCGACCTGCCTTCCATCGAATGGCTGGAGAGATACCTTCAAAACTATCCCGGTGCTGTTGTCATCGTCAGCCACGACAAATTTTTCCTGAACCGGATGGTGAAAAAAATTGTGGAGCTGTACCAGCAGGAACTCCATTTCTACAGCGGCAATTATGATTTTTATGAAAAAGAAAAACAGCTGCGGCTCGATCTGCAGCAGAAGGCTTACGAAAACCAGCAGGATTTTATCCGGCAGAATGAACGGCTGATTGAACGCTTTCGTGCAAAGGCCAGCAAGGCCTCCATGGCGCAAAGCCTGATAAAAAAACTGGAAAAGCTGGAGCGGATTGAAGAAGCCACTCTGGAAAGACCTAATATCAAAATCAATTTCCGGGTGGATAAACGGCCGGGTAAAACAATTGTAAAAATCAAACAGGCAAGTAAATCATTCGGCAATATAAAAATTCTTGAAAACACCGAAGCCGAAATTCTCCGCGGCGATAAGATTGCCCTTATCGGCGCCAACGGAAAAGGAAAGTCCACTGTGCTGCGCATGCTGGCCGGTACCGAACCTTTTGTAGGAGAAAAAGTGGGCGGGCACAATGTGGAACAGAGTTTCTATGCACAGCATCAACTGGAAGCGTTGAATGTGGAGAATACCATTTTGCAGGAGATGATGCTTTGCGGCAGCCAGAAAACAGAACTGGAACTTCGCACCCTGCTGGGTTGTTTTCTTTTCAGCGGTGATGACGTGGATAAAAAAATCCGGGTGCTAAGCGGCGGTGAAAAAGCCAGAGTGGCGCTGGCAAAAACCATCATCAGCCGCGCCAATTTTTTATTGCTGGATGAACCGACCAACCATCTCGACATTCATTCCGTGGAGCTGATGATAGAGGCGCTGAACCGGTATGAAGGAACATACATTCTCGTCAGTCACGACCGGTATTTTATTTCTAAAACAGCCAATAAGATTTGGGAGATTGTTGACTACCAGATAAAGGAGTTTGCAGGAGGATATGAGGAGTATGTGGAATGGAAAGAAAGAATGATGAGGAGCCGGGAGCCAGGTGTCAAAAGCTTACCCACCGAAGCTTCCGCCATCGTTAAATCGCCGGCGGATAAATCAGCGAAGGAGAGTCAGAGGTCAGCAGTAAAAAAGGAGACTGCACAGGGAAAAAAGCATGAAATAAAAATCACAAATCAGACCTTAGACACCAGGCCTCAGACTGCAACGCACATCAACAGGCTGCAAAAGAAGGAGCTTCAGAAGAAGCAAAAACTTTTTCAGCAGCTGGAAGAAAAGATTTCTTTGCTTGAAAAACAAAAGCAGGACCTTGAAGCAGCGCTGGCCGACCCGGCAACCTATTCCGACAAGCAAAAATTCCTGCAAACTGAATTAGCTTACAACGATATTACTGCCCAACTGGATGGGCTGAATATTCAATACGAACAGGTTTTTGAACAAATAATAAACCTGGAAGCAAAACAAGGCTGAACTGCGTAACTTACTTAATTCAAAATACGCTTTGTATGAAGTATCGTATTGTCTTTTCTGCGGCATTCTTATGCACCGCGGTATTGCTTGCATTTCGTTTTACTGAAAAAATAAAACCGGTTGCGGCTTTCGATATAACTGAGCACAAAAAGAAAAACATCGTCCGATGCAGCCCCGATTGGAATGAGCTGAAGGATTGGCTGGAGGAAACCGACATCCCTCCTATTCCCGGCGCAGGCACACATAAGTGGGAAATTTCAACAAATAATGACAGCGCCCGGTTTTATTTCAACCAGGGCATCAATATGTATTACAGCTTTCACATCATCGAAGCCATGGCTTCATTCATAAAAGCAACAAAGTTTGACCCCGGCTGTGCCATGCTGTACTGGGCACAGGCATTAGGCTATGGTCCCAATATCAACGATTACGGGTACCGTGCATCACCTGAAGCCCTGGCGGCAGTGAATAAGGCAAAAGAACTTGCATCAAATGCATCCTCCTTGGAGAAAGAACTGATTGATGCCATGTCGGTGCGCTACACAGCCGATTCAACCGATGCCACCAGGGCAACATTAAATCAGCTGTACACCGACAGGATGAAAAAATTGTATGAAAAATTTCCGGCTCATCCGGATGTGCAGGCGCTGTATGCCGATGCCATGATGCTGCAGCACCCCTGGGATTTGTGGTATGTAAACGGCACTCCAAAGCCATGGACACCGCCTATAAGAGAAGTGCTGGAAAAGCTTTTAGCCAGGTATCCCAACCATCCCGGCGGCAATCACTACTACATTCATGTAATGGAGCCTTCGCCGTATGCAGCCAAAGCGCTGCCAAGCGCAGAACGGCTGGGTAAAACCAATCCCGGTCTTTCGCATGTGGTGCACATGCCATCGCATATTTACCTGCGCACAGGTTTGTATCAAAAGGGCGTTGATGTAAATAGGAATGCAGTCAGCAGTTATCAGAAATCCATTCTGCTCTATGCTCCGGTTGCCGGCGCCGATTTTCTTTACCTGATTCACAACCTGCACATGAAAACCAACAATGCCATGATGCTGGGCAATTACAAAATTGCCGTGGCTGCGGCTATGGAAACCAGGAACAGTGTGCCCGGTGATTATCTCTCTATTCCGCCGCCGATGGGAAGTTATCTGCAATACATTCACATGACGCCGCTGTTCGTTTACCTGCGTTTTGGCAGGTGGGATGAAGTATTGAAGATGGAACAGCCCGCTTCGACGCTGCGGTATGCAAATATTCTTTATCATTTCGGAAGTTCTTATGCATTTTCAGTAAACCAAAACCGGGAACAGGCCGGCCGGGAACTTGATTTGATGCGTGAACTGATGAAGGATAGCTCGCTGCAGATTCCTTTTACGCCTTTTTCCGCCGCTATGGAAGGAGCCAAAGTGGCTGAGCATTTATTACTTGGCGCTATTCATGAACATAAAAAACTTTACGATGGTGCCATCCGGTATTACCTTTTGGCCGATTCCATCGAATCAAACATGGTATATAACGAGCCCCGCGACTGGTTGCTCAATCCAAAACATTACCTGGGTAATGCTTACCTGCTCAAAGGCGAGTCGGTCAATGCCGTAAAAAGTTTTCAAAAAAGATTTACAGTATAACAATGAAAACGGCTGGGCACTGTACGGGCTTCATAAGGCCTTATCGGCACAAAAGAAAACGGCTGAGGCGGCGAAAGTGATGGCAAGGTTTAAAAAGGCATTTAGCAAAGGGGATGTGAAAATTTCATCCCCTGTGTTTTAAATCGGAACGCTGATGACGCGGATTAAACGGATTTACACAGATACAAGTCATCTCAAAAGTATTTTCAGACCACACATAGCACAGGATAAGCAATCAGATTGCACCGCTTTTATTTTAAAATCTGAGAAATCAATGAAATAATATCCGTGTAATCAGTGGTTAATTGGGGTTAAAGTGACTTTTGAGATAGCTTATAGTATCAGTGTTTGTCCATCCCATCAGTGTCATCCGTGTTCTATTTATACCGATTCATTTAGACGGATTCATCCCCTTCACAAAATCACTCACCAGGTAACTTACCAGCTTGCCGCTGGTAGCATCGGTTCTTCCATCCGACAGGCGGGTGGCGCCTTCGCATATGTGCAGATAGGCCGGCTTGCAATGAGCCGAGGTAAAATTGATATACTGTCGTGCATGATTGGGGAAAATGCCCACCGGCGTCATAGCACTGCTCAGCGTGTGTTCAATGCAGTCAATGTCCACATCAATGCCGCAAAGCGTATCATCCGTAAAATCTGCTGCATGCGCCACCGCCTGCATGAAAGTTCTTTTCTCATGCACAAAAATGTCTTCAAATGTGATGCAGTCAATAAAGGGATTGTTTACCATATCCATCCACACATTTTGCGGCAGGTAATTTTCATGCAGTCCCACAATGCAGTATTTCTGCAGGTAACCATCTTCCTCGGCATAACGGAATGCATTGCCGCTGTGCCGCCCTTCCATCGGCCGGTAATCGGCATGTGCATCCAGGTTGATACAGTTGATTTGCGCCATCGGAATCACCCCGGCCTTGTGCCAGCCTTTTGCAGCGCCTTTTATCAGGGGATATGAATTATTGTGTCCCCCGCCTATGGCTATGGGGATCTTCCTTGCTTCCGTTATCAGTTTTACCAACTGCTCCACTTCCTCATCAATGGTATTCACAGCACGACGGTATGCTTCTGTCTTTTCATCAGGGCTTTTAGCCGTAGTATCTATCAGGTACTGGATATCGCCAAAATCAAAATGACCCGGCAGCAGCACTTCGCCGCCGTCAAAAAAATCATTACTCTGGATATTCAAAAAACTTTGCAGAAATGGAATCCACAATGAATCCGTGCCGCCAATGCCCAGGTTACCTTTTGCTCCCAAATCTTCGGGAATACCGAATAAAACATACTTGGCAGTTGATGTGACTAATGACTTTGCAATATCACAGGCATCCTGCACCACTTTTATTCTTTCACCCAGCTTGGTTTCAAACCGGCGGATTTTGGTAAGGGAGAGAATATCCTGTTTGTTATAAATTTTTAAATGTTGCATGCGGTTTGTTTTTACCGCAGAAAACGGGAGGACGCCAAGTTTGCGCAAAGTCTCCCTGCGAAATCTCTTTTTCTCCCGTTCTCTGCGGTGTACTAAATTCCAATTATACTATTTACAATTTCAAGAATCCCGGCTTCCATTTCCATAGCCTTTTTCTCAATCTCCCTCCCGCTCTGCAACACTTCTTCTACAAACACTGCATCATCACATCCCGATGCATTAATCCGCACATTCATAAAAGCTCCCATCACGGCGCTTCGGGCACACAATGCACCCACTCCCGCATCCGAAACAGAATTGGGATTACCCATCTCCGCCATCGCCTTTATCACCTCCATGCTGTCGTAAGCCACCTGCATTACACGGAAAGGCACTTCAATCGCAAACCGGGTAGCCTCGCTGATAGCTTTGCTGCGGGCAGCGTTTTCTTCATCCGTTCTCTTCGGTAAACTCATGGCATGCATGATGCCTTTGAATGCTTTGGTATCCAAATCCACCAGGCGCAGCAATTCATCTTTATATTGCTGACCCTTCTCAGCCCAGTCACTGAACGCTTCCCATCTTTCATCCCAACCCTTTTTATGCGAAGAAATATTTGCCACCATCGTTCCCAGCGATATACCCAATGCACCCACATAAGCTGCAATGGAACCACCCCCCGGCGCCGGGCTCTCGCTTGCCGTTTCATCAGCAAAATCGTTCAGCGGCATGCTTACAAGCCGGCTGTCGTTTTTTTCTTTTAACATATACTCAATAATTTTTTCTTCCGGTTTAAATGGATACAGTTCATCCAACCCCAGCGATTTCACGGCAATTCTCAACAGTTCTTTTTCCGACACTCCCACCGAACGTTTCTGCTTTTTCAGAAAATATTTTCCCGCATCCAGCATTGCTTTTAAAGGTATCAATCCCACCAGTTCGCTGCCAGTAACACGAACACCTCTCGCATCCGCTTTTTTACATACTTCATCAAAAGCGATATGCAGCGGCGTCACGTTCAGGTTGGTAAGGTTAATGCTTATCTGCGCAATACCGTATTCCTCGATATACCATCCAATCGCCTTTACACACTTCAAACTGCCAGGCTCCGTTTTCCATTCTCCATTTTCCATTTTCACTTTCCTCCCCGCTTCACGAACATCAAATGCAATGGCATTGGCACGACGGGTAGAAGTAGTATTGAGATTCACATTATACGCCACCAAAAAATCCCTTGCCCCAATCACCGTTGCTCCACGCTTGGCATCCATCACTGCCGGGCCGAAATCCGGTTTCCATTCCGGCTGTTTTATTTTTTCAAAAAAACCTTCATACTCACCGGCACGAATCACACTCAGGTTGCTGCGGCTCTTATCCGGTTGCGCCGCTTCATATAAATACACAGGTATCTTCAATTCCTCCCCCACTCTTTTGGCTAATTGCTGTGCATACTTCGCCGTGTCTTCCATCGTAATGCCGCTCACCGGAATCAGCGGGCACACATCCGTAGCGCCCATGCGGGGGTGCTCGCCTTTATGCCTGCTCATATCAATCAGCTCACCGGCTTTTCTGATGGCCCTGAATGCTGCCTCCACCACCGCCTGCGGACTGCCCACAAAAGTTACCACGGTACGGTTCGTCGCTTTTCCGGGATCAACATTTAATATCCGGACACCTTCCACAGTTTCAATCTGGCCGGTTATCTGTTTGATAATAATCAAATCATTTCCTTCGCTGAAGTTGGGAACACATTCGATGAGCTGCTGCATGCCACCCTGGTTTATTGCGCTAAGATATTGTTTGTGCAGATATGAATGGCGAAAGAGATTATCTGGTAGCCGGCTGCATTACTACTATCAGCACCTGTTGTGTCACTCACTTGTACGTTCAGTATTCCTCTAAAAGTTTCATAGGGTCTCAATGCTTTTTCTTCATTCAAAAAGCATT
>CAYUJD010000020.1:35558-49646 GCA_964444975.1 uncultured Chitinophaga sp. | reverse complement strand
CAGCTTCCGTCACGGTATATCGTGATGTCGGCCGGCCGGGTGAAGGTCGGCGCTGTATTGTCTTGTACTGTTATGGTCTGCACCTGGTCGACTGCCGCATTGCCGCAGTTGTCAACCAGACTCCATGTCCTTGTTATAATCACATTGCAGGGATCGGTGCTGTTTACCGCATCGCTGTAGGTGGCCTGTCCCACCCCGCAGTTGTCGGCTTCATCGGTTACATCACCGGTTGCCCCTACACTGGCATCGTAGCCGCAGCTTCCGTCACGGTATATCGTGATGTCGGCCGGCCGGGTGAAGGTCGGCGCTGCCACATCCTGCACGGTTACTGTTTTTGAGCAGGTAGAAGTACACCCATTCGCATCTGTAATCATCAATTGCAAAGTGTATGATGTATTACAACCCGAACCGGCAATTACAGAAACGTTTTGCGATGTTGAGCTACCGGAAATCGAAGCTCCATTGGCTGTGGGCAATGACCAGGAATATGAACTCATTCCGGCGGGTCCTGAAAAATTATCTGTTGATGATGGACAAACAGGGCCATCTGTTCCGGTAATTGAACAAGTTGGTGGTTGATTAACTACTATTTGAGCCGTAGCATCCCCAAAATTGTCCGTTCTGGTACATGACCCGTTGGAAATAGAAACCAAAGTATAAGTAGTAGTAACAGTAGGGTTGACTGCAACATTAAATGTATATGCCGATGCAGTAGGGATAGTTTGATTATAAGTATTATTTGCAGGATCCTTATATGTTATCGTATATGTTGAAGCAGTACTAAATGTTGCATCTATTGCATTAAAAGTAAGCGTTCCTGTTTCTCCATTGCAAATTGTACTTCCTGTAAAACCACCCACTACATTATTTGGTAATGCACTTACAACTAATGAGCCTGTACCGGAAGCGTCATCTCCTCCCGGCCCATCTGCCGTTAAAGCAAAATTATAACTCCCAACCGCCACAGTATTCGCAACAGAAAGTACAAATGAATTGCTATAACCCGAGCTTCCAATAGTTACGCCGTTATTCGGTAAGCCAGAAAATACTGTAACTCCGGCTGGTAATCCAGAAATGTTGATGTTGGCTGTTACGTTTCCTGAAGTATTTGTTCCCCTGTTTACTGTGTAATTAAAGGTTACATTTGTTGAAGTTCCAGAGCAGACGATTCCAACCTGAGTAATCGGATTAATATTACCAAGTTTAGGTTGGTCCGTAAAAGTTGTTTCTGCATAATTACCATTTGAGCCCGTAGCTGTCAAAACAAATGAAACCCCGAGATGCCATTCCTGAATAACAAAATCTGCATTGTAAATATTTCCACCCGCATCAGCTGTAACCACATAGGTTTCGTTGGTGCATCCGCAATCTGAAACAATGTTTAAAGTAACTGTTTCGCCAGGTGTCCAACCAGAACCAGTTATTATAACTGTATCACCCGGGTAATAATCGGGCAAATTTGTTTGCACTGTCGCCTCATACGCCACCGTTTTCTCCCCGGCAGAAAAATTCTTTTTTTCCGGTTTTATTTTTTCAGTTATCACTTTATCGTCCGGCGCAAAGAGCTCGGCGGTAAAGCTGAGAATGGGGTTGAAATTTTTTGCAATCAGCAGCGTGGACACGAAAAGGAAACTCAACAAAACGAGTTTGGCTTTCAGGAGAGGCAGCAATGTTTTCATCTGCAGTGGTTTTTTTACGATAAGCAATTAATGGCTGCAAGTTTTTGCAGGGCTTCTAAGGATATTTTTTCCGAATGCGTTTTGCTGAAAGGGTTCAACCGTGCAACAGATTATTTTGCACATTGCCTTTCATTGCTTACACCCAGACTTGACAAGGGAGCGGTTTTAGAAGGATGCAGGACAGGTTTATAATTGGTTGCTGCAGGGAGCACCTGCAAGGGAACACTAAAGTAAAAGAGTTTTTCTGAATTAACAATGAGAAGGTAGAATTACGATGGAGGGGGCTCACCCCGGGTAGTTTTCCTTTTATTGAAAACTCCGATTCCCCTCTTATTGAGGAAAGGGGGTGTGGACAGTTCTTCTTTTGCTCTCTGTTTTTCTGCGTTTTCGCCTCACCCCCATCTGGCTTTCCTATTATTGAAAACTCCGATTCCCCTATCCTTAAGGAGAGGGGGAGAAAGTTTGCCTGTCCGAATTAAATTGATTGTCGGGTGTGAGGCAAAATGAAATTCATCAACATAAACCCATCTTCCTAATTTGCACCATGACCCGCCTGGAAGAATCCAAAGGATATCAAATCATCAGCCGCTGGCTTGTCTCCAAAGGCCTCGCTCCTTTTACTTTTCAAAAACAAACCTGGCAGCAAATACTAAACGGCGAAAGCGGCCTGGTGAATGCACCCACCGGCTGCGGCAAAACTTTCTCGGTTTTCCTTGGGGCACTCATTGATTTTATTAATCATCACCCGGATGATTTTAAACACAGAAAAAATAATGGTCTGCAACTGCTGTGGATTACCCCGCTGCGGGCACTGGCCAACGACATCGGACGGGCCATGGAAGAAGTGATTGCCGGGCTGGGCATGAACTGGAAAGTGGGCATCCGCAACGGCGATACCAGCGCAGCCGAACGGCAGCGTCAGAAAAAACAAATGCCGGAAGCGCTGATTATTACTCCTGAGAGTCTTCACCTGCTGATGGCGCAGAAGGGCTATGCTGAAATTTTTTCTTCACTAAAAATAATTACAGTGGACGAATGGCATGAACTGATGGGCAGCAAACGGGGTGTGCAGGTGGAGCTGGCGATTGCGAGAATTGTGAAAATTCAGGAGTCAGAAGCCAGGAGTCAGAAGTCAGTAGACACTCATCCTCTAGTGTGGGGTATCAGCGCTACCATCGGGAACCTGGATGTGGCGAAAGATGTACTGCTTGCTCCCCTCTCCGCAAAGAAAGGGGCCGGGGCCGAGGCGAAAAAAACCGGTTTGATTGTTCGTGCCGAAATAAAAAAGCTTTACGAAGTGGAATCCGTTTTCCCCGAAGAAATAGAAAAATATCCCTGGGCGGGGCATCTCGGAATAAAACTGGTACATAAAATCATCCCTATCATCCGCCGGAGCAAAACCACACTGGTGTTTATCAACACAAGGGGCATGAGCGAAATTTGGTACCAGCAACTGCTGAATGCCGCGCCTGACCTGGCCGGCGCCATGGCCCTTCACCACGGCAGCATCGAACGTGAACTGCGTGACTGGGTGGAAGAAAACCTGCACACAGGAAAACTGAAAGCCGTGGTTTGCACTTCGTCACTCGATCTTGGTGTTGATTTCCGCCCGGTGGAAACGGTGATACAGGTGGGCAGCCCCAAAGGCGTAGCCCGTTTTCTGCAACGTGCGGGCCGCAGCGGTCACCGTCCTGATGCAGTGAGTAAAATATTTTTTCTGCCTGCTCACTCACTCGAACTGATGGAAGCTGCCGCATTGAAGTCGGCTATTGAAGAAACACTGATTGAAAGCCGCGAGCCGATGCTGCTCTGCTACGATGCGCTGATGCAGTGGCTTTGCACACTGGCCATCTCCGATGGATTTGATGCCCATGAAATTTTTAATGAGATAAAATCCACACACTGCTATGGTCACATGACGGAAGAGGAATGGAAAGCCATCCTTCATCATCTTGTAAGCGGCGGCCATGCGCTGCAGCAGTATGATGATTATAAAAAACTGGAATTGATTGACGGGCGGTACAGGATAACCAACCGCCGTGTAGCCATGCGTCACCGCCTGCATACAGGCACCATAGTAAGCGAGCCGATGATGCGGGTGCAACTGGTGGGTGGCGGCTTTATCGGTGTGATTGAGGAATGGTTTATCAGCCGCCTGGAAGCCGGTGATGTGTTTTCACTGGCGGGAAGGAAACTGGAATTTGTTTCCACAAAAGAAATGACGGCCTATGTGCGGAAATCAACGGCAAAAAAATCAATCATACCGAGCTGGCAGGGAGGCCGGGTGCCGCTGAGCGCCAACCTGGGCAGAAAACTGAGGGAGATGTTGGATAAAGCAGGAGTCAGTAATCAGGAGTCAGAAGCCAGGAGTAAAGGGTCAGGCTTTGTTAGTGATGACTCGTTAAGCATTGGTAAAAAAACATTTTCTTACAACTCACGTCACACGTTTCCTGAATTACGGGTCCTGCAACCATTGTTCAGGCTCCAGCAGCAGCTCTCCCATTTGCCCAAAGCAAACGAACTGCTGATTGAACAGATTGAAACAGGTGACGGGTTTCATTTGTTTGTTTACCCGTTTGAAGGTCGCCTTGTGCATGAGGCGATGGCGGCTGTGCTGGCTTATCGTATCAGCCGCAGCAGGCCCATCACATTTTCTTTTGCCATGAACGATTACGGCTTTGAGCTGCTGAGCGACCAGCCGATACCGGTGGATAACAGCAATGTGTACGAACTTTTTTCAACGGAAAATCTTTTTGATGACATACAGCGCAGCGTAAACAGCACCGAGATGGCGAAAAGAAAATTCCGCGACATTGCCACCATCGGCGGTTTGATATTCCAGGGTATGCCGGGCGAAAAAAAGAAAGCCCGTCACCTGCAGGCATCGGCTTCGCTTTTGTTCAATGTGTTTGCCGAATATGACCCGCACAACCTGCTGCTGCGCCAGAGTTACCGTGAAGTGATGGAGCAGCAGATGGAAGAAACCCGCCTGCGGGATATGCTGAGCCGCATTCAGCATTCAAAAATCATCATCACGTTTCCCGAACGGCTCACTCCTTTCTGTTTCCCCATAAAAGTGGACAGCCTGCGTGAAGATCTTTCTTCGGAAAAACTGGAAGACCGTGTGCGGCGGATGCAGGCAGCGCTTGCAGGTTAAAATCAATCATAATTTTTTCCTGCCTTATTCTTTCATCTTTTAAAATCTAAAAAAAAATTAATCGGGTTAAGCCAGGGTGTAATTACCAAGACCTGTGGAAAAAAAAGCCATGTAGTTTATAGGGGTAAACTCTTATTTTCGGGTCACTTCAGAAAAAACGGCGTTTGCTTCCTTTTTGCAAATAAAAACCAACCCTGTATAAACCCGCTTATGAAAAAATATTTAACCTTCCTGATTTTTTTTGCATCCATCAATTTTGTTTTGGCACAGCAATGCCCCGGCGGCGGAACTGATTTTGCTTCTTCGGTTACCTTCAGCGAGTCGTGGATTTCGGGATGCCTCACAGGCACCTCGTGCAACGGGGGCATTGAATTTGACAACCGCAGCTCCTGCGAGCCCACAACAGCAATGGATGGCTGCGCCCCTGCCCCCTCTTGCACCAACAATGCGCAGGATGGCTCCGATATCTGGTTCAATTTTTATGCTACCTCAACCACGGCCGTGATTAATGTGATACAGAATGTATCGTTTGTTGCATGCATCCAGGCTTTTTCCGGCGGACCCGCCTGTGGCTCGCTGGTCGAAATAGGCTGTGCCAAAGCGGCCGGCCCCAGCAGCGGTGTCACACTTACTCTTTCGGGGCTTACTGTTGGCCAGCTTTATTATTACCGTGTGTTTGGCAGCGCCAGTGCAGCTTCGCAGCGCACGGGCACTTACTGCTTTTGCGGCTCCTCCGGTTTGGGAAGCTTCGTACTGCCGGTAGTGCTTACTTCCTTCACTGCAACAACTGATAAAGACAATGTGCTGCTGAAATGGACAACAGCATCAGAAACAAACAACCGGTTTTTTGAAATTGAGCACAGTACTGATGGGGTGAATTTTTCTTTGCTCAATCGTGTAGCAGGCAGGGGAACTACCACCGCAGCCTCTTCCTATTCTTATTTACACAGCCAGGTTCCGGCAGGCAGGCATTATTACCGGCTGAAACAAACGGATGCAGACGGCCGGTTCAGCTATTCAGAAATTATAACGGCAATGGTGGCAAAAAATAACCTGCTTTTGCTTTACCCGGTGCCTGCCAATGATGAGCTGGTAATTGAAGCTGATGAACCAATGCAGCTTGCATTATACAACAGCGCCGGCAAACTGATGAAACATATCAGCATCAGTACGGGGAAAAATCATGTACAGGTTGCTACCTTACCACCCGGTGTTTATTTGCTTCGCAGCAATTCTCATCCGGCGCCATGGAAATTTTGCATCAGCAGGTAACCGGCATTCAAAACAGGGGTTTAATTTTGCACGCATCTTATGAATGCCCTGGTAATTTACAGCATCAATGAAAATGATTTTGTGTTGAGCCCGGAAAGAACGCTTTTCTGGGAAAAACAGAAAACACTCATCATTGCCGACCTGCACATTGGAAAAACGGGGCATTTCCGGAAATCGGGCATACCTGTGCCGCAAAAAGTTTTTAAGGAAGACCTGCAGCGCCTGTTTACCCAGGTGCTTTTTTTCAAAGCCGAACAGCTGATTATTGCCGGCGACCTGAGCCACAGCCAATCAAACAGGGAACTGGAGCTTTTTAAAAAATGGCGAAACGACTTGCGTGCCCTGAAGATACAGCTGGTAACGGGCAACCACGATATACTGGAAGATGCCTGGTACAAAGAGCTGAACATAAAAAGAAAAAACAAACTGCAGATTGATGATTTTTCTTTTTATCATGACCCGGAAACAATCGAGGCATCGGCTAATGAAAAGCATTATTCATTCTGCGGTCACCTGCACCCCTCGGTGTTTATGAAAGGCCGGGGCCGCCAGGTACTGGAGCTTCCGTGTTTTTATTTTAAAAATAATTATGCCGTGCTGCCGGCCTTCAGCCGTTTTTCAGGCATGGCAAAAATTTTACCCCAACCGGGAGAACATGTTTTTGCCATTATTGAAAACGGGCTGGTACAGGTGCAGTAAGGGAAATGAGTAATGAATGATGAGTGATGAGTAAGCCGGGATTACCGTCTTTTTTTTAATTTTACTTTTTACTTCCAACTCCTGATTACTTCCTCATTTCTTCTTCCTGAGCTGGTTGTAATCAATAAAATAAATAAAACGCAATGTGAACTCATTGCCGTGGCGAAGCTCCAGTGTTTTTCCCAGGTTGCTGAGGTATTTCATGTTCATGGCGCCGTCAACATATTCATCATTGCCAAGAAAATTTTTCCAGCCAACCACCACCCGGCTGCCCAGCCTGAAATCCCATGTGAAGAAAGCATCGAGGTTGAAGAAATTAATATTTTCATCCTGGTCTGAAATAAATGGCCGGGGAATATTTTTTCCATTTTGATCCACATTTGCAAACCGCTTGTAAATAACCTTGCTCCAGTTGTGGCGGATGCGCATGGCCAGGTTCATGCGGGGTGTAAAATTATACACACCGGAATAAATGGAAGTGACGTCGGTGAAATCAACAAATCCGATGATGGGCTCGCCATTTGTTTCCCTGCCGGCAAATACAATATAATCTGTTTCGGCTTCATGCCTGTTGTTAATCTCCATTGTCACTTTGTTGCTGAAGCGGTAGCGCAGTCCGAGTTCGAGAATATGGTAATTATGTTTTTCGGGAATATGAAATAATCCTTTCAGGAACTCGTAACTGAAATAAAGCTTTTTGCGGCTGTCGGTGCTGCCTTCAATTTCGGCATAGCTCCAGGGTGGCCGTTTGGCATAGCGGCCCGGTGTGTTGAGAACAAAATAATCGTTTTCGCCTGCTGGCTGCGAACCAAGGGTGAACCGGACATCCCAGAAATTTTTAAATACCCAGAAACCTGCCGCAGTCAGCCTTGTGTGGGTGAATGCATACGGCTTGTAAAGCCAGCCGAAGTTAGCCCGCAGGCTGTAGTTGTATGTTAAAAAATTTCCCTTGGGAGTAAACTGGTTGTAGCTGATCTGACCGGTGTAGGAAATTTCATTGGCAGCAAATAAAATTCCGAGGTCGTTGGGGTCGTACTTGTCCGACTCGATATTGCTCTGCAGGTAATACTGCACCTTGCCACTCACCTTGCCGATACGTAAAAAAGTGTTGAAGCCGTCGTAAGGCGTGGGTCCGTAAATTTTGCTGTACCGTATGGCGCCTCTTGCATTAAAACTGTTGTGCATGTCGAAGAAGCTGAAATCAAAAGCCGACACATTGGCGTCGCGGTGGGCGGCGCCTTCACGCAGCACATTGGTATTGGTAAATGTTATATAAGAGCGGTTTTTCAGCACCTGGTCAAACACCAGGATATTGTAGTTGGCCAGCGGCTCGGTTACAATGCTGCTGTCGAGTCCTGTTGTTTTATTTCGTATAATAGCTCTTTCTTCCTGCGTGACGGCATTGAAAAGGCCCAGCCCGAGTTTGTTATTGGTACGGCCTGAAAGTTTCAAAGCATTGTAAAGATGTGTGACCGCCGGGTTATCTTTAATGGTATAATTACCGCTGTTGCTTACAAAATTCTGAACCGAGCGGAATTTCTGCGGTGTTCTTCCCACCCGGCGTGAATAAAACAAACCGGCTTTATTAAACAGCTCGGTGCCTTCAGTAAAAAACTGGCGGTTTTCATCAAACCTGATTTCGTAGGGTGTAAGATTATTCACCACATTATCTGACACTACCTGGCCAAAATCCGGAATGATGGTGGCATCCAGTGTAAAGCTTTCACTGATGCCATATTTCAAATCCATGCCGCCGCTTTTCAGCCACTCGGTTTTATATTCATTTCCCACCGGCGAAATATTTACACCGCCGGATAAATAAGGCGAAAAACTCAGGCGCAAGGGAGGCTGTATATCCTGCAGACCGCTGTAATCACCAAACTGGTTGACAAATCCATTTACATTGGGGTCAACAAAATTCCAGAATGAGTTTTCATTATTACGACGGGTAAAGCGGAGAAACTGGATACCCCAGTCCTGCATTTCTTTTTTTGAAAAACGCAGGGAGTAAAGAGGAATGCGCATTTCCACCATCCAGCCATTGTCCGTGATGCGGGTTTTGCTTTCCCACACTGCATCCCATGTTTTATCGCCATATTCGCCAAATTCGATGTTTTGATTTGCCGCCAGCTTGGCATCGGTTTGCACGTTGGCTGAAGTGACCAGAAACTGAAATCCGTTCTGGTTGTCATTGTACGTATCGAAGAAAACTGAAAAATAATCCACATCGCTGCGCTGCTCACCATCTCTTGCCGTCAGTTGCTTTCTTATCAAGGCAGGATCGTCAAATAGCATGGCACCTATATAAACGGCCGTGTTGTCGTAAAGTATTTTCACTTCGCTCCTTACGGCGGAAGGCTCTCCGGCATTAGGAAAGTTTTGAATAAAATCTTTTGCATGCGGGGCTGTTTGCCAGGCAACATCATCCAGGCTGCCATCAATACGCGGCGGATGACTGGTTTTTACCGCAGTCAGTTTTTTCGTTTGCGAAAAACCAATGAGGGAAAGCAGTATCAAGGGTACAAGCAATAAGAATCTAATGGTCATACAGTAAGACAGTTAGCCGGGGTCAAATATAGTCCATTAATAATTTCTTACATAGCAATAGAGGTTTTAATTTAAGCGGGAAAAAACAACGGCTTCAGGTTCAGTTCATCTTTTTTTTCAATGTGCTTACCTGTTGATGTAAGTTGGACACTATATTGGCCAGCTGGTTAATGTCCCAGCGCTGCTGGATTCCGGCTCTGCTGATAACTACCGAAGCCTGCCATATTTCGAGTATTTCATCGGCATTTATCTGGTAAGGTTGGTAAGCCGGGTTATCGCTTATGAGTGTCAGCTTATTTTTAATGCGATTATTTTTTTCAATTCTTTTATACACGATACCGTCGCTCTTCGATACGATGATATAAGCATAGTTATTTTTTAAATCATCTGTGGTTTCCACCTTTTCCCCCACAATGATGGAGCCGCTGGGTGTAGGCAGCATGGAGTCGCCCATGATTTCAAATGCCCGGTAATTGCCGCCGGAAAGCATCGGCAAGGTAAATGTATTCAATTCATCAATGTATTCCGGGTCAGCATAGCCGTTCAGGTAACCGGCAGCAGCTTTTACCGGCACAAAGGGAATATCGGGCCGGCCGCCGGCAAGTTTTATTGCTCTTCGCTTTGCCAGGTAATTGCCTTTATTATCACTCAGGTCTTTTCGCAGCAGCTCATCCATTGAAAGTTTGAAAATATCGCAGACTGATTCGAGCACATCCATATTGGGATGGGCTCTTTCTTCTTCATAAGCACCGATGAGCGACCGCTTGATGCGTAGTTTGTCGGCAAATTCCTGCTGTGTCCATCCGCGCAGCTTGCGCAGGTACTTGAGATTTTGATTGGCTGATGACATAGGAGCTAATTGAGTTAGCCGCAAATTACTAAACATTTTGGGCTGTCAAAATTTTTTTAGCTCAATCTTTTTGGCAGGCAGCGAAAAACAAAACATTTTTGCCGGGGAATAACAGCTATGGCTAAAACCGGGAAAACAGTAAAGGCTTCACTAAAAAAATCAGGCAGGGAAAAACCGGTAATCCTGATTACCAACGATGATGGCATTTCTGCCCCGGGCATACGCAACCTGGTGGAAGCGGTGAAAGACCTGGGTAAAATTGTAGTAGTGGCTCCCGACAAACCACAATCGGGCATGGGTCATGCCATTACTATCGGCTCGCCACTGCGCCTGCATGCAGCGCACAGTTTTGAAGGTGTGGAATCTTACCAATGCACCGGTACGCCGGTGGATTGTGTAAAACTGGCAGTGGATAAAGTACTGCATCGCAAACCCGACCTCTGCCTGAGCGGCATCAACCACGGCGCCAATCACAGCATCAACGTAATTTATTCCGGCACCATGTCGGCAGCAGTGGAAGCCGCTATCGAAAGTATTCCTTCCGTGGGTTTTTCACTTCTTGATTTCAGCATCGAGGCGAATTTTGAAGGAGCAAAAAAATATGCCCGCATCATTGTAGAAAAACTGCTGAGTACGGAACAGGACAAGCACATGATCCTGAATGTAAATATCCCGGCAGTGGCAGCAGAGGAAATCAAAGGCATAAAAATCTGCCGGCAGGCTTACGCCAAGTACGAAGAAGATTTTGTGGAGCGGAACGACCCGCACGGCAGAAAATATTACTGGCTTACCGGAGAGTTTGTGAATTTTGATAAAGGAAGAGACACTGATGTATGGGCACTGGCCAATAATTATGTAAGCGTGGTGCCGGTGCAATTTGATATGACCAATTATATTTTGAAGGAAAAATTTGAAAAGGAGTGGCGGCAATTATAATGAAAAAAGATAACCTGAAACTTGGATTGTTATTGGGAGTACTGGGTCCGCTGCTGGGCCTGGTAATTGTTTATTTTGTAAAATTTTCCTCATACAGTATGGCAGATTTTCTCGATTATTTCTTACACGACAGCCGGCTCATTACTTCCATCGGCGCACTTTGCCTGCTGGCCAATGCCGTGCTGTTTACTGTTTATATAAATACCCACCGCGACAAAACTGCAAAAGGGATATTTGCAACCACACTTATTTATGGCATTGCCATACTGGTGCTGAAGGTGTTTATTTAGATTACCGGCAATGGTCATTCTATTATGCATCCATTGCTACGCTCCGTTCAACTTTTATTCCCTGATTATTCTTTTTATATAGCTGTAGCATGAAAAGTTCTGCGTTTATTCCGCTATTCAACAAATACTTATTTTGCACGATAATTTATTCACAAAAAGTATTTCACCGTTGGGTGCAGGAAGTATGAAGTATTACATCATCGCAGGGGAAGCATCGGGTGACCTGCACGGCAGCAATCTTATCAAAGAACTGAAGAAACTCGACAGTTCGGCTGTCATTCGCTGCTGGGGCGGCGATAAAATGCAGGCTGCCGGCGGCGAGTTGGTAAAACATTACCGCACTCTTGCCTTTATGGGGTTCTGGGAAGTGCTGAAAAATATTTTTACCATCCTGCGCAACCTGAAGTTTTGCAAAAAAGATATTGAACAGTTTCAACCGGATACTTTAATCCTGGTTGATTACCCCGGTTTCAACCTTCGAATTGCAAAGTGGGCTAAACAAAAAAGACTTCGCATCATTTACTACATCTCGCCGCAGGTGTGGGCCTGGAAGGCAAACCGGGTAAAGACGATGAAACAGTGTATTGATAAAATGCTGGTAATACTTCCATTTGAAAAAGAGTATTTCAAAAACAAATGGAACTGGGAAGTGGAATATGTGGGACATCCGCTGGTGGAAGTAATAGAAAGTGAAAAATCAAAAATAAAAAGTCAAAAGTCGGGAAATGAAGACTCTCGACTTACAACTCACGACTCAGGTCTCATTGCTCTTTTGCCCGGAAGCAGAAAACAGGAAATACTGAAAAAGCTGCCGGTAATGCTGGAAGTAAGTAAATCATTTCCGCAATATGAATTTGTGGTAGCCAGGGCGCCGGGAATTGAAGATGAATTTTACGACCGGCTTATGAAAAACTATTCAAATGTTTCGTCCTTATCAGGCAAGACTTACGAATTGCTGATGAAGACGAAGGCAGCATTGGTTACCTCGGGTACAGCAACACTGGAAACTGCATTGTTTGGGGTGCCACAGGTGGTTTGTTATAAGGGTTCCTGGTTTTCATACCAGATTGGCAGGCGGCTGGTAAAGGTGAAATACATTTCGCTGGTAAACCTGATAATGAACAAAGCGGTAGTGAAAGAGCTGATACAACAGGATATGAATGAAAGAAATCTTGTTTCAGAATTAAACGAGCTGCTGAAGAATGAACAACGTATTTCACAAATAAAAACTGATTATGCTGCATTGAAAAGCCTGTTGCACGAAAAAGGCGATGCCTCCGCTGCTGCTGCACAAATCATTCACCGTTTTAGTTCAGGAAAGTAATTTTATTGCCAGCAAAATAAGACAAAGAATGAAAATCAGGATGCTCGTCCTGTTGATCCAGTGCATTTTGTTTACAAAATCACTTTTGGGCCTGTTGGGGTCTGGCTTGCGGATGTATAAATATTCGGCTATCTGCTTCAGAACGCCCATATATCAAAGCGGATAAAATTCCCTCTCCGCCGGGAATTAAAAATTGAAATGTACTTATTCTTTCTTTGTTTTCTCCATCGGCAATTCCGGAAGGCGGCTCCACTCCTGCATGGAACCGTCGTATACTTTTACATTGTACCCGAGTTGCCGCCCGGCAAGGTAAATCACACTGGCGGTCTGACCGACAAAACAGTAGCTGATAATTTCTCTGCCCTTGTCTGGAATCACGGCGCCGAAATTTTTCTGCAATACTTCTGTCGGTTTTATGTTATTGGTGGAATCAATCATATCGGTATAAGGCAGGTTCAGTGCGCCGGTGATGTGCCCGTCGCGGGGATTACCGGTTGGATCACCATCGTAAAAGCGCTTCAGTCTTGCATCAACCACTTCAGCGGATTTAACCTGCAGCGATTTCAGCACATAATCTTTGTCCACCAAAACGGGATTAACCGTGACAACAAAATTCCCTTTCTTTATTTCCGGAATTGTTTTGGTTACCGGGTAGCCGGCTTTCTTCCACGCTTCCAGCCCGCCGTTTAAAAAATACACCTGCCCTTTCAGGCCGAGATATTCCAAAGTAGCAAACATGCGGGCCGTCACACTTACATCAGCTTTTGTGTGACAAAGCACCACTTTTGAATTTTTGTTTATGCCTAAATCCTGCAAAACTAATGTTGCCATTTTTGCATCGGGCGGGTTAAAACTGCCCTCGGGTGAATCGGCAGCCAGCCAATCAGGCCAGAGGAACCTTGCACCCTGAATATGTTCAGCTTCATAATCAAGACGGAGAAAATTAGGTTGCAGAATAATAATATCAGGATCGCTGATATTTTCATACAGCCACTGCGGGCTGACAATGACATTTTGTGCGCTGACAGTTGCAGCAATACGCATTAACAAGGCAACCATTGGCAGTTGTATCCATTTCATAAAAAAGCTTTTTTTGAAAGAATATGAAAGTTAGTTCAATACTCCATGCAAGGTACAGCCAATTTTTACAAGCGGCGGAAATTATCGTTTTGGAGTAAGAAAAAAGAGGTGAATGTGATTTTTATCTTCTTTTTCTGTGGTCATCTGCGAAATCTCTGAGCAATATTATTCTTTTTGTTCAGTCGTTTCATTGCGAAATAATAGTTCTCACAGATGCCACGGATTTTCACGGATTAGTTTTTCTGTGTCCATCT
>CAYUJD010000020.1:0-35458 GCA_964444975.1 uncultured Chitinophaga sp. | reverse complement strand
GTGTAATCTGTGAGCAAAAATATGTTCTCACAGATTCCACGGATTTTCACGGATTGGTTTTTCTGTGTCCATCTGTGTAATCTGTGAGCAAAAATATGTTCTCACAGATTCCACGGATTTTCACGGATTAATTTTTTCTGTGTCAATCTGTGTAATCTGTGAGCAAAAATATGTTCTCACAGATTTCACGGATTTTCACGGATTAATTTTTTTCTGTATTCATCTGTGTAATCTGTGAGCAAAAATATGCTCTCACAGATTGGTTTTTTTATTTTTACCCGTGTAAAAAAGAGATTTTTGTTTATGCCCTTATTTTCCTGTTGCCAATGTAAATAAAATAGTTAACTTCATTAACTAATTCATGACAACACGCCATATTATATTGGAAGAACAAGGCTTACGGGACGGGCTTCAAACCTTAAGCATCCAGATACCCGTAGCGAAAAAAATAGAATGGATTAAGCAGCTCATCTCGGCCGGCCTTACCCGGCTTCAGGTGACCAGCTTTGTTCACCCCCAGCAGGTGCCCCAAATGGCAGATGCAGAAGAATTGGTTCAGATGTTGCCGGATAATAAGGATGTTACCTTCAGCGCCTTAGTATTGAATAAAAAAGGGGTACAGCGGGCTATAGACAGCGGCATAAAGCACCTTGCCATTTCCCTTTCAGCCAGCGATACACATAGTCGTAAAAATGCTAATAAATCCATTCAGGAGGCTAAACAGGAATTTAAGGAAATGGTAAGCCTTGCATTGCAAAACGGTATAACTGTTCGGGGCGGCATACAATGTGCCTTCGGATGCCGTTATGAAGGCGCTATTGAGGAACAAAAAGTATATGACCTGGTCAATCATCATTTGCAAACGGGCATCCAGGAACTGGCATTGGCCGACTCAACGGGAATGGCTAACCCGGTACAGGTAAAGCGGATGATGCAAACCATTACCGAAATTTCCGGCTCCACACCGGTAGCATTGCACCTGCACAATACCGAAAACAAAGGTTACGCCAACCTGTGTGCAGCCCTGCAAGCCGGGGTATCGCAGTTTGATACAGCATTTGGCGGGCTGGGGGGCTGTCCTTTTATAAAAGGCGCCACCGGAAATATTGCAACGGAAGATACTGTGCATTTGCTCCAACAAATGGGATATTCAACCAATATCCATATTAAAAAAGTAGCTGCCGTAAGCCTGGAAATGGAAAACTTAATCGGAGGCAAATTGCCGGGTTTACTATATCCGATGGTGTTTCGGGATGATATAAAAATAATTTAGCAAGAAAAAAATGTATGGGTTTAACGATTGCTGAAAAAATTTTATCTGCACATGCAGGCCGGGAGGTAAAGGCCGGTGAACTGTGCATAGTACCGGTAGATGGATGTATGGCTACCGATACCACCGCACCATTAGCTATCAAAGCATTTAAAGAAATGGGCGGCACCAGGCTGTATGATAAAAATAAATTTCACCTGGTAATAGACCATGCTGCCCCTGCGCCCAATGAGCGGATTGCCAACCTTCACCAACTGATGCGTCAGTTTGCCGCCCAACAGGATTCATCATTGTTTGATATAGGCAGTGGTATTTGCCACCAGGTAATGGCAGACCACCAAAAAGTAAAACCCGGCGATGTGTTTATGGGCGCCGACAGCCATACCCCCACCTACGGGGCGTTGAATGCTTTTGCCTGCGGTGTTGGCTCCACTGATTTGGCGGCTGTTATGCTTACGGGGAAAATCTGGTTGAAAGTGCCATCCACCATCAAGGTCATATTAAATGGCAAATTGCAAAAAGGTGTATCCGGTAAAGACCTTGCACTGTTTGTATGTAAAAATTTAACCATCAGCGGCGCTACCTACCAGGCTGTAGAATACGAAGGAACTGCCGTAGAAAGTTTATCGCTTTCACAACGCATGGCCCTCTGTAATATGAGCGCTGAGCTCGGCGCCAAAACAGGATTGGTAAACCCCAAAGGATTAAGGCTCCCTTACACGTTCACGCCTGTTTATCCTGATGCGGATGCGGCGTATGTAAAAACCATAAACCTGGAGGTTAGTGTCCTTCCGCCACAACTGGCTGTTCCCAATTCACCGGATGATGTGCATGAAGTAAAAAAATATGAAGGAACAAAAATTACCTATGCCTTTATCGGCACCTGCACCAACGGAAGGCTGGATGATTTGCAAACAGCCGCTAAAATTTTAAAAGGGAAACATATTGCCAAAGGGGTAAGGATGATAATAGCCCCGGCATCAAAACAAACATTGATTGATGCATTAAGCGATGGTACCATTCAAACCTTAATGGAAGCAGGCGCTACGATTATCAACAGTGGTTGCGGGCCTTGCGTAGGCAGCCATGAAGGGATACCCGGTGATGGGGAAGTGGTAATCAGCGCTGCCAACAGAAATTTTAAAGGAAGGATGGGGAACCCCAATGCAAAAATATTTTTAGCCAGCCCGGCCACCGTAGCGACCTCTGCATTAAAAGGATATATATCTGCTGACGAATAAACCATGCATGTAATGACGAATACAACTGTTACTCCAAAAGCCGTAGCGCTGGGCATCATTGTATCAGCATTGGGTTTCTTTGTTGACCTGTACGACATCATGGCCCTGGCAGCCATTGGAGAAAACAGCCTGAAGGATATTGGAGTTTCAGAAAACGCAATTAAGGGCAACCTCAATTATTTGCAAAGCATGCAAATGTTTGGTATGCTGATTGGCGGTTTCTTATGGGGCATTGTCGGCGATAAATACGGGCGGCTGAGGGTATTGTTTGGAAGCATCATCCTGTACTCTGCTTTTACATTGTTAAATGCATTTGTTACCAATACAGGTCAATATGTGGCCTGTCGCTTTTTAGCAGGGCTTGGGCTTGCCGGGGAGTTGGGCGCCGGTATTACCCTCGTAAGCGAACAAATGAAAAAAGAAAAACGGGGGTTGGGGCCGGCCATCATTGCCGGATTTGGTGTGCTTGGGGCCATAGTAGCGGTTATTGTTGGAAAAAATTATGATTGGAAAACCGTGTACATCGTTGGCGGAGTACTGGGGTTTTTATTATTGATTTTACGCTTTGGTGTAGTGGAAAGCGGGTTGTTTAAAATGGCCAAACTTGCAAAAGCATCAAAAGGAAATTTTCTCATTATCCTTCGCAATAAAAATTATTTAAAAAAATTTATTTGTATCCTATTAGTAGGCATACCCGGTTGGTTTGTAAACGGGGTAATGATGCAGTTCTCCAATTATATTTCAAAAAGCATGGGAATGAACCCCATTCCTGATAAAGGGAAAGTAATCATATTCTTTTTCGTTGCGCTCAGCCTTGGCGATGTACTGGGCGGCCTCGTCAGCCAATGGCTGAAGAGCCGGAAAAAATCCATTTATATTTTCCTGTTTGCCCACCTGCTGATGCTGCTGTTATTTTTTACTGTTGCCAGAACATCCGTACAATTATACTATGCCATCTTCGCAGGGCTGGGGTTAACGGTGGGGTTTGTAATACAGTTATTTACTTTGGCTGCAGAAAACTTTGGAACCAATATCCGCACTTTGGTTACCAGCAGCGGACTGAATTTAGTAAGAGGGTGGGTAATCCCCCTGGGTGCATTGTTTGCCTGGATGAACGGGCCTTTGCATATTATGGAATGGAAAAGCGCTGCCATCATTGCCTTTTCGGTAGCGCTGGTTTCGTTACTGGCATTAACACAATTAGATGAAACATTCCATAACGATTTGGAATTTGTAAATGAATAAAAAATTTTAAATGAAATGATTACTGGAAAGGCACATGTGTATGGGAACGATGTTGATACGGACCGCATCATACCCGGTAAATACACCAAGACACTTGACATATCTTCTTTGGCAAGCCATGTGATGGAAGACCTTGACCCTGACTTTCATAAAAAATTTGTGAAGGGGGATATCGTGGTGGCAGGCGACAATTTTGGGTGCGGCTCTTCAAGGGAACAGGCCCCGGTGGCATTGAAAGCAGCCGGGGTAAGTTGTGTTATTGCCCGGTTTTATGCAAGAATATTTTTTCGCAATGCCATCAATATTGGCCTGCCGGTGTTGGAAGTGCCGGAGCATGATATTGAAACGGGAGATGAGCTGATGATAAATTTGGAAAATGGCATAGTGGAAAATAAAACCAAAAACAAAACATATAAGTCAACTAAATTACCCAACGTAATGATGGCTATAGTGAATGAAGGCGGATTAGTGGCCTATTTAAAAAAGTATGGAGATTACGTTTTGTAACTAATAATACATCACAATGCCCCCCTTAAACGGAATACGAGTATTAGAGTTTACCCATGCGGTAATGGGGCCCACTACCGGGTTGCTGCTGGCCGACATGGGCGCCGAAGTTATCCATGTAGAACCGCCGCAAGGCGATGAAACCAGAAGACTGAAAGGTTTTGGCACCGGCTATTTTCCTTTCTACAGTCGTAACAAAAAAAGTTTAGCCGTTGATATTAAAAATGAACAGGGAAAAGAAATTATCTATCAATTGGCCAAAAACGCCGATGTGGTAGTGGAAAACTTTGGGCCCGGCACTATGGAACGGCTGGGGTTCGGTTACGAAAAACTAAAAAACATTAATGATAAAATTATTTATTGCTCATTAAAAGGTTTTTTAAACGGGCCTTATGAAAACCGGCATGCCATGGATGAAGTGGTGCAAATGATGGGAGGGCTTGCCTACATGACCGGACGCCCCGGCGACCCCTTACGGGCTGGCACTTCTATCATTGATATAACCGGAGGAATGTTTGGCTTCATTGGTATTCTGCTTGCCTTATATGAAAGACATAGCTCCGGAAAAGGAAAGCTGGTTAAAGCTTCCTTATTTGAAACAACTGCTTTCCTCATGGGGCAGCACATGGCTTATGGCGCCATCACACAAACACCGGTGCCACCCATGCCGGCCAGGGTAAGCGCCTGGAGTGTGTATAGAATTTTCAATACAAAAGATAACGACCAGGTATTTATCGGCATCATCAGTGAGAAACACTGGGTACGTTTTTGCGAGGTGTTCGGGTGGAACGACTGGCTGGCCGATGACAGGTTACAAACCAACAACCTTCGCATTGATAACAGGGAGTGGTTTTTACCCGAACTGGAAAACAGGTTAAAACAATATACCAAATTGGACATTGTACATAAATGTGAAGAAGCGGCTATTCCTTTTGCACCGATTGCCAAACCGGAAGATTTATTTGAAGACTTGCAACTAAATGCAGGAGCCATGCTGCTGCCCACTACATTACCCGATGGCACCCATACCAAACTGCCGGCCACCCCGTTGGACTATGACGGCCAAAAAGCAGGGCTGCGTTTTAATCCGCCTGCCATTGGTGAGCATACCTCAGAAATATTAAAAAGTATAGGATTAAGCGATGATGCCATTGAAAACTTAACAAGAAATAACATTATAGCTAAGCGATAAATTATTTTTTATGTACGATTTACTCATTAAAAATGCAAAAGTAGTTCGCCCTAACCAGCAGGGGGCTTCAATTGCCGATATAGCGATATCAGGCGGGAAAGTAGTAAAAGTGGCCCCCGGCATGGAAGTGGGCGATAAACAAAAAACCTATGATGCAAAAAATCAATTAGCCTTTCCCGGCCTGGTAGATGCGCACATGCATACTGGCATTTATAACCCGCTGCATGAAGATGCCGTAACAGAAAGTAAAGCGGCGGCCATGGGCGGCGTCACTTCTTCGCTTAATTATATGCGAACCGGAAAATACTACTTAAACAAAACAGGGCCTTATGCTGCTTTTTTTCCTGAAGTACTGGCCATCAGCAAAGGAAATTATTTTGTTGACTATGCTTACCATATTGCCCCTATTGCGTACAGCCATATTGGTGAAATAGAAATGCTGATTGAAAAGTACGGCGTTACTTCATTCAAAATTTTTATGTTCTATGGCAACTATGGCTTGCATGGGACCAGTAATACACAAAAAGATTTTTTAATGACCCCCGAAGGGGAATATTATGACTATGCCCATTTTGAATTTATAATGCGGGGGGTAAAAAATGCCATGGAAAAATTTCCGGAAAAAGCGCCTTATATCAACCTGGGATTGCATTGCGAAACCGCGGAGATAATGCGGGCATATACCAACATGGTGCAAAAAGAAGGAAAGCTAAAAGGTCTTCGGGCTTACAGCGCTGCCCGGCCCCCGCACAGTGAAGGACTGGCAATTTTTATAGCTTCCTACCTGGCCCATGAAACGGAATGTGCCAATATCAACCTGCTGCACCTTACTTCAACAAAAGCAGTAGATGCTGCCATGATGATGCAAACCGTGTTCCCGCATATCAATTTTAAACGGGAGGTTACACTGGCGCACCTGCTCCTGGATTATGATTGCGAATGTGGCCTGCACGCCAAAGTAAATCCCCCCATCCGCAGCCGCGAAGATGTAGAATATTTATGGGAGCATGTACTGGCCGGTAATATAGACTGGGTGTGCAGCGACCATGCCTGTTGTAAAGCAGAATTTAAAACCGATGCACATGAAAAAGAGAATGTGTGGTTGGCCAAAAGCGGGTTTGGTGGCACCGAAATGCTGCTGAGCGGCTTGTACACCGAAGGAAAGAAAAGAGGGTTAAGCCTAAACCGGATGGCTGAGCTGCTAAGCTGGAACCCGGCCCAACGGTTTGGATTGAAAAGCAAAGGCGATATTGCGGAGGGCTATGATGCAGATATTGTGCTGATGAACCCGGATGAAAGTTTTATGGTAAATTCAAAACTGTCGCCGTCCACACAGGGGTATAGCGTATTTGAAGGATATGAATTCAGCGGGCCGGTGAAAGCCACCTTTCTCCGGGGCCACCTGGTTTATGAAGATGGAAATATTCTTGGTGAAGCAAAAGGAAATTATCTTCACCGGCCTTATTAGTGAAAACAGGAATTATGCTCAAAAAAAATCAAAACGCATCGCTGATATTTCATGTCATCCGTTTTTCTGAAACCATCCGCAAGCATGGCGATGTGATGACACAGAAATATGGTATTACCACACAGCAATGGCTGATATTATTATTACTGGCAAAAGACCCTAACATTATCTACCTGCAGGAACATCCACAGGAAAAACCTATGCTGGCCAAAGAGCTGGCCGACGCCATGAATGTAAGCAGGGCCAATATTACCAACCTGCTCAATGTGCTCATTCAAAAAAAACTGATTGCCCAGGTGGAAGATGCCATTGACAAAAGAAGAAAACGACTGGTGCTTACAAAACAAGGTGCACGAACAGTGATGAAACTGGAGGGGCCGCGGCACAAAAGAAATCAACGATTGTTCCAGGGGTTTAGCCGGGAAGAAAAAGATGCCGTCATTTCCTTTATAAAGAAATCGCTGGAAGTGTTAAAAAGGGATATGGCTAAATAGAAGCCCGCTATTTCCTGTCATAAATAATCGGGGTATCATACGGCGTAAGCCTTTTCCCCTCTTTTTCCAAAAGCTCCATTACAATCAGCCTGGTTTTACTCAGCGTTTCAACCAGGGTAAATTTCATCCCGTTGCCCAAATCATTGGGTGCATGGGTGGTAAACGTTTCTTCTTTGGCATTGTAGGTGTAGGTAGCTCCTTTAAATGTGGGGGAAGGCTTTAGTTCGCTGAACTTTAGTTTCAGGGATTCATTGCTGTTTTTAATCTCTTCTTTTTTAAGATGTGGGGGAAACTGGTACACCTTTAATAAAACGGTATTGCCATCGCCCTGTGAAAAATTAAAAAGGTACGGTTTCACCTCCAGGGGTTTGCCCGGGTATTCATAATAGCTTTCTTCAATAATCCAGAAGCTGCTATGGTCAGATGGTGCGTTAATCCCCTCTATTTTATCATCGGCTATCCTGTTTACATGTTTTGCCAGCGGATGAATTTGTTGGCCCGCCGTCACTTCTGCCGCCACCTGTTTGCTGTTATCAAAATCACCCGTAATCACTTCCCGGAAAATATCTATTGGCCGCATAGCAGTTTGTATTTTTTTGCTGCCGGTACAACCAGCCATTACAAAAACCAAAATGAAAAAAACAAAATAAAGACGAAGTAACATTTTCATATAATACATGATAAAAAATTACTGATACCACCACGGGCTGGGTTTCCCTTCATCCTTTATGATAAATACTTTTTGCCGCATAAACCTTTTTATGGCCGAAGGGCCCATTCTTGTTCCGCCAATACCGCTCAGTTTAAATGAATTTTTTTCTCCTTCATGCATTACAGCGGTCAACGCACAATCATTGATGCTGATAGCGCCGCCCTCTATCTGGCTGGCAACCTCCATTGCTTCATCCACGCTGCCTGCAAACACAGCGCCGCTCAATCCGTAGATGGTATCATTGGCAAGCCTGATGGCTTCTTCTTTTGTGGTGAATTTCATTACGGGTATGATGGGGCCAAAGGTTTCTTCCTGCATCAGCTTCATTTGATGGTTTACATTGATTACGACCGTAGGCCTGCAATAGTATCCCCCGTTTATCACACTGCATTGGCTGTCTCCATACAAAATGGCGGCGCCTTTATTGAGTGCATCCTGCAAATGGTCATTTATAATTTGCGCCTGTTTTTCAAAAATGAGGGGCCCTATCTGGCCCTGGTTTATATCATGGGCATTTAGCTGAAGCAGAGCAGCCTGCTTTACCAATGCTGTTGTAAAAGCATCAAACAGGGTATCCTGCACATACACCCGTTCAATGCTCAGGCAGCTTTGACCGGCATTGGCCGTACTTCCCCAAAGAATAGAAGAAGCGGCTAAATGTATATCGGCCCCTTGCAGAACAATGGCCGGGTCTTTTCCTCCCAGTTCCAGAAATACCGGTATCATTCTTTTACTGGCGGCATCATATACTTTCCTGCCGGTAGCGGTGCTGCCGGTAAAGCAAACCAAATCGCAGTTGTTTACCAATGCTGCTCCTACGATACCATCGCCCTCGGCATACTTCAATACGTTAGAAAGTTCCGGTACAGCGGCAATGGTTTTTTCCATAACCCGAATAAACCGCGGTGTTACTTCGCTGGGCTTTACCATAACGGCACACCCGGCGAGCAATGCCGGAATAGTATCTATTAATGACAAAAGCAAAGGAAAGTTCCAGGGGGAAATAACCCCCACTAATGGAAAGGGGACCAACTCCTGTTGCAAGCTTAAAAAGGGAATGGAAGAACTCTTTTTTTGTACGGGCATGAAAAAATCTTTGGCTATGCCACACCACCTGTCCACAGCAGTGGATACCAGCTCAGCTTCAAGCAGGGTTTCCCATTTTCTACCGGTATCCGTGCAGAGGGCCGTTATTAATTCTTCTTTATGTTGTTCTACGGCTTGTTTCCATTGTTGCAAGGCATCCACCCTTTTATCAATTCCGAAGGCCCACCATTGCTGCTGGTGTGAACGCAGGCGGTCGCAATTTTCTTTCACCGCTTCCGGCGAAGGAATGGTGATTTCATAATCGTATTGCCCTGTTCTTGGATTTCGGATTTTCATTTTACCATTTTTCCATATCCGCCACCACCGGGCAGCTCCATCACCAGTTGTTCGCCCGGTAATAATTTGTCATGGCCCTTGGGTGGCGTAAATCGTTTCTTCCCTGATGCAGTTTGGATATAAACAGCCCCTTTTCTTCCTTCCCGGCCTCCAAACAAACCATAGGCCCGGCTTTTTATTTTTTCCGTTACATTACTTATTTGAATAGGATGCCTGCCGATATTTTTATACGCAAAACGCTGACCGTTGCCCCCTTTGTATTTTCCCCTTCCGCCGCTGTTGGCTATTAATGATTTTTCCGTAACCAAAACGGGGGCGTCGTTTTCAAACACTTCAACAGGAACGTTTGCAACGTTGGTTGGATAACACAAGGTTGGTTCTCCATCCAATCCTTTTCTGCCACCATAACCTCCGGCTAAAAATAAATATTCAACAAACTCCGTATGATCATCTCGCTTTCCGCTTAGCACCATTACCCAAACGGCAGCGCCACAGTCTGCCTGCACCTTATCCGGTACGGCTTTACTCAGGGCTTTCATAATAGGCCCGTGCAGCAAGTTACCGGTAACATTCCTGGCGCCCAGCGGCGATGGCTTTTGGGCATTGAGCACACTGCCTTCCGGCGCATACACATGTATGGGACGAAAACTTCCTTCGTTATTGGGGACTTCGGGGCTGAACACACATTTGATGGGATACGCCGTGTAAGCAAAAACATAATTCATTACGGCGTTGATGGCCAGGCTGTGTGCGGGGGATGAACCTGTATAGTCAACAAATATTTCATCCCCTTTTATGGTTACGGCACATTTAAAATATACCGGTTCAGCAAGACCGTCGCCGTCGGCATGATAATCGGCTTTGTAGGTTCCATCCGGCGCTGCCTTAATGGCTGCCCTCATGGATTTTTCACTGGCTTCAATAATTTGTTTGCCAACGGTGTCAATTTCTGTTAACCCATTTTCCTGCATCATCCGGTGCAGGCTTTTTATGCCCTGGTCGTTGGCCGCTACCTGTGCCAAAATATCGCCAATGGTTTGCCGGGCCGCCCTTACGTTTGTTTCAATGATGGTGAAAATGGTTTCATTTTTTATTCCTGCATCATACAGTTTAACAGGAGGTATGTATAACCCTTCTTCATAAAAATCTTTTGCATTGGCCCCCCATAATGTTCCGCCGATATCAGGACTGTGTGCAATACAGCCGATGAAACCTATCAGGTTGCTTTGGTAAAAGATGGGCGTTACAATTCCAATATCCGGTTTATGCCCGGCACACAGCCACGGGTCGTTGGTAATTATTACATCTCCCTTCTTCCACGTATGTAGGGGAAAATAATCTTTGATTAATGCTTTTACCAGGAAAGGCAACACGCCGAGAAAAGAAGGAACACTCACACTGCTTTGCGCCAGCGATTCTCCTTTGGTGTTCATAAGAACCACAGCAAAGTCGGCGCTTTCCCGGGTTACTGATGAAAAGGCGGTACGCTGTAGCGTAGTGCCGGCTTCATCTACGATTGAAATCAATCTTGACCAAAGCACGGACAATTCTATGGCATCAAATTTTTTCATTTCAATATGTAAATATGGTTTCGGCTATTGTTTCATTTACTTTATTGTTTCTCCAGTTGATATCCATCCATTTAATCCCTTCAAAATAAATACGTAATTTTTTGGGTTGAATGAAAAATTCCCCCTCGCCGGCATCCAGTTTTTCAAAATCTGAATAAATACGATGATGCCAGCCCAGGTCGGTTACAAACCCCACGCTACGGATATAAAATGTTTTTGTATCAATCCAGAAGTGGGTGGCAAATTTTTTTGGGTCTATGATTTGTACCACATAACATTCATGGCCATCCATTAAATCATTCGCCAACCGGTTTACAGTATAGGTATCCCCGTCGGCAAAGCGAATAATGCTGAAACCAAAATTGTTGCTCCAGCTAAAATATTTTTCAAAAGGCTTTGCACGGCTGCACAAATAATTCCTGGTCATTTTTGAATCAAAGATGAGCTGCATGTACGTACTATCGCCATACCTGGCATCAAAACGAACTTTTCCATTCGCTATCCTGGCTGCATTATTAGCTGTTGGAAATACACGGTACATTTTATACGTGTCTAAAAAAATTGAAGAAGTATCTGTTTTGCCAAAGGGTGTCCAGGTTGCATCGCCGCTTAATTGCAAGGTTTGTGGATGCTGCCAGGTATCACCACCGCTGGCGGCAACAGTTTTCCTTAAAATTTCTTTTCCTGTTAAGTTGTCCTGCGCCAAGGCAGGAAGCAGGAAAGAAAATGATATTATGATAAAGGCCGGTTTCATGCTTTCATATCTATAATAATATTCCTAAACTCATCCAGTAGCACCACGCTGTTTTCCCCAACGACGGTTGTGCTTTCAAATTCTTCAATAATACAGGGGCCGTTCATTTTCTTATTTGTTTCAAGGGCATAACGGTCATATACCGGCGTATCTACATATTGGTTGTCAAAATAAACCGGGCGGGTTCCTTTTAATGCTTTGCTGTGCATACCCTTTACCGCCTGACGGGGTATAAAAGCAGGAGAGGGCCCGCTTACCAATACACGCCAGGTTACCGATTCTATTGGAATATTTTCAATACTGCGGCCATACCGAAGCTGGTATTCTTCTTTGAAATTATTTTCAATTTCCGGAATGGATTTTTCACCGAGCTTTCCTGTTGGTACCGTTACTGTAATTTCATGCCCCTGGCCACTGTAGCGCATATCAGAAACGATACGCACCCTTGCTTCTTTCTTTTTTATCCCTGCTTTGGCCAGAAAGGCGAAACCTTTTTCTTTCATTTCCCCTATCATTGCGTTCACCTTATTCCAATTCATTTTATCAATGCGGCAGACATGGCTGGTTATTTCCTCGGTAGCTACCGGGCTCACTAAAAACCCCAGTGCACTTAGCACACCGGCGCCACCGGGCACAATCAACTGCGGTGCATTCATCAGCCTGGCTACATGAAAAGCATGTACGGGGCCGGCCCCGCCAAAAGCAAGCATGGAAAATAACCGCGGGTCTAATCCTTTTTCCAGGATATGTACCCTGGCTGCATTGGCCATGTTTTCATTTACAATTCTATGGATGCCCCAGGCTGCTTTTTCTACGCTAATGCCCAGCGGTGCGGCCAATTTTTTCTTTATGGCTTCATACGCCAAATCTTTTCTCAACTTCATGGTGCCGCCGAGGAAATAATTTTCGTTGAGATAGCCCAATATCAAATCCGCATCCGTAACTGTTGGGTTTTCGCCACCCCGGTTATAGCATGCAGGGCCCGGCGTGGACGATGCACTTTCTGGGCCAACAGTCAACAACCCCAAATGATTGATATGTGCAATGCTTCCGCCGCCTGCGCCAATTTCAATCATATCAATGACGGGTATGCGAACAGGCAGGCCGCTTCCTTTTTTAAAACGCTTTTCCCGGGCTGCTTCAAAATGATTGGTTATCTCTGGTTGCAGGTTTCGTATCATGGAAGCTTTGGCCGTGGTGCCGCCCATATCAAAAGCCACTAAATCTTCTTTGCCCATTAGCTTTCCAAAATATACACCGGCCATGGTTCCGCCGGCAGGGCCGCTCTCTAATAATTGCACCGGCGTTTTTCTTGCCCCTTCAATGGTTGTCAGCCTGCCCGCACTGTTCATGATATGAATAATGCCATCAAAGCCCAGGGTATTCAACCTGGCTTTCAGGTTTTTTAAATAATGGCCTGTAAGTGGCTGCACATAAGCATTCATCACTGTTGCAGAGGTGCGTTCATATTCCCTTATCTCCGGCATCACTTCACTGCTAAGCGAATAAAAGATGAAAGGGAATTTTTTCTTTATTAATGCGCCAATTTGATGTTCATGCCGGGTATTGGCATAACTGTGCAATAACGATACGGCCACACTCTGCACGCCTTTATCTTGCAATTGCTTCATTAGTTTTTCCGCATCCGCTATTTTCAATTTTTTTAATACCGTGCCGTTTTTATCCACTCGTTCATGAATCCCCTTTCTTAACTGTTGGGGCACCAGCGGCTTGGGCATTTGGATGAAAATATCATAAATATCATAGCGCATTTCACGGCCTATCTCCAGCACATCTTCAAAACCTTTTGTGGTAATCAATGCAGTCTTTGCACCCTTGCGTTCTATAACGGCATTAGTAACCAGTGTGGTGCCATGCACCAGTGTTTTCACGGTACTTACCTGTTTACCATGTTGCTGCAGCAATTCATTTACCCCATTTAATATGCCCTGTGTGGGGTCGGGGTAGGTAGTGAGGGTTTTGCCAAAATATAAAAGGCCGGCACCTTCGTCCAGCAATACCAAATCTGTAAATGTCCCGCCGATGTCTATTCCTAATTTAGTCCCCCCGCCCCCCAAAGGGAGGATTTTGGATGTTCTCATTTTTAATACATCAATTTTAATTTTTTTTATTCCTTCTTTTGGATGGCTGGAGAGGCCTTAATGATACTCTTCACCACCACTTACATTCATGGCTTCACCGGTTATATATGAGGCTTCATCGCTGCACAAAAAGGCTACGGTATTGGCTATATCATTCACTAAGCCGGTCCTGCCCAATGGGTTTTTATCTACAATAGCTTTTACATACGTATCATAATCCAATCCCATTTTTTCGCTGAAAAATTTATTTTGCCAATCGCCTAACCCGGTGGTGATATGATTGGGGCAAACGGCATTTACCCGTATTTTATATTTACCGAGTTCAACCGCATTGCTCCTTGTCAATCCCACCAAGCCATGTTTGCTGGCCGTATAGGCAGCAGCAAAAGGGAATCCGCTTTTGGCGGCCTGGGAGGCAATGTTGATAATGCTTCCGCCACTACCTTGCTTTTGCATTTGTATGGCGGCATGTTTACTGCAGAGAAAAGCGCCTTTTAAGTTTACATCCAGCACGGCATCCCAACTGCTTTCTTTAAATTCAGTAAATGGCTCCATAATATACCCCACGCCGGCATTGTTGACCAGTATATCTATTTTTCCGAAGGCTTCCACCGTTTTTGCCATTAAGTTTTCACAATCACTTTCACTGCGCACATCGCAGGGAACCGTAATTACATTTGCGCCCTTTGCACGACAAGCAGTTGCTATTTCATTCATTTCATTGGTGGCGCCAATATGTTCGGCCGCAAACTCTTTGCCTTTGGCTGTACCAATATCACTGATAACAATATTGCAACCTTCGCTGGCAAGACGTAAAACAATCGCTTCACCGATTCCTTTGTGGCGCCCGCTGCCCGTTACCACGGCGGCCTTATTTTTCAGGTTATACATTTTAAATATCGTTTGCTACTATAAACAATGGGTTATCCGCAAACTCATTAAATACTTTTGCCCCTGCCTGTACGGCTTCGCTTCCCAAATCAGCAAAAAAGGCATTCATATCCGGCACTTCAATCAGTTCACCATATTGATAAGGCGAAGCAGTTTCGCTGCCCAGTAAATTTCCCATTTTTATTACCCGAAAATCTTTTACCGAATTCAATGATTGTACTGTGGGAATATCTTTTGATTTTGCCCATGCTTCATAATCGGCAGCAGATGCTCCCGGCTTTAAGTTATAAAGTACTACAATGGTTGGCATTATTGAAAGTTTTTTGGGTGATTGGTTATTAATTTATGGTATCCTGTCTTTCATAAATGCTTTGGCAGCGGGTGTAATTAACCCTTGCACACTGTTGAGCAGGAGCATGACACCTTTTTCTGTTAATTCTTTGGCCTGCTCTGCATTGGCAGCTACTGTTCCAAATATTTTTCCTGCCCCCGTTACCAGGGCAATGGCATCGTTAATGATTTTTTTTACTTCATCATGTGCCGGGCCATCGGTAAAGCCCATGCTCAGGGCCAAATCCCTGGGGCCAAGAATAAATCCATCCACACCATCTACTTTTACCATCTCACTTAAATTACTTACACAATCTTTTGTTTCAATCATGGGCAATACCAGCGTTTGCTCATTGGAGTACCGCAGGTAATCTGCCTGCGATAATTTACCCGCCATATAATCGGCGCTGCGTACAGGGCCAAGGCCCCGGTTTCCCTGCGGATAATATTTTACGGCCTGCACCAATTTTTTGCAATCGTCCACGGTATTGGTGCCAGGCATCATAACGCCCATAATACCTGCATCAAAATATTGCAGTATCATTTTTTCATCCAAGGAATTTATCCTTGCCAGGGGCGTTATGCCCACACTTTCACAGGCACGGACCATGTGTGTAATATCGCTGATCGTTAAAGCGCCATGTTCGGCATCCATAATGTAAAAGTCCATTCCGCATAGGCCGGTGTATTCGCAAATTACCGGGTCGTTGGTGGGGCTTATTACGCCATAAGAAGCTTTTTTTTCAAGCAACCTTTTCTTCAAACTATTTTCTCGCATTGTTATAATAAGTTAATGTAACTCCTTTATGGTACCATCCGCTATCTTGTTCCGAACAAAATTCATCAACCCGCCGGCTGCTGATACTTCCGCTACAAAGGGGGCAACGGGCACACTTTCAAACTGTGTTCCCCTCGTTACATTTTTGATGATGCCCGATGCGGTATCATACTCCAGTTCATCCCCGGTTTCACAACCCAGGTTCATATCCCTTGCCGTTATGAATGGCATACCGTAGTTAATAGCATTGCGGAATTGCAGTCTGGCAAACGAAGTGGCAAATACGGCTTTGATGCCGGCCCCTATTAACCCGGTGATGCAATGTTCTATGCTTTTGCCACCCCCGGCAAAATTGTGCCCGGCCACAATAAAAGTGTAGCCTTTGTTTTTAAAGCCATTCTCCTGGTTAAAAGCCTCATCCACTCCGGCCATTACCCATTTACTGTTTTCTTCCGGGTCTATCGGCGAAGTCCAGAACTTTTGAATAATCATATCAAATGACATGACATAAGTTTTGGCTACCCAACAAGTGCCTTTTATTATACTCATACTATTTTATCAATAAGTCAATTTAAAAATTCATCCTTAAGCCTATTGTATTGATGGTAGTTCAATAACCATTGTCTACATAGCGGATGTCTTTTTAACGGTTTTATTAATTGAAATTAAATGTCCTTGGGTCGGTTATTTCCCCTTTAATGCAACTTGCCGCCACCACGGCCGGGCTTGTTAAATAAATCTGTGCATTCTTGCTGCCCATTCGGCCCTTCATATTCCGGTTGCCGGCGCTTAAAATAACATCGCCATCTCCGGCCACACCGGTATGTATGCCGGCACAGGGGCCGCAACTGCTTGTTTCAAATGCGGCGCCTGCTTTCACTAAAGTTTCAATATATCCCTTTTGTAAACACTCCAGGTAAACCTGCGTGCTGGCCGGTATGCAAATCATATTTACATTACGATGTATTTTTTTGCCCTCCAGGATTTTTGCCATGATGGCAAAATCTTCCGTGCGGCCATTGGTGCAGGTGCCTACAAAGGCTTTGTTGAATTTGGTGCCGATGAGTTTTTCTACCGGTACCACATCATCTAATTTATCCGGTTTGCTTAAAGTGGGGCCTACGTTGGTTACATCCACTTCATAAACGGCATCATATATTGCATCCGCATCGCTATGTATAAAATCCCATTTATCGTTTGTTCTCCCTGCTAAATATTCCCGGGTTTTATTATCCGGCGCCACAATACCATTCTTGGCTCCTAAATCAACGGTCATATTGCAAAGCGTCATCCGCCCTGCAATATCCAGCGCTTCAATAGCCGGGCCGGTGTATTCAAGTGTTTTATAAATAAGGTGGCCATTCCAATGCATCATCCCCATGATGTGAAGGGATAAGTCTTTTGCCATTACCCAGGGCTGCCATTCGCCGTTGATAATAAATTTTACACTTTCGGGCACCCGGAACCAGCACTTGCCGGTAGCCATTGCAATAGCGGCATCCGTTACACCAATGGCATTACCTACTGCCCCTACAGCTCCATAGGTGTTGGCGTGGCTGTCGGTACCAATGCTTACTTTCCCTGGCAGCACATGTCCCTGCTCTACCATAACCTGGTGTGCAATACCCTGGTTTCCTAAATCATAAAAATGGGGGATATCATAGCTCTTTACAATTTCCCTCCACTCATTCAGCATGGTCGCCCATTGTTCGGTGGGTGGGGGTACCAGGTGGTCGCTAACACAGATGACTTTATTTTTATTAAAGAGTTTTTTTTCAGGTGTTAAACTTTCAAAGGCTTTAAAACATTGCTTGCCGAGATAATCCATTGTCATCACGGTGTGCACATCCACCCACACCAATTGGCCTGGTACAACAGCATCCCTGCCGCTGTTGTATGCCATTATTTTTTCGGTAATTGTCATGCCCATTTGTAGTAAGTATTTTTTGTTCCCGGCTGTAGTGCATATAGCATCTTCGTTCCGCCAGCTGGCGGGCACTTCAGGGTTCTGTTCGCTAATGGTCACTTCGGCTCGGCCCTGTCGTTCTCTTGTTTGGTAAATCAATCCAGAACTGAGGGTCTATTTCATCCATGGTTTTTACCCGGCGTTCTTCAATCATGGTGATGCCCTGGAACTCATCTCCCTCGGACCACCGCCAGTTGCGGATACGATGGGTGCCATCACCAATCAGGTCAATCATTTCAAACAGTTTGCTGCCCGGACGGTTCTTGTATGTCCATATCAGGCACACACTGTCCCTGGTTTCCCAGCTATAGCCACTGATTCGGGGGTTTTCAAAAATGAGCGTTCCGTTGCTGTCAAATTCGCAAACACCAAAATCATGGCACTCCTCATACCCATCGCTCCAGAAATATTGATTCACCTGGTGATACTTATTTCCGTCAAACATTTTGATTGTCAGACGGCTGTTCCATTGATTGGACATTTTGCCGGTAGCATCTATGCGGGTATACACCCCTTCCCACACACCGGTATGCCTGGGGAAAAGCTTGAGTTCCATAACTGAATTTGGTTAAATGAAAAATCAGGAAAAATAAATTAGTTAATGAAGTTAACTATTTTTTTAAAAAAGCAGCAAAAAAAAGAAAAAATTATTGGTAAAAACCTTATTTTTAAAATTGGTTAATAAGGTTAACTATTTTTATTCAACAAAAATCAACAATTATGAAGCGCTGCTTATTGAAAAAAATCAGCCTCTCGCTTTTCTTGTTTTTCTTTTTTGCAGGCATGGCTGTTTCCCAGGTTACGGTCAGCGGTAAGGTGACCAGTAGTGAAAACCGGGAAGCGATACAAGGTGTTTCTGTTACTGAAAAAGGTACGGGCAATGGCACCAGTACCGATGCGGGTGGCAACTATACTATCACCGTAAAAAATAATGCTACACTGGTTTTCAGTTATGTTGGCATGTCGTCAAGGGAAATAAAAGCCGGCGTCGGTGGTACTGTTAATGTAGAGATGTTCGCTGATAATTCTTCCATGTCGGATGTAGTAGTGTCAGCCAGCCGCCAGCCGGTACGCAAACTGGAAACAACTACGGCTGTTGAAATCATTAATAACAAAGCGCTAAAAACCATTAAGCCCGAGGGCATTGCAGAAGCGGTTACCGCTGCACCGGGCTTGTATGTGAATACCTCGCAGGGGCGCAGAGGAGGTGTGGTTACAAGAGGTTTTCCGGATGGAGGAAACCCCCTTGGAGGGTTGGATTATACAGCCATTCTGATTGATGGATTACCTTCTTTTGGGAGTACCGGAAGGCTGCCGGAATCCGGTTTTGGGTTTGATGGCAATGTAGAAAAAGTGGAGGTGGTAAGGGGAAGTGCGGCTACTTTATATGGAAGGGCCTCTGCAGCAGGAGCTATCAATGTAATTTCTAAAACAGGAGGCGAACAAGCTGCCGGTTCTGTTCGGCTTACCAATTATAATAATGTATTTGACGAGGGCGAGAAGAATTTTAATTTCCGGCTTGATTATAATGTGAATGGCGCTGCTACGCCGGATAAAAAACTGCGATATAATTTAGGCGGATGGTTTTTGGATGATAAGGGATATAAGAATACCGGCTTTAAGGATAAAGGCTATCAGTTTCGGGGCAACCTGGATTACCTGGTGGGAAAGAATAAAGGAAAAATCCGTCTTTACTTCCTCCACGGCGATTATGTATTTCAAAACCTGACGGATGTGCCTGCTGATTTGAATACTATGCAAATTGCGGGCAAATGGAAAAATTACCAGACGATTCAAAACTTCCCAGCTTTTTATAACCTCAATTATACTGTATATGAATCAGGCGGCGGCTTCCCCACCCGCCGGGTTACCACGAACGGTACTGATAGTATTTACAGAAATATCGGCAGGTCAATGACGGATAACAGCTATTCCAGAAGCTGGCAAATCGGCAATAATATTAACGTGGATTTAGGCAGCGGCTTCTCAGTTGAAAATAAATTCCGCTGGCAAAAGATAAAAAGCGGTACGAAATACTCATTTGCCTTACCGTCTTTTTATCTTAATAACTCACATGCCCGATTATTACTGGATGGTGATGCCAGCGACAATGATGTGATTGATGAGCTGCGCCTGAAAAAATATATAAAGGCCGGAACGGCTACACACAACCTGGTGGTGGGCACTTATCTTTCCAGCACCCACCTGCTGCCCACTACCTATAGTTTTCTTCATGTCATGAATCCATCCAATCCTGATTCATTGAAATTTGCGCCACTGGCGCCGCCCTTTGTTACCACTCCGTGGTCAGGCTCGTTGCAATACCCCAGAGGCTCTATTACCAGAAAAGGTGATTATACAGAAAAAGTAAGTTCCGTTTTTGCAGGAGATGAAATGAAATTTAATAACAAACTAACCGTAAGTGTGGGTATACGGTACGATGTGGTAAAAATAGATATGGAGGAAAGAAAAAAACCATACGACTCAACCATTAAAAGAAATGTAAAGCATAACGATTGGTCCGGTTCCATTGGCTTTAATTACCTGCTGAAGCCCAATACCGCTGTATATGGTAATTTCACCCGTGCCTTCCGGGCGCCGGACTATACAGCCTATACATCGCTGGAGTTTGTTTCCTTTACGAACCGTACTTTGTTAAGGGCGCCCAATGGCATTAACGAAAATGAACATGTTGGAAATATTGAACTTGGTTTTCGCACTACTATGGGCGACCTGTCTGCCGATATTGCCCTCTTTTATACAAAAATCAACAACCGGCTGGCCAGTATTTTTGAAAACGGCATACTGGTATCAAAGCCTTTTGGCAGCAACAAAATAACCGGGGCGGAGCTATCGCTTACCTATAACCCAAAACAAATACGGGGTTTAAGTATCCGCAGCAACCTAACCTTGCAGAAAGCCGTTTTCTCAGAATTTAAAATCCCCATTGGCAGGGGCAGTGTAATTGGTAATGCCACTAACCAGTTTAATGTAGATACACTTTCTTCAGCAAACCTGTTTGGTAATACTTTAATTAATGAAAAAGGCGGCAACTGGTCTATAGACCTGAAAGATAAAAAACTGCCCGGTGTGCCCGGGGTTATCTGGAACAGCAGCATCAACTATGAGCACAACTATTTCGGAATTGATTTTTCTTCCAACATAAATGCAAACAGGTATGCCGACCCGACCCAAATTATAAAATACAAAACACTATCCATTATCAATTTGGGTGGGTATGTAAAAATCCCAAGCAAAGCAAAAAATACACTCCGGCTTGGCGTACAGGTTAAAAACCTGGCCAACAGCAACACCATACAGAACATAGCCGGACTGTCGGCATCGGAACTTGCCCTGGGACAAAAACAAAAAACACCCAACTGGGCGAATACGGCAGGCGTACCTATTTGGGGTCAAGGCTATGCTCAGCTTCCCAGAAGAGTGTTGATGTATATTTCCGTTGATTTTTAAACCAACCGGTAAACATATCATCACTGCCCTCTGAAAAGGAGGGCATTTTTTTTAAAAAATGTATCGTATGCTACGCATCCTTATTTCTGTATTCATGATTTTTCTTTCTTTATTTGGTTTTGCACAAAAAGTAAAGAAACCCGTTTCAAGCCTGAAAGAAGATATGGCGCTTATGCTCTCCTTATTTGAGGGGGAGTTTGATAATTTTCAGCAGGTGTACAAAGAAAAAGAAGATAAGGTGGCCGAAGTGCATGAACATATCCATTCCATTTTCAAAAAGGTTCAGTTGCCGGCCTTTGGCGAAAATGTATTTTATGTATTACAATATATGGATGGTGACAGCGCTAAGATTTATCGCCAGCGGCTCTACACCTTCAAAGAAAATAAAACAGAGAATGCCGTGCAGTTGGATATTTACAGCTTTACTGCTGACAGCCTTTATTACTACTCCCATGTACACCCGGAAAAATTATCCGGGCTTACCCCCTCGCAAATGACCAAAACGGAGGGTTGCGAAGTGTATTGGAAACGGGAAGGCGAAAAATTTATTGGCTATATGAAAGAGAAGGCCTGCAATTTTATCAGCAAAAGAAGCGGGAAAAAAATATTTATAACCGATAGCCTGATGCTTAACAAAGAGGAGATATGGATACGGGACGAAGCCTATGATGAGAACGGGAATTATGTATTCGGTCATAAGGGAAAAATTCCGCATAAGCTGAAACGCTGCCGTTTTTACAAAGGATGGATGTTGTTGGAAAAAGCAGGTTTCACCGGGGAATATCATCAGTACCGCAATCAAACCTGGCACGACCAGGGCAAAAGGGTCCGGTTAATTACAGAAGACGGCAAGCCTACGAAGTATGAAGTGGAGCTGGCTGCCGTAGTATATGGAAAAGACCTGGAGGTATTAAAAATTGCTTTGTATGAAGTGGGGGTAAGCAAAGCCATTACGTATGCCTGGGCATCGCCGGGCAGCAAAAACATTGGTATCAATTTGCGATGGTTTCAGGCGGGGCTTACTTTGATAAAAGAATGATTTGCCCTTTTATTTCCACAACCTGGTAATAGCATTTTTTTTAATGATGATAAACGAGCCAACTTCATTACAGCCAATGGCGGATAGGGTGTAAAAAAAATTAACCAACATTTTCTCCCAGCCATTTTCCAAAACTTATGGCGGGGGTCAGCAGCATTCCTCCGCAAAAAGCATTTCCACTGGTGGCGCCGGCGCCCAATATTTCACCGGCTGCAAACAGGTTTGTAAATGCAGCGCCGGACTGATGTATTACCTGTAACTGTTCATTTACTTTGATACCGCCAAAGCTTATCAGCGAGGAAGCATAAACCAATACGGCATAGTAAGGGGCGCCTTCTATTTTATGCTCTAGGCATGTTCTTCCAAAAAGTGAATCGCTTTTATTGTCTACACACTCATTAAAAATCTTTACAGTGTTCATTAAGTTTTCAACAGGCACATTTATTTTATGCGCCAGCATCTCAATGCTATCAGCGGTCCAGCAGCATTTTTCCTTCTGTGCTTCTTCTTTAAACTTCAGGGTATTCCACTGGCTTATTAATGGCGGGCCGGCCTCCAATGCAGTTTCAGAAAACACTACAAAGAAACGCTGGTTAGGTTGTTGCATCACTATTCGTTCCCGCTCATCCACCGTAAGGTCATGTTCATTCATAAACCGGAGGCCATGTTCATTTACATAAATTTCTCTCGGCTTACGGTCATGGCTATTGCTCACTTTGGCCCAGGCCTGCCAAAAATCTACCCGGCCACTGCCGGGTAAATATTCTATACCACCCAATGTAGCCATATATTTTTCTGCATTATGAAAAATACCGCCTGGCTGCATAGCGGCAATAATGCCATCGCCGGTGGAGGTATGCCGGGCTGTACTGATTAACTTTTTTCCCGGATGGTGCGAAGCAAAAAAATCAGGATTGGCAGCGTAACCTCCGGTTGTAAGCACATAATTTTTGGCTGAAAATTTTTTGATTGTATCGCCGGTTTTTGCCTCCACGGAAACAACCCTCGTCCCTTCCGTATTTATTTTTACCAGTGAGTGCCGGGTATGCAGACGGATTTTCCCGTCATTAACTAATTCTTCAAACAAAGGCAGCAATGCCTTTAAAACAGCTTTGCCCGGCTGCATGATGGGGCCGCCAAAATAATCTTCTGCGCCAAAATAGGTCCGGGGTTTTCCATACGCTTCATGCCCGTAAAAAATGGCTGGTGTTTTTTCATGAAAAATATACCCGCACTGCTGCAACCAGTCAATAGTGGAAGGGGCCAGCTTTACTGCTTTATGGGCAATGACTTCATCCGCCGTATTTCGGCTTATCCGCTGAATGTCTTTCCAGTGTTCATCCGGCGAGTCTTCAATACCTTTTTCTTTTTGTAATTGCGTACCGGCAGCGCTGAGATGGCCGGCCGTAATGTGGAGCGTACCGCCTGCCTCACTGTCTTTTTCAATCATTAAAACTGTTAAACCCCGTTGGGCCGCCCGAATGGCACAGGGAATACCGGCGCTGCCGGCGCCTGCTATCAATACATCTTTCATCAATACACAGATTTGTCGGTACGGCGGTTTATAATATACGTAGCCAGGAGCGACACGGTACTGATGATAACCATTAACAGAAACGCATTACCATAGTCAGTAGAATTTTTGCGAAGTATGCCAAATATCATTCCACCCAGCGCCAGGCTTAATGTATCTACAAATGACAGCAATCCCAGTATGCTGCCATATGCCGGGCCGCCATAAAGCCGCAATACATAGAGTTGTATCATGGTAAATGTGCCGCTGTACCCGGCGCCCAGCACAATAGCGTAGGGTATCATGAACGATTTGTTTTTTACACTCATCCACAATAACAAACAACCCACCAGCATATTCAATACGCTGATGAGCATCATTTTCTTTACATCCAGTTTATCGCTGATGTATCCAAAAATTAATTTGCCCACCAGGCTGCAGATAAAAAACAAACTGGATATTTTACCAATTTCTGCCGCATCTAATTTTAATCCTTTTAAATAAAGGCCATGATGAACAAAGAGTCCGCCAATGCAAAACCAGAGTGCAGCAGTTACAATTACCACCATATAAAAATTTAATGATGTGGTGGCTTTTTTAAATTGTGCTTTTGCCGCCAGCCGGTCAATTTGGGGTTGCCCGCCCATATTTCCTTCTATTCCATCTGCATGCGTACCCATATCTGCCGGGTGGTTTTTTACCAGCAGTGCTGGGATAAAAATTAACAAGGAACAGATAATGGCTTCGTAGGTGGCGGCCTGTTGCCAGCCAATGTTTTTTATCCATTTGCCCAATATAGGCGCAAAGATGGCCGGGCCTACGCTGCTTGCCATGAGTAATATACCAGTGGCCAGTCCCCTGTATTTATAAAACCAGTTATTGATTAAATACATGCAGGTAAGCAAGCCTACCACCGATAAAAACAAAGGAAACAGGATGGTAAACACCCGCATCATAGCAATACTACCTGCATTGGCAAAAAAGACAAGGCTAACAGCAATACCTACAGCCCCAATAAGCATTAATTTTTTGGGAGAGTACCGCTGCAGCAGTAAGCCGACAAAAGGTAACGGCAGCGCCAATAAGAAATAAATAGTAGATTGAAAGGTAGAGGCCTGTTTAAAGTCCAGGTTCCAGCGCTTCATCAGCTCAGGCGTATATTGGGCAAAAGTATTTAATACCATTCCGTTACTGGCCATGTAAACCAGGAACAGGCAACCTAAAACAATCCAGCAATAATATTTTCTCATAGCAGTAATGATTCATTATTTTAAAAAGCAGTTTTATAAACGCCGGTTATACTCTTGTACAGTGTATAAATCTTTATTGCGGTTTATTGGTATTTTCAGCAGCCTGTTTTCTTTCTTCCATTATTTTTTTAAAATACTTCCAGCTTGTCATATTGGGGGTTACATATTTTTCCGGCGCATGTTGGTATTCAGGGGCTGTTTTCAACACAAAGTCTTTGATGTTTTGTGGTAAATCGTTCCAGCCGCCTTTCAATTTACTGCCCCGGCTGCTGTACATTAAATAACCCGGGCTGTCGCCCATTTTCATCCAGGGTAAAAAATCGCTGAAGCGGGTCCAGGCAATATCAAAAGGCACACTTTTTAATTTATTGTTTTGAACATCTTTTTCTTTTACAAAAAACTGGAATAGCTCTGCCGCCTGGTACATATCACTGCGGCTGTTGGCCGGCCAGTCGGCTTTTTTCAAAGGCGATGGATAAAACAACGGCACATCTATGTAAAAACATAACCGGCCATTGCTCAGTTTCATAAAAGGGATAGAAAAATTTTTCGCATTGTTGCGGCTGTTTACGGGGTCGTTCCATACATGCAGCACTTCTACAGTATCTTTGATATAAGGATTATACCATTTATTCAATATCTCGCCGGTTTTTACATCTTCATAGGCTAGCATTTCACGGGTAATGAGCTGATAGCCGCTATCGGTTTTTTCAAAACGGGCAATATTGTACATCTGAAATTTTAATACTGCTTTTATTGGCTGGTTAGGAATAACGGCATAAATAATACCCTCATCGTACACCACCGTTTCTTCCTTCGGGTCAAGCGAGCCCCTGACTTTTACATAAGCCGTCAGCAAATCTTCAGACCGGGTTAAATCTAGTTTTTGGGAAAATAAGCCGGAGCTGAATCCAACCAAAACCGTCATAATAAAGAACCGCTTCATTATTTTTTTGTTTTTATTTCTGTTAATGAATAAATACTTAATTCTTAGTAAAAACCAATTCAGTTTTTGTTTTGGGCATAGTTACCGGGTCTTTCATCCGTTCTATAATTTGCCAGCTTGCCCCCTCCGGGCCGCGGAACACAAAACTTCTTTCACCAAATTCATCTTTCACTATTTCGGATGGTTTTAAACCATGGCGCCTGACCAACATATATACGTAGTCCAATTTTTTAGTATAAAAAGAATGCAGCGTTAATCCCAGTTCGCCGATTCGCTGATGGGCGCTGTAGTCAGGCTTTGGGCCACGGGGCATGAAAAATTTCAGCTTGCCGCAGATATTATTCGGGCTTACAAAACCCTGGTACCAGTGGGTGTATCCATCCCGCATGATGAATACGGCTTTAGGGCCTTTTAAATTATCGCCATCAATTTCCGGGGGCCTTTCAGCTTTTAATCCTAATGCGGTTTGCAGGTACATCAACTGCTGCATGCTGTCCACTTTAATAAACCAGTCGTGGTGGGTGAGTTCGCTTGTTTTAAGCGGGGTTTGCTCATGAATGGTTCCATAACCCGGAATTTCATAACCATAGCGCTGAAAAAACACATGGGTGAAGTATTCGCCATACACGGCATTTTCCCTAACCCCTACGGGACGTTTAAAAAAATCTGTTTCCCCGTTTTTATTTATCCGTAATGGGTCATCAAATAATGGCTCAGTAGGCAACCACTTCTGTTGTTTTTCAAACCGCAACATTTTAAAAATATCCGTTAACCTAACAATGTCGTTTGTTTTCATCACCAGCATCCGGCTGCCGATGGTTTCCGGTTCACAATAACCCACGCCGTTGCCCAATGGCTTTTCCCAAAACAGCAAACGGATTAAACCATGTGAATCAATACTCCCATTTTGCAAGCGGTAGCTTTTCAGCGCAGAAGGAACATTGTATAATTTCAACGCCTGTTCTTTGGTAAGCGTACCACTATCAACCGGTGCAAACCCAAATTCTGCAAAATATTTTAGATGAAATGGGGCATCATTGGTAGCAATGATGGCTTCGTAAACACCGGAAATTCCGGTATCGGGAATACTGTCTTTGGGCTGTGCTACGCACAAAGAAGCCGTAAAAAATAAAAAAGCAAAGAAGGATAATTTAAGCATGGCAATCCATTTTGAATAGTATTTTATTAGCAGTGATAAATTTACTATTTAGGAGGGTGCTGTAGCCAGTATTAATTTTCCCTGATTCTCCCCGTTGAACAACATTTGCAGCGCTTCTGCAAAATGCTCCATACCGTTTACCACATGTTCCCGGTATTTTATTTTCCCTTCTTTCACCCATTGCGAAATATGGGATATGGCCTCTGTGGCACGGGAAAAATAATCCAACACGATGATGCCGGTCAGTGTTCCTCTTGCCGTTACAATCTTCATATAATTTTTTAACCCGCTGAAGCCTGCATCATTGTATTGTGAAATAGCCCCGCAAATAACCACCCTGGCCCCGGTGGCCAGGTTCAACAAAGCTGCATCCAGTATTTCCCCGCCCACATTATCAAAATAAATATGAACACCATTGGGCGCTGCTGCTTTGATGTCAGCCGCCACCTGCTTTTGCTTATAATCTATAGCCGCATCAAAACCCAATTCTTCTTTAAGGTATTTACATTTATCGGGGCCACCGGCAATTCCAATAACGTTACATCCTTTTATTTTAGCAATTTGACCTGCCAGGCTGCCTATCATACCGGCCGCAGCGCTTACCAGTACGGTTTCGCCGGGCATCGGTTTGCCTTTATCCAACAATCCAAAATAAGCTGTCAGCCCCGGCATACCGAGTAGCCCGAGGTGCCAGCTCAGGGGAGCGAGGGAAGCATTTACTTTTACCAATCCTTCGCCATTGGAAATGCAATATTGCTGTGCACCAAGCAGGCCCTGCACCGCATCGCCTTTTGTAAATTGGGGATGGCGGCTTTCCACTACAATGCCGGCGCTGAAGGCACGCATTACCTCGCCTATTGCTACGCCTTTAATATAGGTGGTGCCTTCATTCATCCATCCCCGCATGGCAGGGTCCAGGGAAATAAACTGATTGTGCACAAGGAGTTGTCCATCCTTTACATCGGACAGGGGCTCTTCTACCATGCTAAAATCACCCGCCTGTACCATGCCCTGCGGGCGGCGGGCTAATAAAATTTTTTTATTGTGCATGATGAAAATAGTTAATGAAGTTAACTAATTTTAGTATATGGAGAAACATTTTTATCAGTGCGGGGGCGTAAATATTTTTTACAGAAAATGCGGCAAGGGGCCTTTTTTAGTCCTGCTCCATCCTTCGCCGCGCAACAGCCGGATGATGGAGCCGCTGATGAATGTTTTAGCTGCGCATTGTACCTGCATAGCGCCGGATATACCGGGTTACGGGTATTCTGAACCGTTGCCCAGCCGGGCAACCGGTATGAATGATTATGTAAAATTTTTGCACCCGTTTTTTCGGGATGTTGTGAGGGAAAAATTCATGCTATACGGCACAGCTACCGGCGCACAGTTATCCATTGCTTATGCTTTGCAATATCCTGATAACCTTGTACATCTTTTTTTAGATAATTGCGCCCATTTTACCGATGCGGAGTGTAACGATATTTTACAACACTATTTTCCTGATTTTACACCGGTAGCAGACGGAAGCCATTTGCAAAAAATTTGGAACTTTACCTGCAACTCATTTTTATATTTTCCCTGGTACGACCAGCGGGATGCCAGCCGTATAGCCACTGTATTACCCCCGGTAGAGGTATTACAAACTATGGCGGAAGATTGTATTATGGCAGGCCCCCATTATGCGGATGCTTATAAAGCAGCATTTTTGCATGAACGGGTGGAAAAACTGGTAAAGCTAACAGCCCCAACCACGGTATTTCGCTGGGACGGAAGCCCCATCAAAAAACAGATGGATGCTTTACTCAGTTATTCGCTGCCAGCTAATATATCCATTGTACACACTGCCGCTTCTATGAGCGACCGTTATGAAACCATGCGGCAAACAATATTTCGTATAATTGAACATGATAACTAATGTCAACCATTCAACCATATAAAGCGCTGGCCCTGCAAGTACGATGTGATGCCGTGAATGAATGTACCCCGTTGCAGGCCAAAGAAAAAATGATAAATGCCATTGAACGCCTGGAAAAGCAGGTCAAAGCCAGTAAAGCATTTATCGGGCAGGATTTACAACTCGTAGTGCTGCCGGAATATTTCTTATCCGGGTTTCCTGTAAACGAAACCATCAGTGAATGGCAGGAAAAAGGTTGCCTGGAACCCGACGGAGAAGTGTATCAAAGGCTCTTCCAGGTGGCATCTTCTGCCGGCATATATCTTAGTGGCAATGTGTATGAATTGGACAATCATTTTCCCGATTTATATTTTCAAACAAGTTTTATTATTAATCCTGATGGTAAACTCATCCTTCGCTATCGGCGGCTGAACAGTATGTTTGCCCCCACACCGCATGATGTATTGAGTAAATATATTGGGGTTTATGGTGAAGACAGTTTGTTCCCGGTAGCCGAAACCCCCATTGGCAATTTAGCCTGTATTGCATCGGAAGAAATTCTTTATCCAGAGATAGCCCGTTGCCTGGCCATGAAAGGGGCCGAAGTTTTTTTACATTCTACCTCCGAAATTGGAACAACAGTGCTGTCGCAAAAAAACATTACCAAGCTGGCCAGGGCTATTGAAAATATGGCCTATGTAGTATCAGCAAATTCGGCGGGTATTTACGGCTATTCTATTCCGGCCCAATCAACCGATGGCCATTCGCAAATTGTAAATTATGAAGGAGTAAAGCTTTGCGAGGCCGGCTGGGGAGAAAGTATGGTAGCACAGGCCACTATTCATCTGGATGCATTGCGCCATCACCGGCAGCGCCCGGGCATGGGAAATTTTTTGAGCAGGCAAAGGTTTGAATTATTTGCAAACACCTACCAGCAATCTGTTTATCCGGCCAATAGTTTGTTGGATAAAAAAATAAGCCGAACCCATTTTATGGAAAAGCAACAAGAGGTGATAAAACAATTACAACAAAAAGGAATAATCAATTAAATCGTATAATATGTCTTATCCATTACCACCCGTTTGGACAAAGCTGAAACAACACGCCGTGTTTCCCGAATTTAATCATGATGAAAGGGCCCGGTATAATTTTTTAGCCAACCTCAACCGTTTTATATCAACTGTAGTTGCCCCGGGAAATAAACTGGCTTATGATAAAAGGGTAGAGCCTGCCTTTCAAAAAGAAAATGGCCGCAGTTTTAAAGACCGGTTTGAAGTGGGTGAAGCGATGAGGAAAGACCCGCTCTACCAGATGTGGGCCGCCTTGCGCCGCAGCACGATGGAAATGCGGCAGCAAAATGGAAGGGCTGTCGTATTAAAGCAGGCTGCTTCGCTGGCAAAGAAAGCGGCGGAACAATTAAAATTAAACGACAACCTTATTTTAAAAGAAAATTTTCCAGTGCCCCCCTATTTGACTCATGTTGACAATCATTTGATGCCGGGCAGCTATCATACAGAATATTTTAAAGGTGATGTGTCCAATGCCGCTAATTATGACAGTGGATTGTTTGTAACCAGCGGAGGCATGCTCGGTAGTTTAACCGACGGGGGCGGAAAGGCCATAGCCCAATGGATGAAAGAAACCTACCCGGATTTTAAACCCAAAAAAATTTTAGATGTAGGCTGCGGCCTTGGCCACAATACCTTACCCATTGCAGCAATGTATCCCGATGCTGAAGTGGTGGCCATTGATGCAGGCGCACCAATGCTGCGGTATGGCGCTGCAAGGGCAACAGCGCTTGGCATTAAGAATGTAAAATTTATGCAGGCGGATGCAGCGGATATGCGTGAATTTAATGACGGTGAATTTGACTGGGTGCAAACCACCATGGTACTGCATGAGACGGGTGGAAAATCCATTCATAAAATATTTAAAGAAATTGGCCGAGTAACCAAACAAGGTGGTGTTAACTGGCATATTGAACAACCGCAGTATACACCGGAGATGAGTATGTACGAACAGTTCATGCGGGATTGGGATGCTTATTATAATGCAGAGCCTTACTGGGGCCACATGCACGATTTGCAGCCGGCCGATTTGATGAAAGAATCAGGTGTATCAACTGAAAACTTTAAACAGGTAGGGGTTAAAGCCATAAATGATTTAGATAAAAAGAAAAGTGATGGTAAAGTAACAGAAGATTATGGGCGCAGCCCGATATGGAATGTGTTTGGCGGGTGGAAGAAATAATATTAAGTAAAGTATAAAAATTAGGAACCATGAGTAACCAACAAGAACTAAGCGGCTCCCATGCAGGCGGGCAAATCAACGAGGAAAACATTGATACTTCAGGAATTGATGATATATTAATGGCAGGTGATAAGAGCAAAGGCGGCCGCCCGTATTTTTTTGATGACCCGGCTGTAGAAAGGGTGTTGAATATTTCAATGGCTATTGCTACGGAAGTGGCAGTGGTAAGGGAACGGCTGGATACCCTTGAAAGGCTCCTGGAAGCCAAAGGGGTTTTACAGCAAAAAGAAATAGAGGAATTTGTTCCCACAGATGAACAAGCAGAAGAAAGACAGATGTGGCATGCCCGGTATGCCGCCCGCATTTTGCGTATTGTACAACAAGAGCTGGATGCAGTAGCAAAACCGGAGAACAATGTGCCGATGCGGCAGATTGCCGATGAGATAAATGAAATGTAAAATAATTAACTACCGATAACAGGAATGGCTTCAGCAATAGATACTATCAACCGGCATTACCAGGCTATCATTGAAAAAAATATTGAGGGCATCTGTTCTAAATATTATCCTTCCGAAGACACCTACATCATTTTAGAAGGGCCACGACTGACTACGAGGGGCTTTGAAAAAATAAAAAAAGGGTGGAAAGATTTTTGTGAGTCTAATTTACAGTTAGAATCCATTGACTGGATTGAAGGCCCTTATGCCGAGGAAAAGGAAACCATGGCCTGGGTGGCAGGCATTATACAATTAAACGTCAGTGTAAAAGAAAAAAAGTTTCAAAACACTTTCAGGATGACGTTTGTATTGCTAACAGAGGATGGAAATTGGAAAATTAAACATGAACATGCTTCCCTGGTACATCCCGACCCTTATGGCATGGGAGACTGGTTAAAAGATAAAGTATAACCTGCGTTACATTTTTTGTGTAATTAGAAAAGCTCTCACAGATTTCACGGATTAATTTTTTCTATGTTCACCTGTGTAACCTGTGAGCAAAAATATGTTCTCACAGATTTCGCGGATTTTCATGGATTAGATTTTCTGTGTCAATCTGTGTAATCCGTGAGCAAAAATATGTCCTCACAGATGCCACGGATTTTCACGGATTAGATTTTCTGTGTCAATCTGTGTAATCCGTGAGCCAAAATATGTTCTCACAGATGCCACAGATTTTCACGGATTAATTTTTTCTGTGTCAATCTGTGTAATCTGTGAGCAAAAAAAAATTACTTTTTCTTCCGGCTTTCTTTCAGATTGGTTTCATACATAGTAATCCAATCCTCAACCGTTATTTTAGAGGCTAGTTCACCAATTAACTCATAAGGAATGTCCTCCGGTTTTTTATAACGGATACAGCTTTTGCCCATATCTAATTTTTTGGGCGATGCTTTTGCATGGGCATCCTGGAACCATTTCAGCAGTTTAGGATTGGCATAAATACCCATGTGGTACAGGTTGATAGAATTTTTTTGCGAAGCAAGTCCCATGAAAGGCAGCGGGTCTTTAGGATTGCAATGATAACCGGCAGGGTAAATGCTGTGTGGCACCGTCCAACCCATCATCCCATATCCCATTCCTTCTTTAAAACCTTTGGGCAGGTTTTTCTTAATTACTTTTCGCAGTTTATCTATAGCTTTTTGCCGGTCTTCAGGCAATGCAGCGATGTAGGCATCTACTGTTGTTGCTTTGGATTGCATAGTTGATTATTTTAAAAATTTAAAATACGGAAAAACTCCGGCCAGGGGCCCATCTCTTCCTTGTACTGTTTGGCCATTACCCTTGTAATTTGTGCAATATGGGTTAAATCATGCACCACCCAGGTGGACAGTAAATTTCTTAACGTTACTTCACCCAATGAAGGGTGCATTCCTTTTTTATCCAAATCAGTTTCGGTTAAGTTTAAAGATTTTAACCAGGCAACATTTTCATTTCTTGTCCTTTCAAATTCATCCAACAATTGTGTAAGTGTTTTGCCTTTGCTTTCTTCATACTGCGCAAACCGGTCATAAGGGTCAAATGGTTTTACTAAACCAAATTCTAAAATAATTTTTGTCCTTGCAGCCCAGTCTGTTTTTTCTCCATGTATCAGATGACCAATTACGTCATAAGGAGAAAAAGTATCCGGGCCTTCATTATTCATCACCCAGTCATCATGCAGGTTGCTGAGTAAGGATTTGAGAACGGCGGGTGTCCGTTCCAGTATTTCGTATGATTTTTCAAGAGTGTATTTCATTTCTTTTTCTTGCCTGACTTCTTCTTTGAAACTTTTGCAATTTTATTGTATTCCAGCGCCAGCTGTACCCAAAAATTTAATTTCTTTCTTGTGATTAACACATCAGCTTCAACAAAAACATAGCCCTTCATTACTTTGCCGGTAAAGTCCACGGTTTGCATCCTTCCTTTTCCATCGCTTCATCAAACCTCGCCGGGTCAAGGCGCACCATCAGGCGGTCTTTTTCCACACCCACACACATTTTATCATTCACTATAAAACAGAGGCCGCCGAACATGGCTTTCTCTTCTACGTTTTTATGTGTGAGAGCAATCAGCTCCCGAGTCATGTCTGCCAGTCTTTCGTTGTATGCCATAAAATATTTTTTTGCCACGGAGGCACGGAGAAACTATTCTGTGTCCCTCCGTTTCTCCATGGTAATATTAAAACACTACTCTTTTAATATCCAGTTTTAGTCTCCCGAAATTTAGTATCAAGCCGACTTTGCAACCAGAACACTTCAAATAGTTAATAGTCTGGGCATAATCCTCATCCGCAATCCCGTCCTTCGCTTTTATTTCAAGGATAACCTTGTCCATTACTACAAAATCTGCAAAAAACTTATGAGGTAGTATAATTTTCTTGTAAGGTATGCTGAATTCCCTTTCCCTTTCATATTGAATGAGCCGTTGCCTGAATTCATACTCATACGCATCTTTATAAACAATTTCCAAAAAACCATGCCCGAGTATCTTATGAATTTCAATTCCAATACCAATAATTAAATCGGTTTCCCCCTTTAATGGAAAGTTTTCAATTCTTATTTCTTTACTCATAGAGGTTGCTTTTAGATATTTTTATTGCCACGGATGCACGGAGTTACATGAAGATTAAAACACTATATTCTACCGGATTTATAGAGGAATTCTTCCGTGTTTATCCGCGCCTCCGTGGCAATCATGAATTAATCACATTCTTCAATCCTTCATCCCTGTTGCGTAAATCAATTCCTCCTTCCAGCAATGATTTCAAATTGGCGAGATAGAATGTCCAGCCGGTTTTACAGCCTACATGCCAGTAATGCCTTCCCTGCTCATCATCCGGTATTTCATCTTGTACCAATTCAACTATGTTTTGTCCGTTTTCACTTTTTATGTTCACAGAGCAAATACCCGCTTTACCAAAACTGAATTGTAAAAAATCTTTTCCGTTGCAGTCCAGTATTTTTCCTTCTTCTGTTACATCATCGCTCCATCCAAGCCATCGCCAGCGATAAGTATCGCCGGTTTGTACGAATTCATCATCAGCTCTTAATTCTCCATTTGGATTTTTGAATTCACCCATTCTTAAAAACCAATACTCAATACCTTCTCTTGTAGCCCAGCACCAATAGAGTTTTTCTACGGGTGCATTTACGGGTATTCTTGTTGTGAAGGTTGTCCAGTTATATTCTGACATATGGATTATTTTTTTTGAATTCTCATGATGGGCCTTGTTTCACTTCTTCGCAATGCTTCTTTAAATCCTGCCTTTTTAAATACAGATGCCAATCCGGTCCATACAAACACATCGGCCATCCTCCCCTTTTTTACATCCACCGGATATCCTTCTACAATTTTTGCTCCTTTCTTAAAAGCAAAAGCAACCGCAGCCTTCAGCAAGAGTTCCGTTAAACCTTTCCGCCGATATTCTTTTGCAATAAAAAAACAACTCACACTCCACACTGGTTTATCATCCACCGGCTGCAGCACTTTTGAGTTTTCCAGCCGTATATATTCTTTTCGCGGCGCCACGGCGCACCAGCCCACCGGTTTCTTT
>CAYUJD010000019.1:0-52438 GCA_964444975.1 uncultured Chitinophaga sp. | reverse complement strand
AGAGCACCCAACGTTCCTACGGAACGTCAAAAAAAACCTTCGATTTATTCTACCCGCCTTTCGTTCCTACGGAACGATAATATCCTGGAATTTTTTTCAAACTCAGCCATAAAACTGAGTTGATGAAAAATAACGTACCTAAACCCACATTCATATATAAACTTCTGCAATCCACTTCAGAAAAATTACCGGAGTATTAGTTTACAAAATGCCAGGTAATTGTTTCCTTTGTTTCCGGATCCACTACAAAATATTCTTTTACTCCGAATTTTTCATACGCCACTTTTTTTTCGGTATCATGCTTTTTGTTTCCGGGAGAAAGTATTTCTATAATCAGGCCGGGGCTCCCTTTGATTCTGTTATCGTTAACTATGCCCATATTTTCTTTGGCTATAAAAAGAATGTCGGGTTCAAAAATATTCCTGTTATCAAAAAAAAAACATCGGTGGTTGACAAACAGGTACCAAGGTTTTTCTTTTGAGAATAATTCCAGATTTGAGCCGGTAGTTTTGCGCTCAATTCCTGGTGAGTATTATTTGGTGGGGGTGACATAAAATTGGTGTCATTGATTAATTCCGCCAAAGTTCCTTCCGGCAGCATCATAAACACTTCCATACCGGTGCGTGGCGGCAATTGATATCGTTTGGTAACTCCCATGTTTAAAATTTACATATAATTTCCGTGGCTTGCGTGCCTTTGTGACATTTCAACTCACCACCCAGGTTAGTACCAAATGATCGAAAAGACGGTAATGAATAATAAATGCAGAATTACTTTTTGAAAAGAAACACTCTATCGTTTCTTTTCCTTCATGCTGTTTTTTTAGTTGAATATGCTCTTTGAAATCCACTCCCCCGTCGCCATACCATTTATAAACAGTTTCCTTGGCAGACCAGAGAAGAGTGGTGGTTTGGGTATTGATTATTCCTGCCCGATGGTCAGGCGGGGAGGGCTGCATATTGAATATTTGTTTTTCCCGCTGACTTAAAAATTTATCCGGCATTTTTAAAATTTTCTCCACCGGGATCTCAATATCCACTCCTACCCTCCTGTCTTTGCTCACAATAGCCGCGGCAAAATCGCCGCAATGTGAAATGGAGAAATGATACTGTTCATCAGGCAAAAAAGGTTTCCTGGTATCAGCTATTTGTATTAACTCGTAAGGAAAATCCGGGAATAGATATTGTAACAGGAAGCGGCCTGCCAGGTGCTGCAGCCGCTTGTGCGGATGGGTGACATCGCGGTGCTGCGGCACAGTACCCTTAAAAAACTCTTCCGTTTCTTCAATCTTCCACACACCCAGCCGGGTGGTTTCGTTTATTTGCTGTTGATAAAATACCGGCACGATGAGGTTTTTAAATTTGCGTCCCGACATTTATCGGGAGCGGATTTTAAATTTTTCATTGCAAGAGCTTTTATGATATTCAGCCGTTCGCTTAATTGCTGAATAAAGTTATGCAGTACAAGAGTGCGACGCAAGGAACGGTGAAGAGAATTACTGATGCCGGGTACATAAAAAATAAGAAAATGATTCTTTCAGACCTGCGAATTCCTGAAGGAATAGAAAAGAGAACTACAGACTGCCCGTTCCATACTTTTTATAATATGCAATCAGGAACGCCACCACTTCATTGTAGGTTCTTTTTCCCTCGGGCTGGTTGTTGGCCTGCAGGTAGCCGCTGTACAGCCAGGTGATGACGGGCTCGATGGGGTTTTTGTATTTTTTGAAAAAATCACTCACTTCGGCCCGGTCTTTTTTCACCTGCGGGTGCAGTTTTTCGTTATATGCATGGGCAAGCGCTGAATCTCTTCTTCCCAGTTCATGGATGGTATAATTGTACATATCGAAATACATCGAATAGCGGTACGTATTATTGGGATAAGCACGGCAGGCAAGAAAGCCGGCAAAATTGGCTTCGTTCTCTTTTGCATAACCCAGCTGGTGTGCTACTTCGTGGCAGGAAACAAAAGGCTCCATCACCGGCGGAATGGTGGTGTTCACCTGCCCTTCGCCTGAAAAGGGATTGTAATAACCCTGGAACCCGAAATAATTTCCAAGGTAACTGTAAAGCGAAGGCTTGATGGATTGTATTTCATATCGGAGGTAATCATGACTCTTTCCGAGGTAAAGAAATGCTTCCGTTGTTTTTTCAAACAAAACTCGTTTTTTATTAAAACTGTCCCGCTGCGCCAGGTCAATTATGCCGGCATAATAATTCAGTCTTTGTTGAAGCAGGCCGGCCAGGGTGTCAATTTCACCCAGCGTATATTTTTTTATTTCAAGGTTCAGCTGGTAAGTGATGCCCTTGCGGCTGTAGTTGAGCCCCCAGAGCCCGTAAAAAAACACGTACACAAAAAGAAAAAAGAAGATGAGTTGCTTAAGGCCGTTTATCAGGTATTGCCTGTTAAACTGCTTTTTAAAAACAATCTTAAAAAGCTGGTACGTTTTAAAAACAATTACCATGATGAGAAAGGCATAAAAAAAATCGCCGATACTGAAGGGTATCCACCCGAAAATTCTCCGTTGTATATTTGAAATCAGGGGGTAAATGCCAGTAGAATAATTTTCTTCCACCCACAGTGGCTGGGTGGAGGCAAACTTGATGAGCAGTGCGGCGCTGATGAGCAGCACCCAGCTCCAGGATTTCATTATTTTTCCGAAAAGCTTACTGGGCCGCTGTAGCAAACTGTGCAATTTAAGTAACCTAATTATGAAGATATTACATCTGTGACGGGGCTAAAAATAATTCAAAATCAGAAACGAACTTAAAGTTTTATCCTTTACCTTTGCGCCCCGTTCCCGGTAAACCGGGCAGAATAAAAGTTCGAGTCATGAGCCATCGGAGGGATTATGAAATTGCGTTTGTAGGACTGAAGCCAGGTGTTCATGAATACCATTTTGAAATAAAAGACGAGTTCTTTGAGGAGTTTCAGCAGCAGGATTTCCGCAATTGCAAAGCTGCTATCCGTCTTTGGCTGGATAAAAAAAGCAGTTTTATGCTGCTGAAGTTCGAAATCGGCGGCACCCTGGAAGTGGTTTGCGACCGCTGCAATAATTACCTGCCCATCGAGCTTTGGGATGAGTTCAACATCACTGTGAAAATGGTAGAAGAACCCGACCTGATGAATAAAGAAGAGGACGATCCGGATGTATATTACATCAGCCGCGGCGAAAGCCATATTGATGTAGCCGGCTGGATTTATGAATTCATCAACCTGAGCATTCCCATGCACAAAACCTGCAGCTATGAAAAAATGGACGGACCTTACTGCAACCCTGCTGCCATGGACGTACTGAAAAAACTGGAACCCGAAGAAAAAGAACAAAAAGAAAATCCCATCTGGAAAGGATTGGAGAGATTCAAAAACCTGGAAGACAACTGAATTAACAAGTAATAATTATTGATTAATAATTATTAATTATTGTAACAATAAACTTTCAAAAAAGATTAATTGTTAAGTTATGCCAAATCCCAAACGCCGGCACAGCCAGCAAAGAAGCGCTAAAAGAAGAACGCACTACAAGGCTGCCACAGCCACATTGAGCACCGACAAAACTACCGGTGAAACTCACCTTCGTCACCGGGCCCATGTAAGCGAAGGCAAACTATATTACAAAGGCAAACTGGTGACCGAAAAAGCGCCGGTAAAAAAATAAGACTGTAACAAATATTAAATTCCAAATTCCAGTTAAGCATTAAATTGGGATTTGGAATTTGCGTTTTGTAATTTTATCCGCAACACATGACAATCGGCCTCGATATGATGGGTGGCGACTTTGCACCGCAGGAAGCGGTGAAAGGTGTGCTGCAGTATCTTGAGGACGATAAATCAGGCTCCCAACTATTCCTGATTGGCGATAAAAGCACCATCGAATCGCAGCTGGCTGCTCATTACATTTCTTCGGCACGCATCAGCATCATTCATGCCGATGAGGTGATTGACATGCATGAATCGCCGACAAAGGCTTTGAAGGAAAAAAAACATTCCTCCATCGCCATCGGCTTTCAGCTATTGGCCAAAGGGAAAACAGATGCCTTCATCAGCGCCGGCAACACCGGGGCCATGCTGGTAGGCGCTTTGTTCAGTATCAAGGCGATTGAAGGCGTACTGCGGCCAACCATCTCTACCATTATCCCGAAAGAAAACGGCGGCACAGGACTGCTGCTCGATGTGGGCCTGAATGCCGACTGCAAACCCGAGCAACTGAACCAGTTTGCTGTGATGGGCTCCGTATTTGCACAAACTATCCTCGGCATTGAAAACCCGCGGGTGGGTTTGCTGAATGTGGGTGAAGAAGAAGGCAAAGGAAACCTGCTGTGCCAGGCCGCTTATCCATTGCTGAAAGAAAACAGGCATATCCGATTTACCGGCAATGTGGAAGGCCGCGATGTGCTGATGGATAAAGCCGATGTAATGGTTTGCGAAGGATTTACCGGCAATATTGTTCTTAAGCTTGCTGAATCGCTTTATGATATTACACAAAGCAAAAACATTTCCCACGAATACTTCGACCGGTTCAATTTTGAAAATTACGGCGGCACTCCTGTGCTGGGCGTCAGCAAACCGGTTATTATCGGGCATGGCATTTCCCACGCTAAAGCATTTAAAAACATGATTGTGCTGGCGCAAAAAATGATTGAGAAGAATGTAATGCAACGGATGAAAGAGGAACTGGAATAACTTTTATCCTATTTACTTTTTCACGGGGGCTGAGTATCTTTATGCTTTGCTTCCACCTATGCGGATTTATTTTGTAATAACATTTTTGCTTGCCGCCGTGTCTTTGGCCCGGGCACAGGAAAGCGCCGGTTTCAGCTTTACCCCTGAAAAAAAACTCACCCCCACTGAAAAAACCATTTATTATAAACTTGCCGATAACATCATCCCGCTGAAAATACAGCAGTACGGTGAGCGGACCGGTATAGTTTTCATCAACCTGCACGATGATGAAACCACATCCGTGGATGCTGCCCGGCGCATACTGGAACAGGAAGGCGGCCTGCTGATTGAAGTGGAAAACAACTTGCAACGCAATATCCGCTTCCGGCTGGGACGAACTTCCTATACTGTTGACCCGAACAGCATTTTTTCCCGCGAAGGCATTGAAAAATCGCTTGACCTGCTTGGAAAAGTATCGGAAAGAGCTATTACTGAAGTGGAAAAATTCGGTCAGCGGATTTTACAACTGATACCCGAAGAGACTAATTGCATTATTGCGCTTCATAACAACACGCCTGACAGATTCACTGCACTCGAGTACGCTGCCGGAAATAAAAGAACTAAAGATTCAAAGAAGGTGTACATAAACCCCGAACAGGATGCCGATGATTTCTTCCTGACAACGGATGCTGTGCTATATGAACTGCTCGCTGACAAAAAATTCAATACGGTTTTGCAGGATAATAAGCATTGCGTTGATGATGGCTCGCTGAGCGTTTACTGCGGCAAAAACAATATCCGCTATGTAAACTGCGAAACCGAGCATGGTAAATCCGAACAGTATTACCTGATGATGAAAGCCCTCTTCACTTCTCCCCTCTTGCAGAAAGCAGATTAAAATCATCATTTTGCCTTTAACTTTAATCCGTAATGCTAAAAAGCAACTCGGAATGCTGAATAGAATTTTAATCATAGCTTTTTTCACCGGGGCCGGCCAGGTATTTGTAGTTTTTGCATTGAAATATATTTCGCATCGCAGCTCGCCGGAGCAAATGAAAGCCATTGCACAGATTGACTCGCTGCTGCTGTTTATGATGAACGCCATTGCATTGGGGCTTCAACCCGCCGCTAAGCGCAACCTGGCGCTGGCTGATGAATGGTAGCATGAATACAATGCTGCCCAATCGGCCCGGCTCACGCCGGGCATTTTAATAGCTGCACTGGCAATACTGGCTTTTGCCGATGCATTTTACCTTGCCTTCCTGCTTGCTCCAGTGCTTGCACTGAGCGACGATTATACACTTTATGCAAAAGGCTTTCCCGTCAGGGGCGCCATCATCGCCTTTGCAAGGTCCATCGTTCCATTTTTACTGTTGATTTTGTTTAGGTAATTGTTTCCAGAATGGCTGTCGTGGATTTACCTGGTTGCATTTGCCTTCACGTATGTAATAACCAATCTTTTCATTACTTTTTTTCTGAAAGTGCCATTCTTCTTTTCTGTACAATTAAAAAGCCTGCAACTTTACCTGGGCACTTTGCCGCTGGGTTTTGTTTCACTCGGATTGTATTTTATAGGGATGGAAATGACATTGATTGCGCCGTATTCTAATCCAGCGCATGCTGCAGCGGAAATGCCGATGCTTCTTTTACCCGGATTATCTTTTTCAGTTCATCATACACCGGCTGTCGGACCAGGTGAGCCGTTTCATCCATCCTGCCTTTTATTATCAGCAGCTCCGGAGAGCCGCTCATGCGGTTTTGAATTTCCTCCGATGTTTTTTTTCCATAAACGCTTTGCCACCAGAATTATCAGCCTTTCACTGCAATTGGTTGCTTAGGCAGCGGGCCGCTAATAAACAGAAGCCTGTTTTGTAAAAAAAAGTTGGTTCAGAAACCGTAAATCATAAAAAGAAAAAGTTTTGGCTTAGAAGACGCAGGACTGTATTTTTGCACTCCCTAAAAATTAAGGTAACCGGTCGTGCGCCTGTTACTTTAACGACCTCGTAGCTCAGCTGGTAGAGCACAACACTTTTAATGTTGGGGCCCTGGGTTCGAGTCCCAGCGGGGTCACAGATTGACGCTCCAGGCCTCCTGAAAAGAGAGGCTTTTTTTATTCCCTGTTTTTTAAAGTAGGTTTGTAATATCAAGTCACTTTTATGTCAGCTTTTTTCAGGGACAAAACTGTACTGGTAACCGGCGGTACCGACGGAATCGGCAAAGCGCTGGTGGAAGAACTGCTTGACCGCGGCGCCTGGGTTTCTACCTGCGGCAGAAATCATGATAAACTTTATCAGTTGCAGGCGCAGCATCCTTCAGCCTTTTTACACACCATGGTAGCCGATGTAAGCAGCGAAAACGACTGCCGCCGCCTGGTTGAACTCACCATAAAAATGTTTGGCGGCATTGATATTCTCATCAACAACGCAGGCATCTCCATGCGGGCCGAACTGAAAGAAGCTTCAACCGATGTGATACGAAAAGTGATGGACATAAATTTCTTTGGCGCGGTGTACTGCACCAAGTATGCCCTGCCTTACATCCTCGATAAAAAAGGCAGCATTGTGGGTGTGTCGTCCATTGCAGGTTACCGGGGGTTGCCCGGCCGCAGCGGTTACTCCGCCTCCAAACATGCCCTGCAGGGCTGGATGGAAGCAATAAGAACGGAACTGCTCGACAGCGGCGTACATGTTATGTGGGTGTGCCCCGGTTTCACCGCCAGCAACATCAGGCAGGCTGCGCTGAACAAGGAAGGCGAAGCACAGGGTGAAAGCCCCCTGGATGAAAGCAAACTGATGACCGCCGAGGAATGTGCCTGCCGGATTTTATCAGCCATAGAAAAAAGAAAAAGAACCCTGGTGATGACTTTCCGCGGAAAACAGGCCGTGTTTATGAACAAATTTTTTCCCGGGCTGGCGGATAAAATGGTTCGTAAATTTTTTTATAAAAACGGAGAGCTGGTGAAGTGATGCCGGAAGCCGGATGTAGGATGTAGGATTTGAGGTTGACGAAACAAACCTTATTAAAAGTGGGCAAAAGATTTCTGATTATTTAATAAACTAATCCACAATTATTAATTTGTGTGCTTCAATAATCCGCAATCAGCACCCGATAATTATCGGGACTAAAATCTGAAATCGTTCATGCCACTGCTAACCCTTACTTCCGACATCGGCAATCACGACTACCTGGCCGGGGCGATTAAAGCGAGACTGCTGAAAATAAACCCGGAGTTTCAGCTGGTGGATGTGTCACACAATATTTCTCCGTTCAATTATCCCCAGGCGGCCTATGTGTGCCGCAATGCAATAAAAAATTTCCCCGACTTTACATTTCACATCATCCTGGTAAACCTGTTTGATAAAAAAAGTGAACAGTTGCTGCTGGCGTTTCATAAAAACCAATACCTGCTGTGCGCCGACAACGGGCTGCTGACGATGATACTGGAAGAAAAACCGGACATGGTGATGGGGCTGACCTGGCAAAAGGGTAAAACAAAAAACACATTGCACTGCATTGATATTTTTGGCCGGGCCATCAGCCAGCTTATCAAAGGTGAATCTATCAATAGTATCGGCCAGCCTGATGTAAGCTATACGGAAAAAAATCCGCTGAAGCCCGCCATTGGCGACGACTGGATTGATGGTCAGATTATTTTTATTGACAATTTTGAAAACGTAGTGGTCAACATCACGCATGAACAGTTCGAGGAGCAGCGCAGGGGCCGCCGATTCAAAATCACTTTTAAACGGGATGAAGTGATTGACCATATCAGCGAAACTTATGCCGATGTGCCCGAAGGCGAAAAGCTGGCTCTCTTCAACAGCGCCGGTTACCTGGAAATCGCCATCAACAAAGGCAATGCTGCCGGCCTGCTGGGGCTAAAAGGTTTTACTGATAAAAACAGTCAGTCGAGGCAAATACTCCAAAACCAGCTTTTTTACCAAACCGTAAGAATAACCTTTGAATAAACTATGCAGCGATTAGCAGTAGATATGGACGGCGTGCTGGCCGACGTGTATGAACAGTTTTTCCGTTATGATGAAAAAGATTTTGGCAGAAGAAGAAAGCCTGAAGAAGTAATTGGGCTGGAAGAACGGCAGGCATTTCCCCATATCATGCATTATGTTTTTGAAAAAGGATTTTTCAGAACAACCCCGGTAGTAAAAGACAGTGTGGAGATGCTTGCAGCAATAAACAAAAATTATAAAGTGTTCATCGTGTCGGCCGCCATGGAATTTCCCCAAAGCCTGCCCGAAAAATTTGAATGGCTGAATGAACATTTTCCTTTCCTGAAATGGCAGCAATTTGTTTTTTGCGGCAGCAAAATAATCGTTGATGCCGACATCATGATAGACGACCATTTTAAAAACCTTGATAATTTTAAAGGCACTACGCTGCTTTTTTCCCAACCGCACAACCTGCTGCGTGATGCCGGCCGGCACAGGCGGGTAGGCTGCTGGCAGGAGATTGCCGCAATTCTATTATAATAATAGAAACGCAATATGGGTAGTGACGCAATAAAGGTAGAGACGCAATATCTTGCGTCTCTACCTATTGATTTGATTAACGGGAGTTGAATTCTTACATTGAAACCCTATTTTTGCCTGCCCGCTGAAGCTCCTTGTTTAAAGAAGCATCTGCCATATTGAAAACCGATGGTGGGCCCCAACACAACCATGGGACAAAAAAACGCTTTATGAATTTCAGAAAAGTAAACAACATTACCGGCTGGATTGTACTGCTGGTTGCCACTGCCACCTATACACTTACCCGTGAAGCCACAGCCAGCTTCTGGGATTGCGGTGAATTTATCGCTTGTGCAAACGAAATTGGCGTTCCTCATCCGCCGGGTTCGCCGCTGTTTACCATGCTGGGCCGTTTATTCATCGTGTTGTTCAGTGGCGGCGATGTGGCCAATGCGGCACATTCGGTAAACCTGCTGAGCGCTGTGGCCAGCAGTTTCACCATCCTGTTTCTTTTCTGGACCATCACACACTTTGCCCGTAAGATGTTTGTGAACCATGGTGAGCAACTCAGCAACCAGCAATTATTTACCGTAATGTCGGCCGGAGTAATTGGTTCGCTTGCTTACAATTTCAGCGATACTTTCTGGTTCAGCGCCGTGGAGGGTGAAGTGTATGCACTGTCGTCCTTTTTCACCGCCCTCATTGTATGGGCCATGCTCAAGTGGGAGCATGCTTATGAGCTGGCAAAAGATGCGGCCGGAAAAACAAGAGCCGACCGCTGGATTGTCTTTATCTTTTTTATGCTGGGCCTCGCCATCACCGTGCACCTGCTGAACCTGCTTACCCTGCCGGCCATAGTAATGATTTATTACAATAAAAAATATCCCTTCACGGTAAAAAAAGCTATTTATGCATTTCTTGCCGCCTGTGCTCTTACAGGTGTTTCGCTGCTGGGCCTGGTGTATATTATTCCAAAATGGTCAGCCGCATTCGACCGCCTGTTTGTAAACAATTTTGGCCTGCCTTTCTTTTCAGGCTTTGCATTTTTCTTTTTCCTGCTGGGTGCACTTTGCTGGCTTGGCCTGCGCTGGGCTATGAAAAAAAGGCGCAGCACCATGCAGCTGGCCATCTGGTGTTTCATTTTTGTATTAATCGGGTACTCAACTTATGTCACTACGCTTATCCGTTCCAATGCTAACCCCGGTATTGATATGGCCAACGTAGACAATCCCATGAGTCTTGCATCGTATTTCGGCCGCGAGCAATATGGCTCGGCACCGCTGCTGTATGGCCCGCACTTTGGCGCTTACCCGGCTGATGAAGACCAGGATGGCAGTTATGTAATTGAAAAAGGAATGAAATGGGGCAAACTTGGAAATAAGTATGTAGAACTGGGTCGTGACATTGAGTATGAGTTTCCCAAAAAAGATAAAATGATTTTTCCCCGCATCTGGGACTGGCAGGACCAACAGGATCACCTGCGCTTTTATGCAGAATGGCTGGGCAAGGGCCGCTACCAGGACCCGCAGTCGGGCCGTGTGATTTTTGATCCGCCTATAACGTATGGTGATAACATCAACTGGTTTTTCAGCTACCAGATGGGGCTGATGTACTGGCGGTATTTTATGTGGAATTTTTCGGGGCGGCAAAACGACATACAGGGATTTGGCAACCGCCGCGACGGCAACTGGCAAACAGGCATATCTTTTATTGATAAAATTATGCTGGGCGACCAAAGCAAACTGCCTGAAACACTCAAACATAATAAGGCCAACAACAAACTTTTCATGCTGCCTTTCCTGTTGGGCATTCTTGGTTGTGTATTTCATTTTATAAAAAACAGGAAAGACTGGCTGGTAAGCTTCCTGCTTTTCTTTTTTACCGGCATTGCCATCGGGTTGTACCTGAATATGCCCGGCAACCAGCCTCGTGAAAGAGATTATGCTTTTGTCGGTTCTTTTTATGCTTTTGCCATCTGGATAGGGCTGGCAGTAGTGGCGTTTGTAAAAATGGTAAACGAAAACAAACAAACCTTTTACAACTCGGTGCTTTACGGCTCGCTGCTCAGTTTTGTAATCACAGCATTCAGCCTTGCAAACTTCAGCAGCGGAGTGGTATTTAAAACATCTTTTATTGTGGCAGCCCTGTTTGCCGTGTTTTCTATTGCCATTACTTACCTGCTGCGGGCAGTTTCAGCAAAAGGTACCAATGAAAAGATACTGAACATAGCAACGGCAATCATATGTATAGTAACGCCCCTGGTAATGGCTAACCAGGAATGGGATGATCATGACCGCAACAATAAAACACTGGCAAGAGATAATGCCAGGAATTACCTGGAAAGCTGTGCACCCAATGCCATTCTTTTCACTTTCGGCGACAACGACACGTACCCGCTATGGTATGCACAGGAAGTGGAAAGAGTAAGACCCGACATCCGTATCATCAACACCAGCCTGTTGGGTATTGACTGGTACATCAACCAGCTGCGCTACAAAATAAACAGGAGCGACTCCATTGATGTCATCTGGGCAGCGGAAAAAATTATCGGTGACCGGCGGGTGGGCATGCAATATTATCCTACACCGGAATATTCGAAGGATGCCTACTACAACCTGTATGACATCATGAAAAAGCTGGGTGAAGGAGATAATATGCAGGCGTACCCGGTAAAAAAATTTTCAGTGCCGGTGGACAGTGCTCTTGTGCGCAGCAACGGAACCGTAAATGCCGAAGACCTGGTACCGAAAGAAATCAGGTTTGAGCTGCCGCGAAACTACCTGCAGCGGGATCACCTGGCTATCCTGAACATCATTGCAGCCAATGCATGGAAACGACCAATTTATTTTACATCGCCTTACAATGAATTAGGCTTTGGCAGTTATTTAAGAAAAGACGGATTGACTTACCGGCTTGTTCCCATAGCCAACAATACCGGCATCAATGATGACTGGATGATGAATAACCTGCTTACAAAATTTACCAATGGCAATGCAGATAAACCGGGAGTGTACTTTGATGAAGAAAACCGTCGCCACCTGACCATCGTGCGACAGCTGTATGCCGAACTGGCCGGCGACCTGCTGAATAAAAACAGGAAAGACGATGCAACAAAAATTATCCGCAAGGCCGACAGCCTGGTGCCGGGCATCAATGTGCCTTACGGGATGGCGAGCCGCTACGAAATAAACAACGAAACCTCCATGCGGCTGATGGATGCGGCCTACCAGGCCGGCGAAAAAGAGATTGCTGAAAAAATCAGGAATGCGTTGTTTAAAGACTTTGATGAGCAGATGAACTATTACGCAGCACTGGGCGACATGAGCCGCAAAGAACTGGACAATTTATTACAAAACTACTATCAGCAGCGGACCCTGGCAACCAGCCAACAGCAGCAAGCCCAGGCTGAGGGTTACCTCGATGCAAATTTAACCGGACATCAGCGGGGCCTTTCACTTGAAATAACCCGTACCTACGACCTGCAACGCTATGCTAAACAAATAGAAGAAAGAAACAACCCGAAACCTGTTGCCGATTCATTGCTGAAAAAAACGGATTCAATTCTGCAGAAAGCCGATTCACCAAAAGGAAAATAATTTGCTTCTGTATTGTTTATAAGCCTCCGCTACGGAGGCTTTTTTATTTAACTTACTATGCCAAAAATAAAATTGTAATTTGCTGTAAGGTTACAACTCAACTGAATCCAAAATAAATCCAAAATCAAATCCCGATTGCAATCGGGACCAAAATTTTAAATCAATTGATCGGTCATCATTTTAAAAAATATGACCCCAACGAAGGCGGCAAGTCACGGTTTGAACAACTACTCGAACTTTTTATGCAGCTGCTCTCCTACACCAGCGGCGATGTGGCTGAAGCGCTGAGCTGGCTGAATGAGCTGGATAAGAAATATGATTTGACTGATGATGAATACGGCATGGGCGATTTTATTGAAGAGCTGAAAGAAAAAGGTTACATCACGGAAGACAGCGAAAAAGGCGCCATTGTCATCACGCCAAAAACAGAACAGGGCATCCGCAAAAGAAGCCTCGAAGAAATTTTCGGTAAGCTGAAAAAAACAAAGCAGGGCGACCATCACAGCTTCAAACCCGGGCAGGGTGATGAAGTGAACCCCGAAACAAGACCTTTCCGGTTTGGCGACATGATTGAACAGATTGACTTCACCGAAAGCATCCGTAATGCGCAAATCAATCACGGCATTGAAAGTTTCAGCATGCAGGAAGACGACCTGAGCATCCGGGAGACGGATTTCAAAGCACAGACCAGCACCGTGCTGATGATTGACATTTCCCATTCCATGATTTTGTATGGCGAAGACCGGATAACGCCGGCAAAAAAAGTGGCCATGGCGCTGAGCGAACTGATAACTACCCGTTACCCGAAAGACACGCTGGACATCGTGGTATTTGGCAACGATGCCTGGATGGTGGAAATAAAAGACCTTCCCTACCTGCAGGTGGGCCCTTACCACACCAACACAGTGGCGGGCCTGGAACTGGCCATGGATATTCTGCGCCGGCGAAAAAATCCGAACAAGCAGATTTTTATGATTACTGATGGCAAACCCACCTGCATTAAAATCGGCAAAAGGTATTATAAAAACAGCTTTGGGCTCGACCGGCGTATCACCACCCGATGTCTGAATTTAGCTGCGCAATGCAAAAAGCTGAAGATTCCCATCACCACTTTTATGATTGCCACCGATTCGTACCTGCAGCGTTTTGTAAACGAGTTTACCGAAACCAATAATGGCAAAGCATTCTTTGCAAGTCTTGACAGGCTGGGAGCTTTTATATTTAAGGATTTTGAGAGTGGCAAGAGGAAAACGGTGTATTGAACACCCCCAAACCCCTCAAGGGGGCTTGGGGCTTCAGAATTACTATTGAACTTATGTACAAATATTGAACAAAGCCCCGAAGGGGCGTTCCGGTAACTATCGGGATAAATAGCACCGGATGTAAACCTGGTGATGAAACGAAGATGGTTTTATCAGCCAGTCTTATAAGACTGGAAATAGTAAAAACTTATAAGGGCGGCACATATAAATGATACGGTGATTTCAGAAATCGGTTTTGATGGACCCGTAATTCATTAAAAAAGTCCAATAGGATTACCAGGTGATGAACGGAGCGTCGCAACAAAAGTTTAATAGAAATTCAAAAGCTGATAACAAAAAAATATTTGGAATAAAAAAGAAAACCACGAATGAGTGAAATTTCGAAGGCCTTCAATAGGGGGTTGGGGGGTATCAAAACCCTCGGCGAACTGAAGAAAAGCGGCTACCGGCCCCGCAGCATCAGGGACGAACTGCGGGAAAACCTGATGCAGAAACTAAAAAGAAAGGAACACAGCTTTCCCGGCATTATCGGGTTTGATGACAGCGTGATACCCGATGTGGAGCGGGCATTGCTGAGCCGGCATAATATTCTATTTCTTGGTTTGCGTGGCCAGGCCAAAACCAGGATGGCAAGGCTGATGACAGAGCTGCTGGATGAATACATTCCCTGCATTGCCGGCAGCGAACTGAATGACGACCCGCTGAACCCGGTGTCGAAATTTGCACAAGACCAGATAGCAGCGCATGGTGATGAAACACCCCTTCACTGGATTCACCGCAGCGAACGCTACGGTGAAAAGCTGGCCACACCGGATGTAAGTGTGGCTGACCTCATCGGCGATATTGACCCGATAAAAGCCGCCAACCTTAAGTTGAGTTTTGCGGATGAACGGGTAATTCATTACGGCATCATTCCGCGAAGCAACCGCGGCATTTTTGTAATCAACGAACTGCCCGACCTGCAGGCAAGAATACAGGTGGCGCTGTTCAACATACTGGAAGAAGGCGATGTGCAGATAAGAGGATTTAAACTGCGATTGCCGCTGGATATTCTGTTTGTGTTCACCGCCAACCCCGAAGACTACACCAACCGCGGCGCCATCGTCACACCGCTGAAAGACCGCATCGGCAGCCAGATACTTACCCATTATCCCAAAACAATTGAAACGGCGCTGGAGATAACCGAACAGGAAGCCGTGATTGCCGAAGAACAAAAAGGAAAAGTAAGAATCAGCGACCTGGTGAAGCGGCTGATTGAACAGGTGGCTTTTGAAGCCAGGAGCAGTGAATTTGTGGACAAAAAAAGCGGTGTGAGTGCAAGGCTTACTATTTCAGCTTTTGAAAATGCAGTAAGTGCAGCGGAGCGTCGTGCCATAATCAATAATGAAAAACAGACGCAGGTGTGGATAAGCGACCTGGCGGGCATCATTCCTTCCATCACGGGAAAAATTGAACTGGTGTATGAAGGCGAGCAGGAAGGCCCCTACCAGGTAGCCATGAATTTACTTGACAAAGCTATTCGTTCGCAGTTTGTAAATTATTTTCCCAACCCCGATGTGCTGAAAAAAAGAATGCGTCCTAAAAATGTGGAAGAACCTGCTCGGGATGAGAACCCCTATCGCCCCGTTTTAAATTGGTTTGACAAAGGCCATACGCTGAATATTTTTTTCAATACAAAAGATGAGGATAAAGTGCAGCAGCTTTATAAAGTGGATGGCTTATACCCGCTGATAAAAAAATATTTCAAAGGGGCCAATGAAAAAGAATCGGCGCTGCTGATGGAACTGGTGCTGCACGGGCTTGCCTCCTACTCCCTGATCAGTAAAAGAGTGATTGAAGGAAAAATTGAATTCAAAGACCTGGTGGGCAGCATGCTGAACCTGGGCGGTACAAAAACAGCGGATGAAGATTTTGACCGGGAAGATTTTACGTGAAGTTTAAGGCGTATCGTTTATCCTTTTTCAGCCCGGAATTTTCTTTTAGTAAGGGAATTTGTTTTTTAAACTAAAGCAGAAAAACCCAACGATGAAAAACCGGTATTAGTTATACATTTATTTTCTTCCACGCTGGAATTGAAACCCGAAAAAAATCTGAAACTGTTTTTCCATACCGAAAATATTTTCAAAACTTATACCCGAATGACACACCTCCGTAGTAAGGAATGAAACCAAAACCGCCGAATACAGGAGTAATAAATGCCCGGAAAGTGAACCCCCCTTTTGCCGGCTGAAGCCGGTATCCAAAATTCAGGTGACCGAACGTGGAAGTAAAATTGCCGTTACCGTTGCTGCCGGAAACAAAAACAGGCGTGACACCGCCGCCAATCTCAAAATAATTTTTTCTGTCTTTACCAAAAAGATAATTCAGGCCAAGGGGTATAAATAACACTCCTTCAGTTTCTCCGTCTATCGTCAGGCTGAATCCCCCGAAACCAATGCGGCCTCCGATGCCGTCTTCTTTTGGTGAAAATCGTGTGTCGAAATTAAAAGAAGCAAGACCGGGTCCGCCCAGTTCGAAATAAACGGATTTGGCCGCCTGGGCGTTTATATACATGGAAACAACCAGGACTGCCGAAAGAAGAAATAAAACTTTTTTCATAAAATATTTTTTATGCATACAATGATACCTAAAAAAAAACCACGCAATACAATTCCTAAAGAATATTAACTTCCCTTTCCAATACGATGCCGAATTTTTCTTTCACACTCTGTAAAATTGCTTCGCTCAGTTCATAAATTTCTTTACCGCTTGCATGGCCATAGTTTACCAGCACCAGCGCCTGCCGGGCATGACAACCGGCATCGCCTTTCCGATAACCTTTCCACCCGCATGATTCAATTAGCCAGCCGGCAGCAAGTTTTACACTGCCATTGCTTTGCGGATAAAACGGCATCGCCGGAAACCGGGCATTAAGTTTTGAAAACAATTCCTGATTTATGACCGGGTTTTTGAAAAAACTTCCTGCATTTGGAATCACAGCCGGGTCGGGCAATTTGGATGTACGGATATTAATGACAGCCTGCGATATAGCCCCTATGGTTAGCTCCTTCACTCCCATTTTTTCAAGCTCTTCGGTGATGGCGCCGTAGCTGGTATGAAAAATGGGCTTCTTTCGCAATTGAAATGTTACGTTGAGAATAACAAACTGGTCTTTGAACCTGTTTTTAAAAATACTGTCGCGGTAGCCAAATGCACAATCGCTTCGTGTGAAGGTGTAAACTTTTTTTTCGTGCTGGTGAAAAGCTTCCAGGTTCCAGAACACATCATCGAGCTCCACACCATACGCCCCGATATTTTGAATAGGCGCTGCACCCACACAGCCGGGTATAAGGGAAAGATTTTCCACACCGGCCCAGTTGCGGCTGAGGCAATAAAGCACAAACCGGTGCCAGTTTTCGCCGGCGCCGGCTTTTACATAAATATGTTCCATATCTTCATGCACTACTTCAATGCCTTTGATCTCATTTTTCAGTACCAGGCCGTCATAGTCTTTTGTAAAAAGAACATTGCTGCCGCCGCCTAAAATGAAAGTAGTGATTATTGAATGGCGGGTGGTGAGTTCGTTGAGTTCATCCGGTGATGAAATGGTGGCAAAATACCGGGCCTTTGCCTCAATGGCAAATGTGTTATAGGGCTTAAGCGAAAAATTATGAACGACAGTTGGCACATTGCAAGATAAAATGTAAAGGCGAAAATAAAACCCAATAAATTTTTTATGTAAATTTCACCCCGATACCATCACTATTATAAAACCTTAACTGCATGCTGAAATTATTCGCCGTATTCCTTTGCTTTTCCTGCCACTTATTTTTATCCGCCCAGGAAAACAACCCGTTGATTAATTCCGCCGAATACATTAAAAAAGGCATCGGGCTTCACGACGAGGGGAAATATAAGGAAGCCATTGCTGCCTACAGCAAGATTGATCGGAGCGATACCAATTATTACCAGGCCTTGTATGAAATGGCCTATTCACTGTCGGCCGACAGCCAGCTGACTGAAGCGCTAAAAGTTTGTGAAGCCGGCCTGGCCAAAAACAATGCGTACTGGCCCCAGCTGTTTACACTATATGGCAACCTGCTCGACGATGCCGGCCAGCCGGAAAAAGCACTCCGTGTATATGATTCGGCCATTGCGCTGTACCCGGCTTACACGTCACTCTTGCTGAATAAAGGAACTACTTACCTCATTCAAAAAAAAATACAGCCAGGCCGAAGCTGTTTTTAAGCAATGTATTCTTATCAATCCCTATGAAAGCAGTGCGCACTACAAGCTGGGTGCAAGTGTATTGCCGCAGGGCAAAATCATCGAAGCCTTCCTGTGCTATATCAGTTATATGCTGCTGCAGCCAAACGGAAAATTCCAATCCAATTGCATCACGCATATGAGCAACATCAGCAAAAACACCGACGAGATAAGAGAACTGGCAAATAACAGAGTGGATAATGGCGAATCACCATTTGCACTGGCGGAGAAAATCGTTTCTTCAAAAATTGCCCTGGATAAAAATTACCACCCGCTCATTAAACTGGACGATCCCATCACCCGGCAGCTGCAGGTGATGCTGGAAAAACTGGAATACGATGAATCGTCAACTGATTTCTGGATGCAGTATTATGTGCCTTTGTATTCCGGCATTTTTAAGGACAATAAATTTGAACCCTTTGTTTACCGGGCATTTGGCAGCATTAATATTGAAACCATTCAGTCTTATCTGAAAAAAAACAAAGATGCCCTGGAAGACCTTGTAAATGTCCTGGTGGCTTATTTCAACCGGGTGCGCAGCACCCGTGAATTGAATTATTCGAAGCGGAAAAACATGCCTCCGCTTTATCATTTCGAAGAGGGGCGGCTATATGGCAAAGGCACTACAACCGCCGATGGCGAAAAATTTACCGGCGACTGGGAATTTTATTACAGCCCGGGCAACATCCGCAGCAAAGGAAAATTTAATAATACGGGCGGTAAAGAAGGAGAATGGAATTATTATCACTTCAATGGCCAGCTGAGGGGTAAACAGTTTTTTGTAAATGATGTGCAGGAAGGAGAAGAAGTTTTTTATTTTGAAAATGGCGTGATGTCATCAAAAGCTATGGTGAAAAACAACGCTGCTGATGGCGAAAGTATTTCTTACTTTTTGACAGGCCAGCCGCGTGTAGCACAAAATTTTAAAACCGGAAAACTGGAGGGCCACCGTAAAACATTTTACAGCAACAGTATTTTAAGAATCCTGGAAACCTATAAAGCCGATACACTGAACGGCCCCTATGAATCGTATTACAAAACCGGTGTACTGGAATCCAGAGCAACCTATAAAAACGGCTTGCTGCAAGGCCCGTTCAAATCTTATCATGAAAACGGCAGGCTGGCTGTGGAAGGACAATACAAAGAAGGCAGGCTGGAAGGCAACCTGAACCGTTACCATGAAAACGGGAAACTGAAAGCAAAAGAAAATTATGCAAATGGGGAGTTGGATGGCGGATACAGCGAATACTATGATAACGGTGTTTTATACTATTCCACGGTATATAAAAAAGGTAAACAGGATGGCAGGACGGATTTCTTCGACCGCGACAGCAAAAAGTTTTCTGAATTTGTTTATGACAACAATATTGTAAAGCAGGCAAAATATTTTGATAAAGCTGGTAAAGAAATAAGCGCCACCGAAAGAAAGGCCAAAAAAATGGATATGGCCAGCTATTCACCGTCTGGTTTTAAAAGAATGCATGCGGTGTACAACGACAAAGGGTTGATACAGGGCCTTGAAACTTCGTATTTCACTTCCGGAAAAGTAAGTGCCGAAATCAATTATGAAGATGGTGACCGGGCCGGTCGTTCCATTACCTATTATCCCAACGGAAACAAAGAATCGGAAACAGAATACGCCGGGGGAGAAAAGCATGGTTATGAAAAAAACTGGTATATGCACGGGCAGCTGCAAAGCGAAGGCTGGTACCAGCAAGGATACAGGGAAGGCACCTGGTACGAGTATGATGAAATGGGCACCCTGCGGGCCAAAACCACCTACCTGAACGATGATATACACGGTTACCGTGAAGAATATTTCCCCAATGGCAGGCTGTCAAACATAGCACATTATAACCGCGGCTGGATTGAAGATTTTATCCAGTATGATACCAGCGGCAAAGAAATAAACCGCTGCAACTACCAAAACGCATCAGGTAAAATGAAATCCGTGATGATTAACGGAAAACTCGGCGCCGAAGGAGAATATCTTTATGGCGACTGGCATGGTGCATACAAATTTTATTTTCCCGACGGTACTCTAAGCACCACCCGGTTTTACAAACACGGCATGCCCGACAGCACCTACCGCAGTTATTATTATGGAGGTATACTTGCAACAGAAGGCACTTATAAAATGGGCGATAAAACCGGCCTATGGAAACATTATCTTGAAAACGGCAAACCCGACTATACTGAAACGTATGAAGACGGCCTGCTGCATGGCAAAAGGATTTATTATTTTGAAAACGGGAAAACAGATACGGAAACCGAATTTTACCAGGGCATCCGCCACGGCTGGTCAAAAAAATATGACCCCGACGGCAGCCTGCTTTACCAGGTGAAGTTTGATTATGATGTGCCCGTGGCTTATACGTATGAAGACAAGAGTGGCAGGCTGCTTCCCGAAATCGCCATCCCCGGCGGAAACGGAAAATTGAAAGCTTATTTTGCAAACGGTACTATGTCTGCCGCATTTGAATATGCCGATGGAAAATTGAATGGTCCTTACCAGCTGTATTATACCAATGCCAAAATAAGAAGGCAAAGTACCGAAAGCTATAACTTGACACATGGCGCTTACAAATATTTTCACCCGAACGGACAGGTGGAACTGGACTATACTTTCTTTCACGACAACCTGCATGGCCTCCTGAAAATTTATAATGAAAAAGGAGTGCTGACCGAAGAAACAAATTATTACAACGGACAACCCCATGGCATCACCCGCCTGTACGATGACAGCGGCAAACTGAAAGAAACCAGGATTTATTATTTTGGCGACCTGCTGGAAATAAAAAAATAAATAAAGTACCGATGAGCAAAATTTCCATAACTGTTTTTGCTTTTTTATCTGCGGCCCTGCTGCACGCACAATCAGCAGCAGAAATCAGGACTCTGTTTCCCGGCGAACACCTCGTATTTAAAGAAAACACTGTACACTACACTTTCAACTTACAAAATGGCGAGCCGTATGCCGAAAGCCGGGAAATACAGGAACTCCTGTTTTTATCGCCTAATGCGGTTTACATGAGCCGGTTTGGTTTTTATCACAGCAGCTTCAACGAACTGAGGGAATACGAGGCATACACCATCACCCCGGAAGGAAAGAAAGTGCCGGTGAAAGATTTTAAAACAACTGAAAGCAGGTCGAGAAGTGTTTTTTACGACGACATAAAAGAAACCTCGTTTAATTTTCCTTCCGTTACCGATGGCAGCACCGGGCACCTCGAGGTTACTTCGCTGCACAAAAATCTCCGCCTGCTTCCGGCACATTATTTTTCCCAAAACATACCGGTGCTGAATGGCGAATTAAAAATCACTTTCCCGAAAGACTGGGTGGTAAAATACCGTGTAAAGGGCAACAACCCCGAAAGGGTTATTTTTTCAGAAGAAAAGAAAAAAAGGGAAACCGTATATACTTTCCGCATCAGCCGGATGGAAAAAGATCAGAACTATCCCGATGCGCCTGATAATTCTTACTATGCCCTGCATGTGGCTTTTTATATCGAAAGCATTACAGATGAAAAAGGACAGCAGGTAAAATGGCTGGGCGCCCCGGAGGACCTTTTTCGTTTTTACCGCGGATTCATCAGCCATATTAATAAAGACATAAGCCCCGAGCTGAAAACCATTACCGATTCGCTGGTAAACCATGCGCCAACCGATGAAGCCAAAGCAAGAAATATCTACAGCTGGGTGCAGCAGCATATTAAATATGTGGCGTTCGAAAACGGTATGGAGGGATTTATACCCCGCGATGCCAACCTGGTATGCAGCCGCCGCTACGGCGATTGCAAAGACATGGCCAGCATACTTACCAAAATGCTGCAATACGCCGGCGTGCCCGCTTATTTTACATGGATTGGCACCCGCAGCCTTCCTTACGACTATTCCGAATTGCCGCTGCCAATCGTGGATAATCATATGATAGCGGCTGTAAAGCTGGATACCGGTTTTGTTTTTCTCGACGGCACTGATTCGCATGGCGAATTTGGTGTGCCCCCGGATCATATACAAGGCAAAGAAGCCCTGGTGGTGACCGGTGAAAACGACTATAAAATAATTCGGGTGCCGGTAATGGATAAAGAAAAAAATTTTTATACCGATACCACCATCCTCCGCATGACTGAAAAAGGAATACAGGGCACCATCAAAGTAGATATGAGCGGGTATTTTGCCATAAACCTGTACCGCTACATGAACCAGGCGGATGAAAAAGACAGGGAAAAATTTCTGAACGGCTACCTTAGCCGCGGCTCCAATAAGTTCAGGCTGGGTAAATATGAAATTGTTGAAACCGGGAACCCCGGCAGGTATAGCCTGGTAAGCCAGTTTGAGCTGCAGGACTTTGCCCGGAAAGTGGCCGGCGAATGGTACCTGAATCTGAATCTTTTTAAATTTTATGAACACCAGGAAATTGATTACCCGCGGCGGAAAATGCCCGTGGAATTTGACTTTAAAAATGAACGGCGCTATGTTACCATACTGGAAATACCGGAAGGTTATAAGCTCTCTTACCTGCCGCCGGGCAAAAGTTTCCACAACGAAGTGTGGGGCTTCGACCTGCAGTACGAAGAACAAAATAACCGGGTGATATTGACCCAGCGTTTTGAAAACAATCACCTGCTGCTGCCGGTGGAAAAATTCCAGGCCTGGAATAAAGTGCTGGAAAACCTGCTGCCCGCCTATAAAGAAACCATCAGTCTTTCAAAAAAATAATTTCCGCATATGTATAAAAAAATTTTTTCTCATGCCGCTGTTCTATTTGCACTGACTGCAGTTGCCCAGGACAACAATCTGATACAGGAAACCTGGCACCCATCGCCAGCGCTGCACAGCATTGACAGCAGGCATACTGCCGAGCCGGCGGTGATACTGCTGGATAAAAGAAGAATCGAGTACATTGATGAAAACGACGAGCTGATGATGTACAAAACACTGCATAGGATTGTTCACATCAATAACGACAACGGTATTGAAGCCTTCAACCGGGTATACCTGCCGGTGGCCGACAACCGGGATATTGTCAGCATCAGGGCAAGAACCATTTTACCCGGCGGAAAAATTATTGAAGTAAGCGCAGAAAACATCAAAGACCTGAAAGATGAAAATGAACAGATGTATAAAATTTTTGCCATGGAAGGGCTGGTGAAAAACTGTGAAGTGGAATTTTATTACACCTATAAAAGAAACACCGGCCATTTCGGCCGCGAAAACCTGCAGGGAGCTTTCCCGGTGCTGGAAGCCCGGCTGGAAATAGTTTCGCCTGCACGCCTTGTTTACGAAGTACGGCCTTATAACAGCACAAACAAGCCGGCAGATACTGTAATTAATCAAAAGCGCTTTGTCAGTTTTACCGCCCGTGACATTGCCGGTGTGGAAGAAGAAAAATACTCCGCCTACGAAGCCAGCCTGCTGCGCTGTGAATACAAGCTCTCCTATAATTTATCACGCAGCAAAAATGAAAGACTTTTTTCCTGGGACGAACTTGCCCGACGGGTGTACAACCGCTATACCAGCTGCACCGAAAAAGAACTGAAAAAAGTTGACGACCTGGTGAATGATCTGAAGCTGAAAAAAGCCGCAACGGAAACAGAAAAAATAACCACGCTGGAAAATTACCTGAAAAAAAATATTTTAACCAATGAAGACATCAGCAGCGAGGATGCTGAAAACCTGGAAAAAATAATTAAAACAAAACTGGCAAGCTATGTGGGGATAGCACGGCTATATGGTGCAGTCTTCCGCCAGCTGGGCATTGCGCATGAGTATGTGCTGGCCGGCGACAGGAAAAAACTGGTGATTGAAAAAAACTTTGAAAACTGGAATAACAGCGACAATATCATCATCTATTTTCCTTCGCTGAAAAAATACATGTCGCCCACTGAAGCGGAGTACCGTTTTCCCTGGATTAACCCCAACTGGGGCGGTGCCAATGCCGTTTTTTGCAAAACCACTACCATCGGCAACCTGACCACCGCTTTTGCCGAAATAAAATACCTTCCGCTGGAAGATTATTCACTAAGTGCTATCAACACCGAAGCGGAAATTGAAATGAACCCTGCTACCGACACGCTGTTGATTGATATACGCCAGATTTATGCCGGCTATGCAGCTTCCACTTATAAGTCCATGTTCACCTTTGCCAGCCCCGAAGATCAGCGGCTGGTGATAAAAGAAATGATTAAGTTCGGCACCAAATCGGAAAACGTAGTAAGCTCAAAGCTGGAAAACCAGGAGCTGGAAAATTACCACGAAAACAAACCCTTTATTTTATCGGCTTCGGTAAAAGCCAGCGAACTGGTGGAGCGGGCTGGCGCAAAAATTATTGTGAAGGTGGGCGACATCATCGGCCCGCAGGTGGAAATGTACCAGGAAAAGCCAAGACAATTCCCGATGGAAATTGATTTTCCCCATGTGCTGGAAAGAAAAATAATCTTCACCCTGCCGGCAGATTATATTGTAAAAAACGCCGATGACCTGAACATGAATTATACCTATAAAGAAAACGGGCAAATCACCATGGGCTTTGTTTCATCGTACAAAATGGAAGGCAACAAACTTATTATTCACATCATCGAGGAGTACAGGAAAACCAGTTACCCCTTGTCGCAGTATGAAGATTTCAGGAAAATAATCAATGCGGCCGCCGACTTTAATAAAGTAGCTTTGGTGCTGGAAAAAAAATAAATATGCAAACCAGGATTGCCTGCCTTGCCGGGGCCACCGGTCTCATTGGCAGCCACCTGCTGCAGCAACTGCTGAGCGATGCTTATTATGACATTGTAAGAATTCTCATCCGCAGACCACTGGATATTTCGCATCCCAAACTGGAAAAGAAATTAGTTGATTTTAACGACAGCGATTCATTGCTCGTGGCGCTCAGCAACAGTGATGTAGTGTTTTGTTCTGTGGGTACTACTGCCAGGAAAGTAAAAGATGACAAAGAAGCTTACCGCAAAGTAGATTATGATATACCGGTAAAACTGGCCAGGTTTTGTAAAATGACGGGCTGTGAAAAATTTGTACTGGTTTCGGCCATCGGCGCCAACAGCAAAAGCAGCAATTTTTACTTGCGGCTGAAAGGCGAGGTGGAAGATGCCGTAAAAGAAATCGGATTGAACTCTTTACACATCATGCGGCCCTCGATGCTGCTGGGCGACCGGAAAGAATTCCGCCCGGCAGAACAAATAGGTAAAGCGGTAATGAAGGCTTTGTCATTCCTCATTCCTTCCAAATACAAAGTGATTCATGCCGGGGATGTGGCCAAAGCGATGATGGCAGCAGCGAAGAGAAACGAAACTGGCTTTTTTGTGTATAAATTTGAAGAACTGAAAGCCATGAGTGGAAATTAATCTCACCCCCGTTATTAATTTTATCTTTAAATCTCTCCGCATGATAAAAGGAGTACATACCATGTTTTACAGTTCCGATGCAACGGCACTGCGTGCATTTCTGCGTGACAAGCTCGGTTTCAAAGCCACAGATGTGGGCGGCGGCTGGCTTATTTTCGATTTACCTGAAGCCGATATGGGTTGTCATCCGGCTGCGGATGATGGCGCTCCATCCGGCACGCATGATATTTCGTTTTACTGCGACGATATTCACCAGACTGTAAAAGAACTGAAAGCAAAGGGAGTTAAGTTTAAAGGAAAAATTGAAGACCGGGGTTACGGGCTGGTCATACATTTTCTCATGCCCGGAAATTTTTATGTTCAGCTATACCAGCCAAAGTACAGGAAATAGAAATATCCTTTATAATACATCTACATCCATCACCACCGTCACACTTTTAAAACTTTTTTGCTGGTGAAGAATGGCCACCTGCTCCAGCATATCCGTTTTACATTTTGCGATAAGCTTTGCATCACGCGGCAGCTTCAGCAGCATTTCTCTTAAATATTGATTGCGGATACGGTTGATGACGGGCTCAGCGGGACCCACGATATACTGGCCGTATTTTATCCTGAGGCTGTCGGTAAAATTTTGTGCCGCCCTTTCCACAATTTCCTTCAATTTATGTTTGAAGGTAACATGAACCAGGCGTGAAAAAGGCGGGTAGAAAAATTTTTTACGGTTCTCAATTTCCAGCTCATACATCGCCCTGTAATCGTGCCGCTGCACCAGTTGCAACAGCGGATGCTGAGGCTGTATGGTTTGAATCATCACTTTGCCGGTGGCCTCTTTTCTGCCCGCCCTTCCGCTCACCTGCTCCATCAGCTGAAAGGCTCTTTCATGTACACGAAAATCGGCAAAGCCAAGCAGCCCGTCGGCATCGAGTATGCCCACGAGATCCACATTGTCGAAATCAAGACCTTTTACCACCATTTGCGTGCCTACCAGTATATCAATACGCCGCTGTTCAAACTGCTGTATCAGCACATCGTGTGCATTTTTGCCACGCACCGTGTCAATATCCATGCGGGCAATTTTTGCCTCCCGGAATTTTTCCAGCAGCAATTCCTCTATTTTTTCCGTGCCAAAACTCCGCTGCACGAAATTGTGATTACCGCATACCAGGCAGGTATGCAAGGGCGGGTAAGTGGTACCACAGTAATGACAAATGAGCTTGTTGGTAACCTTGTGAAAAGTAAGCGATACATCGCAGTGCCTGCATTGCGGAATCCAGCCGCAGGTATTACAAACCTGGTAAGGCGTATAGCCGCGGCGGTTCTGAAAAAGAATCACCTGTTTGCCTCTTGCCAGTACTTCATTTACTGCTGCTTCCAGCGGTGGCGAAATCATTACTTTTCCTTTCTCTTTCTGCAGTGTTTTCCGGGTGTCAATAATTTCAATCGGCGGCAGATGTACATCGCCGTAGCGCTGCATCAGCTCTGCAAAACCATATTTACCCGACATGGCATTGTGATAACTTTCAATGGAAGGCGTGGCGCTGCCCAGTAAAATCCGTGCATTTAAAAGTGCAGCAAAATAAACAGCCGTATCTCTTCCGCTGTACCTCGGTGCCGGGTCCTGCTGCTTGTAGGAAGTATCATGCTCTTCATCGCAAATCACCAGGCCCAGGTTCTGATACGGAAGAAAAATGGATGACCGGGCGCCGAGAATAACCTTCAGTTCGCCGCTTTTCAATTTATTCCAGATCTCCACCCGTTCGTTTTGTGAAAATTTGGAATGATATACACCGATATATCCGCCAAAATGTTTTTGCAGCCGCCGGATGATTTGCGAGGTAAGGGCAATTTCCGGCAGCATGTACAGCACTTCTTTTCCCTGCCGGATGGTTTGTTCAATCAGTTTGATATAAATCTGCGTTTTGCCGCTGGAGGTGACGCCATGCAGCAGGCAAACGGGTTTTTCAGAAAACGACTGCAGAATTTTTTCATACGCTTCCTGCTGGGCAGCGGTAAGTTCAAACTCAATCTGAATGTTTTTGGGTAAATATTGCAAGCGGTCCACGGCCCGCTTTTCCAGCCCGAGAATTTTTTTATCCACCAGGCCTTTGAGCTGTGCATCGGAAGCACCGGATTTTTTCAGCAGGTTTGATTTGGTTACTTCACCTTCGGTTTTTATCAAATGCAGATAACTCAGCAACAGCTCCATCTGCTTTTCTGCCCGCTGCAGTTTTTTATCTTCATTCAGCAGCCTGGCCAGTTCTTCTTCTTTGTTGTATAGAGCATTCAGCAGTACGTATGTTTCTTTTTTGGCAGTATAAGTTTGTTTCAGCGCTTCCCATACAAAACAAACTTTTTTTTGTATCAGCCGGTTGATGATGGGATACACATGCGATGAATCCAGAATTTGCTGCACTTCGGTCAGTTTCAGTTCCCGCTTTATCTGCAGCGCTTCGGCCACCATGTATTCATCATGATCAAGCAGGGTAAAATCATCGCCAAACTCATCATTGAGAATCAAAATGGTTTCGCTGCTGAGTTTGAAATGTGCAGGCAAAGCCGCTGCCATCACTTCGCCTTCGCTGCACATGTAGTATGATGCCATCCATTCCCACAATTTCATTTGCTCGTCAAATACCACTGGCTCTGTATCGAGCACATTCAGTATTTCTTTGGGTTCAAAAAACGCAGGCTTTTCATCATGCACCCGTTTGATAATACCTGCATATTTTTTATTCTTTCCCAAATTAACTTCCACCCGGCAGCCCGGCAGCGCCTGATCTTTCAAATGATCCGGTACCGACCAGGTGTAGTTTTTGGGCAGGGCAAGCGGTATGATGATTTCGGCAAAACTCCCGGCTCCGCCAATTGGCGGAGTGTTTATCATACCAATATTTGAGCTGTTTTCTTTCATCGAAAAATAAAGGTAATATTCAAACAGAAAGACTTCAAAAGGCCCCTTTAGGGGGTTTGAGGGTTTTTAATCCACCCCGCCTTGTACTCTCTCAGTTTTTTATCCATCAGGTCATACACTTTCTGTTTTAAAAAAGAAACATCTTTCAGATGCAGCCCGTCCACCGGTACTTCGTCGAGGAAAACACAGCGGTTCCTGCCGGGATTTAAAGAAAATATACTGCGGTAATGCATGCGGTCGTAAGCGTCGAGAAATAAAACCGGCACAATGGGAGTCTGTGTTTCTATGGCCACCCGGAAAGCGCCGTCATAAAATTCTTTGAGCGGCTGCCCGGTCATATTGAATGTGCCTTCGGGAAATAGGATGATGGAGATACCTTTTTTCAAAACCGATTTCAGGTTCCGCACACTCTTAGCCCGCTGGCCGGTATTGCCGCGGTCCACTTTTACCACAGTGTAAGAATAAATAAACCCGAACACCGGCACCCTCTTCATTTCAATTTTTCCCAAAGCCCGGATGGGTCGCCTGATGGTCTTTACAATCACCGCAGCATCGAGGTAAGAAATATGATTGGCCACAAAAATGTATTGCCTGTTTTTATCCGGCTTTGATTCATACATATTGCGGTGCCGGATACCCACAAGAAAAAACCAGGCATCGCCCCAAAGCATGCAGAGCCGGTAAATCATATTTCCGCCTTTGATAATACCAAACAGCGAAGCGATAAGCACAAAGGGAAAAAGAAGCAGCATAATGCCTACAAACAACAGCACGGCATAAATACAGTAAATCCATTGCAGCGGCTTTATAATATTCATCATAAAACAAAAGTGGCATCCAAATATAGGAAGCCACTTCGGGAGTGAGCAAGATATTATTGACGAACTCAATTTTGATTCAGCACGGAAATTGTTTGCTGAAAAAAGCCGGTACAAAACCTTATAACCTTAATAACGTAACTGCATTTGCCCCGCAGCACCTTATTTCCTTATTTGTAAATCAAAGCAGTTGTTTTGTTTTTTGAAAAGCCTGGTAATATGATAAGGTCAGTGCAAAGATTTCATTGTGCTCATCTTTATCAATAAACTTTTTCTTCAAAAGTAATTTGAGTTGATTTAATAATTGTTTCCGTCATCCCCGGCTGCGCTTCCGGTTTTTTTACCGAACGGATGCGGCTCAGCAAAAACCAGAGCAAAGGAATAACACCGCCAAACAGGAATAGTACACCTCCGATGCTGCGCAGCCAGGTCATGGTTTGAAAAGGCCCGCTGTCAATAAATTCAGCGCTGCGGGCAAACCAGAGTCCTTTTTCCACCACCGCATTGAACTGGTAAATGCCGGAAGGAAACAAATCGAGCAGCACCATCAGCAATAATCCCACATTGATACTCCAGAAAACACGGCGCAGCAATTTAGCATTCCATACTGATGGTTTCAGCAGCAGCTGGCTGCAGAAAAGCACGGCAGCCAGCGACAGGTTTCCATACACCCCCATCAGCGCAGCATGACCGTGATTGACGGTGAGGTAAGTGCCATGTTCAAAATAATTGGCAAAAGGAAGATTGATAATAAAACCAAACACACCGGCGCCGAGAAAATTCCAGAAATTCACACCCAGCAAAAACAAAAACACTTCGGGCATACCAAAGTAGTGTACAGGATTTCCGTTTGCCCCGCTTTTCGCTTCCAGCAACCGTGGCAACTTGCGGAAACGCCATGCTTCGAGGGTAAGTAAAATCAGCGGCACCACCTGTAATGTGGAAAATACGGCGCCCAGCGCCATGGTGGCAACCGGTTTCGCATTCCAGTAAAAATTGTGTGAAATACCAAGCAGACCCGAACCGAGAAACAGCAGGGTGGCAATATAAATCACCCTTGTCGCAGCCTGCCTGCTCACCAGTCCCATCATCACCATAAAATACCCGACAAGCACCGTAGTAAACACTTCAAAAAATGCTTCGGCCCACATGTGAATGACACACCAGCGCCAGAAATCGGCAATCACAAAATTAGTTTTGGGGTTTGCAATAAATCCGGACACGAGCAACCCGATGACACAACCGGTGGAATACAGCAACCAGTTGGGCAAGGCCCATGGTTTCTTTTTTTGTAATGCGGGTTTTAATGCACGCAGCAGCGTAATAAACCAAACCGCAAAGATGGCCATCAGCCACCATTGCCAGGCACGGCCCATTTCCACATATTCCCAACCCTGCGAGCCCCACCAGCGCCAGTTTTGTGCAAGCAATCCTTTTGGCCCCAGCAAAATGCCGGCAAAAGACCCGGCGACCAGAAGAAAAATCATCCAGAATAATCCGTTCACCCATTTCACCTGCCCTTTTGGTTCCTGGGGTGAAATGATGGGCGCAACGAATAAAGAAGCGCCAATCCAGCAGGCAGAAATCCAAAGCAATGAAAGCTGCACATGCCAGCTTCTTGTTACCGTCACCGGCAGGTCAACAGAAATATTCCAGCCAAAGAAGTTGATGAACCGCACAAAATCATGGATGGTGAGCACACCCGCCAGCACCTGGATAAGAAACACGGCAATAGCAACATAAAAATATTTGTACGTGGCCCGTTGTGTTGCCGTGGGGTTGTAACGGCTTACATTCAGCCGGCTCATGAATCCCTGCGCATTGCTGATGTAGGTTTCATCATCCAGCTTTTCCATGCGGCCGTGATAGTAAAGCACAAAGCCCAACCCGATAATCAATCCAAGCGACCCGATGATGCTCCAGAAAATAACGGCTGCTGATGGTAAATTTCCAGCCTGGGGATCATAAGGCCAGTTGTGAGTATAGCTGTAATTTTTTCCCGGACGTTCTGCGCCGCACACCCATGCCCCCCAGTAAAAAAAAGCCGAAAGGGCCTTTACTTCTTCATCCGTTTTCAGCAACTGAAATGGCTGAAATGGATTTTTGCCGACGGGCTCGTCCTTTTTACTTTTATAAAAGCCGGTAATTTTTTCTGCCGCATACTGCTGCGCAGCCGAAACCACAACCGCATCATGGCTTTCATCATACCTGTTTTGCTTGATTTCTTTTTTCACTCTTGCTTCGGCCGCATCTTCCCGTTCATTTTGCTGTTGTACATAAAATTCTTTCATGTACCGGCTCAGCAGGTTCAGTGCTTCGGCGGTAAAATCGGTACTGCGGTATGCGCCGTCGCCAAACAGGCTGCCGTATTCCATAAAAGCATAGCGGTGAAAAACTTCCTTTCCCGCCTGCACCTGCTCCTTTGAAAAAACAGTTTCTCCTTTTTCATTTACAAAAGCGGCCACCGGAGGTGCATCGTTGTAGGTTTGCCGGCCAATCATGAAAACACCGGCAAAACTTATAAGAAAAATAAGCAGCAGGGGGCCCCACCAGTTGCGGGGGTTCATCAGGTAAGCTACAAGGTCAAATCGCATAATAAGTTTGTTTCAAACAAACCTATTTCACCTGTAAGCCAGATAACCGGATCCGGATAGGAAAAAACCGGAAAAATTATGATTTGATATTTTTTGCGGAGCGGTTTTATCATCGCCGGGACAGTCGCATTCAAATTCCACATCGAGATTGTAGCAGGTAACTATTTTAGCCACCTTGCCACACTGTGCTACAATGATACGCAGGTGCTCCCTGCTTTTTGTATAGCCCTGCACGGCAAACGTGGGACAAGGCTTGTCATTCAAATCGCTTTTGGCAAAATTCACTTCCCCTTTTTGAATGATTTCTGTCACTTCGTTGGCGCTGATGAAGCGGCAATCCATGCGGCACAGAGCATGGCGGGTGTACTCAATGCGTTGCGGATTGCGGTTGAAGGTTAATTTTTTTTTCGGCTCCCACCAGCGCATTTTCATCATGGCAAATGCCAATAATACCAGGATGAGCAGCAGGGAGATTATGACACTGCGTGATTTCATTTGCCTGAATGCAATTGCAAGTTTAAAAAAAACTTACAATCATTTTTTGCAATAGTTTTCAGTGAGAGCGGAACCGGATTTCCTGACCGATAAATGATACGACTTATGCGTAAACATCAAACGCCTAACTTGGTTATCTTTGCGGGTTCTATGGCCGAAGCAAGAACCGTGGCATTTCATACATTGGGTTGCAAGCTCAATTTTTCTGAAACCTCTACGCTTTCCAGGATGCTTGAAAGCGAGGGCTTTGAAAAAAAAGACTTTGACGACAAGGCCGATGTGTATGTAATAAACACCTGCTCTGTTACCGATAATGCCGATAAGGAATGCCGCCAGGTTGTGCGCCGTATTCAGCGCAAGGCGCCGGAAAGCCTGGTGGTGGTCACCGGATGCTATGCACAACTGAAACCAAAAGAAATTGCAGAAATTCCCGGTGTGAACCTGGTGCTTGGCGCCGGGGAAAAATTTAATCTTGCACAGCATATCCGTGAACTTTCAAAAGGGGATTCGGCAAAAATCTGTAGTTGCGATATTGAAGAAGTAAATGGTTTCCATTCATCTTACTCAATCAACGACCGTACAAGAACTTTTCTGAAAGTACAGGACGGTTGCGATTATAACTGCTCATTCTGCACCATACCGCAGGCAAGAGGAAAGAGCCGCAGCGATACTATTGCCAACGTGGTAAAGAATGCAGAGCACCTGGCTGCACATGGGGTAAAAGAAATAGTGCTTACCGGTGTCAATCTCGGTGATTTCCACCCCCCGGCCCCTGATGACATAGTGAATGGAAATCATCCGAACAAGGAAAATTTCTTTTCACTGATAAAAGAACTTGAAAATGTGGAAGGCATTGAACGATTCCGCATATCCTCCATTGAGCCCAACCTGCTCACCAATGAGATTATAGAATTTGTTGCCAACAGCGACCGGTTTATGCCGCATTTTCATATCCCGTTGCAAAGCGGCTGCAACCGAATACTTGGATTGATGCGCAGGCGTTATAAAAGGGAGTTGTATGCTGACCGGGTACAGCTTATCAAAACCCTGATGCCACATTGCTGCATCGGTGTGGATGTCATTGTAGGTTTCCCTTCCGAATCGGAGGAAGATTTCAAAGAAACATTCGATTTCCTTCATTCATTGGATATTTCTTACCTGCACGTATTTACTTACAGCGAAAGGGATAATACGCATGCCCTGAACATCAAACCCGTTGTACCCATGCATGTGCGTCATGAAAGAAATAAAGCTTTGCGCAATCTTTCTTACATGAAAATGCAATACTTCACCGAACTGCACAGCGGGCAAGCAAGAAAAGTTTTGTTTGAAGGCCATGTGAACAAGGGAATGATGGAAGGTTACACAGATAATTACATCCGGGTTACAACCCCTTACCGGAAAGAATGGGTGAATGAAATGGTAGAGTGGAAGATTTAGACAGAGCTTTTTAACTTTACAGGCCCGGGACGTTAGCTCAGCTGGTTCAGAGCGCTGTCTTCACACGGCAGAGGTCATTGGTTCGAGCCCAATACGTCCCACTGAGGTGAGTTGAAATTTAATGAAATTAAACAGGGACGTTAGCTCAGTTGGTTCAGAGCGCTGCTTTGACAGAGCAGAGGTCATTGGTTCGAGCCCAATACGTCCCACTGAAATCTGCTGATTTCAGACAAGTCTTTCCTGGTTATCTTTTTTTTCATACGGATTTTTTCGTAAGCAATTTTAGCGGGACAAAAAACGTTATTTGTTCCGCTGCATGCATCAGCTTAACATTCTCTTGGCACAACTCTACTCTTTTTACTTCGATATTTCCTGGGTATGTAATCGAAAAATTTCCTGCATTAAAAAGGAAATGGCCGGTTATGTCTGCAAGTTGCCTTTATATTGCTTTTTCCACCGCCATCCTGCTCAGCAGCCCGGCCGTACTTGCACAACCTGCTGCACCAGGGAAAGATTACAGGCAAAATCTTCTTTCAATTGCCTATTATATTGAAAGCGCCAATAACAGCATCAATTCACTGAACAGCCTGCTGAAAAAAGATAATTACCGTAACAAGATCACATCACTCAACAACCCGGCCAACAACGAACTTGGGTTTAGCCTGAAAAACGAAATAATGGCTGCCCTGAGGCCGCTGCTGGCCAAGGCAAAAAAAACCGACAGCAAAAAGTTTAAGGAGGTGATTGAAAATTTTCTCAGCAACCCGGAAGAGAACGGAATTAGTTCGGTAAAAAAATACCTGCCGGCATTCGGATTGTTCAGTACGGTACTGGCATTGGTAGGCAACCTGGTGGTTACAGAAAAAACCATCACTACTGCGGATCTGAACGAATTTATTGCCAGGATTCAGCAATTCTTTATCCAGTATGAAAAGTTGAACACTATAAATGAACAGTTTGCAGCCCAGGTACAGAAGCTGTTGGAAAAAACAGATGAAGCAAAAGAAGATTTGCGGGTTTTTCTGGTAGAATGCATCAACAGCATGAATGCAAGCCCGGCCAAACAAAATCTGAAAGAAATGAAGGTGGAAGTGCTGATACAAAAATATTATGACCCTCAAAAGTTGCAGCTATGGCTTGACACAATGCAGGGAAATACAGACATGCGGTTTTATCCGCCTGATGCGCCTGTTTCGGTAAAAATTCTTACATCACAGATTAAAAAACTTCAGAAGGAATTTGAAACCGTTTACCATGAAAATTACAGGCAATTGAAAGAACTGATTTCTTCATTGAAAAATACCATACCGAATCTTGACCAGGAGCAGGTGGATAACACCAATTCAGAAATAGACAGGCTTTACCATGAAAGCCGCCAGGCCGACCTGATAAACCTGAACATTAACCAGCTGGAAGAAAGAATGAACACAGTATGCAGAAATATCAACAGGGGAAAATAGAAATCCACAATCGGAATTTGCATCGGTAAGTTCCCTACTTTTATCCGGCAATTAAAGAAATGAAAGTTTACCACGTTAGTATCAACTTCGAATGGAATGACGAGTTTGCGGCTTTAATACCTGCTCACCGCACTTATATCAACATGCTCATCAACAGAAACATAATTGATCACTACGTGGTAAGCATGGAATCGCAGCGGGCATGGGTGACGCTGAATGCTGAAAACAAAAGAGAGGTGGTAAAAATTCTGCAAAAATCTCCGCTTTATCCGCACTGGACTTATGAAATTGATGAACTTTTTGTGCTGGATGGTCAGCTCTACAGGCTCCCGGCGGTTCAACCGAATTAACTGAAAATCCCCGCTTTTCGCGGGGATTCTTGTGGGAGCTGACGGGATCGAACCGCCGACCCTCTGCTTGTAAGGCAGATGCTCTGAACCAGCTGAGCTAAGCTCCCTTTTTTCAGGAGTGCAAAGATAAGGTTGACATCTTGCCGGGCAAATATTTTTTAAATTTGGACCGGGAGTTTTTCCGCATCCATTACCGGTAAAATTATTTCTGTATTAATTTTATATAACATTCTACCTGCTATGGACACCAATGGGCTGCTGTTTATACCGGATATAAGCGGGTTTACCAAATTTGTAAACCAGACCGCCATTGAACACAGCAAGCATATTATTGAAGAGCTGCTCGACACCATTATTAACGCCAACCGGCTTGGCCTGCAGGTTTCTGAAATTGAAGGCGACGCAATTTTGTTTTATAAATTCGGTGAAGCCCCTCCGCTGAAAGAAATCGGTGACCAGGTGGAAGCCATGTTTATTGCCTTTCACCGGCACCTGAAGAATTATGAAACCCGGCGCATCTGCAACTGCGGCGCCTGTTGCACAGCAGTAAATCTTACACTGAAATTTATCAGCCACGCAGGCGAATTTACCGGCTACCAGGTAAAAGATTTTTTTAAACTGCTGGGTAAAGATGTAATATTGGCCCACCAGCTTCTGAAAAATGATATTCCTGAGCATGAATACTGGCTGGCTACTGATAGTTTATTTTCCCCGGTTAAAGTGAATGGTGATTTACAAAACTGGCAGCAGGGTGAAAAGAAAACCGATGAAAACGTCATCCCCTTTCATTACTCTATGCTCAGTGCGCTGAAAGAAAAAGTGAAAACTGAACCACTGCCTGATGTACTGATAAAGAGTAAAATTGTGAAGGTAATAGAATCCGATGCGGATATTGATGCGGATATTAACACGGTATTCGATACCATTACCGATACCAGCCTGCGGCCAAAATTCGTAGCAGGCGTTTTAGCGGTAGACCAGGAAAGCCACAAAATAAACCGCTTGGGCGCCCAGCACCGCTGCGTATTGCAAAAAGAAACAAATGTGCTGATAACAAGCGGTATTTCCCGCTCGCCGGAAAAAATAACCCTTTCTGAAACCAATGATAAAAAAACGATGCATTGTAATTATATCCTTGACCGGATCCATGAAAACAAAACACATATAAAAACTGAATATTTTATAAAGAAGAACCCCATCGTGCAACTGATGTTCAGCTTATTTGTTAAAAAGAAATTAACGGCGGTGCTGGCCGAATCAAATAAAAATTTAAATGAACTTTGCCGGAAGCGTATGTTGCAGCCGGCCCCCTTATAAGAAACATTGAATTTGTCTTTACCTGCTTAATTTTGCTGCTGATGGCCATTAAAGATTATACGAAATACGACAGCCGTGAAGAAACCGGTTTGCTGACCGATGTGGAAGAGCCTTGCAATCTTATTGTGTGGAATGATGAAGTGAATACTTTTGAATGGGTGATTGAAACCCTGGTGGACGTTTGCGGCCACAGCTTCGAACAGGCTGAACAATGCTCCTACATTATCCATTTCCAGGGAAAATATGCAGTAAAACAGGGCAGCTACGACGAGCTGAAACCCATGTGCGATGCCATAACCGACCGGGGCATCGGGGCCACGGTGGAGGTGATTGCTGAATAATGCACTGTACTAATTTCCAATCTAAAATCACAAGCTCCATTTAAATATTAACTACAACAGTAGCAATTCGCCTTTAAATTTTTTATTTACCCGTTTTGTGGAATTGGGATGTCATATTTGTAATTTACATCCGTGCCATTATTTGTTTTAGAAAAAGAACTCTGTTTTCCTCCAGTTCATCTTGCTGGGCCAGACGGTCTGCTGGCCATCGGTGGCGATTTGTCGGTTGAGCGTTTATTGCTGGCATACAAAAACGGGATTTTTCCCTGGTATGAAGGAGAACATATTTTGTGGTGGAGCCCCCACCCGAGATTTGTTTTATTTCCCGAAGAACTGAAAGTGAGCAAGAGCATGAAGCAACTGCTTAAGCAAAATACTTTTGATTTTACCGTTAATACGGCATTTGAAAAAGTAATTGATAACTGCAAAACCATCACCCGAAAAGGCCAGACAGGCACCTGGATTACCAATGAAGTTAATAAAGCCTATTCTGTTTTGCACAAACAGGGATATGCTCACAGTGCCGAAGTGTGGAAAAATGGAAAACTTGCAGGCGGGCTTTACGGTGTAAGGCTAGGAAAAGTTTTTTTTGGTGAAAGTATGTTCAGCAAAGAAAGCAATGCCAGTAAGTACGCTTTTATTAAATATGTAGAGCAGTTAAAAACAGAAGGAGTTGAGCTGATAGACTGCCAGGTTTATACCGAACATCTTGAGAGACTAGGAGCCAGGATGATTCCCCGTGAGGAGTTTTGCAGCAAAATAAAATTATTAATTACTGATTACTGATTTTTTTCTTAAGCGTGGAAGTGCCATACAAAATCAAAAACGAGTTCTTAAATAATGCGGCAGCATAGCCCGCCAGGTAGGCCAGTCATGTGTCCATTCGGACCCCCACACATCCAGCTCGTAATTGATGCCCTTATCATAAAGTATTTTGGCAAACTGCCCGCTGCTGCCCGGGTCTTCATAAGCCCCGCTGCCGGTAAGAATATGAATATGTTGACTCTTTCTTATCTGTTCCAGTATGCCATGGTCGGCCAGGTTGGGTATATAGTGCATCGGGCTGTTGAAATACACATCGTCACTATAAAAGCCTTTGCTGTATTCTGTCAGGTCATACACACCACTCATGGCTATCACTCCGTTTAATATATCGGGTCTTTTTAAAAAAAGATTCATACTGTGAAGTGCCCCAAAAGAGGCGCCGCAGGTAAAAATAAGTGTCTCCTGGCTGGTATTGTTTCTAATAAAAGGCACCACCTCATTAAAAACATAATTGTTCCATTGCTGGTGGCGAATAGCCTTATGATGTGATTCCATGCTGTTGTTTAGCCAGCTTTCGTTATTGATACTGTCAATGGAAAAAACCTTCAGCTTTCCTTCGTCAATAAGAGGGGCCAGGCAGTCCATCAGCTGGAAGCGTTCGTATTCCAGATAATCAGCCGCTGCAGTGGGTACCAGCAACAGGGCAAAACCATAATGCCCGTACATGGCAACAGGCATTTCTTTATTCAACGAGGGACTGTACCATGAAAATATCTGCCTCATCATTGCCACTGGTTTTATTTTCTTAAAATTATTCCGGAAACCGCAGGCGAAAATAAAGTTAAACCAGGTATCTGCTCATTTTTATAACAGAAAACATGGAAATTTTCTGCTGTAAGCCTGTTCAGAAAATAGGAATTTAGAAGGTAAATAATGTGGAAAGATTTTTTCTATTGCACTAATGTCATTAAAAAGCCGTAAAAATTCTTGGTAGTTTAACCGAGTAATACTACTTTAGTTTTTCAGTATTTTTACTATCGTAAAATCTGTTACTCCCGGTTTTTAAATTCAGTCATAGCCATTAAAAACAAAACATTCTTAGATTATTGCAGTGAAGATAGGCAGAGTTGACTTTTTTTACAAACAGTATATCCGAACTTTTTAGTAATAACTATTGTAAATATTCTGCATGCTCAACTCGCATTTCCAATTTGTACTGGTAGACGACCACCAGCAGGTACGAAAAGCATTACGCCAGCTTATTGAAAATAATCCGCTATACCGTGTAGTGGCGGAATATGGCGATGGGAAAAAAGCACTGGAAGAAGCCCCGGGCCTGAAGCCTGATGTAATGATAGTAGATATCAATATGAAGCCAATGAGTGGCTTCGAAGTGACAGAATCGGTTTTAAAAGTCAACCCGGAAATGAAGATCATCTGCCTGTCGGTTAAAAATGAACCGGTTTATGCAAAACGCATGCTCGCCCTGGGAGCCAAAGGGTATATCACAAAATCCACCCCGGTTGAAGAAATTATGCAGGCCGTAGATGAGGTTTGCCAGGGCAAGACTTATATCTGCAATGAGATTCGCCAGAAAATGGAGGGATAAACGCTCAACTTACCCCCCCCCAAAAAACATATCCTTTGCTTCCTTTGTTCCAGGCAGGTGACTTCTTTGCCCTAAACCCGGTAAATTTGCGGCGCTTATGAATTTGAGTAAAAATTTTGAGCCTGAACAGGTTGAATCAAAATGGACATCGCACTGGAAAGCCAATGGATATTTTAATTCAGTTCCGGACGACCGCAAACCATTTACCGTTGTTATACCGCCGCCGAATGTGACCGGCGTGCTGCACATGGGTCATACACTGAATGAAACCGTTCAGGACATCCTGGTGCGCCGTGCCCGTATGAACGGCTGCAATACCTGCTGGGTGCCCGGCAGCGACCATGCTTCCATTGCCACAGAAGCCAAGGTGGTGCAGATGCTGAAAGAAAAAGGTATTGATAAAAACAGGATTGGCAGGGAAGAATTTCTGAAACATGCATTTGAATGGAAAGAAAAATATGGCGGCATTATATACAATCAGATTGAGCGTCTCGGCTGCAGTGTGGACTGGAACCGGGTCAATTTCACCATGGATGAGCATTACTACAAAGCGGTGATTAAAGTGTTTGTTGATTTATATAACAAGGGACTCATTTACCGCGGCGCCAGAATGATAAACTGGGACCCTGCAGCAAAAACAGCCCTGAGCGACGAAGAAGTGGAATACAGGGATGTGGAGGGTAAGCTTTACTATGTGAAGTACCTGGTTGCAGATTCAAATCCGATAGCAGGAAGTCAGACATCAGACTTCATTACCATCGCTACCCAACGCCCCGAAACCATCATGGGCGATACGGCCGTGTGTGTACACCCGGATGATGAACGATACAAACATCTGAAAGGAAAAAAAGTGATTGTTCCGCTGGTAAACCGTGAGGTGCCGGTGATTTTTGATGAATATGTGGACAGGGAATTCGGTACCGGCGCCCTGAAAATTACACCCGCTCATGACATCAACGACTACAACCTCGGCCTGAAGCATAAACTGGAAACCGTGGACACGCTGAATGACGACGGCACATTGAGTGAAGCAGCGCAGGTGTTTGTTGGCTTGGACAGGTTTGCGGCAAGAGAAAAAGCCATTGAAAAATTGAGAGCCGATGGGCTTCTGGTGAAAGAAGAAGATTATACCACCCGTCTAGGCTTTTCGCAGCGAACACATGCCGTGGTAGAGCCACGCATCTCCACGCAGTGGTTTGTAAAAATGAAACCGCTGGCGGAAAAAGCATTGAATGCAGTGCTCAGCGGCGAAGTAAAAATTCATCCGGAGGAACGTTTTCTTGCCACGTACAGGTACTGGCTCGAAAATGTAAAAGACTGGTGCATCAGCCGCCAGCTGTGGTGGGGGCAGAGAATACCTGCATGGTACAACGAGGATGGAAAAATGGTGGTGGCTGAAACAAAAGATGAGGCGTTGAAAATTTTCAATGCCCAATTCTCCCCCGATAGTGACCGGGGCAATGTTCCGTTGCTCCAGGACGAAGATGTGCTCGACACCTGGTTCTCTTCCTGGCTCTGGCCAATTGAAGTGTTTCATGGAATTACAAAACCCGGCAATCCTGATATTAACTACTACTACCCCACTTCGGTGCTCGTTACCGGCCAGGATATTATTTTCTTCTGGGTGGCAAGAATGATTATGGCGGGCATGGAGTACATGAACAAAAAACCCTTTGAGCATGTTTACTTCACCGGCATGGTGCGGGATAAGCTGGGCCGAAAAATGAGCAAGCAGCTGGGCAACTCACCCGACCTGCTCGACCTGGTTGACCGCTACGGCGCCGACGCCGTTCGCTTCGGCATCATGATTTCTTCCCCTGCAGGAAATGATTTGTTGTTTGATGAAGCTTCCCTTGAACAGGGTAGAAATTTCAACAATAAAATCTGGAATGCGCTGAAGCTGGTGAGAAGCTGGAAAGAAAGGATTCCCTCAGATGAGCCGGGAGTTCAGCGTTTGAATTCCGGTGAAAACTTTGCCGTGCTTTGGTTCGAAAACAGGTTGAATGAAGTAAAAGCGGAAGTGGAAAAACTGTACGAAGATTTCCGACTGAGCGAAGCGCTGAAAACAATTTACTCCCTCATCTGGGACGATTTCTGCAGCTGGTACCTCGAATGGGTGAAGCCGTCTCTCCATGAAAAAATTGAAAAAGATGTTTATGAAAAAACAGTTTACTTTTTCGAAGAACTGATGCAGCTGCTGCATCCCTTCATGCCGTTTGTTACCGAAGAGGTTTATCATTTACTGAAAGAAAGAAAAGACGGCGACGATCTGACAGTAAAACAGAAGTCAGAAACCGGAAGCCGGAAGCTTGAAGTTTTAAAGCAGGGAGAGTTGTTGAAAGAAGTTATTACTTCAATAAGAGACGCAAGGAATAAAAACAACTTAAAGTTAAAAGACTCACTATATCTCCAAATCGAGACAAAAAATCCGGATGCGTATAAACAATTCGAATCTATTCTGGCTAAACAGGTGAATGCACAAACAACGACATATAATTTAAAAGCTGAACCCGGTTCATATAGTATTGTTTTGGGTGAAACTAAATTTCATTTTAAATCAAACCAAGAACTCGATAGTTCCGCACAAAAAGAACAACTGCTCAAAGACCTCGAATACCAGAAAGGCTTTCTTGCCGCTGTAATGAAGAAGCTGAACAATGAACGCTTTGTGCAAAACGCCAAACCACAGGTAATCGAACTGGAAAGAAAGAAAAAAGCCGACGCCGAAGCAAAAATTAAGGCAATTGAGGAAAGTCTCACAAATCTTAGTACTTAGTACCGAGATTTGGAAACATTTATCGGGGTAAAATACTCACCGGCAGTACAAACTCAAAGTAAGTTCCCTTATTCCCCGTCAGCAAATCAGCATCCAGCCGCCGGCTGAAGCGGACGCCGAATGTCAGCGGGTACTGGTTCCACCACCTGGTATCGGCATACAACTCCACCCCCGCACTGCGTTGGTCTCTTGTCACTCTTTTGTTTCGTGAATACACCCTGGTGAAATCATAAAACACATTGGCCCGCAGCCTTTCAATGTAAAGAATATTGGCAAAGCCCCGGTCGGGAATCCACAGCGGAAAATGATAATTGCCCGCCAGCTTCCACATTCTTGAAAAATAAAGTTCATTATACCCTCTTGAATACGGAAACCGGTTGCTGAAAAGCAGCCGGAATGTATCCCGCTGCTGAAATGCATAATTCAAATAAAAACTGTGGGTAGAAAAAACTCCCGGCAGGTAAAGATTGGATGAGCCATAAAACTGGTAGCTGTCGTATGTTGAAATGGCATGCCGCTGCTGCAGCGAAGCACTGAACCCAATCTTTGGAAAAATATGCTGCCGCGCCATCTGCACCTGCTGGCTGTAGCTGATGAAGTGCGACAGGTAGCTGAATGTGTTTTCAGCAAAAAGATTTTTGTTCGGCCCCGTGTTATTTTCCATACGCAACACATAGCTGCTGCCAAAGTTCAGAAAGCGAAAGAACCGCCCGCCGGAAAAATTAAATGGAAAATGTAACCCAACCCGGCTGTCAAGCTGGTTCCACTGCCGCGTCAGGTTGTTCAATGTGTCCGTCCGGCCAAAAGTATATTCTGTGCCGGCGGATACATAAGGAAACCATGCCCCATAAACTGTAGTGAACCCAACCGCATTGGTTCGTTCATCCCGGTTGTACAGGTAATACAATTCCGTCTGCAAAGTGTTCAACACATTTTCTCCGTAAAGTGAATAAGTAAAAATGGGGTCTTCGTAGTAGGGCCGCCAGCTGTGAAAGTTCAGCAGCCTTGTTCCCTTCTTGTATTTATTCACTGCATAATTTCCCGGTGGCAGGTTATTCAATTGCAGCCCGGTCAAATTCTTTTCACCCGCCACCGCCCATCCGCCCGCTTCACCCACCCACGATGCGGTATCCACCTCCTGCATCTTCACATTCTTCAAATCAAGTTTGGCAAGCTGGTAACCATCGGCAGTAAAAACCGAATAGACAGCCACATCATTTTCCATGCTCACAAAATAACGGCCGGTCAGCCCCTCAGTTAGCCGGTAAATTTTGCGTGCCGGTATATCATACAAAAACAATTCATCATTGCCGCCGTAAGCAGCCGAGAAATAAATTTTATCTCCGCTTGCAAACGGGAAACCAATCACCCGGTAAGTTGGCGGTGTAAGCCGCACCAGTAAGCCGGTAGCCTGGTCAACCCATGCCAGCGCCATGCGCCCGTCTTTCAGCCGCAGGGCAGTTATCACCGAATGCCCGCTGATAAATTTCGGATTGGTAAACAAATGAACATCCGCATTCTTCACCCGCTGAAAAGCCGTTCCGTCTTTCGCATCCATAAAATGCAGCTCACTCACTCCCGATGCATCCACATGCACCGCCGCTATCGTTTTCCCGTCCGGCGAAATATCCGGCGAAAAATATTTCGAACGCCGCGTCACATTGCGTTGTTCCCCACTTTTCACATCCAGCAATTTTATCTCGCTGTAATCACGCCAGCCCCAGCGGGCATCCGGTTTGTAAGCCGCATACACAATCTTCCCGCCGCGGTAGCCAAACTGCTCATCCGGCGAAATAGCTTTTACCCGCAGCACCTGCTCACCCGAATTATCTTTCACCACAAAAGCCGCACGCCGCCGGTAACTGCTCTTTAAAAAAATCAATGAATCAGCGCCGGCCTGGTACGGAAAAAAATAATTGGTGACAAACCCCAAGGTTGGTTGGGTAATTTTTTGTTCGCCGGCTTCAGTTCCCTGGTTAAGCTTTTCTTGCGACGCTCCGTTCATCCTCCGGAGCCTTGATTGGGCTTTGCCTTCAGCAAGCGAAGGAGGCTTCAAAATGTGTAACTCCGATGTATCTTTTTTGACCTGGTTCGTTGGATAACTCAATTGAATTAGTGAAGCCTCATTTAAGTCTCCCCCACCGGGGGAGGTTTGGAATAGGTCTTTGTAAAAATCAAAAGCATCTCTTCTGAAGGTTTTATAATCCACACCCGCATGTTTCTTTATCGCTTTCTGAAACGGGTAAAACAATCCTTTGAATGCCGCCGCATCCAGCGTCACTTTTTTCCAGAAATCACTGCCGTATTTTTCATAGCCATAATTTACCAGCAGGTAACCCAGCGGATAATGATTGGGCACATAGTCTTTCAGGCTGCCGTTGCGCAGCTTCATCCAACTGTAATCCTTTTTAGCCAGCCACAGCGCCTGGTACTGGTTGGTGAAAAACGGAATCCGCCCCCTGCCCTGCTGCGTGTGCACTGTTTCATTATACACCGCATCGCCTTCATAAAACCAGTCGGGAACAGAAGCATTGATGGCCAGCGCCAGCCCTTCTTCGCCAAACAGGTAATGCATCACGTGGCTGAGTCCCCGCCTGAAATTGCTGAACTGCTGCACATGCCGGTACTCATGCACTGCCAGTGAAGTGGCCCAGTCAATGCTGCCCAGGTCAAAATTATTTGGCGAAGGTGTCATCATCATCTCGCTGCGAAAAGGCCCCAGACCCACATAACCGTTGGCAATGGTGGTCTGGTTTTGCAGCACAATATTTATTTTCCGCAGGCTGCTGCCCAGCGAAATATTTCTGGCAGCAAGAAAATGAACCACGGCAGCCACACGCTGCGCGGCGCTGTCAAGTCCTTCCGGGAAAATGATTCTTGCTGTATCGGTGTCAATCTGCTTCCATTTGATGGAGGGTGGGTTGCCGCCAAACTCCTGGGCGCTGAGAAGGTGAAAAGTAAAAAGTAAATAGGCAAAACTGGATAGCTTTCGCATTTGTCCGGATTTTAAAAAAGAAAGTTACGGAAAAGCGGTTGATTGATTTTCTTACCTGATACTTAAGCCAATCCTGTAACTGCTTAATTCAATTTCGGAATTCTTCCCTGTATTTCTTTCAGCAAAGCCCTGTATTCGCCGGGCAGGTTGGTGTTTTTATACACCACATCATAGTAGCTTATCATCCGCTGGTAAAACCCTTCGAGCAGCTTTGCATCCGGCAGCTTGTTTACTCTCGGGTTTATATAATGAAGGTATTCGAGAATAAATTTTTCATAGGTGCCGGTTACATTCACTTCTTCAAAAGCTTTTACAAGGGGTTCCATTTTTTTATCCAGCTTATGATACTCGGCCGCCAGGCCTGCCTTCATCGAATTGGCCGAACTGTACTTCTGAAGTATTTCAACGGCCCGGTCAAAATACGGTTTGATGGAATCCAGCACAGCCCGCTTCCGGGCTGAATCGGCATTTTTAGGCAACGTGAGAAAATTGTTTTCCCACAGCATGGTGCCGTAAAAAAGATTGGTTCTTGCGCTGTTGAACGAAACCTTCATGGCCGAGCGGTTCAGCGCATCACCGGTTTTCCAGTCGGGTATGCGCTGCAGCGAAATGACAGAAAAAACTGACAGCGCCGAAAACAAAATTGCGTAGCCTGCTATTTTTGCCATTCGCCCGGCATTCATTTTCTCAGCCAGCAGCCAGCCGGTTGCCATGCAAAAACCAAGAGAGGCATGATAAACAAACCGCTCATTCATAAACGTGCCGACCGAAATAAACAAATTGCTTACGATGCTCAGCGTGATAAAATAAAAAGCAATGGAGAAAGCAAGTACCGATTTTCTTTTCCAGAACAGAACCATTACAGCCAGCAATGCCAGGTGGAGCAGCAGGGAAAGCAATGCCGGCCAGTCGCTCCAGTGCATGATGGGGATATGATAAGGGTAATAATCATGCGTAAGCGGGTACGGCAAGAAATGCAGCTTGAGATACAGCAGCAGCGTATAAAAAACAGTGGCCGTTTTTTCTCCAAAACTCATTCCGTAAAAAGGATTGTTCATCAGGTTGGTGATTTCCTGGCCGGAAAACATATAGCCAAGCACCGCATAGCGGATGATAAGATAAACGGCTGTGGCTGCCGCAAGCGGCATTGTGATTTTTACCTTATCCGCCAAAGACGAACGGGTAAAAAAATAAGCGGTGACAGGCACCACCGCCAGGAACGTAATCACATTTTCTTTTGAAAGCAAGCCAAGAAAGCAGCACAGCCCCGAAAAAAGCAGGTAGCGGTTCTTTTTTTTTGCCAGCCATTTGAAAGAATAAAATAAAATGGCAAGCTCGGCCAGGAAAGCAAAAATTTCATCCCGGCCTTTTACATTGGCCACCACTTCCACATGCAGCGGGTGAACGAGGAACAGCGCCGCTGCCGCAAAGGGAACATTGATGAATGATTCTCTTGCCCGGGGAAAAAGAAATAATAATACGCGGTAAAGAAAAATCCCCGTCAGCGCATAAAGCAACACATTGATAAGATGGCTGACTGCGGCATTACCGCCGGTAATGCTTTTCTCTATGGCAAAGCTGGCGATGCTCAGCGGCCGGTAGCGGCCTCCCTCTACCAGTTCTTTTTGTTCGCCAAAATGACCTTTGAAACTTTCATTGCCGAATATTTCCGGAATGCCGGCAATGCCTTTTTGCGTGAAATTGTTTTTTACAATCAGGATGCTGTCATCCAGCACATAATCAAACGACCGGGTTTGAAAGTACAAACCGATTGCCATCAGGCTGATGACAGAAAGCTGTTTCCGGTTTTCTCTAAAAAAATTTGACCTGCTGACAGTTCTTTTCCCGCCCGTCTTCACCTGTGGCGAAGCGGCGGGGCTTGTTTTTGTATCAACTGATACGGGTTTGCTTTTGTTTTTATGCTTTTTTGACATTGCGCCGTTGCCGGTGACCATTCCAACCTTTGGCGAAAAAAAGCCAAATCTATTTAAACCTCCCGCTCACCCCGCCTTCGCTTAGCGAATCCGGGCAGGCACCAGTTCCTTACTGCCTGTTGTATAAACATAAAATCCTTCGCCGCTTTTGCAGCCGAGTTTGCCGGCGGTAACCATGTTTACCAGCAAAGGACAGGGCGCATACTTGGGATGGCCGAAGCCTTCGTGCAGTACATTCAGAATGGAAAGACATACATCCAGCCCGATAAAGTCGGCCAGCTGCAACGGGCCCATGGGGTGCGCCATGCCAAGCTTCATCACCGTGTCAATTTCTTCCACGCCGGCCACGCCTTCGTACAGGCTGTATATCGCTTCGTTTATCATTGGCATCAGGATGCGGTTGGCCACAAAACCGGGATAATCGTTCACCACGCAAGGCACTTTGCCTAATTGCTTGGTCAGTTCAACAATTGCGTCGGTTACTTCTTTGCTTGTTGAGTAACCGTTGATAATCTCCACCAGCTTCATCACCGGTACGGGATTCATAAAGTGCATGCCGATTACTTTTTCATCGCGGTGCGTGGCGCGGGCAATTTTGGTGATGGATATGGAAGATGTGTTGCTGGCAAGTATAGCATGCTTGGGTGCCGCTTCATCTGTCTCTTTAAAAATTTTCAGTTTCAGCTCGGCGTTTTCGGTGGCGGCTTCCACTACAAGGTCAGCATGGCGTACGCCTTCATCCAGGTCGGCCTCAATGGTGATATTGGCCAGTGTCGCTTTTTTCTGCTCTTCAGTTATTAATCCTTTACTCACCTGGCGGTCGAGATTTTTGGCAATTGTTTCCAGCGCCTTGTTCAGCTGCTGCAGCGAAATATCAATAAGGGTTACTTTAAAACCATTTTGGGCAAATACATGCGCAATGCCATTGCCCATGGTGCCCGCGCCGATGACAGAGATGCCCCCTGTGATGTTCATGTGATTGAAGTTTTCCTTTGCCCCTAAAGGGAGTATTTGAAACTCATTTCAGGAGGAAGAATAAATAATTTTTATCAAAGCAAATGTAAGTAGTTCAGATTTTATTTGTTGAACAGCAAAAAGGATGATCAAGATTACGACGTGCAACCTGTCATCCGGGCAGACATTTCAACTTTTGTACAGATGCCAACAAGTGATGATTCTTCAACCTAAGTTCTCCCTTTAGAGGGACAGGGGCTAAGTTCCCCTTCATGGGTCAGGGGGCATTTTTCCTCTTAAAATCCCCCCGCTTCCATGCTTCGATAAACTCAACCCATGCGGCGGGATTGAAAATATTCTGCGGCGGGTTTTGCCCGGCATAATAAGCCTTGGTGGCAATATTTTTTAACTGGATGCCGGATGCTTCGCCGCCATCAACCGGCGTGCTCTTCATCAGGGCCCTTCGCTTGGCAACCGATGTGTTTTTGCGGGCAATCTCAAAATCATCGTCGGGTACTTTTGTGTTTGCAAAATCACGGGCAAACTGTGCGGGGTTCGGCCGCGGCCGGATGATGGTGGCGGGAAGATACACCGTATCAATCACCATCAGCTGCACCACGCTGTACTGGTTGCCTTCAAGATTTTTCGGAATAGCGACTACTTTGGGTTTGTAGCTCACATGGGTGAATTCCACCACATCGCCTTTTAGCACCACGATAGAAAACACACCATCGTTGTTGGTAATGGTGCCGCGGTTCTGGCCACGCACCACCACACTCACGGCAGGAATGCCCACGAGGCTGTCGGCTGTCATCACAATACCATAAAGCTGCACTACGGAATCACGGACATTCTCAAACTGTGCATGGGATGCAGCAGGAACAAGAAAAAATAAAGCGAGGTATTGTACAATTTTCTTCACTGCGCCAAAAATAGGGACAAGTTGCTGATTTCGTAAACCAAATTGGAGCGGCCTTCGGCTAACTTTGCAGTTTACAGTTACTTTTAACAAATACTTGATGATGACCAAAGAAAAAATCCTGGAAGCGCTGGGCAATGTGCAGGAACCCGACCTCGGCAAAGACATAGTGACGCTGAACATGGTGAAAGATATTGTCGTCAGCGGTAATGATGTTTCGTTTACCGTGGTGCTCACAACGCCGGCCTGCCCGCTGAAAGATATGATTGGCGCCGCCTGCATGAATGCAATCAAACTGCTGGTGAATAAACAGGCAAATGTAAAAGTGAATTTTACCTCGAATACCACAACAAAAAGAACCGACCCGGGCACTGTGCTGCCGAAAGTGAAAAACATTATTGCTGTAGTAAGCGGCAAAGGTGGCGTGGGAAAAAGTACTGTGGCAGCCAATCTTGCACTTGCGCTGGCGTCGGGCAGCGCCAAAGTGGGATTGATGGATGCCGATATTTACGGGCCCAGCATACCCATTATGTTTGGCGTTCGCGGCCAGCGGCCGATGATGATGGATGTAGGTGAAGGTAAAGGCATGATAGTACCGCTGGAGAAATACGGATTGAAACTGATGAGCATCGGCCTGCTGGTAGATGAAAAAAATGCCGTGGTGTGGCGTGGCCCCATGGCCAGCAGCGCCATCCGGCAGTTTGTAAATGATGTGTACTGGGGCGAGCTGGATTACCTCGTTGTTGATATGCCGCCCGGCACCGGCGATATTCATCTTACGATGGTGCAAACGGTGCCGGTGACCGGTGTGGTGATTGTAAGCACGCCGCAGGATGTGGCGCTGGCTGATGCTAAAAAAGCCATCGCCATGTTTGGCCAGGCGCAGGTAAATGTGCCCATCATCGGCCTGGTGGAGAACATGAGTTACTTCATACCTGCTGAATTGCCGCAGAATAAATATTACATTTTCGGAAAAGAAGGTGGTAAACGGCTGGCCGAAGAATACGAGATTCCTTTTTTGGGTGAAATACCCCTGGTGCAAAATATTCGTGAGGGCGGCGACCAGGGTGTGCCTGCCATGGTGAGTGATGATGAAGTAAGTAAAAAGGCTTTTGAAAATTTTGCAGCGCATGTTGTGCGCAGTGTGGCCATGCGGAATGCAAATGTTGCAGCGACGAAAATTTCGGAAGTGACTGCGTGATATTTTTAGCCACTGAATCACTGAGTCTCTGAATTTGTCAACCGTGTTTCCAGGCTTCAGTGGCATTTTATAACTTGCTTTCATGTACAATCTTCCATATTTCAAAGAATACGATAAGGATACAGTGCTTCAGTTTATGCGGGAGCATCCCTTTGTTTTTCTCTGCGGTGCAAATGCAGAAAATAAACCCGTAGCCACACAGGTGCCGGTGTTTATTGATGAAAAAAAAGATGGAAAGCTGTTTCTTAGCGGGCATATCATGAAGAATACTGATCATCACAAAGCATTTTTACAGAACCCCCATGTGCTGGCTGTGTTTACCGGCCCGCATACGTATGTAAGCGCTGCATGGTACGATAACCCGCAGCAGGCAAGCACCTGGAACTACATGAGTGTGCATGCAAAAGGCATTCTCCGTTTCCTGGGTGAAGAGGCGCTGGCAAATCTTTTGCGAAGACTGACTCTTCATTTTGAAAATAATAATGCCGCTTCACCAACTGTTTTTGATAATTTACCGTCTGGTTACCGGGAAAAGCTGATGAAAGCCATCATTGCTTTTGAAGTCGAGGTGACGACGATTGACAATGTTTTCAAGCTGAGCCAGAACCGGGATGAAAAAAGCTTTCATAACATCATCCATAAACTGGATGAGCAGGGTGATGATGGAAAATTTATTGCTGGGGAAATGAAAAAAAGACAGCAACAATTATTTGGTAAATGAAACATCTCAAAGCTTTTAGTCTTCTTTTTTTCTTTATGAATATTATCGATAAAGGGAAAACTTACAACTCCCCTTTAGGGGCCGAAGGTGCGAGATTCGAGGTTCAGGGCCATCGCGGCTGCCGCGGCCTGATGCCGGAGAATACCATCCCCGCCATGTACAAGGCCATTGATCTTGGCGTGAACACGATTGAAATGGATGTGGTGATTTCAAAGGATAAAAAAGTAGTGGTGTCGCATGAGCCCTGGTTCAGTCATGAAATCACAACCAAACCCGATGGCAGTTTTATTGAAGCGAAGGAAGAAATGAAATACAATATCTATGAAATGAGTTATGCCGAAATAATAAAGTACGATGTGGGTTTGAAGTTTCATCCTCGGTTTCCGAAACAGCAAAAACTGCAGGCCATAAAACCGCTGCTGGGCGATTTGATTGACAGTGTAAAGAATTATTGCAGCAGGAAAAAAAAGCAGGTTCCTGTTTTCAATATTGAAATAAAAAGCCTGCCACCCGGCGATAACAAATATCATCCGGCGTCGCATGAGTTTTCAGAACTTGTGATGGCGGTAATTAAAGAAAAGAAAATTGAAGACCGGGTGATTGTCCAGTCATTTGATTACCGCCCGCTGACGTACCTGCATGAAAAATATCCCGCCCTTACCACTTCCCTGCTGATTGAAGATTCAAACGATAAAGATTTTGAAGGGCAGCTGGCCGAGCTGGGCTATCTCCCGGTCATTTACAGTCCCAACTACACACTCGTGGATGAAGAACTGGTAAAACAGTGCCACAACAAAGGCATGAAAATTATTCCCTGGACAGTAAACGATAAAAAGCAAATAAAAAAACTAAAAAAGATGGGTGTGGATGGGATTATAACCGATTACCCTGATTTATTTAAATGATTCCGGGGAAGCCGCTTTTATTCTTTTTTGCCGTCTTCTTTTTTTAAAAATAAACAATGATGTCTTTGCTGCCGGGCTTCTGCACCTGGAAAAAATCCGGGTAGCTGTACATTATTCCGGCGCCAAATACTTTTTTATAAACCAGCACAGAGCGTTTTACATCTTTTACCGGCAAGGCAATATGAGTAGACTAAAAGTTTTAATCCTATTTTTCACCTTGTTAATACTCCGGTAATTTTTCTGAAGGGATTGCTGAAGCCTATGTAATAATGTGAGTATAGGTTTGTTGTTTTTCATCAACTCAACTTTATGGCTGAGTTTGAAAAAAAATCCAGGTTATTTTC
>CAYUJD010000018.1:25975-52487 GCA_964444975.1 uncultured Chitinophaga sp. | reverse complement strand
AATTGACTATAATATACAACAGGATTCTCTTCGACAGGAGGAGGTGGTGGATCTTCTGGTATTCGGGATTGGAGTTCTGCGGACTGTTCTTTCATTTTTTTACTACAATTAGTGTAAACAATTGTAACACTCACAAGAAACAAGATTGAAAGAGCATTTCTAAGAATCATAGTTTAAGTTTTTTTGTTTTGAAATATAGGGTTCGAAGCGCTTCGAAAATATCAACGCAAACATATATTCCCCAAACTAAATATTCAATACCACTTTCCGGGTATTTTTTATTAAAAGCTACATTTGCATCTTTGCGCATTTTATGAACAGAAAACCCGCCCTTCACACTTCCCTCTCCCCCGCCCTGCTTCATCTATACGAAGTCAGCAACAGCATCGTGGTCATCATTGATGTGTTGCGGGCCACATCTACCATTGCTACCGCTTTATACAACGGCGCAAGAGCAGTGATACCGGTAGACAGCGTGAGCCGCTGCATTGAGCTGGGCCGGCAGATTGACGGCATCACCGCCGGTGAACGGGATGGAAAAGTAGCGGAAGGTCTTGTGCATGGCAATTCTCCCTTTGAATACCCGAAAGAATTCATCGAAGCAAAAACACTGGTACTTACCACCACCAACGGCACCCGCCTGCTGCACATGGCGCTTGAAAAAGGCGCCGGCGAAATCATCACCGGTTCGTTTCCCAACCTGGGCGCTGTGTGCAATCATTTAATAGAAAAAAAGCAAAACGTTATACTTGGTTGCGCTGCATGGAAAGACAGGGTGAATATGGAGGATACTTTATTTGCCGGCGCTGTTATTTCAACAATACGGGAACACTTTACCGTGAACTGCGACAGCAGCCACATGGCCGAAGCGATGTATAAAAGAGCCGGGAAAGATTTGTTTGCCTTTATGAAAAAAAATGACGCCTCACACTATCACCGCCTCATGGGTTTTGGTTTGGAAAAAGACATCCGCTACTGCCTTACACCAAACGTGGCCAATGTGCTGCCGCAATATGAAGAAGGAAAGCTGGTGCTGAAGTAGTCGGAAGCCTGCCCTCCGTAGCTTCAACCTTGCAAAAGCCTCATTGGATAAATCTGCGAAGGAGGGTCAGAAGTCAGAAGATAAAAAACTTTAAAGATACTTTATTTCCCGAAAGGTTTTTTCAATCGTTGAAAATATTTATTTCTTCTCCGGCAGCAGGAAATCAGCACCACATTCCTTTACTTTTGCAGATTACCCTTTTCGGAACGCAAAGTGGGTACAGATAAATCTGAAATCACTCCCGATAATTATCGGGGCTAAAATCTGAAATCGCTTGGCTCTACCGCATCTTCTGAAATTCGTTTATACCCATGGAACCGATGAAGTGATCCGGCGCGGCAAAAAAATTCACGCCATCGGTTTTGTGGAGCTGGTGGAATACGACAATCTTTTCGGCTCGGCCGTTTTCCGTGTGAAAGACGACAGCTACTCCACTTTTTACAAAGTTTATATCCAGAAGATCAATGACCCGCAGCATGTGTCATTGCGCTGCGCCTGCCCGTACAATCTCGGCGACATCTGCCGGCATGAAGCAGCAGCGCTTTTTCAGCTGCAGGAAATGCTGGATAAGAACATGCTGAAAACCGGTGAAACCGCCTACGACCAGCGGCATACGGTGGCTAAAATGAAATTCATTGATCTGAAAACTTTACGGCTGCTTTCATCCCAGGCCACTTTCCAGGAAGCGGAAAAATATCTGCGTACCCATCGTGCTGACATTGAGCTGGCAAAGGATGAAACCGTGAAAGCTTCGGTACCTATTGACGGGAAAACGTATAAAGTAATCATCAAAAAAAATGAAGAGAGGAATTTTGATACCAGCTCCGATTACCCCGATGCCGATCACCCCCTGTGCCTGCCCAAGCTGATTGTTTTTCTGCAGCTGCTTAATATTTACGGCCCCCACTATTTCGACAGCATACGCAACTGGGACAAAGAAAAAAACAAACTGCTCGAGGCTTATGGCTTTTCGCTGCGTGATGATCTCAGCGGCAAGTTTGAATTTACATACAAAGAAGGCAAACCCTATCTGCGGGTATTGGATTCAACCATTAAAAGAGTAAACGCCCCCGCAGCAATGCCAAAACCGGTGGTGATACAGGAAGAAATAATTTCGGATACTGATGTAAAACCGGTAACCCCGGTTATTACACACAGGCTGGGCGTAGTTATCAATTTTAATAAACGCAATTATCCCTATTTCACCATGGATGCCGTGGCAGGCGAAGCTGATGAAAATGCGGAAACATTTCCCGGCAAGGCTGAAAAACTCGATTTGACAAAATATGTGGAAGCCGAAAAATTTTCCGATGCCGATAAACTTTTGCTCAATTCCATCCGCAAACTGCAGGAACAGGAAATCAGCAAATACATCAGCCGCAATTCGCCATTCTCCGGTATCTGGGAAAATATCATTCACCAGGAAGAAGATGATCTGACCGAGGATAACCGTGCACTGGTAAGAGAATACCTGTTTCCCAAACTGAAAAAATTTTTTGCAACACTTTCAGGAAAAGGACTGGTGTTTAAGCTGGCAAAAGGAAAAATGTTCCGCACTGCCAGCCTGGAGCCGCTGAGTGTGGTGAATGAAGAAATCAGGCCATCGTTTGATATTACCAGGAAAAATGGCACCATTGAAATAAATACAACTGTACATGCTGGAGGCCTTCTCCTCGAGTTGAAAGATAACGAAGCGGCTACTCCTTTGTTTTACCTGTACAATCACCAGTTGTTTACCTGGAAAGATCACCATACGGCTGAAGTGGTGGAAGAATTTTTCCCATCAGGAAATAGGCATGTGTCAATGGATGACTGGAGTAAAATATTGCAGCAGCAGGTGCTGCCGCTTACAAAAGATTTCAAAGTAAATTTTGACCGGTCGCTGCTGCAGGAAGTAAAAGACGGCAAGCCCGACATCAGTCTTTACCTGTCAGAAAAAGGCGACTTTCTTTTGTTCCAGCCTGTATTTTCTTATAAGGGCTATGCCACCAGCGCCAAAGACAGGGATGAAGTGGTGGTGCCTGCCGCTGATAAAGTGATTATCGTTCACCGCAACCGCACTGCCGAACGGGAGTTTATTGCCAAACTGCAAAACCTGCACAGTAATTTTATTTTCCACGATGACACGCAGGCGCTGGCATTGCGGGGAACGGATGTGTTAAAAAACAACTGGTTTTTTTTGTTTGTGGACGCCATGAACGAAATGAAAACGCCGGTATATGGCTTTGATGCGCTGCACAATTTCCGGTTCAACACCGCAAGTCCTTCCACAAAAATTTTCATCAACAACAACACCGACTGGTTTGATGCACGGGTGGATATTGCCTTTGGCGATCAGCATGTAAGTGTGGCCGATGTAAAAAGAGCCCTGGCCAACAAGCAGCAATTTGTACAACTGGGCGATGGCACCCTCGGCATATTGCCGGAAGAATGGCTGAAAAAATATTCCCTGCTGTTTCGTGTGGGTGAAGGCAAGGCCAACCAGCTAAAGCTGAGCCGCTACCACATGAGTGTGATTGATGAGCTGTATGAAAACCGCGACGAAACAGAGCTGGTGCTGCAGCTGGAAGAGAAGTATGAAAACCTGAAAGAGTTTCAGAAGATAAAAGAGATTGAGCCGCCCAATGGCCTGGAAAAAGTTTTGCGTCCCTACCAGGTGTCAGGTTATCACTGGCTCAATTACCTGAGCGAAGTAAAATGGGGCGGCATACTGGCCGATGATATGGGTTTGGGAAAAACCGTGCAGGCGCTGTCGTTCATCCAGCATTTTAAAAATGAAAAGGGCGGCGTGCTGGCCATGGTGGTTTGTCCCACCACGCTTATTTACAACTGGGAAAATGAAATAAAAAAATTCACGCCGGAGCTCAGCTATTACATTCATCATGGCCCGGCAAGAGCGAGGGAAAAAGAAAAATTTCTGAGCCATGATGTTGTCATTACCACCTATGGCACCCTGCGCAGCGACATCAAGCTGATGGTATCGCTGCAGCTCGATTACCTGGTGCTGGATGAAAGCCAGGCCATCAAAAACCCGCTGAGCAAAGTGACAAGAGCCGCCTCGCTGCTGCATGCCAGGAACAGGCTGTGCATGAGCGGTACGCCGCTGCAGAATAACACCTTTGACATTTTTGCGCAAATGAATTTCCTGAATCCCGGTATGCTGGGCACCATGGAATTTTTCCGGCAGGAGTTTGCCATTCCCATTGATAAATTCGGCGAGCAGGACCGTAAGGAACATCTGAAAAAACTGTTGTACCCTTTTATTCTCCGCCGCACCAAGGAGCAGGTGGCAAAAGACCTCCCGGAAAAAACAGAAACCATTCTTTACTGCGAAATGGAAGATGAGCAGCGCCATATTTATGATGCCTACCGCAACGATTACCGCAACCAGATTATCGGCGCCATCGAAACACAGGGCATACAGAAATCGCAGCTCACCATACTGCAAGGGCTTATGAAGCTGCGGCAGATCTGCGATTCACCGGCTATACTGAATGAAACGGAGAAATTCGAGAACCACTCCATCAAGCTTGATGAACTGTCGAGGGAGATTATGGAAAACATCGGCGATCACAAGGCGCTGGTGTTTTCGCAGTTTCTCGGCATGCTGGCATTAATAAAAGAAAGACTGGAAGAGCTGGGTGTGAAATACGAATATTTCGACGGCAGCACTTCGGCGCCCGACCGGGAAAAAGCCATACAGAGTTTCCAGCGGGATGAAAGTGTCAGAGTGTTTTTGATTTCACTGAAAGCCGGCGGCGTGGGTTTGAACCTGACAGCAGCCGATTATGTGTACATCGTTGATCCCTGGTGGAACCCCGCCGTAGAGCAGCAGGCTATTGACCGTACGCACCGCATCGGCCAGGATAAAAATATTTTTGCCTACCGCATGATCTGCAAAGACACCATTGAAGACAAGATCATTCAACTGCAGGAGAAGAAACGGGCACTGGCCAAAGACCTGATTGCCGATGATACCACCTTTGTGAAGAGCCTGACAAGGGAAGATGTGGAGTATTTGTTCAGTTAGATTCTTTCTTTCAGTCCGCCCGGGATCTTGCCCCGCAGAAGCGCCGGACATTATGTATATAAAGGCAGACCCCGGGCGGAATGAAAACTTAGTCAGGTGCTGCATTGCGGAAAACAGGGGCAGTGACATTCCGCCGTGGCTATCCAAACAAAACCATCTTCCCCTTTCGATATATTATAAATGTTATTTGTCGGCAACCTGTTTTCTCTACTCAGATTAATTGCTTTCTCAAACATGAGCTGTGCCCACGCTACAGATGCCGGCAATAGTAAATACGTACCCGGAAGCGATGTTTTAAGACAGAAGCCCTTTATACATACAATACGTGTGGAAAAAATTACATATTTTTTCTGGATTGGGTCAGGTCGGGTGCAACTAACTCATTTGCCTCCGAAAACAGATTAAAAGTCATCTCAAAAGTATTTTCAGACCACAGATTGCACAGGATAACCAAACAGATTGCACCGCTTTTACTAAAATCTGAGAAATCTGTGAAATAAAATCTGTGTAATCAGTGGTTAATTGGGGTTAATATGACTTTTGAGATAGCTTGTAGTTTCTGATTGAAAGGGTGAATGTATTGTGCGCTCCTACCAGCATCCTGAACGGCTTGTCATCGAATGTTTCCATCCGGCATCTGCTGCCCTGAAAATCTATTTCTCAAAAGCACCCCTCTTTTGTACAGGAAAGATGTCCGTATGCTCAAATGCTGTTTTCCGGGTTCCCTGCAGAAAGTAATCTTGTTTCATCAATATTAAAAATGAAATCAATGAAAGAATAATTACGGAAAGCCGGCGCTGCAGCTGTTATTTTTTTGCTGAGCTGCTTTTGCATCAATGCGGGCAATGCAAAAGAATTAATGAGGATACAGAACGAGATACGCCCGGCAGAAAAGCCGGACGGCACGGGGGAGGAAATGTCAAAAAATCATTCCTTCAGCGGCTATGTTCCGGTTTTGATCACGAATTATTTTTTTGAATAAAGGCCGATTTCCGGCAATCAAAATGATAGGGGATAAAAACAACATTTTCGGCTGCCCGATTAATGAAACATAATTTCTTCAACTTCAAACTTCACAATTATGAACAACTCTTTTATTGCTGTACGGCTTGATTTGCTATTTACTGTTTTTTGGCACTTTTCTGTATGCCTTTGGCTTTGTGGGCAACCTGTGTGTTCCCAAATCCATTGATGGCCCGCCGAAAGTTCCTTTGCTTCATGCTATTGCCATTAATGCTGGTCTGCTTTTATTATTTGCATTGCAACATAGTATAATGGCACGTCCTGCATTAAAAAAATGGTGGACCAGAATAATTCCGGAGCCCATTGAACGCAGCGCCTATGTATTATTTGCCAGCCTTTGCCTGATGCTGCTGGTATGGCAGTGGCAGCCATGGGCGGTTTTATCTGGAGAGTGGGCTCCCCCGCTGGCAAAGCTGTTCTGACAGCGCTTTTCATCAGCGGCTGGCTGATTGCCTTCCGGGCCACGCCGGTCATGTCTGCAGCACATTTGCTTTTCGCCCTGCTTGCCACCGGATATATTTTTACCGCCATACGGTTCGAGGAAAAAAACCTTATTACACATTTTGGCGAAAAGTATGTGCAGTACAAAAAATGGGGCCCGATGATCATCCCTTTTGGAAAAAAGAAATCAGTCTGAAAATATTTTTTATGAAAACATGGCTGTCAAAACCGCTTTTTAAAAAATACGGACGCAAAGCGCTGATTCTTTACCTGTGCTGGTGTGCTGTAAAAGGTGTGGCGTTTCTCCTGCTGGGCTTTAAGCTGTTTGGATAATAAAGACCGGGCTGATATTGCAAGCAAACCCCGTAAGGTTTGATTTTTATTTATGTTTACAAAAAATTAAAGGTTGTCTTTCCAGGAAATACTTGAGCAGTTTGTTACCGGCATGAAAAACACCGGCTGGCCTGAATATATTGCCGTGTTTGCAGGCATTGCCAGTGTGTGGTTCAGCCGCATGGAGAATATCCTGGTTTACCCGGTAGGATTGATCAATACTACCATTTACATCTGGCTAAGTTTGAAGGGAGATTTGATTGGCGAAGCATCCGTCAATTTTTATTATACGGTAATGAGCATTTACGGCTGGATGCTCTGGGCAAAAAAAGATGCAGCACAGCATCATGTGGTGAACATAAAATTTTCTGACAGGCAATGGTGGGTGTACCAGCTTGGTTTCTTTGCTGCCTGTTACCTCGCTATCTTTTTTTCACTCATTTTTTTAAAAAAATCTTTTGCTCCCGGCGCCATTCCCTGGGCTGATGCTTTTGCGTCGGCCACCGCCTTCACAGGCATGTGGCTGATGGCAAAGAAAAAAGTGGAAAGCTGGTATTGGTGGCTCCTTACCAATATTGCTTCCATTCCACTGTATTTCATAAAGCATTATGTCTTTACCAGTGTGTATTACCTGGTATTGCTGCTGATGGCTGTATTCGGTTTGCTGGAGTGGATGAAAAGAGCAAAAAAATAAACGGCTGCAAAATCAGTTAATGCAAACAATTTTACTGTTGCGATTCCGGGCTGGTCTGATCTTTCTGTTCATCAAAAAAATCTTTGCCGTAGCACTGTTTCCATTCTTCCCTGAACCGGGCTTTTTCTTCCGTTGTCATGTTCATCCATTTCTTTTTCCAGTACCACTCGCGGCGGCGGCTCCTGCTGCCTCCACCAAAACCACCTACAAGTATACGGCTGAGCACCAGTATGCCCAGCGCCTGCCAGAAGGTAATTACTCCTGCGCCTGTTGCCGGCACCAGTACGGCATTCCATAAAGCCATCACTATCCACCCAAATAATGCGAGTGCTGCCGCCCCGATGATGATAAACAGCGGGATTAAATACGGTTTTCTCCTGATTATGCTTCTCATATTTTTATTTTTAATAGTTTTAAAAATCATTGTATAAAAACTCCAGCCGCCGGCGCAGATGCTGCACAGCATAACGTTTACGTGAAATGATGGTTTTAATATTCTCGTTTTCCCGGTCGGCTATTTCCTGCAGAGTCATTTCTTCCAGCTCATTCCACACAAAAACGTTTCTTTGCTCCCGGGGTAGTTCCTGCAAAGCATTCAGCAAAGCGTCCCGGAAAAGTTTTCTTACCAGTTCTGTTTCGGCATCATAACTTTCGCTTATTAAAAAAGCAGGAAGTCTCCATTCGTCCTCCTCTCCGTAGCTAAAAGCCTCCTCCTGCCATTGACTTTTCTTTCTCCTGTATGTGTCAGTAATTTTATTACGGGCCACCCGGTACAGCCACCCGCTGATGCTTTCAATATCTTCCAGCTTTGCCTGGCTGCTTAGCTGGTACCACACATCCTGCAAAATGTCCTCCGCATCCTCATCGGTGCCTACGCGGTTTCGGATAAAGCCAAACAGCCGGGCGCCGTAATCTTTGATGGTCTGAATAATATTCTGCGATTTCGCCGCCATTTCCATTTTTCTGCCGCTGTTTCTATTGAAGACGGCAACGGTTTTATTTTACTTTAAAGTTGGGTAAAAAATTTTTGACCGCCTGTTGCAGGTTTCATTAGCCGGTCTGGTTTTATATTTGAAAAAACATTTTTATGGCGGAAATAAAAACCTACTGCGATTACATTCCCTTAATGAAAAAAGAAGAGCAGGCCGTGCATAAAGAATACCACGACAGGCATTACGGATTCCCCATTCATGACGACAATGAACTTTTCTGCCGGCTGATACTGGAAATCAACCAGGCAGGGCTGAGCTGGACCACCATCCTGAAAAAACAGGAAAATTTCAGAAAAGCCTATCACCAGTTTGACATTAAAAAAGTGGCAGCGTATCAAGAAAAAGATGTTAACCGGCTGATGAATAACGCCGGCATCATCCGCAACCGGCTGAAGATTCATGCGGCTATTGAAAATGCAAAAATCATATTGCAGCTGCAAAACGCTTCCGGCTCATTTAAACGCTGGCTTGAACAGCATCATCCCAAAACAAAAGATGAATGGACAAAATTGTTTAAAAAAACTTTCCGTTTTACCGGTGGCGAAATCGTAAATGAGTTCCTGGTAAGCACCGGCTATTTGCCGGGCGCACATGCCGAAAGCTGTCCTGTGTATAAAAAAGTGCTGAAATCAAAAACCGCATGGATAAAAGCAATGTAAACTGCATCCGCAATTAATTATGTTGTTCACCTGTTCAATTCCTTTTAAAAAAAATTAACAACCGGGTTTGGAAATAATATGAATTTTTTTTTCAACACTTTGCTGTTCAGCAGTTTTCCTTCCGGTCATTCGGTTTGCAAATAAATTTAAGCCGCTGATTTGGGTTTTTACCATTTACAAAGCCGGTCTATGTTTGTACTGAAAACAGAATCGCTTTTGAAGATCTGTCTTTAAGACCGGCGCAGGTACCTGCTTAAAAAATTCCACTCAGCATTGCTGCCTTCCCAACGTATTGCTTCCCGGAAAATTTGAAAAAAGATTTTTTAAACCTTAAAACTTTAATTTATGAAAACAAAACACGTATCAATGGGAGCACTTGCATTTATTTTTGCAGTCTTTTTTTCCGCCGCCTCAGCACAGCCACCGAAAGAAGAAACTCCGGCTGTCAAAGTGGTTTACCTCGGAAAAAATGACGACCAGTCCATATTCCGGCTGCTGGTCGAAAATGTTTCGGGGGAAGATTGCCTTATTTCACTGAAAGATGAAACCGGTACTACCATCTATTCTGAAAAATTTTCAACCGCTTTGTACAACAAAAAAGTTTATATCGAAGAGCCGCTGATTGAATCGGGTGAGCTGACACTCAGCATCAGTTCACGCAAGACAGGTGTAGTGCAAAAATTTGTAATCAATAAAAAAATCACCACCACCGAAGAAGTGGTTGTGAAAAAAGAAAGCTGATTTCCCCGATAAGGAGTTTTTAAGCTGCCGGTATTCCGGCAGCTTTTTCATTTAAAAGCATTCATTCCTACTTTTGAGTATGCTAAAAAAAGTGGTGGTGATCGGCCCGGAAGGCACCGGCAAAAGCACCTTGAGTGAAAAGCTTGCGGAACATTACCACACAAGCTGGTGTCCTGAATATGCACGTGCCTATTTGCTTGAGTATGGCACAAAGTATACGTATAACGACCTTCTCACCATTGCACAAGGACAGCTGGCGCTGGAGGAAGAGTATGTTCAGTCGTTAGTCTTTAGTCAAAAGTCAATAGTGACTGACTCACGACTACCGGCTAATGATTATAGACTTCTCTTTATTGACACCGATATGTACGTGATGAAAGTATGGTGTGAGTTTGTTTTTGGCAAATGCCATGGCTGGATACTGGAACAGCTGGCTAAAAGAAAATATGATTTGTACCTGCTCTGCCATACCGATTTGCCGTGGGTAAAAGATGAGCTGCGTGAATATCCTGAACCTGAAACAAGAAAAAGGCTGTTTGGCATGTACAAAAATTTAATGCTGCAGCAAAGCACGCCGTGGGTAGAAATCAGCGGGCAGCCGGAAGAGAGACTGCAAACAGCCATAAAGGCTGTGGACAACCTGCTTGCAGGTTAAAATAATCGTTGTACATTCGGCAGCCATGAATCTGTTTTTCCAAAAACATCACCGTCTTCTTTTTTACAGCACCTGGCTTTTGCTTGCCCTGTTGCAATCGGCCTCTACCGAACTGATTGCCGACGAAGCCTACTACTGGGTGTATTCCCGTTTCCCAGCCTGGGGGTATTTTGATCATCCACCTATGATAGCGCTGATGATTAAATGGGGGTATGCAATATTTCAAAATGAAACGGGTGTGCGGCTGACATGCGCCGTGCTGAATACCGCTACCTTTTGGATTGCTGAATCTCTCACTGAAAAAAAGAATCCTTTCCTGTTTTACAGCATCGTACTTAGCATTGGCGTTTTGCAGGTGGGTGGTTTCCTTGCCGTGCCGGATACGCCGTTGTTGTTTTTTTCGGCCCTGTTCTTTTATTGTTATCGCATTTTTCTGCGGCAGCAAAACTGGCGCGGCGCATTGCTGCTGGCTATGGCCATCTCCCTGCTTTTTTACACCAAGTATCACGGGTTGTTGATTGTGCTGTTCACATTTTTATCTAACATAAAACTGCTGGCAAAATGGCCAGCATGGCTGGCCGCTGTATTGGTTATACTGTTGTATTCACCTCACCTGCTTTGGCAATGGGAACACAACTGGGTGAGTTTCCGCTATCATCTTTTTGAAAGCAATGTAAGCGACTACAGATTTTATTATACAACTGAATTTATTCTTGGACAGCTATTGCTGGCCGGCCCGCTGATGGGTTTTATTCTTTTGCCTGCTGCCTTTATTTACAAAACAAAAAATAAAACTGAAAAGGCGCTGAAGTTTACAATGGCCGGCATTTACCTTCTATTCTTCATCAGCTCTTTTCGTGGCAAAGTGGAAGCCAACTGGCCTATGCCGGTGCTGATTCCTTTGCTTGTGCTGAGTCACCAGTTTTTGACAGGAAAAATTTCGTGGGCAAAAACAGTAAAGATTATTGCTTTTGTTTCGCTGCTGCTCATCATAGCAGGGCGCATTTACCTGGTAGTTGATATCGGCCCGGATAATGCAGTGAAAAGAAGGTTTCAAGGCAACCGGGCCTGGGCGATGGCTATTGCAGCAAAAACCGGCGACAAACCAGTGCTGTTTTATAATTCGTACCAGCGGGCATCACTCATCTGGTTTTACAGCGGCAAGCCGTCACACTCCATCAATATTCCCGGTCACCGAAAAAATAATTTTGATTTCTGGCCCACGGATGATTCTTTGACCGGCAAACCGGTGTTCATTGCGGACATTTATGACGTGCATACTTTTCCCGATTCAGTGCTTACAAAAAAAGGCCCGGTGGGGTTGCGGTTTGTACCCGCCTATACGGGCAAATAATTTCACTTTGAAGTTTTTGCTGAAACAATTTTTTCTCCTTTAATAATTTTCATTATATCGGTATCGCCTTCCAGATTATTCATTTGGCGCAGCACCCATTGGCTGCGGGTTGCCACATAATTCGAAAGCGGTTTCACTGAATACCTTTTCGGGTTGGGCAGGCTGGCGGCAATCATCGCCGCTTCATGTCTTGCGAGGTTTTTTGCGGGTTTATTAAAATAGGCCTGTGCTGCGGCTTCGATACCGTACACAGCTTTTCCCATTTCAATCACGTTCAGGTATACTTCCAGGATTCTTCTTTTCCCCCAGGTAAGTTCAATCATAAAAGTGAAATAGACTTCAAGCCCTTTCCGTATCCAGCTGCGGCCCTGCCACAGGAAAACATTTTTGGCCACCTGCTGGCTGATGGTGCTGGCGCCGCGGATGCGTCCGGGTTTTCTTTCATTATACTTCATGGCCTTCTTTATGCTTTTCCAGTCGAAGCCCCGGTGGTCGGCAAACAACTGGTCTTCGGAAGCTATGACAGCCAGCTTTGCATTTTCTGAAATATTTTTCCGGCTGACATAATCCCGCTTCAGTCCGTCGCCGGAAAAATAACTGCTGAGCTGCGTTATGGTTATGGGCGGGTTCACCCATTTCAACAACAGGATATAAAAAAGCTGGAAGAAAAAAATAAAAAGGACAATCCGCTTTGTCCATTTCCACAGCTTTTTAAAAAATTTTCCTGCCTTCATTTATCTGCAAAATAAACTTTAGATTTTATCGCTGTAAAAAAACAGGCCCCAGAGCAGCACCATGCCAAAGCCAAGCAGGATGAGCCCGTTGATTCGGCTGAGGATTTGAATATTGTGGGGCGTAAGTTTTTTCCTGATTTTCTGCGCCATCATCACTTTCAGTATGTCGGTGCCCAGCACAAAAGCAAGGCAGGTAACAAAGGCAATGATGCGGTGCTGCACCGGCATGATGATGAGTGTGGAGGATGTGGTAAACCAGAAAAGAAAAACTGCCGGGTTAAGTGTGTTCATAAAAAAACCGGAAAAGAATGTTTTTATATAATCTCTTTTCCTCAGCAGTATCACATGCACCCCGCTGTCGTCCACTTTTATTTTTTTAAAAAAAATAAAAAAGATGCCGAGCCCGATGAGAAAAATACTGCCGGCAATGCCTATCATGCTTTTGTGCCTCACCAGGTAGCCAAACAACTGGGTAAATACATTGCTGATTAAAACAAGTGAAATATCTGATGCCGACACGCCAAAAACAAATGTCAGCCCGCCGCGGTGACCGCTGTTGAGGCTTTGCTTGATGATGGAAAAAACCACCGGACCCACTGAAATGCTCAGCAGCAGGCCGAGGGTTAATCCTTTAAGCAATGCCTCCAGCACAGTTGTTGAAAATTAATTATTCATTATTGATTATTGGCTCTGCTGCCCGATGGGTTATTGTGATTTTTACACCGGCTACCGGCACCTTTCTTTATTTCCAATTAATAATAAAAATTATTAATGGTATCCTGCTTCAAATATTTTCCGTTTCCAGGAACCGGCTCCAGTCTTCCAGCATTTTTCCTTTCATCACCCGGGGAAATTTGTGCTGGCTGCCCAGCTTGCCCTTTAGCTCCATAAACTTCAGGAATTTTTCTTCGGGAAGTTTTTCCAGAAATATTTCTTTTAAGGCGCTGTTTCTTTCCGTGGCATAATCGTCGTTCAGGTGGCGGAGGTGCTGGTCAATTTTGTTTTTCAGCAGTTCGGTATCGCAGTTGTCGTTGCTGGCCACATACCATTTGTGTGCAAAAAAGTTGTTATAAGGAAACCCTACAACGGTGTATTCGGGAATGCAGATATTCATTTCCTCGCTTACCAGCTCGATGGCCCTGTTCATGTTTTCCACGCTCAGGTGTTCGCCGGTGAGGCTCAGGAAATGTTTGGTGCGGCCGGTAATCAGCACTTCGCAGTGATCCAGATCCACAAATTTTAATGTGTCGCCTATGAGGTAACGCCAGGCACCGGCATTGGTGCTCATCAGCAGGGCATATTCCCTGCCTTCCTCCACTTCGTGTATCATCAATGCTTCGGGGCCGGCCATAATGTTTCCGTCGTGGTCGAAATTTTTTTCATCAAAAGGCACAAACTCGAAAAAGATGTTATTATCAAGTATCAGCTTCATACCCCGGGCATGCTCTCTTGTTTTATACCCGATAAATCCTTCGCTTGACAGATAGTTTTCGATATACACAATCGGTTTGCCCAGCAATTTTTCAAATCCTTTTTTGTAGGGCTCAAATGCCACGCCGCCATGAACAAAAAAGCCAAGGTTGGGCCATATCTCGTGAATATTTTTCACTTTGTAATGTTCAATCACCATTTCCATGCACATCTGGCACCAGGCCGGCACGCCAACAATATAACCAATGTCCCACTCACGTGCATGCTCCACTATTTCGTGCAGTTTCTGGTTCCAGTCTTTGATGGCGGCAATGCGTCCGCCGGGTTTATAAAAAGTTTGAAACCAGAAGGGGCGCTTTTTTGCAAGAATGCCGCTGAGGTCGCCGGCATACCAGCCGGCTTTTCCTTTTTGCAGATCGGTGGCGCCGCCCAGCATCAGGAAGCCTTTGGTCATGGCATGGCGTGGCAAATGCTCGTAACCGAGCAGTGTAATAAACTGTTTTATGTAATTGATAGTATTGCTGCGCAGCATTTCTTTGGTGACGGGTATGTATTTACTGGCTGCTTCCGATGTGCCGGAGCTGAGAGCATAGTATTTTATCTTGCCCGGCCATGCCACGTCGGGTACGCCTTCAATGGTTTTTTTCCACCAGTCATTATAAATTTTATTGTAATCATGTACAGGCACCAGTTCCTGGAATTTTCTTGCGGGATGGCGGTCCAGCAATATTTCATCAAAGCGGTATTGCTGGCCAAATGCGGTAAACCTTGCCTTGTGCAGCAACTTTTTTAAAACCCTTAGCTGCTGGTGCCGCGGGTCGTTTTGCGGCAGGCGCAAAGCCGAAGCAATGGCTTTGGGAATTTTTATATCAATTATATTGGCCATCCGGGTGTGAGCTGCTTTTGTTTAAAGTTACGCCGTTCTGCTGTCCGGGGCGAATATACAATGATGAACGGAATTGGTTTGTCACCCGGTTACCTGAATAAAAGACCTGCCATAGATAACCATTTCCTGGTGCTGATACCGGCATATAAAAGGCCGGTCTGCCAGCCGGGCTTTTTGTTTTCATAATGCTTTTTTACAAACAGCTTCATGGCCGCGTAAAAATTATTTACCCGCTCAGCATTATACACGGTACTGCTGCCTTTGAAATGGGTAATGGTAATTTTTCCGAGATAGTAGTTACTAAAACCTGCCTGTTGTATGCGGTAGCTGAAATCAATGTCTTCGCCGTACATAAAAAAATTTTCATCGAAACCGCCGGTTAGTTCCAGCACATCGCGGCGAAGCATCATAAATGCGCCAGACAGTACATCCACCGGGTTGTTTTCCTTTTCGGGCAAATGACCAAGATAATAGCGTGCAAAAATTGCGGAGCGGGGAAATAACCAGGCAAATCCAAAAAGCTTAAAGAAAGATGCAGCCGGGGAGGGAAATCCTCTTTTTGATTCCTTCAAAAATTTTCCTTTGCCGTTAATCATTCTTACACCCACTGCTCCGGCGTCAGCATGGGTTTGAAAAAATAAAAGACAGTCCTGCAGGCAGTTCCCTGGAATAATTGTATCGGGGTTCAGAAAAAGAACATAGTCACCGGAAGAAATTTTATAACCCTGGTTGCAGGCTTTGGCAAAACCGGCATTCGCATTATTGAAATTAAATTTCACGCCCGGAAACAGGGGGAGTAAGTAATCGCGGCTGCCGTCGGTCGAGTTGTTGTCCACAACAATGATTTCGCTGTTAATGCCGGCAACAGCTTTTTTTACCGAAGCAACACACTGCTCCAGCAGCAGTTTGCTGTTATAGTTTACTATAATTATTGACAGAAGCATTCCGCCTCAAATCTAAAAATCTTATCCCGATAATTACCGGGACCGAAATCTAAAATTGCGGAGGTATCTTTGCCCATGCTTAAACAAACGCTTCTGGAGGCGGTGCAGGCAGGCGGTGCCGAGCTGCGGCGTTTTTTCAACAGCGATTTTATCATTTCTCATAAAGAAGGCGTAAACAATCTTGTCACCGAAGCTGATCATTATGCAGAAGCGGCTATTCTGCGTGTTATTGAAAAGAATTTTCCCGGCCACCAGGTGCTGGCCGAAGAAACCGGCGAAGTAAAACAGGAATCCGGTTTCAAATGGATCATTGACCCCATTGACGGCACCGTGAATTTTGCCCACGGCATCCCCATCTGCTGCGTTGCAGTTGCTTTGGAAAAAAACGGAGAAATCATTATGTCATCGGTATATGCTCCCATACTGAATGAATTATTTTTTGCAGAAAAAGGAGGCGGCGCTTTTTTAAATGATAAAAAAATTTCGGTAAGCCATGAAACCAGTGTGCTGACAGCCTGCCTCGTTACCGGTTTTCCTTATACTTATATTAATATGCCCAACGGCCCGCTGGAAGTTTTCAGCCGGCTGATAAAAAAAGGCGTGCCCGTCAGGCGGCTTGGTTCGGCAGCCATTGATCTTTGCTGGGTGGCCTGCGGCCGCTTTGATGGTTTTTATGAACACAAGCTGGAACCCTGGGATAGTGCCGCGGGTTACCTGATGGTGGAAGAAGCCGGCGGCCGGGTAACCGATCATGAAGGAAAAAAGTTTTCAGTTTATCAACACAGAATAGCAGCCACAAACGGGAAGATTCATGATGAGCTGTTGAAATGGATCAATAATAAATTTTAGATTTTTGATTTGTGATTTTAGATTTCCATAATTAGAAATTTACATTTAATGACTGAAAAGGAATTAAAAAACAGATTAAAACAGCTTGCTATTGCCACTGCAAAACTTTGTTTAAGGCTGCCATTTAATGCGGTAAATAAAGTTTATGTCGATCAAATAATAAGAAGTTCATCGTCGTCGGCAGCAAATTATCGTTCCGCCTGCAGGGGAAAATCAAAACCTGATTTCATAAATACATTAAAGATGGTAGAAGAGGAATTGGATGAAACATTGTTTTTTTATGAACTGCTTGCTGCGTTCAACGAAACTTTCAAAAAGGAACTTCGTGAATTATACAAAGAAGGGAACCAATTGCTATCAATAATTGTGGCGTCAATTATCACTTCAGAAAATAACCTGTACAAGGAAAGCTCTAAAAAAATCCAAAATCAAATCCCGATTATAATCGGGACTAAAATCAAAAATGGATAATCGTACTGAAATATCAACCCTCGGCGAATTCGGCCTGATTGATCACCTTACTAAAAACATAGAGCTGCAAAACGCTTCTTCTGTGGTTGGCGTGGGCGATGATGCCGCGGTAATTGATCATTATGGCCGGCAAACCGTGGTAACCACCGACCTGCTGATTGAAGGCGTGCATTTCGATTTAATGTACACCCCGTTAAAACATCTCGGTTACAAAAGCGTTATAGTAAACCTGAGCGATGTGTATGCCATGAATGCCATTCCTACCCAAATCACCCTGAGCATCGGGGTAAGCAACCGGTTCAGCGTGGAAGCGCTGGATGAATTTTATGAGGGCATTTATGCTGCCTGCGACCGCTACGGCGTGGACCTTGTGGGCGGCGATACCGCCTCATCACAAAAGGGTTTTGTTATTTCCGTCACCGCCATCGGCGAAGTGACGCCGGGCAAATTTGTAAAACGAAGCACGGCACAAAAAGGCGACCTGCTTTGTGTCAGCGGCGACCTGGGAGCTGCTTATATCGGTTTACTTTTCCTCGAAAGGGAAAAAAAGATTTTTCTTGAAAACCCTTCCATTCAGCCCGACCTGGAAGGCGAAGCATACGTGGTGGGACGACTGCTGAAACCCGAAGCACGGAAAGACATCATTGAGTTTTTTGAAAAGCAGGACATCCTGCCTACTGCCATGATGGACATCAGCGACGGGCTCAGCTCGGAGATTTTGCATATCTGCAAACAAAGTAACCTGGGCTGTGTGCTGTATGAAGAAAAAATTCCTGTAGCGGAAGCCACAAGAAATGCAGCCTTCAAATTTGAAATAGACCCGACCGCCTGCGCCCTGAGCGGCGGCGAAGATTATGAGCTGCTGTTTACCATCCGCCCTTCGGATTATGAAAAAATCATAACAAGTGAGGAAATTAGCGTAGTAGGTTATATGACCGATGCGGATGAAGGCGCAAAAATAATAACCAAAGGAAATAATACGTATCCCATCACCGCACAGGGTTGGGATGCACTGAAGAAACGATAAGCGGATTCGTATATGAAAACATTTTTCAACCAGCCATGGGCTATGGGCTATGGGCAAAAGAAAAAAGCTGCTCATTTTAAAATTGCTATTGGCAAATTGCTTCCGGCCTGTTTTGTGTTGATTGTTTTTTTCAGCTCCTGCACTGTATCCAAATACGCCTATACTCCTTCCGGAAAATTTTCCCCGGCACAACTGAAAAAAGATTATGCCATTTTCCGCGGGGCGCTGGAAGAATCACATCCGGGCATTTACTGGTACACGCCAAAGGAAGAAATGGACCGCTATTTTGAATGGGGCGAACAACAGCTGAGCGACTCCCTGAATGAAGAAAGCTTCCGCAAAATTCTCAGCTATGTGATTTCAAAAATCAACTGCGGGCATACCGTGACAAGAAGCTCCAAAACCTATGCCCGCTACCGCGATACGGCCAACACAAAGATTTTTCCGCTGAGCCTGAAAATATGGCCCGGCGAAACGGATACCGCCACCGTGGCTGCCAACCTGAACCGGAAAGACAGTATGCTGACCCGTGGTGTGGTGGTAAAAAAAATTGACCACCGGCCTGTGTCCTCTATACTTGATACGCTTTGCCGTTACATATCCAGCGATGGGTACAACCTGACGCACAAATATCAAAACCTGAGCAACCGGGGCGGCTTTGGTTTTGCGTTCACTTCCGTATTCGGACTGAAGGAAAATTATTTTATTGAATACCTTGACGGAAACGGTACTGAAAAATCAACAGTAATACAACCGTACAATCCGCGGACCGACAGCATGGGGCGTTCCGCCCTTTCCCGTATTGAAAAAATAGCGCCGGCTGAAAGAAAAAAACAAATCCGCCGGGCAACCAGGAACATGCGTCTTGATTCAGTAAACAAAATTGCGTTTATGGACCTGGCTTCCTTTGGCCGCAACCTGCGGCTGAAATCTTTTTTCAGGTCATCCTTCCGCTCTTTACGCCGGGTGGATACCAAACACCTGGTGATTGATGTGCGCAGCAACGGCGGTGGCAGTGTGACCAACTCCACGCTGCTCACCCGTTTTATTGCCAGGGAAAAATTCAAAGTGGCCGATTCTCTTTTTGCCAATAACCGAAACAGCCGCTACAAAAAGTATATTGAAAATTATTTTTTCAACCGCCTGTTTATGCTGATTGTAACGGCAAAAAAGAATGACGGTAAATATCATTTCGGGTATTTCGAACGGCATGCGTTCAAACCGAAAAAGAAAAATCATTTTGACGGCACGGTGTATATTCTTACCGGCGGAAATTCTTTCTCGGCTACCACTTTATTTACCCAAAAAATAAAACAGCAGGAAAATGTAATTGTAGTGGGTGAAGAAACCGGTGGCGGCGCTTATGGAAACTCCGCGTGGCTGATACCCGATGTGACGCTGCCTGAAACAGGAATTCGTTTCCGGCTGCCTCTTTTCCGCCTCGTTATAGATAAAAATATTCCGAAAGATGGCAAGGGGGTGCAGCCCGAAGTCATTGTTTTACCCACCACCGATGCCATCCGCCGCGGGGTGGATTATAAAATGGAAAAAGTGATGGAACTTATCCGATCACATCAATGACATTCAGCTCCTCATCAAACACCACAAAAGAAGCTTCGTAATTTTTTTGAATCAAACCGGCCCTGTCTTCAATACCCAGCACCCTGGCAGGATAAAGTGACGCCATGCGCAACGCTTCATCCAAATCAATGCCGGCATGCTGCACACAATTCTTCACTGCCTTCATCATCGTTAATGCAGAGCCCGAAAGAGTACCGGACGGCAACACATAGCGATCGTCTTTAAACACATGCCGGTAAGGCCCTGTTGATGTTTCCGCCACGGCGTCGGTGATGAGGAAAAGTCTTTCGCCTAAAATTTTTTTGCTGATGCGGATGGCGGCATAGTCCACATGCACACCATCGGCCACCAGGCTGCAGCAAACCGATGGATGATTATAAATGGCGCCAACCATGCCGGGCTCGCGGCTTTGTAACTGCGACATGGCATTGAACAGGTGCGTGGCCACTTTTATTTTTTCAAACCCCCTCATCGCCTGCTGGTAGGTGGCATTGGAATGACCGGCAGAAACAACAATTCCGTTATTCTGCAAATAATCTATAATCGTTTCTTCCGCCCTTTCCGGCGCCAGTGTAATCATCTTCACTACGCCTTCGGCTGCATCCACAATTTTTTTTGCTTCCTCCATCGTTGGCGAATGAATATACTGCTGCTGGTGGGCACCTCTTTTCTCTGCATTAATCCAGGGGCCTTCGAGATGAAGCCCCGTGAGATTTTTTCCTCCTGCCGCCAGGTATTGTTTTGCTGCGTTTAAACACCTGCTGACAACCTCCCACGAATTGGTGGAAACCGTCAGCAGGAATTTTGAAGCGCCGCCCTGCAGGCAATAATTTTTTGTCGCTTCTATCGCTTCCGTCGTAGGGGATTCTGAAAAAAGAAAACCATTAGCGCCGTAAATCTGCAAATCAATAAATGCCGGTGCAAGATTGCGGCCGCCCAGGTCCCTCACTTCATAATCATCGGGAATATCGGTGTCGTAAACAAAACCCTGGATAATTCCATCGCTGATGAGAATGGCTGTGCCGGTAAGAATTTCCTTTGCTGTATAAATGGTTGCGTTGGTAATGACCTGCTTCATCAGGCTTGAATTATAAAATTATCGCCGTCTTTCCAGAAAGGCAGTCGTGTTCGCACATCTTCCAGCTTGTCTTTCTGCAGCGTGAGGGTAAAAATATCTTCTTCGTGCGCCTTGCTGTATAATATTTCGCCCATCGGATCCACTACCATGCTGTCGCCGCTGTGATAAATATTGTTGCCATCGTACCCCACACGGTTTACACCCGATACATAGCACTGGTTTTCGATGGCTCTTGCCTGCAGCAGGGTTTTCCATGCATGGTTTCGCCGCTCGGGCCAGTTGGCTACATAAATCAACAAGTCATATTCGGGAGCACTAATTGCCTCACCCCCCGACCCCCTCTCCTTACGGAGAGGGGGAGTTTCATCCCCCGGCCCCTTCTCCTCTCGGAAAGGAGGAGCCTGTCGGCTCCAAACAGGGAAACGCAAATCATAACACACCAGCAGATGCACCCGCCAGCCCTTCACTGAAGCAATCAATCGTTTTGTGCCGGGAGTAAATTCTTCGTCTTCGCCGGCGTAAGCAAACAAATGCCGCTTGTCGTAGTAGCCGTATTGACCATTCGGCAGCATCCAGATGAGGCGGTTAAAATAATTTCCATTTTCCATAATCATCAAACTTCCTGTAAGAATCATTTTTTTTTCTGCCGCTATACGCTTCATCCACTTTACCGTTTCTCCATCCATGGTTTCAGCCAGTTCTTTTGGTTTCATGCTGAACCCTGTGTTGAACATTTCGGGCAGGATGATGACTTCAGTTTTATAGGAAATGATTTTTATTTTTTCTTCCAGCATATCCAGGTTGGCCGCCGGGTTTTCCCAGTGCAGCAAAGTTTGAATGCCGGTGATGGTGAGGGTGGACATGGGTGTAAAGTTATTCAGATAGAGCATTCAATTATTATTTACTGACTCCGTTTGTCAATAAACAACTGTTAACTCACGCCCTTTCCGTACTTTCATCCCGTAAATTTTTTTACACAATGCTGTTCAGAAAAACTACAAAGAAATTCTGCCTGCTGATAGTCGTGCAGTTTGTCTTCATCATCCTGGCCGCCCAAACCGGCGTGCCGGCTACAAAATGGAGCAATGACGGCAATGCTTATTTTTCCATTGACAGGGAAAAAGGAGAAATCATAAAAACGGAACTACCCTCGCTGGAGAAGTCTGTTTTTATCAGCAAAAAACAATTGACCACTAAAGACGGGAAATCCCTGGCCCCGCGAAATTTCCTGCTTTCTTCCGACGAAAAGCTGGCGCTGATTTATACCAATACCAAAAGAGTGTGGCGCTTCGATACCCGCGGCGATTACTGGCTGTTGAATCTTTCTACAGGTGTTTTGAAACAGCTGGGCAAAGGAAGACCCGAATCAAGTTTACAGTTCGCCAAATTTTCGCCCGACAATAAAAAAGTGGCTTATGTAAGTGAACGCAATATTTATGTGGAAGACCTGGCTACCGGCGCTATCAAAAAACTCACCAGTGACAATGGCACCAAAAAACTTATCAACGGCACTTTCGACTGGGTGTATGAAGAAGAATTTTTCTGCCGCGATGGCTTTCGCTGGAGCCCCGACAGCAAAAGCATTGCCTACTGGCAGATTGATGCCAACAAAATCAGGGACTATTACATGCTGAACACTACCGACTCGGTGTACAGCCGAATGATTCCCGTGGAATATCCCAAAGTGGGTGAGCCGCCATCGCCTGCACGCATCGGCATTGTGAACATTGCCACGGCGCAAACCCGGTGGATGAAAGTGCCCGGCGACCCGGCGCAGCATTATATCATCCGCATGGAGTGGGGCGCACCGGGTGAAATCATTCTGCAGCAACTCAACCGAAAACAAAATGAAAGCCGGCTGATGCTGTGCAATGCCGCCACCGGCGATGCAAAAATCATTTTCACCGAAACCGATGAAGCATGGGTGGCTACGCTGAACGAATGGCGGAGCGATGTAAAAGGCTGGGACTGGATAAGCGGCGGCAAAGAATTTACCTGGTTCAGCGAGAAAGACGGCTGGCGCCACCTGTACCGCATCAGCAAAGACGGCAGCAAACAAACCCTGATCACCAAAGGCAATTACGACGTGATGGATGTGCTGCGAATTGATGAGAAAAAAGGACTGGTATATTTTTATGCCTCGCCGCACAACGCCACGCAGCGTTTTCTGTATGCCGTCCGCATCGAAGGCGGCTACCCGGCCGAACGCCACTCGCCGCCCGGACAGGAAGGCACACATACCTATGAAATTTCTCCCAACGGAAAATTTGCCCGTCATAATTTATCCAATTACTATACGCCGCCACTGAGTGAGTGGGTGACGCTGCCCGACCACCGGCCGCTGAAGACGGAAGATGACATCGGGAAAAAAATTAAACCGGAAGAAAAAGAAAAAAGCCATGTATCTTTTTTTAAAATAACCACCGAAGAAGGTGTGACGATGGACGGATGGGTGGTGAAGCCCAAAAATTTTGACAGCACAAAAAAATACCCGGTAGTGTTTTATGTGTATGGCGAGCCGGCGGGCACTACGGTAAGTGACAGCTATGGGGCAGCCGGAAATTTTCTTTACACCGGCGATATGGCAGAAGACGGTTACATACAGGTTTCACTCGACAACCGCGGTACACCGGCACCAAAAGGAAGGGAATGGCGAAAAGCGATTTACAAAAAAGTAGGACAGCTGAACATCCGCGACCAGGCACTGGGTGCAAAGGAAGTGCTGAAGTGGACGTTTATTGATACAACAAGAGTGGCTGTGTGGGGCTGGAGCGGCGGCGGCTCATCTACACTAAACCTGATGTTTCAATACCCGGATCAATATCAAACGGGAATATCCATTGCGCCGGTTACCAGTTCATTGCTGTATGATAACATTTACACCGAACGCTATATGGGTTTGCCGCAGGAAAATATGGATGATTACAAAAACGGCGCAGCACTGACGCATGCAAAAAACCTGCAGGGAAACCTGCTGGTAATTCACGGCACAGGTGATGACAATGTGCATTACCAGAATACCGAAAAACTGATTAATGAACTGGTGAAACACGGCAAGCAGTTTCAGCTGATGAGTTACCCTAACCGCACCCACGGCATCAGCGAAGGCGAGGGCACATCGGAACACCTGGCCGTCTTGTTTACAAATTTTCTGCGGCAATACTGCCCGCCGGGCGGAAGAACGGAAGAAGAAATAAAAGCATTGAAGGAAAAGAAGACGTTTGTGCCGTAGGGGGGGTATTGCTGAATGCGGTAGGCAACCAGAGCAAATCTCTCACAATCTCCTGCTTTTCCCTAAAGGATGGCTTTGCTACAAAAGAAAATATAGGTGAACGATACGATCCTTTTCTGATTTCCTATATACATAGGACCGGATTTTGTAGGCAGCTTTTCGTCAGTCGTACCAATGATTTCGGGCAAGGCATGGTTCTGCATAACTGATAATTCCTGCGTCATTAAGTTCTGTCAACCTTTTCCTGATTGGTATATAATCTTTGTCAGCAGGAACTTCCATTGCAAAATATTTGTCGTTCAGCTTTTCCGATATACAGCCCAAATTTTTAAAAGTGTCACGGATTGTATTAATGTCCGTCGCGGGGTCAAGCAATACTACCTGAACTGTTGAATTTCCAGAATGTTCAACCGTCTTACAGTAGGTCAAACACTGCTCTCTTTCGTCGTATTCTGCAAAAACAATGTCGTCCGAAGCAACAGGAGCATAAAAAGGTATGCTGTCAAGTTTGTAAAGTCCATTCTCGCTGTCAACTGTGTCTGCCCAGATGGTTTCTACCGTCCACTCGTCTAATACATTGCTGAAAAAGCGAAAGAGAATTTTTACTGAATTGTCCTTTGCCAGTGTCATTGATTAGGGTGTGATGCCAAGTTATCAAAAACACGTAAATTTAAACGACGATCAAAAATACCCCCGGGAAAAAGGCCCATTGAACCCGACATATTGTTCCCTAAACTTTTCAGATTATTATTTCAATCTCCCAAACCGGTAACCCAGGGAAATGCTGCCAAACCTTTCTTTTTCCCGCATGGTAAGGGCTTCCCGGTTTTTGAAAGTGAAATGAACGTCCAGCGTCCAGCGCTTTTCGGCATAATGAATGCCCCATGAATGCATGTAAAAGTTTTTTGTAATGCCCGAAACAAGCGGGCCCTTATCGCTGCGGAAGAGCGGCCCCTGCACGGTGGCATTGTACCACTGGTGCACCAGCCGCGGGTGAAAATAAATAAACACTTCGGCGTTGCGTTTCAGTTTTCCCGCGGTTCCCCTTCCTGCCCTTGCATTATAAAAACTGCTTTGCGCAGGGTTTTCAAAGTTGCCAAACTTTACCATCACTCCCGCCGATGCATTGGTAAAGGCATTGCCGGCACGGGCATCAGCGGTCGCCATCAGCTCAAGCAATCGTTTAGGCCTGGCAATACCCAGCAGGTCATAATGATATTTTGCAGAAATACCGAGGCTTGCTTCTCCATTGAGCTGGTACACCCAGCCGCTTACCTTGGGAAGGCCGGTTGCATGGTGATACCAGGTCTGTACCTGCTGCGCCATCGAGCTTTTGCCGGTGGCGCCTGCTTCGATTGCTGTTTGCAGCACATGTCCTTTGTGGTAAAAAAATTTATAGCCCTTCTGCAAAAAAAGATACCCGCTGAAAGGCCGGTCAATGTTGCGGTATGAGCGGTCATAAAAAGATTCGGATACAAACATCATCTGGCCGATCTGCCAGTTGCTGATTATTTTTACCAGCCTGTCATTTGTTTTCCATACGGCCGGCCGGCTGTAGTGCAGGAAAAGACCGTTGGTATAGTAGCCATCGGCAAAGGTGAATGCGTAATTATCGTTTTCGGTAGTAATGCTGAATTCATGCAGATAATCCTGCTGCCCTTTTTGTGAAAATAAATGCAGGCAGAAGAAAACAGAGGCGGCAAGAAGTACCGGCGGCTTCATTTGATGAATCAAGATACAAACAGCGGGGAATAAAAAGAAGATTATTGCTGCAGTTCTTTCAGCACAGCGGCTACCAACTGCGGTTCGTAGCCCTTCTGCAAAAGATAGTTCCGGGTTTTAGTCATCTTCACAAACAGGTTCACGCCGGCGCCGTTCACCGACTTCCATTTCCTGCCGGCAAGGCGCTGAAGTGTTTCAGTATATTTTTTTGAATCAATTTCACGAAGCGCTTTTGTAATGCCGGCGGGGCTTACCCGCTTTGCATTTAGCGCCGCCTTTATTTTTTTTCTTCCCCACTGCTTCATGCCGAATCTGCCGGCAGCAAACAGGACAGCAAATTTTTCTTCATTTAAAAACCCGTCATCCACCAGACGGGAAAGAAGTTCTTCGGCTTCCGGTCTTTTCAACCCGAAAGAAAAGATTTTCTCCCTTGCTTCGCTGCGGCAGCGGGGCTGCCATGCGCAGTAGTGTTTCAGTTTCTGGTACACCTGCTCTTTGGTGAATGTTCTTTTTTGCATCGCAGCAAAACTAAGAAGCTGCCCGGCTTCTGAAAATTAATTGCCACGGAGGCACGGAATTTTGATTTCCGTGTT
>CAYUJD010000018.1:0-25875 GCA_964444975.1 uncultured Chitinophaga sp. | reverse complement strand
GCCCGGCTTCTGAAAATTAATTGCCACGGAGGCACGGAATTTTGATTTCCGTGTTCCTCTGTGTTTCCGTGGCAAACCAGAATTATTTTTTACTGCACATTATACCACCGGCGGGAAAGAAGTTCTTCGGCTTCCGGTCTTTTCAACCCGAAAGAAAAGATTTTCTCCCTTGCTTCGCTGCGGCAGCGGGGCTGCCATGCGCAGTAGTGTTTCAGTTTCTGGTACACCTGCTCTTTGGTGAATGTTCTTTTTTGCATCGCAGCAAAACTAAGAAGCTGCCCGGCTTCTGAAAATTAATTGCCACGGAGGCACGGAATTTTGATTTCCGTGTTTCCGCAGCAAACCAAAATTATTTTTTACCGCACATTGTTGATGCTGTTCTTCACCGTGTCGTGTTTTGTTTTCAGCACAATGGAAATGCTGCTGTACTGCCCGCCTGCCAGCCGAAGCGATTGCTGCAGGGCAAGAAATTGCATATTCATGGCCGCCATTCTGGTTTGCAACAATGCCAAAGCCTCCGTTTTATCCATTGTGGTCAGGTTATCGAGGGCTTGGGTTAAACCGCCCGCTGCAGTACGCAGATTTTTAATGTTGGAATTTGAACCGTTGATGGCTGCTTCGGAGGCAGTATTATCATTGTTCAGCATTTGTTCCAGCTCATCCACTGTTGTCAGCAGATTTTTGATATTGCTGTTGCTGCCATTGATGGCGGCCCGGGCTGAAGGCGATGGTTCCCATTTTCTCACCTGTGTCTGCATGGTTTGTTTAATGCCGCCGCTGCTGCGCTGTACGCCTTCTTCGTCAATGGCAATTTCATTTGCATCGCCAACAGTTACCTGTGTTTCATCTTCAATATAAATATTGGATGTTACAAACAAGGTATACGTATCGGGCTCCATGTCGGGACCAATCACTCTTATTTTTCCGGCGTCATCGGCAGTAATATTTTTTTCTGCACCGCTTTTTTTACTTCCCAGTTTAATGTCAACACCAGGTATGGGGTCGCCGGGTTGCAATGTGGTCAGGGAGCGGCTCATTCCAAAATCGCTGACTTTAGCACCCATGATTATGTCGGTCATGCCGTCGCCATCTACATCGCCGGCAGCCACCCGCATATTTTTAATGTTGGAATTGGAACCGTTGATGGCTGCTTCGGCCGCTCCGTCGCCGTCCAGGTCGGCCATCGTTACCCGCAGGTTTTTGATGTTGGAGTGAGATGTGTTCAGCGCTGCTTCCGCTTTTCCATCCCCATCCAGGTCGGCAACAATTACCCGGTACGTGTTGGTACAGGGGTTACATACATCACTGTTCCCAACGCTGCCGATGCTCATCCTGTCATTCGACTGGTTCGATTTTGTTTTTGTTTTTACTACACCCAGCGGTTCTTCCTCATTATCTGTATTTGTAGTTCGCTGGTTTTTTATGTTCGACCGGCTGGTATTGATTACTGCATCGGCCATGCCATCGCCATCCAGGTCGGCAACTGCAATACCGTATTGCCGGTACCGGGTATGGCTGTTGTTTACGAGTATATCTTTTGTAATATCCCACGTGGATCCGTCGCTGAAGCTGGCAGTTGCTTTCAAGCTGCTGATGCCATCGCCGTTCACATCGCCGCTGGCTACAGTGATGCCGGTAAGCTTAACTCCTTTGCTAAAACCGCCCGGCTTCGAACCAAAACCTCCCGGCATCTGCATAGCCGATTGTTTCAGTGTAAAAGATTCGATTTTATTTACACGGCTTGCAGATGCATCGCCAGTCAGGTCTTTTGATACACCATCGTTAAGCGTGCCGGCAACACGGTATGTATCAAAAGCACCATCGCCATCTGTATCGGCATCCACTATTACAATGTTCTTGATATTGGAGCGGGACGTATTGACTCTGTTTGATTCACCGGAATTGTTACCGCTGCTGAACAAAGTAAGCTGCACTTCTTCGCCGCTCCACACTACATCGGCTTCCAGTTCTGATTTTGTTTTTAAATAAATGTCGTATCCCTTTTTGCCGGTAAATGAGCCGCTGAGTTTCATAGTATAATTTCCGTACGGAACATTGCCGAAAAAGAAATCGCCGTTGCTTTCGGTGGCAGTGGTGGCTGCCACCCTGCCCGTAACCGCATCCACCAGCGAAACTTTCAGACCAGCAATTCCGTTTATGCCCGGCTCATCGGTTGCAAAAATTTTCGTATCATCTTCATACAGCGGGTTGGTTTGGGCGCCCTGCATGCTGCCGCTTTTTCTTTGCTGCACTACATGTGTCAGCTCATGCGCAACCAGTTTAACATCGGTCATGCAGGGATTGCAAATTTCTTCCTCGTTTTCGATAAATACCGGTTCATGTTGTCTTTTCCCTGTAGCCAGGCCGCTGCCGGCTTCTCTTGCCGACATACGTACCATGGTGCCAAACGATGTGCTGGGTGTGGTTCTTGTCGTGCCCTGGTTTTCGTTCATCCGGATGCCACCGCCACGGATGGTTTTGTTGGTGATAATTCCAATGCCGGTATTTGGTGAAGTCCACGTTACTCTTCCGGAAATGGAACCGCTTTTTTCAAGCACATGCGGCAGCACAAAACTTTTCCGCGGGTTGGAAGATGTCCAGGTGGGTCGTTCAGAAAAATCACCGGTGTGCTGGAAAAACGTCGCGGCGTCTTCGGGGCAGGCAAAAGTCATTTCGTCCACGGTACCGTTGTCCAAAGTTCTTTTCACCGTCACCGGACCGCAGCTTTCATCCGAAACAAGATTACCATACTGCGGCTGGCCGGGCTGATATTTTTTTGTGATGGTATATTCCTTCGGGTTAAACATCACTTCGGTTTTTTCACTTGCCACATTTTTAGAGTTTTCTCTTTTATTTACAGTAGGCAATACTCTTTGCCCCATTGCCTGGCTGCTTGCTACATCCCGTGGCGACTGAATATTGTAGCGGATGCTGATGCCCGCCATGAGGCTGGAAATATTTTTTGAAAGCCTGGTACCTTCAATTGCGGCGCCGCGGCGGATGTCATAATTCACCACTTCGCTTTTGCTGTTTAAATAATCGGTGGCGAACCCGACAGATACAAGACCTGAAACCGGGAATTCAAGATTGAACCCGGCGCTGAAACCCGGGAAAACACTTTTGGATGAAGGTTCGTTGCGGTAAACAGAATTTACCGCACCCAGCCGGCGGATGTTGACAAAGCCGCTGTTGTTAATAAACAATCCTCCTTTTGCATGAATGGCTGCTTTTATTTTATTACCAAACTGTGCAGTTGGCCCGAGCAGGAAGTACATATTTTGCTGGTTGGATGTGTGGATGAGCAGCTGATCCGGCGGCAATCCCGTACCGGAAATAAATTCATTGATTTTTGTCTTGTCTGTTTCGGCAGAAACAAACCCGCTGCTGAGGCCGATGCCGAAATTGCCGAAGGAATAACCGGCATTCATTTTTACGCCGGCGCCATTGCCGCGGAAGAATAATGAATCTACCGCATCACCTTCCAGGTTTATACCATATTGCGGTGTCATTTGAAAATTAAATCCGCCTGCAAGGCGTGAGCTGCGATTGGAACGGGTGGAATTGTGATTTTCGGCCTGCTGTGCTGCAGTAAAAAGATTAATGGAAAGAACTGCAACGAAAATCATCCCGGTTTTCAGGTGGAGTGTCATAAGAGTTGGAGTTTTATCGGGGTAAAATACAAATAATTTTTCCGGAATCCTATTTCCCCCAATTAATCCACCCCACCCGGCGGTTGGTTGGCTATAACTTAAAAATCATTAGCTTCGCCACAAACCATTTGCAAGATGAAGTTTATCGTTTCCTCATCGGCTTTACTGAAACAGCTGCAGCACATTGCCGGCGTTATCAACGCCAATACCGTATTGCCCATACTGGAAGATTTTTTGTTTGACGTGGAAAAAAACAAACTCAGCGTGGTAGCTACCGACCTGGAAACGGTGATGCGCATCCAGATGGATATTGAAGCGAAAGACAGCGGCAAGGTGTGTATACCGGCAAAAATTCTGCTGGACAGTTTGAAAAATATTCCCGACCAGCCGCTGACCTTCAACATTGATAAAAACTTCGGCATCGAAATCACCAGCGACAGCGGTAAGTACAAGGTGATGGGCGAAAACCCGGATAATTTCCCCAAAGAACCTTCGGCCGACGATACCACATCATTCAAAACCACCGCATCGGCTTTGACCACTGCTATTAATAAAACACTGTTTGCCGTAAGCAACGACGACCTGCGCCCTGCTATGACGGGTGTGTATTTTGAACTGGATAAAAAAGGATTGCAATGCGTGGCCACCGATGCGCACCGGCTGGTAAAGTACAGGCGAAATGATGTGAGCTGCCCGAAAACCGACTCCTTCATTGTACCCAAAAAACCTTTGACACTTTTAAAATCGGCGCTGCCCGCCAACGATGATGAAATAAGCATCAGCTACAACAGCAATCATTTTTTTGTAAAGCACGGCACCACGCAAATGAGCTGCCGGCTGATTGATGCCCGTTTCCCGGATTATAAAGTGGTGATACCAACCGATAATCCTTACAAGCTGGTGGTAAACAAAAATGACTTCCAGGGAGCGCTGCGGCGGGTGGCTATCTTCAGCAACAAAAGCACCAACCAGGTGGTGCTGAGCATTGCCGGCAGCGAGCTGGAGCTGATGGCGCAGGATGTGGACTTCAGTTTTGAAGGTGATGAAAGAATGAAATGCCGCTACGATGGCGAAGACATGAGCATTGCTTTCAATGCCCGTTTCCTGATTGAAATGCTGGGCGCCGCCGACAGCGAAGAAGTGAAAATGGAACTCTCCACACCCACCAAAGCCGGCATTATAAAACCAACAGAGCAGGAGGAAAACGAAGAGCTGATGATGCTGGTGATGCCGCTGATGCTGAATCAATAAAGCCCCCGGCCCCTAAAGGGGTGTAAGGGATTTGTGCGGAAATTGGTGCCTCCGTTAAGTAATTTTTTTACTGAGAAAAATTTTCCTTTTGGTTTTTTTACACCCAAATCCGTTAATGTGAAATTTGTCGCCGTTAGAAATTTTGATGACTATATTTCAGCACACCTTGTGATGGGTCGGCTGCAGGAGGAAAATATCGTCTGTTATTTGCAGGATGAGCACACTGCCACTACAGCGCCTTTTCTCACCCAGCTTTCGGGCGGAATTAAACTGATGGTGCCTGAATCACAAATGGAAAAAGCCCTTGCGCTTTTACAAAGCTTTGAGAACGGTTCAGAATAACAATATTCTTTTTCCTTCGTAACTTTTCAATAAATTAATCTTGCCGTATGTGGGATTCACTGTTGCGCTATTTCAATACCCTTGAAGAACGGCCGCTGGAACGAATGGCTTTCATTGTGGGCAGCATGCTGATTCTTTGGTTCATCGAGGGCGCCATACCCCTGCTGCCTTTACGCTATAAAAAAAATAAGCTCCGTCATGCTGCAGTGAATATTTTTTTCACCGTTATCCATCTCGTTATTCATACCGGCTTTGGCGTACTCATCGTTTTGCTGTCCGATTGGGCCGCTCAAAACCAGTTTGGCCTTGTGTACTGGCTGCATGCTTCGGTGTTTGCTGTCATTGTTATTTCCGCACTGGCTCTCGATTTTTTCGGCGGCTGGCTTTCGCATCTTATTGAGCATAAGGTGCCGTTGTTCTGGCGCATGCATATCATTCATCATACGGATAATAATGTGGATGTAACCAGCGGCCTGCGGCATCACCCGCTGGAAAGTGTATGGCGCGGATTGTTTTTTCTCATCGCCATCTACCTCAGCGGCGCCCCTATGTACGGTGTAATGATTTACCAGACACTGCTCACCATATTTACCGGTATTACACACGCCAATATTTCGCTGAACCCCCGTGTAGATAAGGTGATGAGCTTTATTCTCGTTTCACCCAACATGCACAAAGTGCATCACCACTGGAAACAGCCCTTCACCGACAGCAACTACGGGGGTGTGTTTGCCTTCTGGGATCGCATCTTTGGCACTTTCAAAACGCTTGACCCCAAAGATATCCGTTACGGCCTCGACCGCTATTATCCCAATGAAAAAGATGAAGACCTGGTGGCGCTGCTGAAAAAACCTTTTCAGAAACTGGAGATAGACTGATTAGCAGATTTGTTTTTTTAAGGATTATCCTAACTTCCCCCGATGAAATTTGTTGCAGTGATTCCCGCCCGCTATGCTGCCACACGCTTTCCCGGCAAGCTGATGCAGATGCTGGGAAACAAATCCATTATCCGCCATGTGTATGACAATACCGTAGCCGCCGGCTTGTTTGATGACGTGCTGGTGGCCACCGACAGCGAAATTATTTTTGATGAAATAATACAACATGGCGGAAAAGCGGTGATGAGCCGCAAAGAACATGACAGCGGCAGCGACCGCATTGCCGAAGCCGTGGCGATGCTGGATGCGGATGTGGTGGTGAATGTGCAGGGCGATGAACCTTTCATCAGCAAAGAGCCGCTGGAAAAACTGGTGCAGCTTTTTGATGACCCATCCGTGCAGGTGGCTTCGCTGATGCGGAAAATTTCAGAACAGGAAGCGCAAAACCCCCACAATGTAAAAGTGGTGACGGATAAAAACAACAATGCGCTTTATTTCAGCAGGAGCACAATTCCACACCGGCGTGACGCCGGGGTTGCGGCAAATTATTTTCTTCATGCAGGTGTGTATGCTTACCGGAAAGAAATGCTGCTGCTTTTCACCACCTGGCCGCATTCGGCGTTGGAAGAAACCGAAAAGCTGGAGCAACTGCGCTTTCTTGAAAACGGGGTAAAAATAAGAATGGCCGAAACCGCCTACATCAACGTGGCTATTGATACACCAGAGGATCTTGAAAGAGCAATGACTATGTTGTGAACCGTTATTCTTTGCTGTTTATTTTTTTCAACACTTCTTCAATTTTTTGTCCAATCTCTGTAAGTTCATTTTCAAAGCTCCCTTCCGGCATATCCTGGGCTTTGATGAGCAGCTGTGTTTCTTCAAACCGCAGCGCAGTATATTCTTTCAATTGCTGCTGTAAGTTTTTAAGGGCAGCAGAAAGATTCAGCTGTTCCATTTGCTGAAGAATCATCTTATTGTTTTGCCAGGCCGGAAGCGCTGACTTTTCAAGCTGGAATTTAAACTCAGCGGCCGTCATGCCGGTGCCTGGCTGGGCACCCTTGATGGCTTCCTCTTCCTGCATGGAGTATTCAGTCAGCAGCTGGTTGAATTTAACTGAATCGTCTTTGTAGCCTGTTAGAAAAAACCAGGTACCTGCAATAGTTAATACAATTATCAACAAAGAAGTTGTTAGCCTGCCGGTATTTATTTTTTTGCCAATATCAAGATAAAAAATATAGCCGGCCACGACACCCGACAGCAAGCCGCCCACATGAGCTGCATTATCAACTCCCGACCGCAAGCCATAAATAAGATTATAGGCAATAAAAATCCCGATACTTTTCAGCAGGCTGTTCCTGATTTGCCTGGGAATAAGATTGGTGGAAAGCAAGGCAAGAAACACGCCATACATACCAAAGATGGCGCCCGATGCGCCGGCACTTACCATATTGTCTTTATGCCACCAAAGGCTTATGATGCTGGCAATAATTCCGGTGCATAAATAGGCCGACAGGAACCGTAATTTACCAAGCATTGGCTCCAGGTACAGCCCCGCCATGTACAGTGCATACATATTAAAGAGAAGATGAATGATGCCGATATGAACAAAGACACAGGTAAGCAGCCGCCACCAGTCATCGCCAAGTGTATAGGGTTTAAAATTGGCTCCCCATTTTATGAGATCTTCGCCTGAAGGCGAAATAAAATTTACCCCGCTTATCACCATAGCCAGGAACACAAGGATGTTTATGCCGATGATACCGTACGTGAGTATTTTGTTCCCGGTAGAAAACTTCATTACCCGGTCCACTTCTTCGGCCTGCTTTTCTTCTTCCTTTGCCGTTACCATTGTTTGCTGTCGCAGCTTCTCAATGGCCGCCGACCATTCGGGTTGTGGCGCAGCGATTTTAATGTTTTCAAAAGCCTTAATAAATTCATTAATGTGTTTTTTATTTTTTCCCAGCAGGTCAAACGATTCACCATGAACAAGGCTGCTGGTGACAATTAAACTGTCACCGGCTGTTTCTATCATCACCTCATCATCGTATGTATTCCATTTTCTCGGCGTGTAAACTACCAGGGCATGGGGCCCGGCGTATATGGGCATCCAGCCCAGTTGCAGCGCCGTACCATACGAAAGCTGCAGCAGTTGTTCGCTGCTGTATCCGGGAAATGAAAATTCTTTTTTCAGTGAAGGCATCGGAAATAATTTGATTTCAAAATGCAACATTTATTCTGGTTTACAAAAAGAATTCCTGTTGTGCCACTTCCTGCCTTTTCATGACCCCGGCCGTTCGCTGATGGATTTCTTTTCCTACCTTCCCGTTGTTATGAACGTAAAGCTGAAACCGGAAAAATATTTGCGCTACCTGGTGCCGCTGAACCTGTTTGGGACCCGCCGCACAAGGGAAATTCTGAGCCAGAACCCAACGGTGATTCCTGTGCGTGAAGACTCGAAAGAAATGCGGATTACCGTTTATGATTACAACGACAATGCTTTTGAAATGCACGAACCGGTTTCCGTGGAAGAATGCTTCCGCTATATAACGGCCGGCACCACCAGCTGGATTAACATTGACGGCATCCGCAAGGCCGATGTGGAAGTGCTGTGCAATCACTTTGGGGTACACCCCCTGATACAGGAAGACATTCTCAGCATCAACCAGCGGCCCAAAATGGATGAGCTGGACAAGATCCTGTTCTGTTTGCTGAATATGCTTTATTATAATCCCGAACAGCAGGCTGTGGAGCAGGAGCAGATCAGCATTGTGCTGGGAAAAAATTTCCTGCTCAGCTTCCAGGAAGATGCCAGCCGCGATGTGTTCAACTCGCTGCGTGAAAAACTGAAACTGGGCAGCAGCCGCTTGCGGCAGGGCGGCGCCGACTACCTGTGCTATACCATGCTCGACCTGATCGTTGATCATTATTTTATTGTAATGGAAAAACTGGGCGACCGCATCGAAGAACTGGAAGAAGAAGTGGTGCGTAACAGCAACAAGCGCAGCCTGGCAAAAATAAACCAGCTGCGCAAAGAGCTGATTGTGCTGAAAAGAAATATAGCCCCGGTGCGTGACCTGGTGAACGGCTTCATGCGCAGCGAAAGCGACCTGCTGGAAGAACGAACCACCAAATATTTCAAAGACGTGTACGACCACATCGTGCAGGCCAACGACCTGAGCGAAACCTACCGCGATATTATGATTAACATGCAGGATCTCTACATCAACAACGTAAACCTGAAGATGAATGAAGTGATGAAGGTAATGGCTATTGTGACCTGTTTACTGGCCCCCGCCACCGTAATCGGCGGCATTTTCGGAATGAACTTCGACATCATCCCATACAGCCACTATCCCTGGGGTTTTTACATTGCCGTGGGCATTATGTTGCTCATTCCTATCTGGATGCTCTGGATTTTTAATAAGCGGGGCTGGTTTTAAACCACCGGGACAAATTTATAGGGATACACTTTCCCGGAGTTCCACTGCCACACATACAGGTTTTCTTCATCGTCTACCAGCACGTCATGCGGATGTTTGAAAACTTTATCCGTCTGGTAAAAGGGTTTCAGCTTCCCGTTTTCATACACTGCTTCGGAACCGCAAAGAACCGACACCACTTTGTTTTCTTTGTTCAGAATAATTACAAAGCCGGAATCGGCATTGTCAAGATTGGGTGAACGAAGAACTGCTGCATACAAATAATCACCTTTAATAACCGGCCGGCAAACACAGGCGCCGGGCAGCGAAATGGTTTCAAGGTATTCGCCGCTCATCGTAAATCGCTTGAAGCAGCAGCGGGTGCGGTCGGTAATGATTACTGTTTCGGGTGTGCTGCGGTAATCAATGGTGATTCCGTGTGCATTATCAAGATGTTTTTCTTCATTGCCCCGGCCGCCAAAAATATTTTTCAGTTTACCCTGCGCATCGTAATGCATGATGTACTGCATACCGTAACCATCGGCGCAATAGACTTCCCCGTCTTTAGTAATTGTTGTTTCTGTCGGTATAAACCGTTTCGCGTCAAAATATTTTCCTGATTCCACCGGGTAGTTCCAGGTCTGCAGAATTTTCCCATCCAGCGTGGTTTTGTAAAACTGGTTCTTTACCGTATCTGTCACAAAAAGCAGCTGTTCTTTTTCGTCCCAGAGAGTAAGTCCGTGCCCGCCAGGAAAATCGTGACCCCATGTCTTCAGCAGCTTTCCTTTTTTATTAAAAAAAATGACATTGTTTTTTGTTTCATTGGTCAGTAGTATTATGCGTCCTTTGGCATCCTGCACCATTTCGTGGCAATCATTCACCGGCAGAGTAGCTGCATCTGTTTTCACCCAGTCCTTCACCAGCCGGTATCGTTTTCCATTCTGGCCGTAAATGGTTTGTCCATTTATTATCTCAACAAGGCTTTCTCTTGCCACCAGCGAGCCGGCTATAAGCACAGAACCGTTGTATAGAAATTCTTTGCGTTTCATAACAATTAATTAAAAAAGATTTCATCAATAAACACCCAGGCCCGGTCGCCTTTGCCCGGATGCCATGCCGGAAGCCGCAGCAGGTTTTTCGCCACCACCTTATAATACCTGAAAGAAGAAGGGGGAATTTCAATCATCACTGTTTCGGCTTTCACGGCATTCAGTTCTTCTTTTGTTGCCGGCCACGGCGATACTTTCTTCAGCAGTTTCATTTTGATTTTATCATAGCCGCCCCATACCTCAACTTCAGCCGGCGGCAGCAGATATGACGGAATGCTTTTGTTGTACCTGATGCAGATGCGGCCGATCACCGGTTCTTCGGCAAAATAAAACCAGGCGGCAAACGGTTTTTCCCTGAAGCCAAGCCATGCTGCATCGTTGAAATTTTCAGCGGCTCCCAGCTTGCCGTCAATGAGCGTTTTTTCGCCTTCGCCTTTGTACTTTTCATCGGGCGGATTAATCAGTTCGGCATTCGTCGGTTTTCTACCTTTTTTAAAAAAAGAAAACTCCGCCACGGGGCTGCTGTACCAGCCGGGTTTTACGGCTCTTGCTTTTACAACCATGTTTCTGTCCGCCTCAATCGCTTCTTTATAAACCGGCGAACTGCTGCTGTCAGGAATGCTTCCGTCGGTAGTGTAGCGGATAGTAACACCGGGCACCGCATGTTTTAATTCTATTCTTTCATTTTCTGCCAGTACAAATTCTTCGTTCTTCACTGACGGCGGAGTGAGAAAAAGAATTTCCTTTTCACCGGGTACATAGCCGCTGTTGAAATGTATTTTTTTGTACTGCCTTTGTAAAGCTGCTGCATCGGCCGGCGAAATCCCGCTGTTCCAGGTAAACACTTCCTTCAGTGAATCAAGCTGTGCAAAAAGCGGGGCAGCGTTTTTATCCACTTTGGTGCCGGCCAGCGAAAGCGATTGCAGCATCTTCAGCTTTTTGATTTCCTCCAGCCCTTTGTTGCTGATGGCTGTGTTGTTTAAATTCAGCTTTTCAAGATGGGTAAATGAAGAAACGGTTTTCATGTCTTCATCCATAGCCGGCATATTGCCCAGGTTCAGGTTTACCAGCTGTTCTTTTACTTTTAAAAGTTCCTGCAGCTTATTCCTGTCAAATTTTTCCCGCACAAAAAAATCTGCCTGCAGGGCCGGTGAATTTTGCGAAAGCGGAAATACCGAACAGAACGGGTCGTTTAATTTCTGCACCAGCGAAAACGAAGCGGCCTTAAATGCATATTGTTTTTCTTCTACCACCTCTGCTGTTTGGCGGATGAACCGGGAAGCAAGAATTTTCAGCGTATCGTTATCATCATATTCATTCAGCCGCTTCTTCATGTCGGCGCCGGCTTCTATCCAGGCAAACAGAAAATCCATTTCATCAGGCGTGAGTTGCGGTTTCCCTTTTGGCGGCATGTGTTTTTTTTCTTCTTCGGGCCGGTTGATGTTTTGAATCAGCCGGCTGTTCTGCGCATCGCCGGCTTTCCAGGCAGGGCCATTTTTGCCCCCGGCTAAAATTTTTTCTTCTGATGTCATCACCAGCCCGCCTTTGGCCTTTCTTTCGTTGTGACAGCTAAAACATTTTGATTTCAGAATCGGCCGGACAGCTGCGGAAAATAAAGTGCTGCTGCCGGTGATTATTTCATTTTCCGCTTCTTCTTTCTGCAATGGCGTCCAAACAAAGTCTTCGCCATGCGTTAGCACAGAGCCGAAGTGGCTGCCAAAAATTATTGCAGCAAGTGTAAGTGTCAAGGCTCCTCCAAAAATCTTTTTCTTTCCCGGCGCCCGGGGGTAAAGAAGCAAAAGCAAATAAGAAAAGATTGCCGTCGTTACTCCCAGAAATTTATGTTTTAAAAGTAACTCGATATCATACCCTTCTTCTTTTGAAAGAAAAAAACCAAGCAGCGCAGTAAGTACAGCGGTAAATGCAGCGATGTGCAGCACAAGTACAAACATTTTCTCAAATGCTGCCGCATCCACCTGTTTCCTGAATAACCATAAGATGAAAGACAGAATGATGAACCCGATGGGAAGGTGCAGCAGCAGGGGGTGCGTTCTTCCGGTTGCCTGCAATACCGGCGGCAGCGATACTTTGTTTTGAAACAACAGCAAGAACAAAAGCATCACGAGAATAAAAAAGCTGAGATTGGATAAAATGCGCTGGAAAAGTTTCATTCTTCTTTTTTATGCAAGTATTCCTTTCACCACTTCACCCGCCACATCGGTAAGCCGGTAGCGGCGGCCAAGATGACGGTACACAAGTTTTTCATGATTCAATCCCACCAGGTGCAGCACGGTGGCATGAAAATCGTTAACATGCACGGGGTCCCTGATAATATTGTACCCAAATTCATCCGTTTCTCCGAAAACTGTTCCGGGTTTGATGCCGCCGCCCGCCATCCAGATGCTGTAGCACCGTGGATGATGATCCCTTCCGTAATTTTCTTTGGTGAGCTCGCCCTGGCAATAATTGGTTCGGCCAAACTCGCCGCCCCATATGACCAATGTTTCATCGAGCAACCCTCTTTGTTTTAAATCCATGATCAATGCCGCCGATGCACGGTCGGTGTCTTTTGCCTGGCCGGGCATTTCACCAACAAGATTTCCATGCTGATCCCATCCCTGGTGATACAATTGCACAAAGCGAACGCCAGCCTCTGAAAGTTTTCTTGCCAGCAAACAATTGGCTGCATAAGTTCCCGGAACCAAACATTCGGGGCCGTACATTTTAATTATATGATCCGGCTCCTTTGCAAGATCGGTAAGCTCCGGCACGGCCGTCTGCATGCGGTAAGCCATTTCGTACTGTTCCACTTTTGTTTTTATTTCCGGGTCGCCGAACTCTTCAAACGAAAGCGTATTGAGTTTCGCCAGCTCATCAAGCATCCTTCTTCTGTCGTGTTTATCACAGCCGCCGGGATTATTCAGGTACAAAATCCTTTCGTCGCTGTTGCTGAATTGCACACCCTGGTGAATGCTGTCGAGAAAGCCGTTGGTCCAGAGTTTTGAATACACGCCCTGCCCGTTGCCTTTTCCTCTCGACAACAACACACAAAAAGCCGGAAGGTTTTTATTCTCGCTGCCAAGCCCATAACTCAGCCAGGCGCCCATGCTGGGACGATTGCCCTGCTGCGCCCCTGTTTGCATAAAAGTGAGCGCCGGGTCATGATTGATGGCTTCGGTGTGCATGGACTTAATCACACAGATATCATCAACAATCTTCCCGGTGTTGGGCAGCAGGTCGCTGACCCAGGTGCCCGATTGCCCGTATTGTTTGAAACCAAACTTTGAGCCCACCAGCGGAAATTTTTCCTGGTTGGCCGTCATGCCCGTGAGGCGCTGCCCCATTCTTATTGATGCCGGAAGATCCTGCCCGTGCATTTCGTTCAGCAGCGGTTTGTAATCAAAGGTCTCCAGTTGCGACGGTGCCCCATTTTGAAAAAGATAAATGATGCGTTTTGCTTTGGGAGCAAAATGCGGCATGCCTACCGGTGGCAGCGCTTCGGCTGTGCTGCTGCTGAACAAATCTTTAATCAGCAAAGAACCCAGCGCAACACTACCGATGCCAAGGCTCAGCTTGCCAAGAAAATGTTTGCGGGTAATGTTCAGCCTGTTTTCGAAAAATTCGTTTTGCATAACGGGTTTCATTTCGTTACCGCTTCTTCCATATTATAAATGGTGTGAATCACCTGCATCAGCGCCGCTGCTTCGGGTTTGCTTATTCCGGGCTCATACCTGTACTCTCCTGCTTTCAAAAAGTTTTCAGCTTTTGCCTGCTGTTGTAAAAATTTTTCTTTTTCGCTTTTATAGTAGTCAAACAGAATCTGTTTTTCTTTTTTGCCTGCCCGCCGGCAAATGATAAGGCGAAATGCTTTTTCAATTTTATCTCCGGCGGAAGTTTTCTCCACAGATAATTTTTCAGCCAGCACTCTTGCGGCTTCCAGCACCTGCGGGTCGTTTAATAATACCAATGCCTGCAGCGGTGTGTTTGTTCTTACTCTTTTTACTTCGCACTGGTCGCGGTTGGATGCATCAAACATAAGCATGGCCGGCGGCGGCACGGTGCGTTTAATGAAGGTGTACATGCCGCGGCGGTAAAGTTTTTCTTCATGGTCCTGCACATACTTTGCCAGCTGCCCGCGGCCTGAAGTGGACGATTCCCAAATGCCTTTGGGCTGATATGGTTTGATGCTTGGCCCGCCGATTTCTTTATTCATCAGTCCGCTGCTGGCCAGCACCAGGTCTTTTACAAACTCGGCCGCATACCTTGATCGTGGCGCACGGGAAAGAAAAATATTCTCCGGGTCTTTTGAAAGTTTTTCTTTTGAAATAACCGACGACTGGCGATAAGTAGCCGACATTACGATTTGTTTTACCAGCCGCTTGATGTTCCAGCCATTGTTCATAAAATCCAGCGCCAGCCAGTCGAGCAGTTCAGGATGCGATGGCGCTTCGCCCTGCATGCCAAAGTCACCGGAGGTTTTTACGATTCCTCTTCCGAATATCTCTTGCCAGATGCGGTTCACAAAAACCCTTGCAGTAAGCGGATGTTTTTTATCGAACAACCAGCGGGCCAGCCCCAGCCTGTTCTTTTCGTATGTTGTTGTATCGAACGGAAAAATTTTCGGCGGTGTATTGAAACCCACCTCTGCCATCGGCTTATCATACTCGCCTCTTTTTAAAATATGTGTTGGGCGGGTTTTGCTGCTGTCTTGCATTATCATTACCATCACTGCTGCCGTATCTTTTTTATTGATGAACTGCAAAACACTGCTCACATCATCGCTGGTGATTTTCATATTCGGAGGATCAGCAAGCGAAGCAAGCTGTATGTCGCCCAGCAGCCCCCGCTCCGGCACCTGGTTGAAGAATGCAAACGTGCCGTAATAATATTTTTGCGGAATGGGATTAAACTTATGGTCGTGGCATTTGGCACATTCAAAAGTCATAGCAAGAAAGGCTTTGCCGAAAGTGTTGGTGCGGTCGGTCACGTATTCCAGCCGGTACTCTTCATCAATGACGCCGCCTTCCTGCGTTATTTTATGATTGCGGTTGAAACCGGTAGCCAGCAGCATTTCTTTTGTTGGGTTGGGCAGCAAATCGCCGGCAAGCTGCCAGGTCACAAATTTTTCGTAAGAATAATTTTCATTAAAGGCATGAATCACCCAGTCACGCCACGGCCACATGGTGCGCAGGCCGTCGTCCTGGTAGCCGTGGCTGTCGGCATAGCGGGCCACATCAAGCCAGTGCACCGCCATCTTTTCACCATAGTGTTTGCTTGCCAACAGCTCGTCTACTATTTTCTCATACGCATTCTCCGAATCGTCATTCAGAAATTTTTCCTGCATTGCAATAACCGGCGGCAGGCCCGTCAGGTCGAAGCAAACCCGTTTCAGCAACCGTTCTTTATCGGCTTCATCATTCGGTGAAAATCCGTTCAACTCCATTTTTTCAAGAATGAACCGGTCAATTTCATTTTTTGCCCACGTTTTATTTTCAGTTTCCGGCAGTGGGTGCTGTTGCGGAGTAATAAAAGCCCAGTGTGGTTTGTACTCCGCCCCTTGTTTAATCCATTTTTCTATCAGCCGTATTTCATATTCTGAAACCCTGAGATTGGATGATGGCGGCGGCATTTGTTCTGACGTGTCGGCCGAAGAGATGCGCAAAAAAACCTGTGAGTGCTTCGGGTCGCCGGGCACAAGGGCAAACAGACCCGGACTTTCTTTCAGTGCTGCAAAAGCGCTGTCGGCCATGTCGAGCCGCAGGTTGCCTTTTCGCTGGCTTACATCGGGGCCGTGACATTTGAAACAGCGGTCGGAAAGAATGGGGCGGATGTGAATGTTGAAATCAACTTTTACGGGCAGCCTGGTACTTGGCTTTTTTTTACTGCTGATAAATAAAGATGCGGCAATGGCAGCAGCAGTCACAAACAGTAATACCCAATATGGTTTTTTCATCTGCCCGGTCTTTAGCCCTGTTAAGGTAAAATTTTCCGGGATACCCGGGTAATGAATTTCCCCCGGTGATGAAATGTTTCCCTGTTTTTCCGGGAAGTTGAATTATTGCTACAAAAGCACGGAAACGCTGATGTTGATGAAACTATTTCTTTTTGAAAACCGGCACGGTGCTGCAGGGCTCGCCGTACATGATGCTTTTGGCCACGGGGCGCAGCATCTTTGTCACTTCGGCATAGGCATAATCATCAATGGGGGTGTCGCCGCAGCCTTTTATCACCACCCGCTGATCAGTATAATCGGCCGGGTTGATGGCAGAAAGGTTTTTCAGAAAAAGATTTTTAAATAATTCTTTTTCACTGCCAAGCATCACTTCTTTTGCCACCGGCTGCAGGTACGCTACTGCCAGCATGTAGGCCCACACGGGAATGATGGCGTCAGCCGAGCAGCCAATGGCCACATTTTTGTTCCTGAATCTTTCCCAGTCCTGCTGCTTCAGCGCTTCGCGGAAATCTTTTTCTTTCAGTATCATGCCCATGAAAAGAAAATCTTTCAAATCGAAGAAAGCAATCTCTTCGCCGGGCAGAAATTTTTCCAGGTCAAGGCTTATCAGCCCGCTTTCCGCCACTTTGTTTACAATTTCATCACTCATAGTACCTGCAAAAATAGCAAGCTTCCGCAGTTGTCTGTTTACGAAATGCGGCGCAAAGGAATTCGTTGAAAGACAATCCCCGTCATTAAAATTTTTGAATAAAAAAACGCCCCGCACGGGTTTGCGGAGCGTTGTAAAAAGTTTTGTATTTATTAATAAAAATTACTCCTGTTGTCTTTAATCTTAGCCAGCTTGCGAAGCAGGGTAATAGGTGCGCTGTACGCATTCTGCATCTGCTTTGCCCTCTGTGCCAGTTGTGCTCTTTGCGTTTCTATATCGGCTGCTGTGATGGATGTGGTGGTCAACTCATCAACCCGCACCACGTACACTCCCTGCTGGCCGGCCAGGGGTTCGGGTATAAGTTTTCCTTTATTGGCCTGGTTAAAAATGGCGCCGGCAATTTTGGGCTCGAAGCCCAGTGCGCCGCCTGAGAAGCGAAGACTGTCAACCGCTGTGGTTTTTATTGTAGTGTCTTTCAGGTTGGCCAGCGCTTCTTCAAGTGAAGAAAATTTTCCGAACTTCTGTTTTATCTGTTCAGCTTTCTTTTTATTGCGCAGCGGGATTTCGGATGAAGGCCGCACAAGCGATGCCGGCGCTGTGCCTTCTTTAAACACGTCGGTTATGGCTACCACTATATATTTATCGCCTACCCTCTCCTGCTGCAGCACGTCCCCTTTACCGGCTTTGTAAATTTCCCGTACCAGGTTGCGGCTGGTGCCATAAGCATTGATGCCCTGGATCATGATATCATTGGGCCTGATGAAAGCCGCGGTGAATTTCTGGTAACCCTGCGCTTTCATCTTTTCAATATTGGCGTCAAACGATTTCAGGTCGCGGCTTTCGCTGGCAAATCTGCTTGCGGCCTCCAGGGCCACCCGATCAGTTTCATCGCTGGGTACAATGTTTTTGGCGAAGTAGGCTACTTTATAATGCGGCTGAAAATTTTTCTGCTCCATTACTTCGATAAAGTGATAACCGAAGCTGGTCTTTACCACTTTCTTCTCTCCTTTTTTTCCATCAAATAAAATAAACTGCGCAAACTCTTTGGCAAAGTTGGGCTGCTGAATTTCATTTGATGCAAAAGTCATTTCGCCCTTTTGCTGGCGGCTGCCGTCGCTCTGCGGGTTGTACCGCTGCACCATGTCGGCCCATGAGGCGCCGCCGTTGATAGCGTTTTTCACGCTGTCAATTTTTTTGGAAGCTACGCTGTCTTCAAACCCGCCCTGGGTCACATCGGTGCTGATGAGTACGTGGCGGCATTTTACCGTATCGGGTAAATTTTTTTCATCAATCTTTTTTGCCATGACATAGCTGCCCCGGCCGCTGCCTTCATCAAGGTAAGGGCCGAAGATGCCGTTTTGGGGCAGGGCAAAAATGCTGTCTTTATTCGGCACCTGTATCAGCGATTTGCTGTTGTACACATCGCTGTACTGAAATGTGCTGCCGTAGCGTGCCAGAAAAACTGCGGGGTCGGTGGCTGCGTCAAATTCTGTTTTCAGATCTTCCAGTTGTTTTTTCACAGCAGCTGAATCGCCGGCTGTAGGCGCCGCATCAAACACCACGTAAGCTATGCTGCGGCTTTCTTCAATGCGGTATTGTTCCTTGTTTTTGTTGATGTATTCTTCAATCTCTTTGTCGCTTACCTGTATGGAGCTGTCGGCAATTTTTGAATAAGGATAAACCACGTAAGCCGCTTTGGCCAGTGCACTGGCTTCGGTATTTTGTTTTTCGATATACCATTTAGGAAAATAAACCGAGCTGCTGAGCAGCGATGTGTATTTTTCCACCTGGCGGTTGTACTCGACGGAAGCAAGATAGCTGTTCAGCTGGTCGCGGTCGGTTTGATTGGTGCTGCGGCGAAGCTGGTTGATAAACTCCTGCGCTGCAGCCGGGTTGTAATTGCCGAGGCTGTCGGAAAACCGTTGGCGCAGGTCGGGTGGTGGGTTAGCGCCAAACAGGTAATCGTTCAGCTCCCTCTTTCCTACTGTGATGCCCAGCTTGCCGAACTCGGCATTCATGATGATTTGCTCCACCTCCTGGTTCCAGAGTCTTTCATTGTTCTGGTGACGCTGGTTTTCATCAAGGGTTTGGCCCTGTGCCTGCAGAAGCTGCTCGGCATTTTTCAGCTTGGTTTCAAAGTCGAGGAACTCAATTTTCTTTCCGTTCACTGAGCCGAGCGTGGTGGATGAGCCGCCGCCAAACATCCTGTTTTGGGCAGTGAAGTAGTCGGTTAAAATAAAACCCAACAGCGCCAGGGCGATGGCTACCACGGCCCACTTTGCATACTTTTCACGAATACTCTGGATTACTGACATAGTAAATTCTGATTATAAAAAATTACCCGAAGAGGGTGCTCTTCGGAGGATGGCCCGCCGGAACGTACTCATGCAAGAATTTCCCTGCATAACATTTCGGTTCGGGCGGGCAAAAATAGGGGAAAAACTGTGGAAAAACAGGGGTTGGGTTTTGAGCTTTTGTATATGCCTGTTGCAGGCAACGGCAAAGAGCGGTGAATAGAAATTAAAAGAAATCTTTTGATGCGCCGGTTTCGCATTTTTGGGGGAGTGGCGGGCTGTTGGTGGTGGCATTTATTGACCCGTTCAAATACGCAAAGCGGCTATATCTTTGTTAAATGACAACAAAAGAAAACATTATCGCCATTTTAAAATCCCACAAGGCTGAATTGTCAAAATATGGGGTATCAGCTCTTGGGTTGTTTGGTTCTTATTTGCGTAATGAACAATCAACCAAAAGCGACATTGATTTGTTAATAGATTTTGAACCCGACAAAGAGAGCTTTGACAATTACATGGCTGTCTGTGATATATTCGAGAATCTTTTTAAGAATGAAAATGTTGAAATCGTGACCAAAAACGGTTTGAGCAAATACATCGGTCCTAAAATATTAAATGATGTAATGTATGTCTAAGGAGCCGATTGAGTTTTTAAGGCATAATGCTGATGAATGCAACTATTTGCTTTCTGTAAGCCGGGGCTTACCAAAGGATGATTTTTTACATGATGAAACGTTGAAAAGGGCTGTTGTTCGGAGCCTGGAAATCATCGGTGAAGCGACAAAGAAAATTCCCGCTGACTTTAAAGTTATCCGGAGTTCAATACAGTGGAAAAACATGGCCGGTATGAGAGACCGCCTAATTCACGATTACATTGGTGTCAACTATTCAATCGTTTGGGATGTGATTAAAAACAAAATTCCTGATCTGTACGGCCAAATCCAGGACGTACTAAATAAAGAATAAAACATCCGGGTTTGTGGATGTAAAATAAACTCACCCTTTTTTCTTTTTCCGTTGTGTAACGACCATCAATGAACTATCGCCTGATACAGCTTGTATAAACCGGGTGTTTCCACTCTCCGCCCGGCTTTGCACTATTGCCGATGGGCTGCCGGATGGAAGCGGTAGCTGCCGCCGCAGGCGGCACTACAAGCGGACAGCCGGAGCTGCTGCCCGGCTTCAGGCTGCAGCTGAGAGCCCCACATTTTTTTCTTGCGCTAAACTTTCTTTGGCGGACCGACAACAAGATTCATTTCCTTGATAAGATGTTTGGCCTCGGCAAACTTGTCAATGATGAATAAAATGTAGCGGATGTCCACCATAATGTTGCGGCAGATGCCGGGGTCGTAGTTGATATCGCTCATGGTGCCCTCCCACACCCGGTCGAAGTTGAGGCCGATAAGGTGGCCATTGGCATCCAGCGCCGGGCTGCCGCTGTTGCCTCCGGTGGTGTGGTTGGATGCGATGAAGCAAACAGGCAGTTTCCCGTTGCTGGCGTAGGGTCCGTAATCTTTATCGCGGTAAAGCCGGCGCAGCTTTTCGGGCACATCAAACTCGTAATCGCCGGGTTTGTATTTTTCCATCACGCCGTCGAGGTAGGTGTAAAAATCGTACCGTACGGCATCACGGGCTTCATAGCCTTTCACATTGCCGTAAGTAACCCGCATAGTGCCGTTGGCATCGGGATAAAAACGTTTTTCTTTAAACACTTCCACCTGGGCCTGCATGTAAAGACGCTGCAGCCGGTTGATACGGCCCTGGATTTCGTTGAGGCGGCCCTGCACCTGCTGCTGGTAGGTTTTCAATATATCGTTGTACAGCACTACGGCCGCATCAGCTTTTATAGAGTTTACCGCTTCGGCGGCGGTAAGCTGCAGGCGGCCGGCAACTGTTTTTGCATCCAGAATGACGGTTTCGTTATAAATCTTTTCTGCAGCCTTTTCGAGATCTCCCGCTTCGGCCATGGAGCGTTTCTTCATCTGCTCCGAAACGTTTTCTTTTTCCTGGTCCATCACATACATCTTCATCAGCGCTGCAAAAAGTTTTTTGTCCACCGCTGTGCTGTGTTCTTTTAAGAAGTCATCAAGAAATCCTTTTACCTGCGGCAGGCGCTGGTTGTATCCTTTCTCCCCGTCTTTTTCATAAGCGCCTACAAGCGACTGCAACTGTCCTGCCACGGTGAACAATTCAATTTTGCCGATGATTTCGTTGAAATAATCCCGTGCAAAACCAAAAGGTTTCAGCTCAGCGTATGCCGCATCCAGGTCATTAAGCAGGTTGCCATACCCGGTTTTCCACTGCGGATTTGCATTTACTCTTTTTTGAAATTCCTTTTCGTATTGCCGCTTTTTATGCAGCGCATTGGTGCGGGTAAGACCCAGCACTTCGCCCTGCCATTTTTTATACGCATTCTGAATGCCGGCATACTTGGATGCATACTGAATTTTTACCTGTTCGTCTTTTCGCATAAAGCCGTCAATAATGCTCAGCGCCTGTTCGCGGATGGCAATCTTTGCCGGGTCGTTCACGGTCATTATCTGCTCCACGGCAGATGCGGGCAGGTATTCTGTAGTGCGGCCTGGAAACCCAAACACCATGGTGAAATCACCTTCTTTTACGCCATTCATTGAAATGGCCAGCGCCTTTTTGGGTGTATAAGGAATATTGTCCGGCGAATAATCGGCGGGCTTGTTGTCTTTGCCGGCATAAATACGGAACAAAGAAAAATCACCGGTGTGGCGGGGCCATATCCAGTTGTCGGTATCTTTTCCAAAATTGCCGATGGCGGATGGCGGCGCACCCACAAGGCGCACATCGCGGTAGGTTTCGGTTATAAAAAGATAATATTGATTATTTTCGAAAAAGCCGCGGATGAGTGTGGCCTGGTAGCTTTCTTTCTTTACTGTTTTGCGCAGCGCATCCATATTTTTATCTACCTGCGCCTGGCGTTCGCTTTCGTTCATTTGTTTTGTCACGCCGGCCAGCACCTGGCTGGTTACATCTTCAATACGCACAATAAAGGTGACGAACAGGTTGGGGTTTGGAATTTCCTGGCCGTAGTTCATGGCCCAGAAGCCGTCGCGTATATAGTTATGCTCGAGGGTAGAATGATTTTGTATAGCATCGAACCCGCAGTGATGATTGGTGAGCACAAGCCCCCGGGTGGAGATGACTTCGCCGGTGCAGAATCCGCCGAAGCTGACAATAGCATCCTTAAGGCTTCCGCTGTTGATGCTGTAGATTTCTTTTGCGCTTATCTTCATGCCGAGGCTTTTCATTTCTTTTTCATTCAGCTTTTCCAGCAGGTGGGGCAGCCACATGCCTTCGGTGGCGAAAGAGAAAAGAGAAATAAAAATAAAAACAGTGGTGGTCAGCAGCGGGTGAAGTCGTCTCATGGATGTTGTTTTTTTTATAAAGAACAGTAAAGTTAAACGATTTGTTTCTGCCGGGCGGGCGGTTTTATTATCGTTGTTTTATAGCGGATTCATTGACCCCGCACAACCGGTTTTAATCGGCAAAGAACCTTTTTCTCCCCAACCTGCTGTTGGAAAAAATTTTTTACTGTGTAAAAGCATGGGTGAAACGTGAATATGAAACGGCCGGGATTGAAAGTAAAAAGTAAAAAGTAAAAAGTAAAAACAGGTATGTTGCTTTTAACCGGTTAATGCATACTGTATCCACAGGATGTTTTTACAGCCGGTGGTTGTTTGTCCAAGTCGTCCTGTTTCCACAAGACTGTGGAAAGAGTCGGGAAAGCCGCACCCAGCATTAGGCGTCCCTGTGGATTTCGCCGGGGAAACTGTGAATTGATCTGAGTAAGTAACTTTACACTGAAATCTTTTCCACGAATCCACAGCCCTAATAATAATAAGCTCTTTTTAAATAATAAATAGTATTATAATTATTATAAGAAAAGATTGTGCATAGAAAATTTGATTTGCCGGATTGGGTTGCGATGTGGAATATTGCGGCGCTGCATGGTGCAGCCGGAACAAAAAACGTGATGCTATGAATCCCGATACGCTTACACATGCAAGGTCAGAAGTAGAAACAAAGGGCTTTCTCGCTGTTGACATTGACCCCACGCTTGACCTGTTTGCCGAAATAGAGCGGCTGAAAAAAGAAAAGAATGCCATACTGCTGGCACACTACTACCAGGAGCCCGACATACAGGATGTGGCCGATTTTATTGGCGACAGCCTGGGACTGGCGCAACAGGCGGAGAAAACCGATGCAGCGATGATTGTGTTTGCCGGCGTGCACTTCATGGCCGAGACGGCCAAGATTCTGAATCCAACCAAAAAAGTTGTTATTCCCGACCTGAAAGCCGGCTGCTCACTCAGCGACAGTTGCCCGCCGCCGCTGTTTAAAAAATTCAAAGAAGAGCACCCGGACCATGTGGTGGTGAGCTACATAAACTGCAGCGCCGGCATCAAAGCGCTGAGCGATGTGATATGCACCAGCAGCAATGCGAAAGTGATTGTAGAGAGTTTTCCCAAAGAGCAGCCCATCCTATTTGCACCGGACAAAAACCTTGGCGCCTACATCAACAAGGTGACGGGCCGCAACATGCTGCTATGGGACGGCGCCTGCATGGTGCATGAAATTTTCAGCCTTGAAAAAATAACAAAGCTGAAGGTGCGCCACCCGCAGGCAAAGGTGATTGCCCACCCCGAATGTGAAGATCATGTGCTGCGCATTGCCGATTTTATCGGCAGCACCACAGGACTGCTGAAATACACACAAAGCGATGCCGCACAGGAATACATTGTAGTAACTGAAACCGGCATACTGCACCAGATGCAGAAGGCCAGCCCGCATAAAACGTTTATACCCGCCCCGCCGGAAAACACCTGCGCCTGCAACGAATGCCCGCACATGAAGCTGAACACACTGGAAAAACTGTACCTGTGCATGGAGTACGAAACACCGGAGATAACGATGGATGAGGAACTGCGGCTGGCGGCGCTAAAACCCATCAAAAGAATGCTTGAGATAAGCAGCAAGGCGGGAATATAATGACCGCTGTAAGCCCCCTCTGAAGGAGGGGATTCAGGGGAGGCCGAATGCTGGAGATAAGAAGGAGTGCCGGGTTGTAAAAAAATAAAATATCGGTTAATTTAATGGGATGAAGACAATTAAATTTCATCCCTTTTTTCATCGTGGCGGAGAAAAGGCGGGACTCATGTTTGAAAAAGATTTCTTACTAAATAAAGAAGTGAGGAAAATTCGTGCTGTGAAGTGGTCGCAGACACACGGTTGCTGGTATATACCGCTGGACAAAGAAACTTGTGAAAAAGCGATACAGCATTTAAAGCCGTTGGCAAAGATTGACACCACGGAGCTAAAAGAATATCTTCTCAAAAAGAAAAGGGTAGATAACACGTTGCCCGGTACAGCAGGTAAAAGGATACATAAACCGGTATTTTCTTCGCCGGCATGGAATCTCAGCACTGAAAACCTGGCAGCACTGGAAAAATTTGTGGAGCAGATGAAGCTGAAAGCGTATAGCGAATCCACGATACGCACCTACAGAAATGAGTTTATGCAATTGCTCCGGGTATTAAAAAATAAACCAGTGAATGAGCTGGCGCCCGATGATTTGCGCAGGTATATGGTGTACGCAATGGAGAAGGAGGGAATAAAAGAAAATACTGCGCACAGCAGGCTGAATGCCCTCAAATTTTATTTTGAACAGGTGTTGCACCAGGAAAAATTTTTTTGGGAAATACCGAGACCGAAGAAACCGTTGTTGCTGCCAAAACTGCTCAATGAAAGTGAATTGGGAAGGCTTTTTAATGCCCTTCGAAATAAGAAACACAAGGCTATGCTGTTTACAGCTTACAGTGGCGGTTTAAGGGTAAGTGAAATCGTGAACCTGAAGCTAAAAGATATTGACAGCCTGCGCATGCAGATTTTTATTGCAAGAGCAAAAGGGAAAAAAGACCGGTATGTAAATTTAAGTCCTGTATTGCTCGACATTTTACGGGCCTATTTGAAAACATATAAGCCAGGACCCAAAGAATATTTATTTGAATCGGAACAAACAAGGACTGCTTATCCTGTACGAACCGTGCAACAAATATTTGCCAATGCGAAAGACGCTGCAGGAATTAAGAAGGATGTGGGAATACACAGCCTGAGACATAGTTTTGCTACGCATTTATTAGATAAAGGGACCGATATCAGGTACATAAAAGACCTGCTTGGGCATTTTGATATCAGAACTACGGAACGATACCTGCATGTATCAAAACAACAATTGGTGAATATAATCAGTCCATTGGACGATTTAATAAAGAAAGAAAAAATTGACTGGTGATTTGGTCATTGGCGCAACGACAATCTAAAAATGTATAACATTAAAAGTTTGAAAATCAATATTGG
>CAYUJD010000017.1:21443-52668 GCA_964444975.1 uncultured Chitinophaga sp. | reverse complement strand
TGATAAAATAAAAGAATACAAGCAGCATATTGACCGTTGCCGGGAAAAAACCGAGCTCTCAAAAAACCAGAAAAAGTGGGTGGAAGTACAAAAGAAAAAATAAAACAAAACGGCTCACTACTGAGCCGTTTCCCTTTATATAGAAGGTAAGGATTAATGTCTGCGGTCTCTGCGGTCTTCACGGCGGTCCCGGCGGTCTTCTCTGCGGTCGCGGATGTCTTCACGGCGGTCGCGGATGTCTTCCAGCCGGTCTCTCAATCCTCCATGATGCCTCCTGTCCCAAATATCTTCGAGCCGGTCCCTGCGGTCTTCACGGCGGTCACGAATATCTTCACGGCGGTCACGGATGTCTTCCCTGCGGTCCCACCTTTTTTCAAGGCGGTTGAATCTTTGCCGGACCTGGGCTGATGTTTCTGAAAAAACTGATAATCCCAGTATAAATACTCCGCCTAACAGTACGGATTTGATAGCTTGTTTAGTTTTCATAATCGTTATTTGGGGTTGTTAAAAATCAGTAACGGTAAAATAGACCGGCCGGTTGCCGTAAAGTTTAATGCATAAAAAAGCCGGTGACTGATGCCTGTTTACTTTTTTCAAAATTTTTTCACGAAAAATGAAGCTCTTTTCTGATCAGTTCAGCTTCTTTGGATGCATGCAGGCACGATATCAGCAACGAAATGATGAAGAGTTTTTGAATGGAGCCTTCAATCAGCAGGTCGTCGGTGTTTTTCATAATAATTTCAATTGCCCAGAAGGCAATGCAGATTACCAGCCCTGCCAGGATGGAGAGGTAAGGATATCTTTTGCTGAAAACTGAAAACATGGCCAGCACTATGGCCAGCGCCAGGTAAATCAAAAAATTTCGGGTGGTGAAAGATGTTTCGGGCATTATCCAGAAGACAAGAGCACCGCCTACCACAGCAAAGGAACTGATGAGCAGTATTATCCGGGTTTTTCTCAGCCGTTTATTCAGCTGTTTGGTTTCCAGTTTGCGGTACACTTCGGAGTAATCAATATGATCGCCACTTGCTGCGGATGAAAGGGCAGCACTTTCTTCTTTCCGGTTCATCGCTTGTTAATGAATTTGAGAGGCGAAAGTAATCAAAAATTTACCGGTTTCATTCATCTGGTAAAACACTTAAAAGGCCTGCTGGGAATCAAGCGGCATATCCCGTTTCAGCATCTCGTCACGGTTGGCTATTTCCATGGCTGTATAAAAAACCAGGCGGGCCCGTTTGGCCATCAGCTCATATTTTATTTTATCCGGTGTATCGGTAGGCCGGTGATAATCGGGATGTACACCGTTGAAATAAAATATTATCGGTACGCCTTTCTCCGCAAAGTTGTAATGATCGCTGCGGTAGTAAAAGCGATTGGGATCGTTCGGGTCGTTGTACTTCCGGTCCAGCTTCAGTTTTGAATACATATTGTTTACCGTTTCAGTTACAGGGGTGAGATCGGAACTCAGCTTATAATCCCCGATTATATACACATAGTTCATCGAGTCTTTGTCTTTCATATAATCATTCCCGATACGGCCAATCATGTCAATGTTCAGGTTCACGGTTGTTTTTTCCAGCGGGTACACAGGGTGGCTGGCATAGTATGCCGACCCCCACAGGCCGTGTTCTTCACCGCTTACCGTCATAAACAGGATGCTGCGTCTCGGTCCATTGCCTTCGGCTTTGGCTTTGGCAAAAGCCTCGGCCAGCTCCAGCACCGAAACAGTGCCGCTGCCGTCATCATCGGCGCCATAAAAAATTGTGCTGTCGTTTCTTTTACCCACATGGTCATAATGCGCCGTAATAATAACATACTCATCTTTTTTATCTGTGCCTTCCATCAGCCCCAGCACATTGCTCACATGGGTACGGAGTGTTGTTTTCCGGTAAGTCAAATCAATATTGGCTCTGTATGTTTTTCCCTTTATTGAATTGTTTGCCATTTTATCAAATACTCCTTTGCCGTCTTCACCCATTATGACGGAAGCAATATTTTCAGAAATGTAAAACAGCAGCGGGTTTACGGTAGCCCGGTAACCGTTAAGGCTCCAGTTGCTGAAATTAACTGCGGGCCGGCGGGGAAAAGTTTTCAGTATCATCAGGACGGCTACGGCGCCTTTTTTTGATGCGGCATTCAGTTTTCCAAAAGTGCCCGACGGATTCTGAATTCCCTGTTGTGCCGGTTTGTAATCGGCTGGGGCGCCTTCCAGAATAATTACTGCTTTGCCGCGAACATCAAGGTCCTTGTAGCTGTCCATTTTATCATCTACTATTCCGTATCCGGCAAATACAGCTTCGGAGAAGGGCAGCTCAGCCGTATAGTTATTGTTACCGGTTTGGTAGTCGGTATTTACTTCATACATTTTGCCATTCACACTTACTGACGAACTGATTACCGAATCGCGGTAAAGCGGGTAAGGCAGGCGGTAGCTGTCGCCGTTGCCTGGTTTCAGCCCCAGCATTTTAAAATGTTCTTCAATATAATTGGCTGCTTTTTCCAGGCCGGGTGATGGGGTATCACGGCCTTCCATTTCGGCCGAAGCTATTACATAAAGATGTTTTTTTAAATCAGCGGCCGTGATAGTAGCCCCGGTTTTTTCCCAGGCTTTATTTTTCTTTTGAGCTACCAGCAGAAGCGGCAGGAAGGCGAAAAGTGCAAGGGTGATTTGTTTCATGAGCATACAAATTGTTGCAGGCTCAAATATAAGACCGTATGATTTTACAGTAAGTATAAATGGATGAGTGGATTTCAGCAGCCTTCGGCTATTTTTTCCACCCGGCGTTTGTGACGGCCGCCCTCAAATTCAGTGGTCATAAAAAGCTGCACCATTTTTTCCGCATCGCCTTCCCGTACAAAACGGGCGGGGATGCAGATGACATTGGCATCATTGTGCTCACGTGCCAGTTTAGCCAGCTCTTCGCCCCAGCAAATGGCGGCTCTTACTCCTTTATGTTTATTGGCGGTGATGCCTACGCCGTTGGCGCTGCCGCAAAGCAGGATGCCGAATGCCGCATGGCCTTTTTCCACTGCTTCAGCCACCGGGTGGGCAAAGTCAGGATAATCCACCGAGTCTTTTGTATGTGTGCCGTAATCATGATAAGGAAGATCTTTTGCTTCCAGGAAAGAAATAAGTTCTTCTTTGTGATCATACCCTGCATGATCGCTGCCGATGGCAATAGGCTTGCTGAGATTGAAAGGGGAAAACATAAAAAAATAATTATTTATTAATAATTATTAATTATGAAAACAAAGGTAGGCTAATAATTTTTCATTTAGCTCCATTCCTCTGCCTCTTCTTTGGCTCTTGCTTTTTCTTCCCGTGCGGCCAGCAAAATGCTGATTTCGTACAATAGCCACAGCGGCAGCGTGACAACTACCTGGCTGATAACATCAGGCGGGGTGATGATGGCGGCAATAATGAGGATAATGACCAGGGCGTAGCGCCGGTTGTTGCGCAAAAATTTTCCGGTTACAATACCGATTTTAGCCAGGAAAAAAATCACCAGCGGCAACTGGAAAGCAAGACCGGCACCCAGCACCAGCGGCATCATGGTGTTGATGTAGCTTTTGATGGTCCAGATGTTCTGAATGGAATCGGACATGGAAAAACTGGCGAGAAAATTCATGCTGAATGGCATGAGCACAAAATAGCCAAACAACACACCGGTAAAAAACAGGAACGATACCCAGAAAATAACGCCGCGGGTTTTTTTCAGTTCTTTTTTGGTGAGGGCAGGTTTTACAAATTTCCAGAACTCACGAAATATAACCGGAAAGGCAATGATAAACCCGCTTACAAACAGGGATGTAAAAAACAGCGATACCTGTCCTGTGGTATCCACGTTCTGCATACTGACGCCGATTTTGTCAATGCACATTTTATCTCCCAGCCCGACGCGGCGGCCCAGCTCGCAGATTTTTTTGAATGTGACAAAATCTTCATGAACGGGACCCAGCACAATGCGGTCAACAATGAATTTGTTGTAAATGCCGGCAATCACCATTCCCACTGCCAATGCCAGCACACTGCGGAAAATATGTTTGCGCAATTCTTCGAGATGATCCACAAAAGACATCTCCGCTTTGTTTTCCACCTCACTCTTTTTAAAAAAACTCCATGCCATCCGGAATATTTATAGTGGGCAAATATAAGAAGCGGCTGCGGGGTGAATAAAATAATAAACCCCGGCAGCAAACTGGCCGGGGTTTAATTCAAAAAGCGTTTGTTATTTTGTTTCCAGCGCCCTATCGATCAAAAACACCAGGTTGGCACGGTGAGCACGGGTTTGCTCATTGGTAGAAACGGCCGTTGCCATCATCGCCTTTATTTTTTTCAGCGTATGGTACATGGCTGCACGGGAAGCATTGTCGTAAGGATTAGCCGGCGTTGACACTACCGCTGCAAGACCTCTTACAAATTCTGTCTGCAGGTTCAGCCGGTACAGGTTCACGTTTGTTTTCAGGTCGGCGCTGAATACGGCGCTGGTCAACTCGGCCAGCATATCGGCAGCCGTATACGTATTTCCATAAAGAGAGCTGTTGTTCAGCCTTGTCATCACATTTGAACTTAGCAGGTGTGCAAATAAACCAACCTGCACAGAAAGGATGGCAGTTTGTGCTCTGAAATCTTCACCTGAGCCAAAGAAATTGAAACCTCGGCGCTGCTGCTGCAGGTAAGGAAACAGTTGGGCATCGGCGCTGAAAGCATCCGGGGCAAAAACATGTTTGGCTAAAAATGCCATGGCTTTTTTCTGGTAGGCTGCCGGCACGGGAGTGAAGGGTTTATTTTTTGTATCCTGTCCCACAAAACTTCTGTCCACCATCACACCGCCGATAAAGCGGCTGACAGCCTGTGCCATTTGCGAACGCTGACCAAGCAATGTGCCGTAGCGGCTTCTCAGCTCTGCATACGATTTTCCGGGTTTGCTGTATTTATCTTTCAATTTACCAAGCAGCGAACTTATCAGCGTATATCTATCCTCGGCATAAGCCACCATGTCATTGCTCATGTCGTTAATCATAACACGGGGGTCAATACCGCCGCCACCCGGGCTGCGCATATCATCTGCATCGTTGCCAAATGCAAGCTGTGGCTCGGTGCTGCGGTTGAGAATTTTTTTCAGGCCTGCTTCTTCTTCAGCCGGGCTGAAGGGAGTGTAGCCAAACTCAATAGCCCATATATCATAAGGACCGGCTTTGGTGGTATAATAATCACCCTGCTTGACCCGGTCAGTTGATACATTGATGGCAGGATAATCCATTACCGAGCCCTGCAATCCCATCTTGCGTGTGATGTCTTTGTTATTTACTTCAGCCGGGCTCAGCATCTGGCTGGCCTTCATGTTATGATTCAGCCCCATGGTGTGCCCCATCTCGTGCATGATGAGGTAATAGAGAAACTGTTTGTGCAGTTCTTTTATTTCAGCCGGTGAAGCACCGGTGGCTTCCAGTGTGGTAAGCCCTGCAGTAAACTGCGCTTTCAGTTCGCTGCCCAATGTGCAATACATCCGTTTATTACTATTGCCCGGAAAACTCACCGGGGCAGTGGATTGTTGCGGGTTTAGCAGCAACGATGGCAAATCGGTATTCAGCGATTTTACATCGAAAAGTTCTTCCTGTATAGGGCTGGCGCTTCCGGTAAACCATTCCACGGTAATATCGGCGCCGAGTATCTGCCCGGTTTTGGGGTTTACAAAGCTGGGCCCGATGGCGCCATAAGGCGGATAAGGCGACGATACCCAGCGGATAACATTGTAGCGGATATCTCCCGGATCCCAGTCGGCATTGTCAGGCATTATTTTCATCACAACGGCATTTCTGAAACCGGCTTTTTCAAATGCCTCATTCCATTTCATGCCTGCCTCTACTATTGTCTGGCGGTATTCTACGGGAGTTGTGTTTTCCACCCACCACACAATGGGCTCCACTGGTTCGCTGATGGCTGCTGAAGGATCTTTCTTCTTCAGATGCCAGCGGTTGATTACGTCTTTGTAGTCGGCCACTTTTATGCTGGTCAGGTTTTCTATTTCCTGTGTAAAATAACCCACCCGCGGATCATCATGCCGCGGATGAAAATCATTTTCCGGAATATCAAGAAAACTGTGCTGGAAACGGATGCGGTTGTAGCGGGCATCGGTTATATCTTTTCCGCCCTGGTTGAAGGGTATGGGATTGTCATAAGCCAGCTCCACAATCACATCGGTATTGTTGGGAAAAGAACGCAGCGATTTGTATCCCGACTTTGCACTGTTAAGATTGCCCAGGTTAAACACTTGTGTGGCGGCCGGACCGGGAGGAATCACCGGCTTTATCGGATCCAGCTTATCGCTGAGAAAAAGTGCATCGCCGGCAATGAGAAAGCCCAGCGAATCTTCCGCATCAATTTTTGTGGAATAAAAAACAGCTTCCGTCACATCCACGTTGGCGGCTTTGCTCACGGCATTGTTTGCGTCGTACCAGAAGTTGGTATTGACTTGCGAAAACTCCAGCTTGTCAAAATTCTTTTTGATATTAAAAACCCAGGTGACACGTATCATGTTCTGGTGAAGAAACAGGTTGGTAGGCCCGCCCATGGAAAAACTCTGGTAGATATATTCTTTGCCCAGTTGGTTTTTCTTTATATACATCTGCATACTGCCGGTGGCAGTATCCTGGTACAGGGTAAAAAGCCCGTCGGTTTTCTTGCTGCTTTTTACTTTTTCAGCTACAGTAGGTTTGGGCGGCGTGGCCGGTTTTTTGGCTGTATCAGCTTTGGCCTGCTGGTTGGCTGCCTGGCCAACGCTGAAAAGGACAGCAAGCATGCCTGCTCCAAACAAGAGCAATGCTTTTCTTACATGTAACATAAGTTTAGAATTTTGAAGAGGGAAAGTTAATGGGTATGCCGGCAAGAAAAAAAATTAAATGGATAAACGGTGGTGAGGGGAAAGGCGGAAGTCGGAAGCCTGCCCTCCGTAGCTTCAACTTTGCAAAAGCCTCATTGGATAAATCTGCCAAGGAGGGTCGGATGTCGGGAAAAGAAAAGACTTACAAGTTATGAGAAAATATCCGGCCTATGACCCCCGGCTTCCTGCCTGCCTTATTTCAGCTTTTTTACTTTCACCATCTCGATGCGGGTATCGCTTACATTCATGATGTCGAACTCGTAGTCGGCAATAATGATCCGTTCCCTTTGCCGCGGTATGGTTTCGTGGTAGTTGATGATAAAGCCCGAAAGGGTTTCAATTTCATCTTCGGGAAAATCGAAGCCGTATTTTTCATTCAGGTAATCCAGCTCCAGCCGGCCGGAAAAGATGTATTCGTTTTCGGCAATCTGCTTTTCTACAAATTCTTCCACGTCGTATTCGTCCTGTATTTCGCCGAAAATTTCTTCCAGCACATCTTCCATGGTGATGATGCCGGCGGTGCCGCCGAATTCATCCACCACCCAGGCAATGCTTTTGCGTTCACGGGTGAATTTGTTGATGAGGTCGGTGGCACTCATGCTTTCCGGTATAGCCGGTATGGGCAGCAGCACCGGTTCGATGGATGTGGGCCGCCGGAACATATCGAGCTGGTGAACATAACCCACGATATGATCAATATTGCCGTCGTACACAATAATCCGCGACAGTTTTGTTTCAATAAAAAGATTCCGCAAAGCATCCACACTTTCTTTTACATCAATGCCCACAATTTCTTTTCGCGGCACAAGGCACTGGCGGATTCTTGTTTTGGGCAGCTCCAGGGCATTTTCAAAAAACTCGGTGTTGAGCGGCTGTTTTTCTTCATCTGATTCTTTGGCCTGGCGGAAAAGATGCTCGAGGTCGCTTCGGCCAAAGGCTTCTTTTTTTGTATCCACCCGTACATTAAAAACATATTTCAGCAGCCAGTTGGCCAGGGCGATAAATGCCGCAGCAATCGGATAAAACATCTGGTAAAAAATATCCATGAGCTGCGCCATCCTGCTCAGCAGGTTGTCGGCCCGGGCACGGAAGATGGCCCGGGGAACAAACTCGGCAAGAAAGAGCACCATCAGCGTAGAGAAAAGAATTTCGGCAAGAATGCGGAAGGTATCGGAGCTTACCTGCCAGGTATCCCATACGGGTTTCATCACATTGCTTATCTGCAGCCCGAAGAAGACAAGAAAGATATTGAACCCAATCAGCGTGGTGCCGAGAAAATGCACCGGGTGATCTACAAACTGGTCGAGTATAAGACCGCTGGCCCGGCCTTGTTTTTTCTTCAGCTCGATAGCCATGCGGTTGGCGCTGTAATATGCCATTTCGATGCCGGCAAAAAAACCCATCAGCAGGATAGTAAGGATGAACCAGATGATAATGCGGAGCTCAAACATGGGGGAGTAAAGATAGAAAAAAGCCTGACCCCCAAACCCCCTAAAAGGGGCTTTTTACAAAACAAATATCCAGGTTTTGCTATAAGCTATCTCAAAAGTCACTTTAACCCCAATTAACCACTGATTACACGGATATTATTTCACTGATTTCTCAGATTTTAAAATAAAAGCGGTGCAATCTGTTTGGTTATCCTGTGCAATCTGTGGTCTGAAAATACTTTTGAGATGACTTGCAGAAATTTTCATCAGTTGAGCGAATACATATTGCTTAGAATTAATTCTTATGCTTAATCGAATTACAAAAGAATCAAGCCTCCCCTTCAGGGGAGGTTTGGTGGGGTTTGATTTAAAAATTTCCTCACCATCTCCTCCGCTTCACGGCAGGCTTTGTTGAGGTTGTCGTTGATTATTATTTTGTCAAACTGGTCTTTGAAGGAAAGCTCGTAGGCGGCTTTGTTTACACGGGTGGCGATGCTTTCGGCCGTTTCGGAACCGCGGCTCATGAGTCGTTTCTTCAGTTCTTCCACCGAGGGCGGTTCGATGAAAAGGGCAAGCGACTGCTGCGGGTACTGCTGCTGCACATGAATGGCGCCCTGCACATCGATGTCGAGCACCACGGCTTTGCCTTCGTTCCAGCTACGCTGCAGTTCGCTTTTCAGCGTGCCGTAGTATTTACCTTCGTACACCATTTCCCATTCGGCAAATTCGTTGTTCTTTATTTTTTCCTTAAACTCGTTTTCGCTGATGAAATAATAATGCACGCCGTCTTTTTCATAATCTCTTTTCCGGCGGGTGGCTGCCGATACGGAGAAAGCCAGTTTTTCGGGAAATGTTTTCAGCAGGTGGCGGGTGATGGAAGTTTTGCCTGCGCCAGAGGGTGCGGTGATGATGATGATTTTGTTTGCCTGCGAAGCCATTCAATTTATTAAATGCCGCAAAAGTAAGGATTAAAAGGATGGGGGAACATGCCTTCCGGAGCTTCCGGCTTCGCAAAAACTTTGTGGGATGAACCAGTGCAGGAAGAAAGGCTTGCACCAGCTTTCATCCCGATAACTATCGGGAGAAAATATGATTGAATGATATGATCCTTCTCTGAATTCCTATATACATAGGATGCAATGTTAGCGGCTGTTTTGATATTAATTATACCAATGAAATTTTCTCTTTGTTGTGTCAACTGGAATGTCAATTGGGTCAAGTGTAAAGCTTAAACGACTTTTCAAAATTTCTTCGGCTTTGGGTCTGATTTTTTCTCTAAGTCTTGCATAGGCAGGACACGGATGCTCCCAAATCTCTTCAATCACTGCATTGATTATATTTTCTTTGTCAGGCAAGCATGTATACTTCGGTAAATAAGTGAGCATCGTGTCTAATAGTTTTGCACTCCTGTCATTTTGTTGTACTACCAGTGCCTTAATGAAATCTTCAGGCGCAGCCCTGTCAGCTTTCAATCCAGTAAATCCATGAGGTCTGATTCCTGAGAATTTATAAAACTTCCTTCGATGATACGTTTGTAAAACATCAAGGTAAGCGGTGTCTGGAAACTCTTTCATTAGTCGGAAAGAAACATCGCTTAAATCCCATACATGTTTCATCAATTTGTTCTTTATTATTTGTACATCTTCTTTCTTCTGGAACCTGGCTAACCCGTAAAGTGCATATTCAATGTCATCAAAACCTAATTCATAGCCTTCGTAGCGGTCCAAGCGTCTGGGTCGTGTTGCCATCTCTTTAATAAATGGGTAGTATTTTTCTTGGGCTTCTATATTTGTAAGAATATTGAAGGCCGAACTTAAATAGTTGTGTTTTGTCAAGACTGATTCAATGGTCATTTCTCTTGCTTGAGATGTTTCCCAACTGCTTCTTCTTATTAAATAGTCTGATACTGTTTCAAGCCAGATTCCAAACTCTCCATTGTCTGTAGCGACGATTGCTGTATCGTCGAGATGATGCATTACTATATCAAAATGGTTAAACGAATTTCTGTCAAGCATTTCACCAAGTGCTGTCGCTCTTAATACAGGATTTTCAGATTTGCCAAGTCGGATTAATTCATCATCTGTGATACTCTTAATTTTTGAACTGTCATGGTGTGTAACAATTCCTATTGTCACCATGTTAATGAGAATGGGTTGAAGGGATTTCCTAAAGTCCTTTATTGCATAATTATTGCCTCTTTCGTTTTTACAGGAAAATATACAAATAAGTATAGTCGAAAGCAGGAAATGTTTTGGTCTAATCATAAGAAGTCATTAAAGAGATTTAATGTATGGAGAGTTTACATAATAAAGCAGCCAACGTCAGTCTGTGAAAAATATCCACACTAAAACTTCGGGTAGAATAAAAATACTGATTTTTATTGCAACAACTTCCCCGCAGAGTTTGTATGAAAGTGTATGAAAATCATTAAAGGAATCAACCGCCGTCAATCCGATAGCAATCGGATGCAGTTCTGCAGTCTGGATGATCTGGTGGCTGTGGATAATCCGGTTTGCATCCCTTATACTTTTGAAAAAAATAAACCGGTAGATACCGTGTTGAATAAGCCCCGCAATTAACAAACCTGTGACAGTAAAGAAAAAAACCCTGACGGAGCGTCGCGGTTTGCTGACTGGTTGTTTGACCGATTATTTTCTTCTGGTATCTCCACAACTTAATGAACCGCTATAACCCGACATTTATAGTCGGCAACGTACAGTGGTCATGCCTTCGTTAAAACTTCGGCGGATAAATGTGAGAGGCGCACCTCATCGCCGCAACGGTGAGGCCGCCTACTCGATTAGCTGTGGTACTTCGTTTGTCACGGTATATACTTTTTAATAAACCTCCACTTTTCATCTCTTCTGTCAAGTCCTAAAAAACCGTAAGATACGCTCCAATAAAACCTTTCCGCATAATTGTCTCGATGTGCATATTGTTTTGCATAGTCACTTGCTTTAAAAATTTTTACGTCCTTATAGACTTTATCATCAATTCTCAATTCAGAGTTTGGCATATTGTCAAATTCAGATAAACTGTACGAGTCGAGATTGTAAAACCAAGAACCCTTTAGAACGATGTCGAAGGAAATATGAGTGTCGCCACTTTGAGTTGCCACAAGGTTCATAAGCTCTTTACCTTCTAAATATCTGTCATAGTTTGGGTCTGTTCGGGTGCAGTTTACTTTTATTCCATCACATCTATCAGGGTAGATGTCAAGAGGGTCGCCACAACCATTAAATTTGCTCATTCCTTTTAAAAAAATTGTGTCCACTCTGTTTTTGTCAGAACGAAATACTAATACTTCGTTGCCTTTGTACGGAATGTATTTTATGTCACCCTCTTTTAGCTTGAAATGCTTGCTGCAGGAAACAAAAGTTGTCACAAGAAAGCAGCAGGTAAAAATGACAGCAATTCTCTTCTTCATTTCTTTGGAGTGTGTCTTGATAGTATCACAGCCAACACATAAATTTATGTGGGTTCTCAAAAAATATTGATTTGATTTTCAACATATGCGTACCCCATATTTACGTTGGACCGGTTTCATTTATGGAGTATTAAAATTATTCTTTTTCCCCAACTCGACCACCAAATAAATCACAAGCCCCGCAGCAACCGCAATGCCGATATCACGCAGCTCAGCCCGTTTTGAACTGCTGAGCAACCAGAGGGTAATGATGATACCGGCAAGGGCAACAAGTTTACCGTACCTGATTCTGAAAAAATCCTTTTGCCCCGCATTCTTTATGCGCAGGATGATGAGGGTGCTGCACACAATGGCATAAATCATCACCCGGGTAATGGCGCTGAGCGAGGCGGCGGAAAGAAAAGAATAATTGAGTGAAATAATGATGGTGATGCCCGTAAACAGCAGCAGCGACCAGGTGGGTGTTTTATACCGCGGGTGAACAAAAGAAAAGAGTTTCGGAAACTGGCCTTCTTCACTGAATGCAAAAGGCAGCCGCGAACCCACCAGCATGATGGCATTGAGTGTGCCGGCAACCGAACACAGCGCACCGATGGCAATAAGGGTGGCGCCTTTTTTTCCCATAAACAAGCCGGCCGCTTCGGCCAACGGTTTGTCGGTGGCAGCAAGCGTGGGCAATGTGCCGATGCAGACTACCTGCACCAGCATGTAAATAGATGCAATGATGAGTGTGGCAAGCAGCAATGCAAAAGGCAGATTCTTCTGCGGGTTTTTTACTTCGCCGCTGTTTACCAGCACCGACTCAAACCCGCCAAAGGCAAAAACGAGTAACAGCACAGTGGAAGAAAAGGAAGCGAAGCCCGGCGCCTCTTTCAATTCAAAATTTGCCGGTTGAAGGAAGAAAAATCCAACCACGATAAACAGCAGCAGCGGCAGCAGCTTGGCGATGGTTAAAAAATTATTTACCCGTGTGGTGTTTTTTATACCGATATGATTGATGAAGGCAAGAAACAACGTGAGCAGTACAATGATGCTGATGCGTGCCGCCGGCTGCGTGAACCAGCCGGAGAAAACAGACAGGTAAGTAACCAGCAGGTTGATGAGCGCTGCAAAGGTGATGAAGCGGGTAAGCAGCAGCAGCCAGCCGGTAAGAAATGCCGGCAGCGGACCGAAAGATGAAAGGGCATACAGGTAGGGTCCGCCGGTTTTGTCGAAGCGGCTGCTCACTTCGGCAAAGCAAAGAATGATGACCGCCACTGCTACGGCGCAAACAAGAAAAGCGAATATGCTGTAGGCTCCCACTTCTTTAAACGCTTTGGATGGCAGGCCGAATATGCCGGAGCCGATGACGCCGTTGATGAACAGGAGCACCATAGCCCATTTGCTGATGCTGCGGTTTAGCATGGGCAAAAGATAGGGGAAAAAGCTGAAGCCTGATAGCCGGTAATACTTCAATTCGGGAGGATGTCAGGTCTCGTGAAGACACGAGCTTAGGCAACCACAGCATATTACCTTAGTAAAAAGTCATGCCACGAATATTTTTAACCTTATTACATTATTTCTCACGCATCATCGGATAAAGTAATAAGGTTTTCGTTAATCAGTGATGAAGGGTTACTAAGGTTTTTAAATACATGCGACCGCTTGCAGTATCATAGCTTAACCAAATGACATTGCATTTCATCACTCCAGATAAACTAACCTTCCACTCTCTTTATCTGGGCACCAAGCATTCTTAATCTTTCGTCAATGCGCTGGTAGCCGCGGTCAATCTGCTCGATGTTCTGGATAATGCTTTTGCCTTCGGCGCTGAGGGCGGCAATGAGCAGGGCCACACCGGCGCGGATATCCGGACTACTCATGGTAATGCCGCGAAGTGTCTGCTCACGTTCCAAACCGATAACTACGGCCCGGTGCGGATCGCAAAGAATAATTTGTGCGCCCATGTCAATCAGTTTGTCAACAAAGAACAGGCGGCTTTCAAACATTTTCTGGTGAATGAGCACACTGCCCCGGGCCTGTATGGCGGTGACTAAAACGATGCTGAGCAAGTCAGGAGTAAATCCCGGCCAGGGATGATCATAAATGCTGAGCACTCCGCCATCGAGATAGCGCTGCACTTCATACACTTCCTGTTCGGGTATATGAATATCATCGCCGGTAAAATTCATCTTTATTCCCAGCTGCTGAAATTTTTCGGGAATGATGCCGAGATGTTCAATGCCTGCATTTTTAATTACCATATCACTTTGCGTCATAGCGGCAAGACCGATGAAAGAACCCACTTCAATCATATCGGGCAGCATGCGGTGCTCTGTGCCGCCGATATATGTGACCCCTTCCACTGTAAGCATGTTGCTGCCAATGCCGCTGATCCTGGCGCCCATGCGGTTCAGCATCCTGCACAGTTGCTGTATGTAGGGTTCGCAGGCAGCATTGTAAATCGTGGTAGTTCCTTTTGCCATCGCGGCAGCCATGATGATATTGGCAGTACCGGTTACTGAAGGTTCATCAAGAAGCATACTTACCCCATGCAGCATCGGTGCATCCAGGTGAAAAAAGCCATCTTCTTCGTGGTAAATAAATTCGGCGCCGAGCTTTTCGAAGCCGATGATATGTGTATCGAGCCTTCTGCGGCCGATTTTATCGCCGCCGGGTTTGGGAATAAATGCTTTTCTGAACCTTGAAAGCATCGGCCCGGCCAGCATCACCGAGCCACGCAGCCGGCCGCTTTTTCTTCTGAAAGTATCGCTGTGCAGGTAATCAATATTCACATCATCGGCCTGGAAAATACAGGTGTCACGCTGGAGCCGCTCAATCTTCACGTTCATTTCGCCCAGCAGTTCTATCAGCAGGTTTACATCCAGTATATCGGGAATATTGCTGATGGTAACTTTTTCCGGCGTAAGCAAAACAGCGCTGATGATCTGCAGCGTTTCGTTTTTTGCACCTTGAGGAATAATTTCGCCATTCAGTTTATTACCGCCGGTAACTTCAAAAGAATACATAAAGACCTCCAGGCAACTATTAAGTAAGATTTTATTTGCGTAAGATAAGGTAGCAAAAATAAAAAGCCCCCTTCAGTGGGCCTGGGGTTCAGTATCTTTTCTTTTTAAAACCACCTCCACCACCGCGGCCATCATGTCGCCTGCCTCCATTGCCGCCACGCTGCTGAAATTTTCCTCTTTGTTTTCCGTATCCGCCTCTGCCGTCCTGCTGCTGCGGCCGGTAAGCTTTTACAAATGGCGTGTTGGTAAAGGTGAGTTGCCCGTCGGTGATGCCGGTGAGTTCGCTTTGAATGGCATCATCATGCACGGTTTCCTTATGCCAGTTGTTGTAGGCCAGTTTCATGTAATACGCAATGGCATTGGCAAAGCCGAGACGCTTATCAGGATTCTCTTCTTTCAGCGCTTTTTTAATTATCATCTCAAGGTTTTTGCCAAGATGGGAATATTTGGGATACCGTTTGGGATAGTGCAGCGGTTTGGGTTTTGCTTTCAGTGTTTCTTTGGTAGGAATAGGGTAAGGCGATTTTACATCCAGCTTGAAGTCGGATATCAGGAACAGGTGGTCCCACAGTTTATGGCGAAAGTCTTCTACGTTTTTCAGGTGCGGATTCAGGAAACCCATCAGTTCAATCACAGCCTGTGCATTCCGCTGGCGGCGTTCGGGGTCTTCGATGCTGAGCAGGTGCTCAATCATTTTCTGAATGTGGCGGCCATATTCACGCATCGCCAGGGCATTCCGGGTTGTATTATATTCCATTATTTGTAATTAATAAGCAAATGTAGAAAAAGTAGTCTGAAGTCTGATGTCAGATGACATGTGTATGACTTCAGCCTGAAATCTTACTGACCCGGGTGTCATTTTATTTGAAATTTGAAGAGAAGCTGTTGAAAGTCCTGATTTAAGTGCCAGCAAAAAGAAGGGGCCCCGAACCAAGGCCCCTTTTACAAGCCACCATCCTCTTCCACCTAAGAGGTCGTTTAAAAATCAGAAGCTGATAGATGACGGACAGAAGACCCGTTACCTTTTTAACTTCAGCACCAAATCCTGCACTCCGGTAACGATAGTTTTTCATAGGTCAGCACGCATGTTTTATTTCTGATCTGTTGCAATACGTTTATAACAAGAGCTTTTTTGAATAATTTTTCGCTGCTTAATATCGCAAATTTGATACCAATAATGTTTTATGAAAGAATTTGTTACGGAAAAATACCTGAACCGAAAGTTGCCTGTGCTTCGTATTGCTTCATAAAACAGTGTCCTGGGAATCATATCCCGGTTTATGCCAACAAATCTAAACGCTGTCAATTTTCAAAACAATTGTAAATCTGCCTGTTATTTTACCGCATTTTATATTTTATAAATAAGCAATTATCCCTGAAATAAAATCAGGTTTTTATTTTACTTTAAAAGTAAAAACAGGATTTAAAAATCCGGATGCGATGCGATTTGTCGCAATCAGCTTTTCAGTGTTTTTCTTGTAAGAAATACCCGGCTACAGAACGGAAGTTTTCCAGCGCCATTCGGCTTCAGTTATCTTTGTAGTTTATGAATATTGCAATTGCAGCCCGTTCTATACAAAAATCAGCCATTGAAAAAAATATCGTTGAAACTATCTCTTTGCTTACAGACCGGCAACCGAAACACCGGTTTTTTATTTTCAGCGATGCATTTCCCGAAAGAGCTTTTGCTGCTGCAAATGTCGAAATAAAATTGATTCAATCATCAAACTCGTTGTTTCAACAACTTTGGTGGGATTTAAAACTGCCCGGGGCCTTAATAAAAACGAAGGCGGATGTACTGATTTCGTTTGATCAGGCTTATTTACCCGCTATTTCGATGCCGCAATGCCTGGTAATAACAAACCACCGCAAAATAAAGCGAATCCAGTTGCTGAAAGCCGGGTCGCTGGCCGTTACCAGTGAATCGGTAAAAAAACGAATGATTTACCGGTACCGGTTGCCGGCTGAAAAAATTTCGGTGCTGTATCTGGCTACCGGCTCCTGTTTTCAGCCGGTGGATTTCAGTACAAAAGAACTGGTAAAACAGGAACACAGCGGCGGCAATGAATACTTTTTATATAATGGTTTACAACCCGGGCTTCATGAACTCACCCTCCTGTTGAAAGCCTATTCTTTTTTTAAAAAAAGGCAGCGCAGCCGGATGAAATTGCTGCTGCTGATGCTTGCTACTCCTGCAATAAAAAAAAGCCTCAGTACTTATAAATACAGGAACGATGTAATAATTATATTGCCCGGCAATGAAAAGCTAAAAGCTTTGCTCACCGCTTCGGCTTATGCGGCGGTGTATCCTTTTGATGAAGATGAACAATATATCCCGGCCCTGGAAGCCATGCAGGCAGCTGTGCCGGTAATTGCACCTCCGGGTTTTGCCATAAATGAAATAGCGGGTGACGCTGCTTTGTACTTTGAACCCGGTAATGAAAAGGAATTAGGCGAAAAAATGATTCAGCTTTATACCGATGAAAAATTCCGTGAGCGGCTTATTGAAAAAGGAAAGAAGACAGCCTCACTATTTACCCCACAGAAAACCGTTGAACAACTCTGGAAATCTGTTTTAAAAGCCTTCGGCTGATTTCGGTTATTTTTGCCGCCACTATTGAAACAAACAAAATGAAAAATTCGACAATAACCGTAGCTGTACAGCTGAACGATGATCGTGTACCGGAAAGTATAAGCTGGCAGGCATCGGACAGCACAATTGAAAAGGCACAAAAAGCCAAGGCCATGATGCTTGCTTTCTGGGATGGCGCCGAAAAAACTGCCATGCGTATCGACCTGTGGACAAAAGAAATGATGGTGGATGAAATGGCCGATTTTTTTTACCAGACCCTGATGACCATGGCCGATACTTTCGACAGGGCAACTAATGACAAAGAAATCACCGATGACATGAAAAAGTTTGCACACAGTTTTTATCGTAAGTTCAGGGAAAAGCAGTTGAAAGAAAGTAAAGCGTGAAACCGGAAGTCGGAAGTCAGAAACCTGCCCTCCGTAGCTTCCAACTTTGCAAAAGCCTCGTTGGATAAATCTGCGAAGGAGGGTCTGAAGTCTGAAGTAAAAAAGAACAAACAAGATATTACTTACTTTCCGGCCTCTAAGTTCCGATTTGCGAAATCAGACATCCTATACTGAAAACAGTCATCAAAAACACATGTCTATGAGTCTTGAGCAAAAAGTAATGAGTGAACTAAAAACCGCCATGCTGGCCAAAGACGAAAAAAGCCTGCGCAGCCTGCGGGCAATAAAAGCTGCCATCCTGCTGGCAAAAACATCGGAAGACGCTCCGGCAACCCGGGGCGAACTGAAGGAAGAAGACGAAATAAAACTTTTGCAAAAGCTGGTAAAACAGCGTAAAGATTCGCTGGAAATTTACCGGCAGCAAAACCGCAACGACCTTGCCCAAAAAGAGCAGGAAGAAATTGAAGTGATTGAAAAATTTTTACCCCAACAACTTTCTGCCGATGAACTGAAGGCTGAACTCACTGTCATCATAAGTGAAGTGGGCGCCGCTTCGCCGGCCGATATGGGCAAAGTGATGGGGGTGGCAACAAAAAAACTGGCAGGCAAAGCCGACGGCAAAACCATTTCAGCCCTGGTGAAAAAACTTTTGTCGAAGGATTAACCATTTCCTGCATAGTAACAAAACAACGGCGGCGTTATTCTTTAAAATTTACTGATGGTTCTTGACATCATCCTGGCAGTAGCAATCATCCTGGCGGCCATCAAGGGTTTTCGCCAGGGGCTCATCATTGCCGTGTTTTCAGTAATCGCTTTTATCATTGGCCTGGCAGCTGCCATGAAGCTTTCCGTGGTAGTTGCAGGTTATATCGGCAAGGCTGTAAAAATTTCTGACCAATGGCTGCCGGTAATTTCTTTCGCCGTGGTTTTTTTCATTGTAGTGCTGCTGGTGCGCTGGGGCGCCGGGTTGCTGCAGAAGAGTGTGGAGTTTGCCATGCTGGGCTGGATCAACCGCCTGGGAGGAATTTTACTATACACGGCTTTATATATTTTGATTTTCAGCATCATCATTTTTTATGTCGACCAGGTGGAGCTGATAACCACTGAAACAAAAAAAGAATCGGTTACTTACTCCTATATTCAGCCATGGGGGCCAAAGCTGATGGATGGATTGGGAAAAATTATCCCTTTTTTCAAAAACATGTTTCATGACCTTGAAGAATTCTTTGGCTCTGTCTCAAGCCAGATACCTGTGGCCGGTTAAATTTTGTAAAGTCGCAGTCGCTTAACCCCGCAACTTTGCAGCAAATCAATTATTTTAGCAAAAATTAATTGCCGGGGAAACTGCTATGTCCTACGAGATAAAACAACAGGATAAATTCCGGTTTGTGGAAGAAGGCCAGGGAGAACCGCTGCTGCTGCTGCATGGGTTGTTTGGCGCATTAAGCAATTTCAAAGACCTGGTTGAATATTTCTGTCATCACAATAAGGTTATCATCCCTGTACTACCCCTTTTTGAGCTCGACATTCTGCATACCACGGTTGGTGGTTTGGCAAAATATGTACACAAATTCCTGGAAGCAAAAGATTATAAAAATGTTCACCTGCTGGGCAATTCTCTCGGGGGGCATGTGGCACTGGTGCATGTGCTTAAGCATCCTGAGCGCATCAAATCGCTGATACTTACCGGCAGCTCGGGCCTGTTTGAAAACGGAATGGGTGACAGCTACCCCAAGCGGGGCGATTATGAATACATAAAAACAAAAACCGAACTGACCTTTTATGATCCGAAAACCGCCACCAAAGAACTGGTGGACGAAGTGTACGGAATCGTAAATAACCGCATCAAAGCCATCAAGATAATATCGCTGGCCAAAAGTGCCATCAGAAATAATCTGGGCGAGGAACTCAATCAAATCCGTCAGCCGACGTTATTAATATGGGGCAATAATGACAATATAACGCCTCCCTTTGTAGCACGTGAATTCAACCGGCTGATACCCGGCAGCGAATTGCATTTTATTGATAAATGCGGGCATGCGCCTATGATGGAAGTGCCCGACGAGTTCAATATTATATTGCACAAATTTTTGAAAAAGCTGAATGAGCCTGCAACAGTTGCCTGAGAGTTGCTGTCTCATAGCTGCATGCCGCTATCCATGTTAACCCGTGAGCTGATATCGCCGTCCTTACCTGTACTTCATTTGCACGACACGGTTTTCAATGCCCTGCAAATGATGAATGACTGTCATGTTTCGCACCTGGCCGTTGACGAGGAAGAAAAGTTTGCAGGCCTTGCAAGTGAAGATAGCCTCCTGCAGGTAAGCGATGATACGGCCGAACTGCGCCAGTTCAAAGAACACTTTCCCCTTATTGCGGTAAATGAAAATGATCATTTCCTGAAAGCGCTGCAGGTAGCCGTGGAAAACAGGCTGAGCGTTGTACCCGTTACCGGCGAAAACAAAGAACTGCTCGGCATGGTAAGCGGCCGTGAACTGCTCAGGCAGGCTTCGGAATTTGTGAATGTAAAAGATCCCGGTGGCCTCATTGTACTTGAAATGGAGAGCAACAATTATTCCTTCAGCGAAATAAGCCGCCTGGTGGAAACAAACGATGCACAGATAACCCAACTCAATACGTATACCGATTCCCGTACCGGAATAATGCAGGTTACTATCAAGCTCAACAAAACGGAAGTATCAGATATCGTTGCCACTTTCCAGCGCTATGAATACAACGTGAAGTATTATTTTGGCGAAGAACTGTATGAAAATGAGCTGCGCAGCAATTATGATAACCTGATGAATTACCTCAGGCTGTGATGTGAATTTTTCTATTCTTTCATTTTTTTAAATCATTTATCTTGTAACCTGATTTCAAGCCCACGGCTTATGCAGCGGATGAGGAAAATTTATGTGATGCTGATACCGGCACTTTTACCGGTAACATTTTTATCCGGCCAGCCCGGTCTGCCTGATACAGTAATTGCTGATCCGGGTATTTCCACTCTTTTAAAAAATCCTGTTCAGGAAGATGTTCCGTTTACTGTCCGGGATATTCATATCAGCGGAAACAGGAAAACAAAAGAAATTATCATCCTGCGTGAACTTCCCTTTCAACCCGGTGATCAGTATGTGCTGCCGGCGCTGGTAAAAAAATTTGAAGAAGCCCGCCGCCAGTTGATGAATACCCTGCTTTTTCATGAAGTGATGGTAGCACTTAAAAGTTTTGAAGGCTACAGCGTGGATATTCTCATCGAAGTAAAAGAACGCTGGTACCTGTTTCCCATTCCCTATTTCAAATTTGTGGACCGCAACCTGAACCAGTGGCTGGTGGAGCAGCATGGTCGCCTCGACCGGGTGAACTATGGTGTAAAACTTTTATACAACAACGCCACCGGTCATAATGATAAATTGAACCTGTGGCTCATGAACGGCTACACCAAACAGGTTTCGCTCAGCTACGACCGGCCCTATATGGATAAAAAAATGCAATGGGGAATGAACATGGGCCTTGCACTTGGTAAAAACAGGGAATTGAATTATAATACCATTAATAACAAACAGGTTTTTTTCAAGGATACCAGTCATTACGTCCGTTCTTTTTTTAAAGCATTTGGCGAAATTACTTACCGGCCTGCCGTTCACACCCGTCATCGCTTCGGCGTTGCATATGCCGAAGAAAATGTAACCGATACCATTGTGGCGCTCAACCCGGCTTATTTTAAAAACGGCCGAGACGAAATCGGTTTTCCTGAAATTTATTACCAGGTGAATTTTAATGATGTGGATTATATTCCTTACCCGTTGAAGGGGTACACGGCCGAAGTGCAGTTTGTAAAAAAAGGATTGAATAAAATTATTGACCTCTGGCAGTTGAACGTGAAAGCCAGCGGCAACTGGCAAATTGCAAACAATACCTATCTCGGCATCAGGGCATCCGGCACGGTGAAGCTTCCTTTCCGTCAGCCCTACTTTAACCAGCGCCTGCTGGGGTACAACGATTTTTACATGCAGGGGTATGAGTATTATGTGGTGGACGGAATGGCCGGTGGCTACCTGAAAGCCTCTCTTTCAAAAGAAATGCTGCATTTAAATTTTTATGTAAAAAGAAAAAAAGATGAACTGCCCTACCGGGTTCCTTTCCGCATTTATGCAAAGCTGTATGCCAACGCCGGATACATGCATCATCCGCAACCCGGGGAGAATTCGCTTAACAACCGCATGCTCTATTCCGGCGGTGTGGGTCTTGACATTATCACCCATTATGATTTCACTGTAAAGCTCGAGTGGAGTTTTAACCAGTTAGGTCAAAACGGGCTATATTTACACAGAAGGACCCTTTACTGAACCTCCTCCCGATGTATGAAGATTGCCATTTACAGCCGTGTTCTGGAAGAAGATAAGCGCAACGATATTCAGTTTTTCTTTGATGAGCTGGCAAAACAAAAAATTTCATCCGTAATCTTTCTCCCTTTCTTTGAAGAAATAAAAGACCGCATAAACCTGCCGGCGGATACGTCCACGTTTTATCTTTCCGAAGATCTGAATGAAGACACCGAATTTGTAATCAGCCTGGGTGGCGATGGCACCCTGCTGGATACCGTGACACTGGTGCGGAACAAAGGCATCCCCATCATGGGAATCAATTTCGGCCGGCTGGGTTTCCTTGCCAGCATTGGCCGCAACGAACTGGCCGCTGCAGTAAAGGCACTAAAAAACCAAACCTATGTGATTGACAAAAGAACCATGATTCACCTGGATGCAAGTATTTCCATGTTTGGTCATGTGCCGTTTGCACTGAATGAATTTTCGATTCATAAACGGGATACGGCGCCCATGATAAAAATTCACACCTACCTGAACGGAGAATTTTTAAATACCTACTGGGCCGATGGCCTTATAGTGGCTACACCGACGGGTTCCACCGGTTATTCGCTCAGCTGCAACGGCCCCATTGTGTTTCCCGATTCGGGCAGCTTTATCATCACTCCCGTGGCGCCGCATAACCTGAATGTGCGGCCTATACTGGTGCCCGACACCAATATTATTTCCTTCGAAATTGAAAGCCGCACCGAACAGGTGATCTGTGCGCTGGACAGCCGCAGGGAAATAGTAAGCAAAAATGTACAGCTGGCCGTAAGAAAGGAGTCCTTCCTGCTGAATCTTGTGCGGCTGACAGAGAATAATTTTTTGCAAACCCTGCACAACAAACTTACCTGGGGCCTGGATAAGCGTAATTGAATCGCGGAGCAAAATATGGACAGGGATTTCACGGATTTAACCAGAGAGCTGCTTTTTCATTGCAAACATTCCGTGAAATCAGCGGTTAGTTGTGCAATCCGTGGTAGTTTTTTTCGTTTTTAACCAATTGAATTCTTATTTTGCAATCATGTTTCGGGTTATTATTCTGCTGACGGTTATTTGCACTGCCCCGCTTTTACTGCCTGCACAAAAAGAAGCGGTAATACAGGAAGGTGAATTCGGATTTGGTATTGGCGCCGGTCATTACTTTGGCGACCTGAATACCCGGGCTCATCTGAACAGGCCTAAAATTGCTGCCACCGCATTTTTCAGGAAAAATTTTGGCAACTATATCGCCGTCAGGGTGGGGGCAAGTTTTGCGCAGCTGGGTTATTCTGATATTTACAATACGCATAACTCCTACATGCTGCAGCGCAACCTCAGTTTCAATTCCAATGTGTGGGAACTGGCCGTGCAGGGTGATTTCAATTTCTTCCGTTTTATGCCGGGTGAGCCGGGATATAACTTCACACCGTACATCACTTTTGGCGCCGGTGTGTTCAATTACGATCCGTTTGCCATGCTGGCCGGGCAAAAATATTTTCTGCGGCCGCTGAATACCGAGGGGCAGGGAACCAGCCTGTACCCCGACCGCAAACCCTATGGCTCCATGGCGCTGAGCATTCCTTTTGGCGCCGGTGTAAAATATTCTTTCAATGAACGCATCAATATCGGCTTTGAAATTGTTCACCGGGTAACCAATACCGATTACCTCGATGATGTAAGCAAAACCTATGTGGATCCATCAGTATTTCCTCCCTTGCCCGATGGAAGTCCATCGCCTGCCTTTCTGCTGCACGACCGTTCCTATGAACTGGGCGAACCCATCGGCACCCCCGGCCGCCAGCGGGGCATCAGCAAACAGAAAGACCAGTTTGCCACGGCCATTATCTATGTTACCTTCAACCTGCAGAGCTATAAATGCCCATCGGCATATTGATTTGAAAAAAAATCAACTGACTGCCTGCGGGCAGTTTTTTTATTTCTGTTATTTACCGTAGCTTAATCTCCTGGTTGACTGCTGAGTCAGAAATCCATTTTTTAACCATTAAAATTTTTTTTCTATGCGTTTAATCAAATCTTTCCTTTTCATTGCTGCTCTCGCATCCTTCAGTTTTATTACAAATGAGAGAAGCGCATTTCAGCCATGGCAATTTATCGGCGACAGAAAAGTCAATTTTCTGATTGACCGGGATGTGATACATGTAAGCGGTAATGACAACTACCGGCAGATAAAACTGAAAGTAACCGACGGCCCGGTGCATATTCTCGATATGGATATTTATTTTAAAAACGGCGATAAGTTTGATGTTTCTATCAGGAACCGGATACCACAGGGAGGCGAAAGCCGTGTGATAGACCTGCCCGGCGGCAGCCGCAGTATTAAAAAAATTGAATTCTGGTACGAAACAAAAGGATTTAAAAAAGGAAGAGCAAGAGTAGCCGTGTGGGGCAGAAGATAGTTTTATTTACGAACTGTATGGCCCGCAGCGGAGTTGCTGCGGGTTTTGTTTTTCATAACTTTGCTCTGCTGGCTTACTACAGAAATTTATCATGACACAGCTACTTGACCAGGTAGATAAAACCCGGCTTCCCCGCCACATCGCCATTATTATGGATGGCAATGGCCGCTGGGCCCGGGAGCAGGGGCAAGACAGGCTCTATGGTCATTTTCATGGCGTGGAAAGTGTGAGAAATATTGTGGAGGGCTGCGCCGAAGTGGGTGTAGAGTACCTGACGCTTTATGCCTTTTCAACCGAAAACTGGGAACGGCCGGAGTATGAAGTAGTAGGCCTGATGGAGCTGCTGGTAAACACCATCCGCAATGAAGTGGAGAGCCTGCATAAGAACAACATCCGCCTGCATGTGATTGGTGACATGAACATGCTGCCCGACTATGCCCGCAAAGAACTGAACGAAGCCCTTGATTACACAAAAGACAACACGGGTCTCAACCTCATCATGGCACTTAGCTACAGCGGCCGCTGGGAGCTGCTGAATGCCATGAAAAGCATTGCTCACAAAGTAAAAAAAGGACAGCTTGCCGTGGAGGATATTGACCAGGATACCTTGCAGCAACATCTCACAACAAGCAGGTTTCCCGACCCCGAATTGATGATTCGAACCAGCGGCGAATTCCGCATCAGCAATTTTCTTTTGTACCAGCTGGCTTATGCCGAATTATATTTTACCAATGTACGCTGGCCCGATTTCCGCAAGCAGCACCTGTACGAGGCCATCATTGATTACCAGGGCAGGCAACGCCGCTTTGGAAAAACAGGCGAGCAGGTGATAAAGGAGGTCAGTGAGTCATAAGGTTCATTTTGGTCAAACCGGTCAAATAAGTCATATTGGTCATTTTCTTTTTCTGTATGATTTCAATTCATCAAAAGCTAAATCCCAACAAACGAAATAGCCCCACTTGACTTTATGACTTATATGACTATTATGGCTTATTTGACCAGGATAATAACTCTCAGATTTTTCTACCGGCTATTTAACAAACACTTCAATTTTTTACCGTTAATTTGCCCCCGCCAAAGGCTGTCCCGGCAGGGTAATCCTGGCTTTATTGACTGACCTGAACAACCAACCATGCAAAGATTTTTATCCCGGTTTTGTGCACTGCTTATCGTGGCCATTTCTTCTTTTGCACACCTGAAAGCCCAGGAAGATACCACTAAACCCACATCGGTAGACCCCAACCTGCTGGCATGGAAAAATGCCACCCGGCCCAAAGAATATACCATCTCAGCCATTAAAACCACCGGGGTTTTCTTTCTCGATTCGGCCATCGTGGCTTCCATATCGGGGTTGCAGGTGGGTGATAAAATTCTGCATCCCGGCGGCGATGAATTTCCCCGTGCCATTCAGAATCTGTGGAAGCAAAAGCTGTTTTCCAACATCCAGATATTTGTTACAAGTGTAAAAGGCGACGAAATAGAAATCGAGATTCATGTAATGGAAAGACCCCGCCTTGGCAACTATTATTTCAAAGGAATAAAAAAAACCGAGCAGGAGGAACTGGTGGGAAAAATAGGGCTTGCCCGGCAAACCATCGTGACCGAAAACACCATACGCAATGCGGATGAAGTAATCCGTAAATACTATGCTGAAAAGGGCTACGGCAACCTGAAGCTCGACATCAAACAACAGCCTGACACCAGCTTTGTCAACTCCATTTCCTTAACCTTTGCTATTGACAAGGGGCATAAGGTAAAAGTGAATAACATCAACTTCTTTGGAAACGAAACGGTAACCGATCTGAAGCTGAAAAAACAAATGAAGGGCACCAAGGAAGTGAGCCGCTTTACCCTTTATCCCAAAAAAGACACCACCCTCTTTGGCGAAAACCCGCGGATGACTTTCAAGCAGTACATGCGTGACAAGGGGTATCTTTCTGCTACTAAAACAAAAAACTTCCTCGACCCCTGGTTCCGCTTCAAGCTGTTTTCATCAGCCAAATTCAATGAGAAAAAGTTTGAAGAAGACAAGGAAAAAATTCTTGCGTATTATAACTCCATCGGCTACCGCGATGCAGTGATTGAAGAAGCCAAACCCTACCATATTACCGGTGGCAACGTGAACATCGATTTTAAAATAAACGAAGGCCGCAAATATTACTTTGGCAACATCGCCTGGAAAGGAAATGCCAAGTACAGCGACTCGGTGCTTAATACCATACTGGGCATACGCAAAGGCGATGTGTACAATATTGAAGTGCTGAACCAGCGGCTGGGTAAGCAGCTTACTCCCGAAGGCGGTGACATCAGCGGGCTGTATATGGACGATGGCTACCTGTTTTTCCGGGCCGATGCCGTAGAAACCGCCGTGTACAACGACACCATTGATCATGAAATAAGAATCGTGGAAGGCCCGCAGGCACGAATCAAGAATATAAAAATCTTTGGCAACGACCGGACAAAAGAGTATGTTATCCGCCGTGAGCTGCGCACCGTCCCCGGCGAACTTTTCAGCCGCTCCGACCTTATCCGCTCGCAACGGGAGCTGGCCCAGCTGAATTATTTCAACCAGGAAACGATCGGCATCAACCCCATTCCGAATCCTGAAGACGGTACCGTGGATATTCACTATAAGCTGGAAGAAAAATCTTCGGACCAGCTGGAGCTGTCGGCAGGCTGGGGCGGCGGCATCGGGCTTACAGGAACACTCGGTGTTTCATTCAACAATTTTTCCATAAAAAATATTTTTAATAAAAAAACCTGGGACCCGCTGCCCACCGGCGACGGGCAAAAGCTCAGCCTGCGTGTGCAGTCAAACGGAAGAATCTACAGCTCGTATAATTTTTCTTTTACCGAACCCTGGCTGGGCGGCAAAAAAAGAAATTCGCTGACCTTTAGTTTGTACCGAAGCAAATTCACCAATGGGTACGATTACACTACTGGCCGCTTTTTGAAAGAAAGAGCCGATACCAGCTTTTTGAAAACCATCGGCGCCAGCGTATCGCTGGGCAAGCAGCTGAAGTGGCCCGACGATTATTTCAGTCTTATTTACACACTCAACTTTACACAGTACAAGCTGCAGAACTATCCCATCTTCCAGGGGCTCGACAGCGGCAATTCAACCAACTTTAGTTTTAAAATTGCACTGCAGAGAAATTCAGCCGGGCCCAACCCGATATTCCCAACCAGCGGGTCAAACTTTTTGGCAAGCGTGCAGGCTACGCCGCCTTATTCGCTGCTGAATCCTGACCTGGCCAGTGATAATTCATACAAGCATCCCGAATATCACAAATGGCGTTTCAATGCCGAGTGGTTCATTCCGCTGGGCAAACCCATGGGCGCCGAAAAAAACCGGCAGTTTGTGGTGAAGCTGGCAGCTAAGTATGGCTTTATGGGGCGCTACAACCGCAAGCTGGAGTTTTCGCCTTTTGAAAGATTTCAGCTGGGCGATGCCGGTCTTACCAACAATTTCGGTTTGCTCGGTTACGACATCATTGCACACCGCGGTTATCCCATTTATGAAAATTCAAACCCCGGCGTGAACCCTTCTGACGATGTATCGCAGGCAAGAAACTTTTTTACCATATTTAATAAATACCAGTTGGAGCTGCGTTATCCCTTTGCCACCAATCCCAGCAGCACTATTTACGGGCTTGCATTTTTCGAAGCAGCCAATGGGTGGTACAATTTCAGGGACTATAACCCCTTCCGCCTGCGCCGCAGTGCCGGTGTGGGCATGCGGTTCTTCCTGCCCATGTTCGGCTTGCTGGGCTTCGATTACGGTATCGGCTTCGACCGCATCAGGCCCGGCCAGGGACTTAAATCAGCCTCCAAGTTTACCTTCATGCTCGGCTTTGAACCGGAATAAATTTTTATGAACCTGACTTCAGAATTACAATTAACTTCCGTTGCCCGTCCGGCTGGATTCATCCGGGCGGACGTCGCACACTAATAAGCCCGGTAATTCTATTCACTATAAAACATTTCAATATGAAAAAAGTTTTTCTTCTTGCCTGCAGCTTCTGGCTCGCATCCTTTGCAGCCGATGCACAGAAGTACGCCATCATTGATACAAAATATATACTGGATAAAATGCCCGAGTATAAGGAAGCGCAGAAGAAACTGGATGATATAGCCATCGGCTGGCAAAAAGAAATTGATGACCTGCAGGCTGAACTGGATAAAATGTATCGTGACTTTGAAGCCGAACAGGTGATGCTGAGCGAAGATTTGCGGAAAAAAAGAGAAGACCAGCTGTTTGTAAAAGAAAAAGCGCTGCGTGACCTGCAGCGTAAACGGTTTGGTTTTGAAGGCGATTTGTTCAAGAAGCGGCAGGAACTGGTAAAACCCGTGCAGGATAAAGTGTACAACGCAGTACAGAAGCTGGCCGTGCAGCGCAGCTACGATTTTATTTTGGATAAAAGTGAGGGAATTACTGTTATCTTTGCCGACCCTAAACTGGACAAGAGTGAAGATGTGCTGAAAGAACTGGGAATCAGGAACTGATTATTGAATATGTTAAAGATTCCCGAAGAGGCAACTTCACACCTAAGAAAACACTCATAAAACAACAACACATTAAAATGAAAAAGTTTATTGCAATTTTGTTATTGACTGCTGGTTTGATTAGCGGATCGGTGCAGGCCCAGAACAAAATGGGCTACATCAGGGTGGATGATATGGTAGCCCTGATGCCTGAACTGAAGAAGATTGACACCTTATTGTTATCATTTCAGAACGATTCACTTCCCCGCACCTACAATTACCTGCTGTCTCAATTTCAACGCTACGACAGTATTGTGAATGATACCGTACGGTCCCCGCTCGTGGTTCGCCAGGATGCGGCCAAGCAACGGACCGGTTTTCTCGAGGAATTGCAAAACTGGCAAAACTCAGCCCAGGCATTGATTGATGCAAAACAAAATGCATTGCTGCAGCCGGTATATGAAAAAGTGCTGAAGGCAATAAACGATGTAGCCAAAGAAAAAGGTTACACCTATGTTTTCAACCGCGAAGCACTGCTGGTGCAGCCCCCGGGCGATGACCTGCTGCCCCTGGTGGCCGAAAAACTGAAAGTAAAATTGCCAACTCAAACACCGGCCAACCAAAAAACTTCGCAGCCGACTGGCACCAACACTACACCGAATAAACCAAATAATTAAAGAGAAACACTAAAATATTTACCGGAGGCTGTCGCCCTTTGGAGCGGCAGCCTCCGGTATTTTTGCATATGCCTGCATCCACACCCATAGGCGTTTTCGATTCCGGTTACGGGGGGCTCACCGTATTGCGTGAAATAATTAATGAACTGCCGCAGTACGATTATATTTATTTAGGCGATAATGCAAGGGCGCCGTACGGTTCCCGTTCATTTGAAACCGTTTACCGTAATACGCTGCAATGCGTAAAGTGGATTTTCAGCCGGGGCTGCCCGCTGGTGATACTGGCGTGCAATACTGCTTCGGCTAAAGCGCTGCGGAGCATTCAGCAGAATGATTTGCCGAAAATTGACCCGCAGAAAAGAGTGCTGGGCGTGATACGACCGACCACTGAAGTCATCGGCAACTATTCCGATTCGAAACATGTGGGCATACTGGCCACCAGCGGAACAGTCAGTTCAAAAAGTTATATCATCGAGATTGAAAAATTTTTTCCCGAAGTGAAAGTGTACCAGCAAGCCTGCCCCATGTGGGTGCCACTGGTAGAGAATGACGAATATGATAGTCACGGCGCTGATTTTTTTGTAAAAAAATATATTAACCAGCTGCTCGACCAGTCGCCGGCAATCGATACCATAATGCTGGCATGTACACATTACCCGCTGTTACACGATAAAATAAGGGAGTACACTCCTGCCGATATCCAGATTCTTTCGCAGGGCCGCATGGTGGCAGAAAGCCTTGCTGATTACCTTCAGCGTCATCCTGAAATGGAAAGGCAACTTAGCCTCAACGGCGACAGGCATTTTTATACTACAGATTCAACCGTTGATTTCGACCGCCATGCCGCCAATTTTTTCGGCGCCGAAGTAAAATCGGAGCATGTAGACCTTGAAGACGCAAAAACCTGGTAAAAGCTGCTCTCCAAAAAATCTAAAATCTAAAACCCTAAATCTAAAATCCAACCCCTACCTTTGCCTCCCGAATTTTCGGGACCAAAATTCGGACCTTTCACAAACAGGGGAAGTGGTATTCTCCTGCAGACTTGAATCACCCGTTTCTCCACGGGCATTTTGTAAAAGGAATAAAACCTAAAATATGCCAGGTAAAAAAAGAACCTATCAGCCCCATAAGCGCCGCCGCAAATCGGTGCATGGTTTCCGCAAACGGATGCAGACTGCCGATGGACGAAAAGTGTTAAGTGCCCGTCGCCGCAAGGGCCGCAAGAAACTGACCGTTTCTGATGAAAGAAAGGCGAAATAACCCAACTACAGCCCCTAATCCCCTGAAGGGGACTTAAGATGGCTCAAACGATTTAAATAGTCCCGATGATGAGGGACTATTTTGCTTTTTAAAAATATCTGTGTAAATCTGTGTCATCTGTAAGCAAACAATTCACACCCGGAAAAAAAGAAAGGCTGAAAAGCCGCAAGCAGATTAAACCCCCAGACCCCCTGTAGGAGAGTTTAGAAAGATTCACTTAATTTGAAAAATTCCATTAACACCGGGCTATTTTGTTTTTTTTAAAATATCTGTGTAAATCTGTGTCATCTGTGAGCAAACAATTCACAC